>NZ_JADWYU010000018.1 GCF_016786325.1 Frankia nepalensis | reverse complement strand
ACGACATGACGTTGAGGCGCCGCCGAACAAAATTCCTGGCGTTGTTCTCAGACCCCAACTGCCGCGAAACCGTCGTGGGGGGGGGCGGGGGGGGGGCGCCGGGGGGGGGGGGCCCGGCCCGGGCCGCGGCGACGACGCCACGGGCCCCGGCCCGGCCGGCTACAGCGACCCACCGCGATCGAGGGTCCCGAGCACACTGGACCTCCCGTATGGATCCGTTTGCCTGGATCCAGGCGGTCAACGGCGGGCTGTCGGAAGCGGAAGGCGTGAAGGCTGGTGGCCAGACGGTCCCTGGGCCGGCGGTTCGGATGGCTGTGGGCCGCGTACGCCGTCAGCGCCTATGGCTCTGGGCTCGGGTTCGGCGCGCTCCCGCTGATCGCGGTGCTGGTGCTGCACGCCGGCCCCGCCCAGGTGTCCGCGCTGTCCGCGGTGGGACCGGCGGTCGGCGCGCTGATCGCGGTGCCGCTCGGGCCGTGGGTGGAGTTCCATCGCAAGCGGCCGGTGATGATCGCGATGGATCTGGCCCGGTTCGCGGCCCTGATGACGATCCCGGTCGCCTATGCCCTCGGCCGGCTCGGTTTCGTCCAGTTGCTCGCCGTCTCCGCCCTGGTCGCGACCGCGAAGATCACCTTCGGCGCGGCCAGCGGTGCCTACCTCAAGTCCCTCGTCCGGCCGGATGACCTGCTGGTGGCGAACGCGCGGTTCGAGTCGACGACGTGGAGCTCCATCGCGGTCGGGCCGCCGCTGGGTGGGGCGGCGGTCGCCCAGTTCGGGCCGGTCACCACCGTGGTGGCCGACGCTCTCAGCTACCTGCTCTCCGCGTTGGGGATCATCGCCGTCCGTGGCGGAGAAGAGCGCCCGCGAGAAACCGACGGGAACCGGCTCCGGGCCGGCGAGCTGCTCGACGGCTGGCGGCACATTCTGACCCACCCCGGCCTGCGAGCGCTCTATCTCAACAACCTGCTCGTCGGTGGGCTCATCATGGCCACCGAGCCCCTGTTGGCCGTGTTGCTGCTTCGCGAGCTCGGGTTCCCGCCCTGGCAGTATGGCCTCGCCTTCGCCGCCCCCTGCGTCGGCGGGCTCATCGGTTCACGCCTTGCCAGCCGTGTCGTGGCCCGGTACGGCCCTCACCGGATCCTGCGCACCGTCGGCACGCTGCGCGCGGTCTGGCTGATCGGCCTCGCCTTCGTCCGTCCTGGGGCCACCGGCCTCGCGACCGTGATAGCCGTCGAGCTCGCGATCATCATCAGCATGAGCCTGTACAACCCGGTACTCGCCACCTACCGACTCGAGCACACCCCCAAGGACCGCCTCGCCCGCACCCTGTCTGCCTGGTCCATCAGCAGCAGCGCCGCGATCGCCATCCTCAGCGCGCTCGGCGGGCTGCTCGCCGACGCCACCAGTCCACGCACGGCGATCACGGCCGCGGGACTGCTCATCCTCGCCAGCCCGCTGCTGCTGCCCCGTCGCTCGAGCCCTCCGCCCGCCAGTGACCTCGAACCGGCCACAGCCGGTTCGGACCCGCGCCACCTCCCCAAACCGGCGACCCGCCACGGCGCGCGCAGCGAGCGCCCGCTCGCCTGAGGCGCGGCGCGGGCTCGGCGACTGGTTCACCAGCGCTTACCGGACTCCCTCACCCCCACGTTGCTAAGCGGGACATCGTCCCGTATCGTCAAGCGGGACGTCGTCCCGTTTTTCGGGAGTCCGACTGGACCGCGCCAGTCACGACGTCTCCTCTCTCGCGCTCCGAAGGAGTCCGCCATGCCCAGAGTCGTCGTCTTTGACGAGACCGGCGCGCCCGACGTGCTGCACATCGTCGACGAGCCGGTGTCCGAGCCCGCCGCCGGACAGGTGCGGGTCAGGATCGAGGCGATCGGCATCAACCGCATCGAGCAGATGATGCGCGCGGGTGCCTACCCCCGGCCCATCCGGCTGCCGCGTGCGCGCATTGGATGCGAGGGCACCGGCGTCGTCGACGCGATCGGCGCGGGCGTCGAGAAAGTCAGCGTCGGTGACCCGGTGGTCATCACCGCCGTGCCGGACATGGACGTCAACGGCACGTACGCCGAGTTCACCGTCGTACCGTCCAGCGCGGTCCTCCCCCGGCCCGCCGGAGTGGACGCCCCGAGCGCCGCGGCGCTGTGGGTGGCCTACTCGACCGCGTACGGCGCGCTCGTCGAGAAGGCCGGCGCACGGGCCGGCGACCAGGTCCTGATCACCGCGGCTTCCAGCGCGGTCGGCCTGGCCGCCATCCAGGTCGTCAACCAGATCGGCGGCATTCCGCTCGCGGTCACCCGCCACGCCGCGAAGAAGGACGCCCTGCTGGCCGCGGGCGCCGCGGCCGTCTTCGCCACCGACCAGGACGACGTCGTCGCGGCCACCCGCGACCACACGGGTGGGGCCGGCGCCGACATCATCCTCGACGCCGTCATGGGACCCGGCCTCGCCGAGCTCGCCACCGCGGCCCGCTTCGGCGGCACTCTGATCACCGTCGGCTGGCTCGACCCACGACCCGCGTCGATGCCCATGAACGCGCCGCTGACGATCTATCGGTACATGAGCTTCGAACACACCCTCGATCCCGCGGTCGTCCGCCGCATGGCGGCGTTCCTGGGCGCCGGTCTGCGCATCGGCGCGCTGCGCCCGACCATCGACACCGTGTTCAGCCTCGACGACATCGTCGAGGCGCACCGGCACCTCGAGCTGGGAAACCAGATCGGAAAGATCGTCGTCACCGTCTGACCGTCGGCATCGCCCTCCCTCGTGACCGCGGACGCGGGTACGGGGCGATCAGAAGCGTCAGCATCGATCGCCATCCATGGCGCGTTCGTCAGCAGAAGTAGCGAGGAGTCGGGTACGCCGCGCGGCTACGTAACGTGCCGGCGCCCTTGATCTCCGCTAACCTCCTCGCTCTGCCCTCTGACCTGGCGGCACCCTGGTCTCAGGCCGCGGCGGGCTGTGACGGACGTCCTCGGCCACGCGCGGGATGCGTGCCCGCGCAGTGCCGCGACCGCGGGGACGGCACGGCTGGCGGTGACGCTCAGTAGATCCCAGGGACGATCCGCCAGCGCACGCGAGCGCGGTACTCGTCCCAGAGCGCGCCGTACTTGGCCGCGCAGCGGCGGTCGTCGTCGATCTGGCGCGGCACGAGCAGGCCGACGTAGTAGAGGGGGTACAGCCAGGGCACGGGGTCGCCGGGCGCGCCGAGGGCGAGGGTGATGCCGACGGCCATGAGGATCTCGCCGAGATAGTTGATGTGGCGGGCGGCGCCCCAGAAGCCGCCGCAGAGCAGCGTGCGCTCACCGTCACTGATCGGGCGCGGCTCGAGCAGGCCGAAGGCGCGGGCCGTGGGATCGCGTTTGAAGAGGAACTTCTGCATGTTCGCCCCGCGCGCGAGCGTCCAGCCGGCGGCGAAGACGACGCCGGCGAGGACCAGCAGCCAGGCCGGCGCGTGCGGGTCGGGCTCGTCGGCCCGCGCCCAGAGGCCCACGCAGTAGAAGTACGGGTAGAAGACCAGACAGCCCCAGCCGAGCTTGAAGCCCACGCGCTCGGCGAACAGGTCGTAGGTGTAGAGGTGGACGTGCTCGAAGGTGAGGTAGTCCACCACGAAGTAGATCAGCAGCCCGGCCGAGAGCGCGACGGCGGCGCTGAGATGACCGAGCGCGAGATACTGGTGGGCGGCGAACGACAGTACGTTCAGCTCCAGCAGTACCGCGCCCACCAGGTAGAGCCACATCTTCGCGTCGACCGTGCCGTCGCGCCAGCGCGGGTTCTCGCGGCGGCCGAGATACAGGTCGGCAAGCAGCGGCCTGCCGGTCGGCGGGGCGGGCAGAACGAAGGCGGCGGTGAACAGCAGGCCGAAGACGCACGCGCCGGCGAGGCCGGCCCAGCGGTGCTGCCACAACAGGTCGGCCGGCGCCGCGTCGACGGCGACGAGCAGCACGGCGATCCCGACGGCGGCCGCGAGGACCAGAAGGCCGTTGAGCCGGTAGCGCAGCGGTCGGTCGCGATCGTCACGCACATAGCCGTCGATCCAGCGGGCGGGGAGGGCGACGTGCAGGGCCAGGATGGCGCCGAAGATGATCCACGGAAGAAAGAAGCCAAGGATCACGGCGCGTCGAAGCCCTTCACCGCGCGGCCCATGATGGCGGTGGCGGTGGCGCGCGGCAGCAGACGGCGCATGACGAACGCGGCGGCCTTGTTCGCGCAGCCCGGGGTCACAAGCGCCTTGCGGCCCAGGCCCGCGAGGGCGGCCTCGACGACCTGATCGGGATCGAGGGTGCCTGGCGCGTCACGCCCGACGGTCGCGGCGTAGCCGGGCGTGCGCACGGCGCCGGCCACACAGGCGAGGACATCGACGCCGACGGGGCGCAGCTCGGCATGCAGGCTCTCGGCCAGGGAGGTGGTGAAGGCCTTGCTGGCAGCGTAGGCGGCAAGGCCCGGGCCGCCCTGGTTGCCGGCCTGCGAGGACATCAGGACGAGCGTGCCGCGGCCGCGCTCGATCATCGTGGGAACGAGCTGGTGGATGAGGGCCAGCGGGCCGCGGACGTTGACATCGACGAGGCGCTGGGCGTCCCGCGGCGGATGGTCCAGCAGGAGGCCCGTGAAGGAGAACGCCGCGTTGTAGACGGCGGTGCCGATCTCGAGCCCGCTGCCGGCCGCGGCGAGGCGGTCCGCGAAGTCCGGCTCGGCGAGGTCGGCGGCCAGCGTGCGCACCTCGACCTCGTGCTTGGCGGCCAGGCGCCGCGCCGTCTCCTCGAGCGGCTCGGGACGGCGCCCGACGGCCAGGATGTCCAGGCCGCGCCGGGCGAGGGCCTCGGCCCAGGCAGCGCCGAGGCCCTCGGACGCTCCAGCGACGACAGCCCACGGCCCTTGTGGCTGGTGAGTGCGTAACGCGGCCATATAGCCGCACCTTATCCAGAGCGTCCCGCCTTGCCCAGAGCGTCCCGCGGGCCTAACAACGCAGCGCACCAAACAGGCTTGCTGGGGCGTTGTCCCCTTTGGATGCCCACCTGTCGGCAATCACTCCGCTGGAGTTGCGCGCCGGGATCGCCTCGAAACGGCGCGACGACCCGGAAAGGGGTCGTCGCTACCAGGCGAAGTGCTCCGGGGCCGTCCGGTAGCCCGGGAAGATCTCGTCCAGCCGGGCAAGCGCCTTCTCGTCCAGGTGGACATCGAGCGCCCGCACGGCGTCGTCAAGGTGCTGCTGGATACGCGGGCCGACGATCGGCGCGGTGACGGCCGGCTGGTGTAGCAGCCAGGCGAGCGCGACGTCACCGGGCTCGTGACCAAGCTCGGCGGCGAAGTCCTCGTAGGCCTCGATCTGGGGGCGCTTGGCCTCCAGGGTCTTCGCGGCCCGGCCTTCCAGGCGCCGCTTGCTCTCGCGCTCCTTGCGCAGCACACCGCCGAGCAGCCCGCTCTGCAGCGGCGACCACGGGAGAAGGCCCACGCCATAGTGCTGGGCGGCGGGCAGCACCTCCAGCTCGACCTCGCGGGTGAGGAGGTTGTAGATCGGCTGCTCACTGACCAGGCCGAACGTCCCGCGCCCCGCCGCGGCCGCCTGCGCCTGGGCGATGTGCCAGCCCGCGAAGTTGCTGCTGCCGACGTAGAGAATCTTGCCGGCCGTGACGGCGACGTCGATGGCCTGCCAGATCTCGTCCCACGGGGTGGCGCGGTCGACGTGGTGGAACTGGTAGAGGTCGATGTAGTCGGTCTGCAGGCGGGTCAGGCTCGCGTCCAGGGCGCGGCGGATGTTGAGCGCCGACAGCTTGCCCTCGTTGGGCCACTCCCCCATGGCGCCGTAGACCTTGGTGGCCAGCACCGTGCGCTCACGGCGCCCGCCGCCCTGCGCGAACCAGCGACCGATGATCGACTCGGTGTAGCCCACGCCGTCACCCAGGCCTGACACGCCGGCCGAGCGCAGGCCATAGACGTTGGCCGTGTCGAAGAAGTTGATGCCGTACTCGTGCGCCGAATCCATGATCTTGTGGGAGTCGGTCTCGCTGGTCAGGGGGCCGAAGTTCATCGTGCCCAGGCACAGCCGCGAGACGGACAGACCGGAACGGCCGAGGTGGGTGAACTGCATGCTGGACGGAGTCCTCTCCGGTGAGGGATCAGCCGGCGCCGCGCTCAGGCGGGCGCAGTACAGGCCCAGTCTCCAACTTCGAGCGCGCTCCTGGTCAAGCCCACGACGGCCGGAAGCTCCCGGCCTGACCCGACCGGCTGGGGATGTCACTCGGGCGCGCAGAGCAGCGGCAGCAACTGGCGCCCCTGGCGCTCGCTCTCCGGCAGATACGGCGTGTCGGACAGGATGAAGTGAGTGACCCCCAGGTCGCGGTACCTGCGCAGCGACTTCGCGACCTCCACGGCCGAGCCCACCAGCCAGGTGGTGTCGGCACCCGCGCCGCCGACCTTGCCTGGTGTGGTGTAGAGGTTGTCGTCCAGGACCTCGCCACGTGCCCGAAGGCCGTGCAGCCGCCGCTGGCCGGCCGAGGCCGCGTGACCGTCGCGGCCGGGGCGGTCCCGGCGGGCCGCCAGCTCGGCGACCTTCGCCTCGGCGTCGGCCCAGGCCTGCTCGGTGGTGTCCCGGACGAACGTCGTGACACGCAGCCCGAACTCCAGCGGGGGAAGCCCGCGCCCCAGCTTCTCGCTCAACGCCCGCAGGCGCGCGATGCGTTCCTCGACGTCGTCGAGGGGCTCACCCCAGAACAGCTGGACATCCGCCTGGGCGGCCGACACCCGCTCCGCGGCCGCGGACGCCCCGCCGAAGTACAGCTTCGGGTGCGGGCGGCCCGGGCGCGCCTGGACCCTGGGACTCACCGTCGAGTCGGCCACCTGGAAGTAGTCCCCGTCGTGGGTGACGTTCTCCTCCGTCCAGAGCCTTCGGACCAGCCGGATGAACTCCCCGGTGCGGGCGTAGCGCCCGACCTGGTCCACCTCGCTGGCGCCGTAGGCCGCGAAGCTGTCCTGGCCGGACACGATGTTCACCCGCACCCGGCCGCCCGAGAGATGGTCGAGGGTGGCGGCGGCCGAGGCGAAGTGGGCTGGTGTCCAGTAGCCGGGACGGATCGCGACGAGCGGTTCGAAGCTGGTCGTCCTGGCGGTCAGGGCCGTCGCGACCGTCAGGGTGTCCGGGCGGCCCCAGCCGGTACCGAGCAGGGCTCCCCGCCATCCGTGCCTCTCGACCGCGAGAGCCTGAGCGGTCAGCATGTCGAGGCTGTTGTGGCCCGCTGCCGCGTCATCGCCACGGTGACCCGGCCGCACCTCGTTGGGGATGTACCAGAAGATCTCCGGTCCGCTCACCGTGTTGCCTCGACAGCGCCACCCATGTTCACCAACTTAGTGGTAATTCGGGCGCGCGGTCGCGGCGCGCGGGTGGCGCCGGCCGCCCGTCGGGGCACGGCTCTCCTGTCGTCCGGTCCTGGAACCGGGTCATGGGCCGTGGTGCTGGACAAGGCGTTTTTCGCCACCACAGCATCTGGGATCATGACCGAATGCCCCACAGGTCATGACCCGCCGCCCGCGTTCGCCGCGATGTCATGTCTCGTTACCGATCTGACTTGCCGGCCATGGCGGCACGAAGCCACAGTCCACCCGTCGTCGGGCGCCGGACGGTAACAGTATGTGCGTAGCGCGCCGACGACGAGGGCCGCGGGCGCGGATCACCCTGGCCTCGCGGTGAAGCAGGACCTTCCGGGATGGTTCACGGCCGCGCCTCGCGGGCGTAGCGGGCGGGCGTGACGCCGAAGGCATCCCGGAACGCGGCGGTGAAGGCGCTCGGATTGCTGTAGCCGCAGGCGAATGCGACGGCGGCGACCGGCTCGCCCGCGGCGAGCAGGGTAAGTCCATGGTGCAGCCGGAGCTGGGCCCGCCACTGCGGGAAGGTCATCCCGGTCTGGTCGCGGAACAGGCGGCTCAAGGTACGTTCGCTCGCCCCGACGGTGACGCCGAACTCGGCCAGGGTCCGCGGATCGGCTGGGTCGGCGGCCAGCGCCGCCGTGAGAGCGACGAGGCGGTCGTCGCGCGGCTGGGGCAGGCAAAGGCGCAGCTCGGGCACCGGCCGCAGCGAGCGCAGCAGGACGGCGGTCAGGTCGCGGCGGTCGGCCGCGGCCAGGCTCGTCGTGGTGAGCGCCCGAATGATCTCCCGCAGCAGGGCGGGCACGGCTATCACGGTCGGGTCGGGGGAACCGAACGGATCGTCCCCGGCCGGGAAGGTCAGTGCGTGCATGTGGGTGGGGCCGTGCGCCTGGTGCGCGTGGGCCACACCGGCCGGCAGCCACACGGCCCGCAACGGCGGCACCACCCACGAACCGACCTGGGTCACCACGCGCAGGACCCCGGTGCCCGGATAGATGAGCTGGTGGTCGGTGTGGTGATGCCAGTCGATCCGCTCCCGGTCCGTCAACCGCCGCAGCTCGGACCCGGCCAGGAGATGGCGGTTCATCGACAGAACTCTACGGCCTGGCGGTGGCCCGCCGTCCGCGTCGACGCCCATGCTGGCGGTCCAGCCTTCGAAGGACCGACGTCAGGGAGACCGCCATGACCGTGCCGCACCGGATTGCCGCCCCTGACGGCCGCGTTCTCGTCACGGCTGTGAGCGGACACGGGGCGCCGATCGTCGCCGGGCCACCGCCGGTGGTCGAGGCGACGGGACGCCTGGCGTGACCGCCGTCGACGGCCCGCGGGCGGCGGCGCTCGCCGCTCCGGCCGCGGCCACCCCCGGGCTCGGCCTCCGGGCGGCGCCGGCGGCTCCCTGGCGGCGGATGCGGATGTGGGCCGCGGCCCACGCCGTAGACGATCTTTATCAGGGCCTGGTGCCGGCGAGCGTGCCGTACTTCGTCCTCGAGCGGAACTACGGCTACGTCGCCGCCTCCGGGTTGACGCTGGCCGCGACTCTGGGCAGCGCGCTGCCGCAGCCGGTGATCGGCCTGCTCGTCGACCGCCGGCGGGTCGGCCCGCTGGCCGCGGTCGGCGTGGTCCTCGCCGGGCTCGGCGTCGGGCTCGCCGGGCTCGTGCCCGGCTACGCCCTGACCTGGTCGCTGGTGCTGCTTTCCGGGATCGGCGTGGCGATGTTCCACCCCGCGGCCGGGCGGGCGGCGCGGATCGACGCGGGCGACAGCACCGCGGCGATGAGCGTCTTCGCCGCTGGTGGCAGCGTCGGATTCTTCCTGGCGCCCGTCCTGGCCACCCCGGCGCTGGCCACGCTGGGCCTAGCCGCCACGGCGCTGTTCATCCCGCCCGCGGTGCTCGTCGGCTTCATGCTGCTACGGGCCCACAGGCGGCAGGAGGCGGCCGCGAAGGTGGCGGCGGCCGCCACGGCAGGCGGCCAGGATCTCTGGAGCCCTTTCCTCCTTCTCACCGCGGTCGAGATCGTGCGATCGGTGCTCTTCTTCGGCGTGATCACGTTCATCGAGCTGTACTGGCTCCGCCACCTGCACGCGGGTCACACCGCGGCCGGTGCGGCGCTGGCATGCTTCCTGATCGGCGGGGTCGCCGGCACGCTGGCCGGCGGGCGGATAGCCGACCGCGCCGGTACCGTGCGCACGGTCCAGGCCGGCACCGCGCTGGCGATCCCGGCGCTGGTCGCGCTGCGCGTCGCGCCCGGGCCGGGAACCGCTCTACTGGCCGCAATGGCCGCCGGAGTGGCCATCAGCATTCCGTTCTCGGTGCTCGTCAAGCTGGGTCAGGACTACCTGCCGACCCGACCAGGAACCGCCGCCGGTGTCACCCTGGGGCTGGCTGTCAGCATGGGAGGTCTCGCCGCACCGGGTCTAGGAGCGATCGCCGACACATGGGGAATCGCCGCGGTGTTCTCGGTCCTCTGCCTCGTCCCGCTGCCGGGTCTTCTCCTGGCCGCTTTCCTGCCCGAGATCAGGCCGATACCGGTACCTGGCGACGATGCGAGCCGGGCGGGCGAACCGGGCTAAGCACGTCCTCGTAGGTTCGCGACGAGAAACCCGACGCACCATCTAACCGTTGTCAGTCCGCCGTTTGTCAGTCCGTCTTTTCGCCCGCCGTGGGTAGGGTTGGCGACCTCTCCATAGGTGGGGTTAACCAAACCACGGTCATATGGCTTCCCGGATGTTCCAGGGGTGCCCGGCCAACGAGGCTGGATCCCGTCGCGCACCAACGAGGGGAACAGCCTGTGAATGACAAGGGATTGACCCGGCGCCATGCCCTGACTGTCGCCGGCGCGGGTGTCGTCGCCACTACCGGCGGATTCGCCGTCTCTCCCGCCGAGGCGGCCTCAGCTCCGAAGGGTGGGCCGACGGCCGGTCGAATAGACACCCACCACCACGCCGTGCCCGATGCCATGCGGCGGTGGGCCGTCGACAACGGCCTGTTGCCGAAGGAGGGCGGGCCGACGTGGGCGCAGTGGACCCTGGAGAGCACCCTGGAGACGATGGAGGAGAACCGCGTCGCGGCAGGCATCGCCTCCGCTCCGGTGCCGGCTGTGGCGTTCCGCGATCGAGCGATGGCGCAGGAGGGCGTCCGGGTGTGTAACGAGTCGCTGGCCGGGCTCGTCGCCAGTCACCCCAACCGGTTCGGCTTCTTCGCCAACGTCGCGACCTTCCACGTCGACCTGGCTATCCAGCAGGTCGCCTACGCGCTGGACACGCTCGGCGCGGACGGCGTGATCCTGATGACGACCACCGGCGACCGTTACCTCGGCGACGCCGCCTTCGACCCGCTCTTCGCCGAGCTGAACCACCGCCGCGCCGTCGTCTTCACCCATCCCGGCGGCCTCCCGGAGGGCGGAACCGAGGTGCCCGGAGTGCCGGACTTCATCGGTGACTTCCTGCTCGACACCACCCGGATGGCGCTGAACCTCATCGCCTCCGGCACCCTGGACCGCTACCCCGACGTGTCGATCATCCTCTCCCACGCCGGAGGCTTCCTGCCCTATGCGGCAGGCCGCGCGGAATCCGCTGGCCGGCAGGGCGAAGGCCCCGACCCTGCCGCGGTCCGCCGGGCGCTGCGACGCTTCTACTACGACACGGCGCTGCCCGCCTCGCCGTACGCCACCCCGACGCTGCTGGCCGCCGCCGATCCGGCCCGCATCCTCTACGGCACCGACTGGCCGGCCCGTCCAGCCCAGGAGGTCGCCGCCGTCACCAACGCCCTGGACACCGACCCGTCCCTCGACCGGCGCACCCGACAGCGCATCAACCGGGACAACGCCCTGCGCCTCTTCCCTCGTCTGGCGGCGCGGCTCGGCGAGCGTCCCGGCGGCTGATCCAAGGCAGGTCCGGCGGTCCGTCAGGCCGACTTCCAGTGTCGCCGTAGCGGGCGGCCCGATCATCGTGCGGCGCGGCACCGGCTACCTGGCACTGGGCCGCCATCACGACTTGCGCATTGACCGTCCGGCGTCCAACGGGACCAACGGGTGAAACTATTCCGGCGCAACATCTCACCACGGTCGACGGCGCCTCGATCCGCCTCGGCGGTGTTCGACAATCTGCTCGCCGACGTGCGGCCAGGCCGGCTCAGGGACGGCGGCACCATCGCCGTCGAACGCACCGCGAACGAATCGACCGCGACTGGGCCGACAGCCGGGCCGGTTCCGGTGCTGGCCTACGAGCCGAAGCCCGAACCAGCCGTCCGCCCGGCGACCGGACCGTGCGCCGAGCAAGACGCGGTGGCGCCGGCCTCACCACCAACTCCGGCCGCGGTTCCGGCCCCGGTTCCTCCCCCAACGCCCGCGCCCGCCCCTGCCGCGCACAGCATCCTCGGGCGTCGCGTACTCGTTCTCGGCGGTCCGCACGACGAGGCGGCGAAGATGCGGGAACGCATTGGTTTTCTGGGTGCGGTTCCCGCTGTCAACGTCACGGCGAGCCTCGCGCTCGCGGTCTGCCTGAATGGCGCGGGCCTGGACCGCCGGATGCCAAGAATCCGGATGCTGGGCGTGCCCGTCGTCTCCGCCGACGAGTTCACCCGCCAGTTCGACGCCGGACCGTCGGGACTGGCCGACGATCTTCCGTCCAGCGCCACATCCAGGCGGGCCGGCCTGCTGCTCCCCCGAGGCGGGGTAGTGGACCTCCCGGTGGCTGGCGCCGGGGACCGGTGGTCGGTGTCAGCCACCTGGTCGTGGGACGTCGGCGAGGTCGACCTGGTCGCCTTCCTCGTCGGCGAGGACGAGCAGGTCGCTGGCGACGAGGACTTCGTCTTCTACAACCAGCCGAGTGCCGGCGAGGCTGTCAGGCTCATGGTCGAGGGGCCCGCCGAGCAGACAGTGGTCATCGATCTCACCGCGGTTCCAGGGGACGTGAGCCGAATCGTCGTCGCGGCGGCTCTCGACGGCGCCCGGACGTTCGGTGACGTCGGCCCGATCGAGATCGCCGCGGCAGCTCCGGACGGCGACACCGTACTGCGGGCCACCCTTGACGCGGGGACAACCGAACGCACCATGGTGCTCGCTGAGATCTACCAGCGGAATCGGCGTTGGCGATTCCGCGCGGTCGGGCAGGGCTACGACCACGGCCTCGCCCGTCTCGCCGAATCATACGGCGTTGACGTGCAGGACAGCTGACCCGCGGCGGCTGACGCGCTTAGCCCCTCGGGATATCGATCCCCAGCCAGCAGCGTGCACGCACGCCCCTCAGTCAGGGAAATATCAGCAACTCGCGCGCAGCGGCCACCGATACCCGGCGCATCGTCACGCGAAGGGAGACGGCCAGCCTTCCCACCTGATCCGCTCTGCTCGTTCAGATCATGCAGGCATCAGGCTCGCTCCGGCGGTCGCATTCCGCTCCCGACAGGCCTGGACAGACATACGGTCAGACCGCGGGTTTCCGGTTCGGCGTCGTCCCGTGCCCTCGTTCGTAGGGATGGCCGGCGAGCGTGGCCGACTGTTTTCCGTGCCCGACCGCCTTGCCTCGGCTGCCGATACGTCAGGCGCTGGCACGGGTACGGCTGCCGATCCATCTCAACTGGTCCAACCCCGGCCGGGTCCATGACCTCTCGGACCGCCGGCAACGTCATCGGGTGTACGAGGTCGTCCTGCGGGAGGTCTGCCCGCGGGCCTCCTCACCAGGTCGCGGGTCGGGTGCTTGGCGCTCTCCCAGAGGCGGCGACGGCGAGAACCCGCAGGTCCTGTGGGCCGCTACCCGGCCCAGGGTTTCCGGCACCGCCGGTCTGTCTGCCAGTCCAGCGACGACGCCCGCGACGACGGCCGCGGGCGCGCACAAGGTGACCCGGATCGACGGCCAGCGTAGCCAGCGGTGGACGGCCGCGCTGATCAGGTTCCTGCTCTCAGACGAGGCCAACCGGGAGGTGCTGCGGGGCTACCTCGACGAGTTCGCCCCGCTGGGCGACGCCATGGCCGACGCCGGCGGCCGGCTACTCGCCACGGGCAGCGGACGCACCCCCACCGAGATCTCCACGGCCGTGCGCGCCCGCTGGGCCGCGTTCCTCGACAACGCGGGACTGGCCACCGAAGGCACCTCTCGCATCCGGCCCTAGAGCCAGACGGGCTGGGCCTTACGGGACACCAACCTCGAAGGCGCCGTCCATGTCGCAAGCAGACTAGAACGCACCCTAGCCTCCTGACCGGCCGGGCCACCCTGACGGCCTTCCACATGTCTTCGTCAACCGCGGTCTCGGCCGCCTCGCCGTGCGTTGGCTACTCCGGGAGGCCGGGCCACGGCTCACCACACTCGAGCCCCTCGGCCGCGAAGGCGATGTTCGCTGGCGTGCCATACAGATAGCCATCGGTGGCGAGCACGTCGACGGCGGTGGCAGCGAACGCTGGCCTCACGACGACGTCCACACCTTCGACCGCGCCGTCCCATGCCCCGGCGAGCACCGCCTCCAACATCGCCCGCGTCGTCGGCGACGGCGCGTGGTGGACGATCAGCAGGGGTGAGGCTGCTGGTTAGTCGAGGAGCTGATCGAGGGTGTCGGCGGTCAGGACGCGGGCGGTCCAGGTCTGGAGCTGATCGGCGGAGGCGTTGCGCACGGTGGTGAGCACCGCCTCAGGAAGCGACCCGAACTTGAGGGTTAGCAGCTGGACCAACGTCTCGACGCGGCCTTCGACACGGCCTTCGACACGGCCTTCGACACGGCCTTCGACGCGGCCTTCCGCGCGGAGCATCTCCGCGATGGTCATGTAGGCCTCCTCCGCCTCAGGACCAAGAGCGGCCATCAGGTCATACAGCTGGTCACGGCTGTCCGCCTCCCCGACCAGGTCAATGTAACGCAGCAGAGCGGTGAACTCCTCCCTGCCGTCAGGGCCTGCCAGGACCGCGCGCAGCTCGTCGACCCACGGCCACAGGTCCTTGGCCAGCCGGGGGTTGCCCGGGGCGATCTTGAGGAGGAGCAGGGTGAGCCGCGCCGATGAGGTCAGTGGCCGTTCCCGCAGTGCCCGCTCGTCGACGCGGACCAGGTCGTCGAGGAGGAACTGGAAGCAGGGCAGGTACTCCCGCCAGGCGTCGGCGAGGTCCGGATCCAGGTCGACCAGGTCGAGCACCTGGTCCGGCGCGGTCCACGCCTGATCGTTGTGGTGCACGACCAGCGGGATCACCGCCGGCAACCGGGTCGCCTTGGGATGGTCGCCCAGGAAACGATCCCAGACACGTACGACGTAGCGCAGCATCCGGAACGCCATGAGCGGATCGTTGCTGCTCTGGTGCTCGATGAGGACGTAGATGAACGCCTCACGGCCGTCGAGCGGGGCGGTGAACAGCAGGTCGGTGTGCCGCCACCGCAGCGTGGCATCGACCAGGCTCCCGGAGACCGGGGTCAGCCGGTCGAGGTCGAGCCGGGCCACGAGATCTGGCGGCAGCGTCGCGCGCAGCTGCGACGCCGCGTTCGACGGCGCCCCCAGGATCCGGCGGAACACCGCGTCGTGGGGTGTGGACGGACTCGACATGGCGGCACCGTACAGACGAACACCGACAACCGGGACGGTGCCGCATCGACCCGACGCCCGCCGCTCAGGCCGGAGCTTGCGCGCCGCCAGTCCACGGCGTGGCCGCCGGGCGGCCACCACTTTCGAATTCGAACACACGAACGAACGCCCGAACGATATCCACGAAAGAGCCGCGGCCGGCCGGTATGGCTGTCGGCCTAGCACGTTGAACTGGTCCAGCAAGCGGAAACCACAGGTTTACCAGGCCCACCGCATTATGATTTCGGCGAGTCGACGCGAGGGGTGGTGACGTGGCCGCGACCGGATCGCGCGTCAACCGACCCGCCGGAACGGGCAGCCGTACGTCAGCCATTCCGGCAACGGCGGAAAACGGCGACTACCTACCGCGACCTTCGGCCCTGGCCAAGGCAGCCCAGCTCGCCCTGGAGATCGACGGAATCGAGCACCAGATTCTGCAGCTCAACGACCTCCTGAAGCAGCTGCGTCGTCATCACGAGAACTGGGCGGCCGGCGGGCGTGGCGAGCTGAACGTGACTCGCGTGCTGGTCGGGATGGACGACGCGGGGTGGCATGTCCTCCCGGACCGGCGGTGGCCCGGCAGCCGCCACGCGAACATCGACGTGATTCTCGTGGGGCCCGGCGGGGTCTTCGTCATCGACGTGAAGAACTGGCGAGAGGCCAGCGTCCACGGCGGCCGGCTGTGGCGGGGCGACGCCGACGCCGACGACGACCTGGGCAAGCTGGTCAGGCAGACGGTCGCGGTGGAGGAGGTGCTGGCCGAGGCGGGCCTGCCACCGACCGAGGTGGTCCCGCTGCTCGTTCTGGCCGGTCGGCGCAACATCAGAGCGCTTCTCGACCGGGTGATCGTGATCGGCGAGGACGACCTGGTTCGTGAGGTCGTCCCGCGCGGTGCCCGCCTGGCGCCGGAGATCGTGGAACGCCTGCTGAGCCGCCTGGAGCAGGGCTGCCCACCCATGCCGCGCGCGGAAGCCCCGGCGCACCAGCCCGTTCGCCCTCGGATGGCGACCCCGTCGCGGCCAGCTACACCCGCGGTCCCGCCGCCGAGCGAGACGACGCGCGTCTCGTCGAGGCGAGACCCCGCGCCCTCGCCGGTGCGGGGCTGGACGCCGACGATCGAGGCCGAGCCAGCACAGCCTGCGCAGGACACGCTGATGTCCCGGGAGGAACTCTGGCAGGAGCTCCTCGACGCCGCCGCGCGGGAGCCGATCGAGTCATGGATGACCTGGCTACACCCGACGCAGGCTCGGCTACCAGGCCGCCGCTACTCCGGCCCGGCCCGGATCCGGGGCGCCGCCGGCACCGGCAAGACGGTGGTCGCCCTGCACCGCGCCAAGTACCTGGCCGCGCGCGGCGACCGCGTCCTGTTCACCTCGCTGGTGCGCACGCTCGGACCGGTCTACCGCCAGCTGATGACCAGAATGGCTCCCGACCAGGTCGACCGAGTGGAGTTCGCCACCGTCCACGCCGTCGCCACGCGTTGCCTGCGCGAACACGGCCTCGAGCGGCGCCACCAGCAGGATGCCGCTGAAACGTGCTTCTGGCGCGCCTGGGCGCAGGTCGGGAAGAACTCGGTCCTACCCGGGCTTGGCCTCGCGCCGCAGTACTGGAAGGAGGAGGTCGGCACCGTCATCAAGGGTCGCGGGCTCACGACGTTCGACCAGTACGCCAAGCTGGCGCGCATCGGCCGTCGCACTCCCCTGCCCGCGGGGCACCGCCGCGCGGTCTGGGAGCTGTACGAGCTGTACGAGCGGCTGCGAACGGAACGCGGGATCCTGGACCGGGACGACGTGCTGCTGCTCGCCGCCGAGCTGGTGCGGGCGGACGCGCGGGCGCGGTACGACGCCGTGATCGTCGACGAGGTGCAGGACCTGACCTGTGCCGGCCTGCGGCTGCTGCACGCGTTCGTCGGTGACCGGCCGGACGGCCTGCTCGTCGTCGGCGACGGGCAGCAGTCCATCTACCCCGGCGGCTTCACGCTGGCCGAGGCCGGCGTCTCCGTCGTCGGCCGCTCCACGGTGCTCACCCGCAACTACCGCAACCGCGAGAGAATCGTGCGATACGCGCAGGCGGTCGTCGCGGACGACAGCTTCGACGACCTCGACGGCGCCCAGGAGAGCGGCAGGCGCGCGGTCGACGTCGACCAGCCGGGCGGAGACGTCCACGAATGCGCCGTCGCCTCGGCCGCGGCCCAGGAGGAGGCGCTCGGCGACCATCTCGTCGCCCTGCACGCTGCCCGGTCGGTTCGGTACCGCGACATGGCGGTCCTGGTTCCGACGAACGCCGCCGTCTCCCGCTGGTCGCAGGTGCTGGCGCGGCGCGGCATTCCCGTGGTCTCCCTGCGGGACTATGACGGGAGCGGCGGCGAGGCGGTCAAGATCGGCACCTTCCACCGGGCCAAAAGCCTCGATTTCAGCCATGTATGCGTCCCGGACCGCAATCGCTTTCCCGAACCGCGCCGCCCCGCCGAGTCCGCTGAAGCATTCAGCGAGCGCGTCCAGTTGGAGCGCCGTCAGTTGTACGTGGCCATCACGCGGGCGCGAGACAGCCTGTGGGTCGGCATACGCGAGGAACCCGGGGCCGACCACTCCGCGCGAGACCGGCACCAGTCCTACCGCCTCGCCCACACCCGGGCCCGCACCAGCCCGAACGGCCGCCCACCCCGGTCCCCAATCCCACCGACACGACCCAATCCGCCTGACCGACTGGCCCCCACTTCCAGCGACGAACGGTCCCCACTTCGACCTTCATAGCCACTTGCCGGGTTCGACGCTGGTAGCGCCAACCTTGGGTACCGCCCGGGTCACAGGGGCATCAGGCTGGCAGCGACCGTCGCTCCAAGATCCCAGCAGTCCTCGCGTGCCCCGGAGTCCACCCCGCCGACGACCGACAGCGGCTCGCGCAGACGCTTCCATCTGAGCCCGGTCGTGATGGTCTCGACCCCGCGGATCGCGCCGGTCGTGTCGCTGCCACCGTGAACGTAGAGCGCGTACGGTCGGCCGATGGTCGCTTCGAGCACCGGGTAGTAGATCTGGTCGAAGAAGTGCTTGAGCGCGCCGGACATGTAGCCGATGTTCGCCGGCGTTCCGAGCAGGTACCCGTCGGCGGCAAGCACATCAACCGCAGTGGCCGCCAAGGCCGGGCGGACGACGACGTCCACCCCCTCGATCGCGTCGTCCCGCGCGCCGGCGAGCACCGCCTCCAACATCGTCTGCATGGACGGCGAGGGGGTGTGGTGGACGACGAGGAGGGTTGACATCGCGGCCATGCTATGACCTTGGCCCGACACCTCGAAGCCACCCGAATCCACCGGCCACGACACCCCAGCGCGTCCACATTCGAGAAGCCGGTCGTCGCGCACAACCCGGGCGGCGATGGTCCCTTTCTTGCCGCTGACGCGAGTGGTCGGGGACGTGCCGGCGGCAAGGCGGTGCCCCGGGCAAAGCGCCGTCGTCGTCCACGCCGGGCCCGGGGTTCCCGATCGTGACCACCCCCGGGCAGGGCAAGCTCCAGCAGGCGGGCTGGCGGGCACGGTGTCAGTATTCGGCCGTGGGACGTCGGCCCGGCTCTCCCAGCGGCGTGGCGGGCGGCGGCCAGCCCGCGGCTCAGGGGCAGCCGCGCGAGGAACGGGCCACCGACCGGTGTCGGCCGACGGCGGCCGGCCAAGCCCGCGGGGACAGGACCGCCGGTGACGAGACGGCGGCGACCGGGCGAACGGCGCACGCCGCGCAACCCACCCTGGCGCGCGTGCTGAGTGGGCGGATGCTGTTGTTCCTCGTGCTCGGTGACGTCCTCGGATCGGGGATCTACGCGCTCACCGGGCAGATCGCCGCCGACGTCGGCGGGATGATCTGGGCACCGTTCCTGACCGCCTTCGCGCTGGCGTTCCTCACCGGGACGGCCTACGCCGAGCTTGTCGGCAAGTACCCCCGGGCGGCCGGAGCGGCGCTCTACGCCGGCGAGGCGTTCCGTCGCCCGTTTCTCACCTTCATGGTCGGCTTCACCGTGCTGGCCGCCGGGATCACCTCCACCGCCACCGCCGCGCGGGCGATCGGGGGCAAGTACCTGGCGGAGTTCGTAACGGCCCCGATGATCGTCGTCGCGGTCGTGTTCATCCTGCTGACCGCGGTCCTCAACGCCCGTGGGATCGAGGAGTCGGCCCGGGTGAACCTCGTGCTCACCGTGATCGAGCTCGCCGGCCTGTTGCTGATCGTCGGGATCGGCGTGCACGCGCTGGCCACCGGAGCGGGTGAACCGGGACGGGCCTTCGAGCTGCGTACCGAGGGGCCCGCGCCGCTTGCCCTGCTCGCCGGCACGACGCTCGCGTTCTACGCGATGCTCGGCTTCGAGAACTCGGTGAACCTCGTCGAGGAGGCCCGCCGACCGCGCCGGGACCTGCCACGGGCGCTGTTCGGCGGCATGTTCATCGCCGGCACGGTCTACCTGTTCGTCGCGTTCACCTGCGCGATGCTGGTGGATCCCGCCATCCTCTCCGGCTCCAGCGCCCCGCTGCTGGAGGTGGTGCGGGCCGCGGGCGAGCCGGTGCCGTCGAAGCTGTTCGCCGCGATCGCGCTGGCCGCGGTCGCCAACACCGCCCTGATGAACATGGTGATGGCCTCCCGCCTCGTCTACGGCATGGCCGCCCAGGGCACGATCCCGGCCGTCTTCGCGCGGGTGCTGCCGCACCGACGCACCCCGGCGGTGGCGATCGGCTTCGTGACGGCCCTGGCCGTGGCGCTGGCCAGCACCGGCCAGCTGGCCGGCCTTGCCGACACCACCGTCCTGCTCCTGCTGCTGGTCTTCTTCGTCGTCAACATCAGCGCGCTGGTGCTGCGCCGCGAGCCCGCCCCGCCGGGCGCCTACCGCGCGCCCACCTGGGCTCCGGCGCTGGGCGCGCTGTCCTGCGCGGCGCTGGCCACCCCGCTGGTCCACCGCGAGGGCACCGTCTACCTGCGCGCCCTCGGCCTGCTCGCGCTCGCCGCCGTCCTCGTCCTCACCCAGAAGGTCGTCAGCGGCCGGTTCCGCGACGGTGCCGTCAGCCCGCC
The DNA here is from genome assembly GCF_016786325.1 of Frankia nepalensis. Classification (GTDB taxonomy): domain Bacteria; phylum Actinomycetota; class Actinomycetes; order Frankiales; family Frankiaceae; genus Pseudofrankia; species Pseudofrankia nepalensis. The sequence goes on along the minus strand of NZ_JADWYU010000018.1, from coordinate 1,230 downwards.
CTCGCCGTAACCGCCTTGGCGCGCCGTCCGGTGCCGTGGCCGGCCTTTCCCCTCGGCCGGGCGGGTGGGCGGAGGTGTCGCGGAGGTGCTCACGCGGCGCCTCGACATTTCGGCGTGCCGACCATGGCGACATTGTCGTGCGGCGTGTCGGCGCGGACGGGGGTTTTCCCCACTGGTGGGCCATTCGCGGTCCGAGCATGCTGGTGACGCAGCCCGGCAGGGCCGTCAGGAGAGCGTGAACGACGCCGAGAGGACCGATCTGGCGACGCTTCCGGATACCCGCCTGAAAGCCTCCCCCGTTCGGGGGCCGCCGCGGCGTGGTCACCGCCATTTCCTCGACGAGCGCGGCCGGGGGCCGCGGCGCCGCGCTGGGTTCACCAGGGCGGTCGCCCGGGGTCGCGGTTCTCCGTCGCGCCGGCGGGTGTCGGTCCGCGCGGGCTGACTACGCGACCAAGGAGGAAGAAGATGAGAATGCGACGTCTTATGCTCTTGCCGGTGGCAGTGGCGGCCGCCGTTCTCGGAGTGGCGCTCGCGCCGCCGGCACTGGCGGCGCCCGTCCACATCGAGAACTGGAACAACATCTGCCTCGGCATTCACGGTTCCAGCATCTACCCCGGGTCCCCCGCGGCCGTCGGCACCTGTGTGAACACCCCCACCCAGAACTGGGACAAGATCAATCTGGTGCCGCTGAACAAGGGGGGCACTACCGTGATCGCGATGCAGTTCCGAAACAGGACCGTGAACCAGCTGTGCCTAGGTGTCACGGGTGTCCCCACGACCGGCGACAAAGCGTTGGTGCAGGGCGCCTGTCAGCCGACCTCCGACCTCTCCCAGCTCTGGTACTGGAGCAGTTCCAGCCCGAGCTGGAACCAGCTGAAGAATGCCAAGAGCGACAAGTGCGCCGGGATCTCCGGCACCCGCGTGTACGAGCAGCCGTGCGTGAGCGGCGCGCACCAGTTGTGGAAGACCTACTGACCGGTTTCGGACCGGTGCGCCTGCCGTCCACCTGGCTCCCTCCGCGGTTCGTGGTGAAGCTCGCCGACGTCGTCGGGCTGCACCTCGCCCGCCGTCCGCTGTCGCGGCGGGGCCGGGCGCGAACGACATCGGGGGAACGCAAGGCGGCAGCCGCGGTCGTGGCCGTCGACCTGCCGGCCCCGATGCGGGCCGCGTCGCCGACCGGCGCCTGGGGGGGGGCCGGGGGGGGGGGGGGGGGCCCCCCCCCCCCGGGGG
>NZ_JADWYU010000017.1 GCF_016786325.1 Frankia nepalensis | reverse complement strand
GCGTCCACGCGGGGGCTGGTGCCCCCCCCCGGGGGGGGGCCGGCCCCGCCCCGCCCCCGGGCGGGGGCGCCGGCGGATTCGGTACCACCGGCGGTTTCGGCGGCGGTGGACTCGGCGGTGGCCCCGGTGGTCCCGGCGGCGCCGGCTTCGGCGGGGGCGGCTTCGGTGGGGGTGGGTTCACCGGTGCCGGCGGCTTCGAGGGCGGCCTCGACGACGGCCTCGACCGGGGCCCCGCCGGCGCCGAGTCCTCCGGGCTGGTCGAGGACGAGGTGGTCGTCGTCCTCGACCTGCGCACCGACTACGCGCACGTGGCGGCGAAGCCGATCGAGGACCTGCAGGTGGAGTACCTGCGCCGGATCGGCCGCGCGACGGGCCGCACCGGCCACGTGCTCGTCATCGACCACACCACCCACCTGGCCGAGCACAGCGGGCTGCTGCGCCGGCTGGCCGGCGCGCGGTCGGTGACCCAGCTGGTGGTGCTGGCCTGCGGGCAGCAGCCCGGCCCGGGCCAGGTGGAGCTGCCGGTCGCCGGCCTGATGGTCGTGCTCTACGTCGGCGACCCGCGCGGCATGGGCTGGAGCCCGGGCAGGGCCCGCGACATCCGGATGGTCGACGACACTCTCGACCCCGACGGCGCCGAGAACCTCGCCGCGCTGGTGCAGGCACTGCGGGTGCCCCGGGTGTTCATGGCCGTGCACGCGAAGGCGCAGGAGTTCCGCTACCGGGCGGCCGCGCCGGGGATGCGGATCGTGCTCGGCCGGCTCGACGAGGCGAGCCTCGCGCAGGCCCGGACGCAGGCCATCCGGATGCTCGCCGAGCGGGACCCGGCCAGCGCGCCGGTGGCGCAGACCCCGGCCGACGCGCTCGCCGTGCTCACGCTGCTGACCGGCGACGCCACCACCGACCGCGCCGGCGTCGGCCCCGGCGTGTTCATCGACGCCCAGGGCGTGCTCGCGCGCACCCGCGACGCGGCCGAGCACCACGTCACGACCGCGACGACGCTGCTCGCCGCGCTGCGCGAGGAGCCGTTCGCCCCGCGGCCGACCGCGGCGGGCGGGATGAGGCGGGCCGGCGAGGCGGTCTGGGCCGAGATCCAGGGCGCCGGCGGGCGGCTCGGTGAGTTCGCCGGGATGCTGGCGTCCGCGTTCGGGCGGATCGGGGGCGCCGAGGGGATCGACCGGGACCGGGGCGACGCGCTCGCCCAGCTCGGGATCAAGCCGGCCCGGGTGGCCGCCGGCGAGCCGGCGGCGCTGCTGCGGTCGCTGCGCCAGCTCGCCTACGCGAGCCTCGGCCAACAGGAGCCGCTCGCGGGCCTGACCAACCGGCTGCGCGAGTTCGCCGCCGCGGCGGCGCCGGCTGGCAGCACGCTGCACGCGCGGCGGGTCATGGACGCCTGCCACCCCGGCCTGACCGGCAACCTCACCAACCCGCCGCGCTTCCCGCTGTCATTCGCCGCTACCGGGCCGTTGCTCACCGCGCTGCTGTCGGGACTGCTGGCCGGGCTGTGGTGGCCGATGGGCATCGGGTTCGGGCCGCTCGCCGTCGCCGTGACGGTCTGGCTCGGGGTGACGCTGCACATCCGCCGGCCGGTGCCCTTCCCGCGCAACCCGCAGGACCCCCGGGACATGGCGCGCGGCCATCTGGCGGCGTTCATCGTCGTCGCCCTCGTCGGCGGCGGTGCCGGCCTGGGGCTCGGCCGTCTCTACCCGGTGCCGGTCGCGCTGGGCATCGTCGCCGTGCTGGTCGGGCTGGTGCTGTCCGCCGCGCCGGTGTTCTGGTGGCGGCGGGCGGTCGACCGCTGGAAGAAGCAGCTCCAGCTCCCGGCCGCCGCGGCGGCCGTGCGCAACCTGAACGACCTGCTGGCCTCGGTCGCGCTCAACGAGTGGATCCTGGCGGACGCCCGGCTGCGCGCCTCCCGGACGGCGGGGGCGCTCGCCGCCGCCATCGACACCGCGCGCGCCTCGCTGTCCGAGGCGCTGGTGACCCTCGCGCAGGCGGGCGGCGTCGCGTCGCCCACGCCGCCGCGCCGGCTCGGGACCGAGCTGGACGTCGGCTTCCGGCTGCGCGACCGTGCCGGCCAGGTGACCGACGTCCTCACCGACGACCTCGGCGACATCGTCCGGACGGTGCTCGACCGGCACGCGGCCGAGCTCACCGGCGGGTTCGTCGACGACCTGTGCAACGGTGTCGACCGGTCGATGGCCGAGTGCCTCGCCCGGTACGCCGACCACCTGGAGCACAGCGGCCTGCTCACCGCCCCGCCGTTCGCCGGGGACCCACGCAAGCGGGTCGAGCTTGCCCGATCCGTCTGGCAGGGCTCGCCGATCGTCGGGCAGCTGCGCGCGGCCAGCGTGAACGACGAGGGAATCCTGCAGCTGAACCGGTCGGCCGACCTCGGCCGGCTGGACCTCGCGCCGGACGGGTCCGCGCTGGTCCGGTTCGTGCCGGAGGTCGCCGGCGTCGGCGGCGACGTGACGACCACCAGGTCCGCGGACGTCGCCGGGCTGATCCGGCTGGTGCAGTTCCGGCCGAACGCGGTGGACGCGGGCGGCACCGGGCCTCGGCCGCGCCGCCCCGAGGCCGGGTCGGCCGGCGCCGGCCAGCCGGACGCCGCGCCGGCCGCCGATGGGGCGGACACACCTGCCGCCGCCCCGACGGTCGCCGACACCTTGCCCCCTCGGCCTTCGCCCCCTTCGCCTCCGCCCGCTCCGCCCGCTCCCGCTCCGCCCGCGGCCGCTCCGGCGCGGACCGTCCCGTCCGCGGCCGGCTGGGGCGGGCAGGCAGCACCGGCGGGCGCGGCGCAACCCGCGGCCCCCTCGTGGCACCAGCCAGGGGGCCCCGTCCCGGCGGCCACCCGAACCGCCCAACAGCCGACCCGCGGCCCGGCGCAGGCGTCCCCGTCCACGTCGGGCTGGGACGAGCCCGCGCCGGCCCCGGCGGCCGAGGCGCCGACGTGGGGCGAGCCGGTGCCCGCCCCGGAGGCGCCGGCCGAGGAGACGCGGGCTGAGGAGACGCGGGCCGACCCGCCGCACGCTCGCCCGCCGGCCGCCGAGCCGACGGACAACCCCTGGTGACCGACAAGGATGGGCCGATCGTGTTCCTGGAGGTAGTGACGCTGGCCGTGGGCTGCCTCGCGGCCTGCCTGCCGCTGGCCTGGCTCGCGTTTGGCCGGCGCGTGCCGGCGGGCCGGTGGGGGCGGGGCCGGACGGGCGGTGCGCCGCCGCGATGACCGAGATCATCTCGTTCACCCGGGCCGACGGCGGCCAGGACACCTGGGAGGTCGAGTTCGAGCCGACCACTCAGACGCCGCAGTTCATGACCCGGTGGGCGCTGGCGTCCGGCGGGCAGCGCTTCGTGGTCCGCTACGCGATGGGCGGCGAGTTCGCCGAGCACCTGGTGGAGAACGCCATCCGGGTCGGCCTGCGGATCTGGCGCCGCTACGGCTCCGAGGCCGCCTACCCGGCGGAGCTCAGCCGGCTCGTCGGCTACAACGTCGACTGCGAACGCCCGTTCGTCATGGTGGCCGAGCACGGCGTGCCGCTCGCCGAGCTGACCAGGCCGTTCGACCCCGACGAGCACCGGGCCTTCGCGGGTGGCCTCGCCAGCGGGCTGTACCTGCTGGCGTACCTGGGGGTGACGCACCGGATGGTGCGGCCCGACTCGGTGCGCTGGGACGCGGCGACCCGCCGCGCGCAGATCACCAGGTTCGACTACGCCCGCCTGGTCGGCACGCCGCGCCTGCCGCTCGCCTCGACCTGGGCGTCGCCGGAGCAGCAGGCCGGCGGAGGGCTGACCGACCACCGGGACGACGTCTGGAGCGCGGGCCTCGCGATGCTCAGCCGCGCCATCAAGGGCGTCGTCGCCGGCCCGACCGGCCAGCCGGACGCGGTGGCCTCGGGCGCGCCGTTTCTCGCCCCGATCCTCGACCGGCTGTTCGCGCCGGTCGGTGAGCGGCCCGACGCGGGCGAGCTGCTGCGCCGGATGGGCCGCGCGCCGGGGTCGTTGCCGGCGCTGCCGGACGACGAGGCGCGGTTCGCGCGGGCGAGCGCCGAGTACGACCAGCTCGTCCAGCTCAAGGCCGGCCCGCCGCCGCGGCAGCAGCCGCCACCGCCGCCGCCACCGCCGAGGGAGAGCACCGGCCGCTTCCGCCGCAAGGGCCGGGTCGGGCCGCCCGCGTTCGCGGTCCAGCCCGGCTCCTCGCGAGGGCTGCCGTCCTGGGCGCCGCCGAGCTGGGAGGCGACCCGGTGACCACGCCGCCGCCGCGCGAACGACAGGTCCTCTGCGTCAACTGCCTCTACCAGTTCATCTGGAACGGCGACACCATCTCCAGGCTGGGCGAGAACGGCGACTTCGAGGACCTGAGCCTCTCGGAGGCGCATTTCAGCCAGCGCGCGTTCCTGATGAAGGACTCCTTCATCGAGTGCCCGAACACCGACGTCCCGACGCACCGCATCCCGATCGAGTTCGCGCTCTACGAGCCGCCGGTGATCATCGGATTCGTCGGTGACACCCACGCCGGGAAGACCTGCCTGCTCGCGTCGATGGCCGGCGAGATCGAGGGCAACAAGCTCCGTCAGTACGGCCTGCTGAAGGGCGCGGCCAACGAGGCGAGGCACCAGGACTACCTCCGCCAGCTGGTGCGGCCGCTCTTCGAGGAACGGGTGGCGCCGCCGCGGACCGGCATCACGGACTTCGTGCAGTACGCGGACGCCGTCCTGCTCCGTACGGTGAACAGCAACCGGATCTTCCCACTGGTGCTGTTCGACATCGCCGGGGAGAGCCTGCGCGGCTACCAGGAGTCGGCCACGGCGGTCCGGTTCCTCAACGCCGTCAGCGCCCTGATCTTCGTGGTGGACCCGGACAGGTTCGACCGGCCGATGGGCGACCCGACGTTCGGGCCGGCGACCAGCAGCCTGCGGTGGGCGATCGAGCCCGGCGGCGGCTCCCGCCTTCAGGTCCCGGCGGCGCTCGCGGTGACCAAGAGCGACCTGCTGCGCTTCGAGCCTCCCGTCGACCGGTGGATGATCGACCCGCCGTCGTCGGCACGGCTGCTCGACGGCGAGCAGGTGTACGCGCAGAGCCGGGACGTCTACGCCTTCCTGCGAGACCGCGGGGCGGACGTGTGGCTCGAGCCCGTGGACGCCTACGAGCGCACCACCCTGCATTTCGTCTCGGCGACGGGTGTCGCCTTCGACCCCAAAGAGAAGTTGTTCGCCCGGCAGGTCCGCCCGCGCCGGGTCCTCGAACCGCTGGTGTCCGTGCTGGCGATGAAGGGGTTCCTGGACGCCGAGTTCGTCCGGGGACGGATCGGATACTGATGAGCAGCTCCGGTTTTGACAGCGGCGCCACCTTCGAGGCGCCCGGCATCCACAACAGCTCGGACACCCTGGTCAACCAGGCTGTCTTCCGGTACGTCGCCGGGCCGGGCTTCTCGTTGGTGGCCAGCTCGCTGACGGAATACGAGGAGTCCACGTTCGCGCAGTCGATGACCCGTGTCATCGATCTCGAGTACCAGCCGCGCGACACCAGCCCCAGCCTCTGTTTCACCAGGACCCGCCGGGGCTACGGGGTCGTCATCTACCGCGTGCCGGATCCCACCCGTCAGCGGACCTCCGGGGCCGCGCACGTCCTCGTCGGCAGGTCACTGACCCCGGCCGTCGCGCTCGCCCTGAGCCAGGGGCTGGACGACGGTGAACCCGTCTACCGGGGCTGGCTGGCGCTCAACCCCCCCGACCAGCAACTGCCCCGCGCGCTGCGGCCGATGGATCCCGACCGGATCGCCGCGCTGGCGAGCGGCCGCCTGGGGCAGCTGTCCGAGCTGGCGCGGTCCGCGCGCTCGGCCGGCGAGCTCGTCGGGCTCGTGGACGGCCTGCTCCGGGCCGGCGGCACCAGGCAGGTGTCGGTGTATCCGAACGCCGCGAGACCTGAGGCGCTGCTGTGCGCCGCCTTGGAGATCTTCGAGCCGATCGGGATCGACTGGACCTTCTCCACCTTCGAACACCGGGAACGTTCCGACTTCAAGGTCGCCTTCTTCCCGCAGCGGCTGGCGGAACCCAACGGGGTGCCGGTGGACCTGTCCCGGCCGCGAGCGAAGTTCGAGGGCTCGCAGGTGCTCGTCGACACCTATGTCCACCACGGGCCCAGGGCGGTGGCCGACCTGTTGGGCGCGGCCGGGGTGACGGACTGGGAGGGCCTGCTGGAGTGGGTGGCGAACCCGCGGCGCGTCCCGCGCGAGTTCGGCGCCGTCGAGCTGCTGGAGGCCGTCGCGTGCCCCGGTTCGGCCGGCCAGCTGAAGAAGATGCCGGAGGATGGCCCGCACCGGCCCGAGGACAGCCATGAGCTGCGCCGGCAGCTGGCCATGGAGGCCCGCGGCCTGCGGTGGGACCGGCTGCCCGGCTACGCCGAGATCGGCAACGCCACGCGGCGCGTCGCGAGCGCGGCCTTCCCCGACCTGTCGCTGTCCGAGGACGCCGAGGCGCAGGCCCAGGTGCTGTGGCGGGAGATCCTGACCGCCCTTCCACCCGGCGGCGACGAGCGGCAGAAGTCCCTGGCCAAGGCACTGCTGGACCGGGCGGCTCAGCTTGGCTGGGTCCGGCCCCATCCGGTGGCCGAGATCGACGAGCGGAGGCTCCTGGCACTCCCAGGCTCGGCGGTCAGCTCGGACGGCCGGCTGGTCTACGTGACCGTCACCCGCCCGCGCCCGGTGGCCCCGCCCGTCGCGGCGAGGCCGCCAGCCAGCGGGGGACCGGACCAGCAGCGGCCGTTCACGGTGGCTCCGCCCCAGGTCCCCGAGCCCTACCTGCCGCGGGTCGAGCCGCCGCGGGTCGAGCCCGAGCGCCCCGCGGAGCCGGCGATCTCGGGCCTGCGGGCGTCCGGCGACCTGCAGGTGCTTCTGGCGCTCGTGGGCGTCCTCGGGCTGCTCGTGCTGCTGGCCGTGCTGGCCGAGTCAGTCCTGTGACGGCGCCAGCGGGGACGGCGGCGCGCCGCCTCCCGGCCCGGCGCCCGGCGAGCGGCGCGCCGCAGGCCGGGCCGCTGTCGGTCGACGGCGCCAGGGGCGCCCTCGTCCTGGCATCCGCCGTCGCGCCGGCCGCGCTCACCTGGCTGCTGGTCTTCGGCCTGACCGTCCATCGACCGGACCTGGACGTGGCGCCGGCGCACCTGCCGGCGACCTTCGCGGCGTTCCTGGTCGGTGTCTCGGCCGCCGTCGGGGGGTGGGCGGTCACCGGAGGCTGGGCGGCCACCGCCAGCCGAACCGGCCAGCGCGACGCGGTCGACCATGGCATCGCCCGGCTGGCGCTGCCGCTGATCGTCGCGAGCTACACGCTGGTCGCCTTCGGCGTGCTGATCCGGCTGCGCACGTCCGGGCTCGGCACGCCGCTGACCGGGCTGATGCTGGCGCTTCTCGTCGGCACCGCCGGCCTCGTCGGCCTGCCGTGGCTGCTGCGGCGCCCGCCGCGGTCGGCCCATGGCACCTCCCGGGGGCCGGCCCGCGACGGCGGACCTGGTCCGGGCGGGCCGGGCCGCGAGAACGCGGGCGACGCCCGCGCGCGGCTCGCGGGGGCGGCCCGTTGGGCCGTGCCGGCGGTCGCGGCCGTCGCGCTGCTCCTCGCCGGGTTTGACCGGGGCGACGAGGCGCACTGGGTGCTCGCCGGCGTACCGGCACGGCCGGCGGCGCTGCTGCCGCTGGCGCTGCTCGCGGCCGCGGTGCTGGTCGCGCGGCCCCTGCTCCCCGAACCGTTCTTCGACGACGCGGGCCTGCCCGATGGCTACCTCGGTGGGGAGGACGGCGGACGGACCTGGCCGCTGGTCGCGCTCGCGCCGCTCGCCGCGCTCGCGCTGCTGCCCCTCGTGGGGCTGTCCCGGCCGGCCCCGGTGGTGGCCGTCGCCGTCGGTGCCGCGGTGCTGGTCTACCGGCTGGCGCGATCCCGGCCGCTGGTCGCCGCCGGGCTGGTGGCCGCCGCCGTCGTCCATCTGATCGTCGTCACGGCGGCGGCCGACGTCTGGCGCGCGAGCTACGACGACGACGTGGCGCAGCACGTCGCGCTCGCCGCGGGCCGCGGTGGGCTGGTCGGCGCGGGCGCCGGCCTCGGCCTCGTCGAGGCCTATGTGCCGGACGGCGAGGTGCCTGGCCGGTACGCGCTGGCGGTGGTGGCGGAGGAACTCGGCCTGGTCGGCCTGCTCGCCGTGCTCGCCGCGTGCGCCACCGTCGCCGTCCTGCTGATCCGGCTGGCGAGCAGATGCGTGTGGGACGACACCGACCTGTGGGCCCGCCCGCTCGCCTGGGCCATGGCCGCGACCCTGGCCCTGCCGGTGCTCGCCCTGTTCGCGCCCGGCCTGGACGTCGCCCCGCCGGGGGTCGCGCCCGACGGCGTCGCCCTGGTGGCGCTGCTGTGGACGGTCGGCATCGTGTCCGCGGCCGCGCGCCGGTCCGCCAGCTCGCCGTATGCCGCGCGCCGGGCCGCCGCGACGGCGGACCCTGGCACGGGGGCCGGCCGGCCGGCGGCCGGTGGCGGCGTGGCCCGCGGATGGGTCGCGTCCCTGTGTGCCGTGCTCCTCGCCGTCGTGGCCGCCGGGGCCATGTGGGCCCAGGTCGCGAGCCTGGCCGACGCGCGCGCGACGCACGACGGCGACGACGTGTCCGCGATCGAGGCGGCCGACGAGCGCAGGCTCGACGAGGACCCGGCCGCGCTGAACTGGAAGACGTCGGGTAACCGCCCGGTCCCGGGCATCGACGCGGCGACGGCCGAGGCGCTGGAGGCGGCGGTCGGGGGGGAGCCGCGCTGCCCGGCCCTGAGCGCCGCGGACACTCCCGGCCCAGGCGCGCTGGGCCGGCGTTGCCCCGCCCCGGCGGTCATGCTCGACCCGGCGGCGCAGCAGGCGGCGGTCAGGGCCATCGACGGCCTGCCGGCCGGCACGGCGGCGACGGTGGTCGCCCTCGACGCCGACGACGGCCGGCTGCTCGTCCTCGCCACGGGCGTCGGCGGGCCGGGCGAGGACGCCGGCGCCGCGACGCCCGCCCCGTCCGCTACCCCGACGCCGTCCGTCACGGCCACCGGGTCCGCGTCGCCGGACGCGACCGCTTCCCCGACCGGATCCGTTCCCCCCACCGACACCGCGTCGCCGACCGGGTCCTTGCCGCCGACCGGCGCCGGGACCCTCGGCGCGCCTGGGGCACCGAGCGACAGCCCGGTGGTCCCGGCCCCGACGACCGCGCCCGTCGGCGAGGTCGACAGGGACCTGACCGCCCCGGACGGGAAGCAGCCGGCGCGCGACGATCCGCCAGGGACCGGCACCACGACCGAGCCGCCGGCCACCGGTACGGCGACCGAGCCGCCGGGGACTGGCCTGGTGACCGAGCCGCCGGCCACCGGTACGGCGACCGAGCCGCCGGGCACCGGCACCGCGACCGAGCCGCCGGCGGCGGGACCGCTGTGGGCGCGGCAGCACCCGGTGGGCGCGATCGGCCGGCTGCTGGTGAACCCGTTGTCCGCGGAGGTGTCGCCGGACGTGGCCGCGCGGGTGCTGCACGAGCTGCGGGCCGAGGCGGCCGTGGCGCTCGAGTTCCCCGACGTCCTGCTGGCCGAACTGGAGAAGCCGGCCGATCCCGCTGTCCCGCCGGACCCGGCCCAGGCCGCGGTGAACGCGGAGAAGGCGAAGAAGCTCAAGGAGCTCGACGACTGGATCGCGGACAAGTACCCCGGCTGCGTGATCCCCGCGCGGGAACGCCAGCCGCTGTCGTTCCGCGACGGCGCGGGCTGCGCCCCGGTACTCCAGGCGCTGCTGCGGGCCGGTGGGGTGCCCGCGGCGGTGCCGAGCGCGCTGGCGGCGTTCTCCCTGAGCGGGCCGGCCGGCGTCGTCCTGCGGGACGAGGGGATCGGCGCCACCCCCGGTATGCCCGGCGTCGAGCTCGACGCGGCGAGGTGCCAGGACAGCGTGGACACCTGCGCGCGGGTGAGCCCGCTGCAGCTCGCCGTCGTGCTCGCGGGGCTGCACCGCGGCACTCCGGTCACGCCGGGCATCCTGGATCTCGAGAACGACCTGGCCAGGATGGGGCCCGACGCGGCGGCGCCGAGCTCGTCCCCGCTGACCGACAAGATCGACGGGTTCGCGCGGGTCACCGCCGCCGAGGGCGGCTGGTCGCTGAGCCTGGCCCGGCACGACGGCCACGATGTCATCGTCGTGAGCTACGTCGTGGCCGCCCCCGGCGCCGCCGTCCAGGACCAGGCGTCGGGCCTGGTGGACGCCCCCGTCAGGCGGCTGGAGGACTGACCGGCCTCGCTGGCCGGCCGGGCGGGTGACGCCCGGCCGGCGCGGGGCTGGCGTCAGTCGTCGCCGAGGCCGGCGGCCTCGAAGGCGGAGAGCTTGGCGGGGATGGTGGCGGTCGGGACGGCGTTGCCGACGAGCGGGTCGAGGGTCTTCAGGCCGTCGCCGGTGTTGTAGATGACGGTCTCCGCCTCGGGGTCGAGCAGGCCTTCGCGCAGCAGGCGGCGCAGGCAGGCGACCGTCACGCCGCCGGCGGTCTCGCCGAAGACGCCCTCGGCGCGGGCGAGCAGCCGCATGGCCTCGACGATCTCGTCGTCGGTGACGTCGGTGATCGCGCCGCCGGTGCGCCGGGCGACGTCGAGCGCGTACGGGCCGTCGGCCGGGTTGCCGATCGACAGCGACTTGGCGATCGTCGACGGGCGGACGGGGGCGACCGTGTCGACGCCGCGCGCGAACGCCGCCGCCACCGGGTTGCAGCCGGCGGCCTGGGCGCCGAACACCTTGTACGGGGTGTCCTCGACGAGCCCGAGCTTGCCCAGCTCACGGAACGCCTTGTCCACCTTGGTCAGCAGCGAGCCGGACGCGATCGGGACGACGACCTGTTCCGGCAGCCGCCAGCCGAGCTGCTCGGCGACCTCGTAGCCGAGCGTCTTCGAGCCCTCGGCGTAGAACGGGCGGATGTTGACGTTGACGAACGCCCACTCGTACTCGCCGGCCAGCTCGCTGCACAGCCGGTTGACGTCGTCGTAGTTGCCCTGGATCGCGACCAGGGTGCCGCCGTAGACGGCGGTGGAGACCGTCTTGCCGTCCTCCAGGTCGTGCGGGACCAGCACGATCGAGCGCAGCCCGGCGTGCGCCGCGTGCGCGGCGACGGAGTGCGCGAGGTTTCCGGTGGAGGCGCAGGCGACGGTCGTGAAGCCGAGGTCGCGGGCCGCGGACAGGGCGACCGAGACGACCCGGTCCTTGAAGGAGTGCGTCGGGTTGGCGCTGTCGTCCTTGACCCACAGGGTCTTCATGCCCAGCTCGGCGGCCAGCCGCGGCGCCGGGCGCAGCGGGGTGAAGCCAGCGCCGAGGGACACCCGGCGGTTCGGGTCGTGGCCGGCGGGCAGCAGGCCCACGTAACGCCACAGGTTGCGCGGGCCGGCCTCGATGGAGGCGCGGGTCACCCGGCGCAGCCGGTCCTCGTCATAGGAGATCTCCAGCGGCGCGAAACACTCGACGCAGACGTGGGCTGCCGCCAGTGGGTAGGTCGCGCCGCAGTTGCGACAGGACAGGGCTATCGCGGGATTCGCGTCATCCGAGGTGAGGCCCGGCTGGGCAGCGCGCTCCGGCGCAAGAGTCATTGGTACTCCTCATCTTTCCCGGGGCCGACATGGCACCTCGGGTCGGAATTGGCACCTGCCGCGGGTGTGCTAACTGCCGTGAGCCGGGTAGCGGTCGGCCACGACGAAGCCGCCCCGGGAGGGCGGCCAGCACACTCATCCGCTCGGTTGCCGGGGCTTCACTGGGCCGTTCCCTCTGCCCCTCTGGATGAGCCATGTTCAGTTGTGTCTCCGTACTTTAGACCGACTGGCGCCGCACGCGCAGCGCACTTGCCGCGCTTTGCCGTGTGATGTGCCCTGCGCCCGGACGCGTGTCGGGGCGCCGGGCGGCGATGCTGTCAGATGCTGTCCGGAGGACTGTCGGGCGGGCACCGGCCGCCAGCCGGCCGAGGACCCTGCCCCACCCGCCGCCTACCGATGATGCCGGGACGTTGCAGGGACCAGGGCCACCGGCCGCTCCGCCGGCAGCCCGCTCCTCTGGGAGGATTCGCGCGCGTGAGTGCAGGAGAGAACGAGCGGAGTGGACGTCCGAGGTACGAGGACGGCCGCGCAGGGAGTGAGCGACGCAGCGAACCGGGTACATCGAGTATCCGTGTCGTCTACACCGATCTCGACGGGACCATGGTCGGGCCGAAGGGCTCGTTCTTCCTCGCCGAGGACCAGACGCTGACCCTGGAGGCGGCCAACGCGCTCGTCGACCTGCACGCCGCCGGCATCGCGCTGGTGCTGGTGAGCGGCCGTACCCGGCCGCAGCTGGTCGAGGCCGCCGCGATCTTCGGTGCCGACGGCTTCATCGGCGAGCTCGGCGCCATCGTCGGCTGGGACCAGGGCCGGTCGAGCGAGATCCTGCGCGGCGCGATGCCCGAGCACTACAGCCAGGTGCCCGAGGAGCTGCTGCACGAGCTGATCGCGGCGAACCCCGGCCGCCTGGAGCTGCACACTCCCTGGCACACCGGGCGAGAACTGGACGTGATGTTCCGCGGAAAGATCGATATCGAGGCGACCGACGCCTGGCTGAGCGCCGCCGGCTTCGACTGGCTCTCGCTACGGGACAACGGCCTGATCGCGCCCCATCACATGCCGCACCTCGGCGCCATCCCGCACGTCTACCACCTGGTGCCCGAGGGGGTGGGGAAGGGCGAGGCGGTCGCCTGGGACCTCAAGCGGCGCGGCATCGACCCGGCGGACGCGATCGCGATCGGCGACTCCGCGAGCGATCTGATCATGGCCCGCTATGTCGGGCGGATGCATCTGGTCGCCAACGCCCTGAACCATCCCGACATCCCCGCCCTGCTGCCCGCCTACGACAACGTCGTCGTCGAGCCCGAGCCCGTCACCCTCGGCTGGGCCAGCGCCGTCCGCGCCTGCCTACCCCGCTGAACGATCCGGCTGGTGCCACCACCAACATCGGCCTGCCACGCATGATCGCGGGTAGTGCCCTCGGGGGGTCGCGATCAGGGTCTGATCACAACCTCCAGGGGGCAGAAACGGCGATCATGTTCGGCGTCGCGACAGGGTGAGCCCTGGCGAGGCCACGCGCGAGGTGCGCCAGGTGTGCGTCCCGTGGGGACGCGCACCTAGGGCGTGGCCGTGGGGGCGGGAAGGAGGTCGAGCTGCTGGCGGAACCAGTCGCCGGGTGGGAGCCGGGCCGCTAAGGCGGCCAGGCGGCCGGCCCGACGGCGGCGCTCGTCGATCGGCATCCGCAGGGCCGCGTCCATCGCCTCGGCGGTGGCGGTCACGTCGTACGGATTGATCACCAGCGCGTCCGTGCCCAGCTCCGCGTAGGCGCCGGCCTCCCGGGACAGCACCAGCGCGACGTCGCGGTCGGAGACCGCCGGCCCCTCCTTGGCGATCAGGTTCATGCCGTCCCGGATCGGGTTGACCACGAGCACGTCGGCCAGCGTCAGTGCCGCCAGCGAGCGTGGGTAGTCGTCAGTCACCTCGAGGCGCAGCGGCAGCCAGTCGTCGATGGCGAACTCGTCTTCGATCTCGGTCGCGATCCGCTGCACCGCGGCGGTGTACTCCCGGTACTCGGGCAGGTCGTGCCGGGAGGGATAGGCGCATACCAGGTGGGTGACCCGCCCTCGCCATTCCGGATGGGTGCGCAGCAGTTCCCGGTAGGCGTCGAGACCTCGGACGATGTTCTTCGACAGCTCGGTGCGGTCGATGCGCACGATGAGGCGCCGGTCGCCGACCAGCTCGCGGAGCTCGGCCGCCCGCGAGGTGACGTCCGTGGCCGCGGCTCGCGTCCGCAGCGCCGCGGCGTCCACCCCGAGCGGGTGGACGCCGATCCGGACCAGGTGTCCCCCGTGCTCGACCGCCAGATCGCCGTCAGGCCCGGCCTCGTGGCCGGCCGGGGCATCCGCGGCGGCCGCGGGCTCCAGGAGGGCGGTGCTGGCGCCCGCCCTGTCGTCGACACCCTGCTGCCCACCGGGCGCGGCCTGCCCGCCCCGCGCCGAGCCGTTCGAGGTGACCTGGACGGGCACGCTGGCCCGCTCGACCCGGAGGGTCCGGCCGGCGTCCTCGAGCCGGGCCCCGTCAGCCAGGGTCTCGTCGGCCGGGGCCTCGCCGATCAGGACCTCGTCGCCCAGCAGGGCGCGGGCGCAGTCGCGGAAGGCCGTCGCCCAGCGGGCCGTCAGGAAGCCAAGCCGATCCGCGCCTAGCATGCCGCCGATCACTGCACGAGAGACCCGGTCGGGCAGGATCTGGAAGTAGTCGGGCGGCGCCCACGGCGTGTGCGTGAAGTGGGATATCCGCAGGTCTGGGCGTTGCTTGCGCAGCAGACCCGGGACAAGCGTCAGGTGGTAGTCCTGGATCAGCACCGCCGCGCCGGTGGCCGCCTCGGTGGCCAGCGCGTCGGCGAACATCGCGTTGTAGGCCTCGTAGGCTTCCCAGTCCCGCCAGAAGGTGGCGCCGAAGCTCGGCTCGCTCGCCGGGGCGAACAGCAGGTGCAGGACGAACCACAACGTCCTGTTCGCGACTCCGTTGTAGGCCCGGTCGAACAGCACCCGGTCCACGTCGAGCATCCGGACCGCCGCGCCGCCGGTGTCGAACCCGGCCCGGTCCAGCCGTCCGTCCGGCGACAGCCGGGTGGCGCGCCGGTCCGCCTCGCTCAGCGCCGCGCACACCCAGACGATCCCGGACGGCGGGTCCGCCTCGCTACTTTCCGCGACGGCCACGGCGGCGTCATCGACTGAACCGCCGCCGGCGAGCTCGGCCGCGAGGCCGCCGGCCGCGCGAGGCCGCGCGTTGGGCGCGCCGCCCGCGTCGTGGATGACCTGCTGCATGCCGCTGACCAGGCCGCCACTGCCCCGCCTGGCCATCAGCCCACCGGTCTCGGAGAAGGAGAACGCGACCGGGCCTCGGTTGGAGGCGACCAGCACCCGCGCGCCGCCGACGGTTGCTGGATCGGGTCCCGCCAGCGCGGCCCGGGTCAGGTATGGCACACAGCGCAGAGTAGACGACCGCATCGCTCCGGATGGCCATGTCACCTGCGAATTCCGGTCCGTTGGCGGCCGATGACGCCCCGGCGGCGGGCGGGTCGCCTCGGGAGCGGACGGTCACCCTCCGGAAGTGGTCATTCCGCCCGTTCTGACCGTTTCATCCGATCCGCCGGGAGCGGGCTGGGCGTCGAGCCCGCATCCGGCATCAGCCGATGCGGGCGGCGAGGAGGTTCAGCAGGGTGACGACGCCCAGCGGGCCGTCGACGACGAGGTCCGCGCGCTCGCGCAGTGCCGCGGGCACCTCGGGACCGTCGCTACAGACCGTGAGGCCGGCGATGCCGAGGCCGCGCAGCTCGTCGACCGCGTCGAAGGCGGGCAGGTCGCCCAGGTCGTCGCCGGCGACGAGGACCGAGCGCGCGGTGCGCTCCTCGACCAGCTCGCGCAGCGCCCGGCCCTTGTCATGGTTCGGTGGGCGCAGCTCGAGCACCCTCTTGCCGGGCGCCGCCTCCAGGCCGTTCTCCTCCGCGAGCCGGCGCAGCGCGGGCGCCAGCGCGCCCAGCGCCGCGTCCGGGTTCGCGGCGCGCCGGACGTGGATGACCAGGGCCTGCGTCTTGTCCTCGACGGTCACGCCCGGCGGGGCGTCGCGCAGCACCTCGGGCAGCTGGGAGCGCACCGTCGCGATCCCCGGAAGCGGCTCGGGGCTGGTCGTCGCCCCCGTGGCGCCGTCCCAGCGCTGTAGCCCGTACTGGCCGAGGACGGTCAGGTTCTCCAGCCCGGCGCGCTCGCCGTTGCCGTTCGCGAGGCCCGTGAGCTCCAGCAGCGCGTCGACGGGACGGCCTGTGATGATCGCGCACGTGCCGACCCGGGCGGCGAGTGCCCGCAGTGCCTCCACCGCTCCGGGAGCGGGCATGGCGTCCGCGGGCCGCGACACGATGGGCGACAGCGTGCCGTCGTAGTCCAGCGCTATCAGAGCCGTGTCGGGCGCGGTGATCAGCGCCGCGAGCCCGGCGCCGCCGGCCGGGGTACGAGGTGCGGGGGCAGGGCCGGTCGTCATGACGTGGCCTCGGCGAGGCGGTTCCTGATGGCCATGGCACCAAGTGTGCCGCCCGCCCCGGATCCGCCATCCACCGACTGTGTTCCGAAGCATGGCGGCGACGCTGAGCGATTGCCTCGCGCTGATCGGCTGAAGCCCGTCGCCACGCCGGCGAGGCGGGGCCGGGGTGCCCACCATGCGCGCGACGGCCCGAGCTCGGTCCGCGTGGGCGTTCAGCCCAAGGCGCTTCCCGTGGATCTTCGACCGCGCGGACCGACCAGGATCCACGGGAAGTGCCCTAAGCGCAGCGTGCCCCGGATTCGTCGGCGAACTCCCTGGTCACGACGAGCAGAAGATCGTCATGTTCGTCGTCCGCGCGGATCAGCTCGTCGGGATCGATCTTCCGGACGGCCTTGACGCCGGGCACCAGCCGCTGGAGGTTCTCCGCCGCGGCCTTCAGGTCGTCGGTCTCGTAGAAGACCGTGGTGAGCTCCTGGTAGAAGCCCTCCCGCAGGTAGTTGCCCGTGCGGGTCACCTCGAAGCCCGCGTCGCGGACCTTGGGCGCGGCGGTGTCCTCGGCCAGGCGGGTGCATCTGGAGTTGTTGAGGATCACGACAGGGGCGCGCGGTCCCTGGCCGCTGGCGGGGGCGCTCGGCTGGGTCGCGGGCGCGGCCGGCGGCGGCGCGGCGGTGCTGGGCTGGGCCGCCGGGCTCGTGGCGGCGGGCGGGGTGGTCGCCGCCGGCGGGGTGGTGACGGACGCGGACGACTGGGACGTGCTCGCCGCGCCGCCGGCCTGGGGCTCGTCGGCGGACCCGGAACCGTTGAGCAGATTGATCAGCAGGATGCCGGCGCCGACGGCGCACACGGCGGCCAGGCCGGCCCAGAACGCGCGCATCCGGCCGGGTGACGCCGGCGCGCGGCGGCGGCCCGCGCCCGCGGCGGAGCGGGTGGGTGTCTCGGTGTCGCTCATGGCCGCCCGCCCGAGCCGTCCTCGGGGATGCCGTCGCCGTCCGCGGAAGTGCGCGCTGGCCGGGCCCCGCCGACACCGCTCGCGGGGCTGGTCGTGGGCGACCAGCCCTGGCGGCGGGCGGCCCGCAGGCGCGACAGCCGGCCGACCAGCACGGGCTGGGCGGCGAGCGCGGCCGGGGACTCGATCAGCGCGTTCAGGAGCTGGTAATAGCGGGCGGGAGAGAGGCCGAACTCGGCGCGGATGGCCTCGTCCTTGGCCGCCGGGTACCGCCAGGTCCGCTGCTCGAACCGCAGCACGCGGGCCTCGCGTTCCGAGAGCCCTGGCCGGGTCGTCGACAGGCCCGCCGGCAGACGCGCCGGATCGTCAGCCTCCTGGATCGCCGGCTTCCCAGCGGGGCTCTCGGACCCGCCCGATCGGCTCGGCCGATCGGGCAGGGACCCCGGATCCGCCGGGGACCTGGTCGCCGATCCGGCGTGGGCCCCGTCGCCGGCCCGATGGGAGCCCCGCGCCGCTTCGGCCTGGGCGGAGCCCCGGGTCCCGGGCAGCGCGGAGGTCTCGGCGAACGCGGAGGTCTCGGCGAACGCTGTCGCCTCGCCCGGCGGCGCGTCATCCACGGCAACCCCCCTCGGCCCGCCTCGCGGTACCGGTGCCGGCGGGCGATGGACCGGCCGATCTCCGCGAACCACGTCAATGTGCTTGCGCAGCCACTATTCCACCCTGTGGGTCCGACAACCCAGGCCGCCCCCACCCGAATGCCGACGCGCGAACGGCCGCGCCTCGGTCCGCGTCACCTCGGTCCGCGTCACCTCGGTCCGCGTCGCCTCGGTCCGCGTCGCCTCGGTCCGCGTCGCCTCGGTCCGCGTCGCCTCGGTCCGCGTCGCCCCGGTCCGCGTCGCCCCGGTCCGCGTCGCCCCGGTCCGCGTCGCCCCGGTCCGTCGGCGGGCGCCTCAGGGCGTCCGCGGCGGAGCCTGGCGCTCGACGAGGAGGCTCGGGAGGTCTCAGGGCAGGTGGTTGCCGCACCACTGGTCCTTGCCCTCCGGGTTCGGCGTGACGTCGTAGCCGGTGCCCTGCTCGTTGACCTGGACGAAGATGTAGCAGTTCTGGAGCTTGCCCCAGTCGGCCAGATCCACCGTGCCGGGCAGCAGCCCGCCCGCGTCGTAGTCCGTCACCCGGCGCAGCGTGTCGATGTACTCGGCGCGGGTCGGGCATTCGCCGCCCCGCTCCAGACCCGTCAGGAAGAGGTCGGTGACGATGTAGGTGAGGAACGCCATCTCCTGGTCCGGCGGCTGCATCTCGGGGACGTAGCGGCTCACCGCCTCCGTGTAGCGCGCGTGGGCCGGTGTCTTCGCCTCGAACGGGAGGTAGTTGAGCCAGGTGTACAGCCCGGCCATCGCCGTTCCCTGTTTCTCGAGCAGCGAGCGGTCGTATCCGCTGGCCGCGAGGACGATCTTCACCGGGGCGTCCACCGCCCGGAGGCCCTGCAGGATCCGGGTCATGTCCCGGGCGGACAGCGCTCCGGTCACCGTGTCGACGCCCGCGGCCTTGAGCTGCCGGCCGAGCAGGACCGGGTCGGAGTACGCCGGGTTGAAGATGAACTTCTCCGGAAGGACCTCGACGTCGACGGCCTCGAGGCTCTGCCGGAGCTCGTCGTTGAGGGAGTTCGCCTGCTGCTCGATGTCGCTGTCGATGACGGCGGCCTTCGTGCCGCCCCGGGCCTTGACGAAGGTGCCGAAGGTGTCGATCGAGTCGCCGCTGGTGTAGATGAACGTGTGCGCGAACAGGTTCGGGTACGCGTGGTCCGACCAGATCGGCTCCGCCGGCAGCCCGACGACCGGGATCTTCAGGTCGCGCAGGTAGTCTGCGCCGCCGGAGGCGACGGTCGTCGATTCCACGAGGCCGAACACCTGCTCGTTCTCGACCAGGTCGCGCACCGTGTCGTCGTTCTGCTCCGGGACGCCACCGTCGTCACGCCACTCGTAGACGATCTTGCGGCCGTGGATGCCACCGGAGGCGTTCTGCTGCTCGACGCGGGCGATGAATCCGGGCAGGGTGGCGGCGAAGGCCTGGTCGAGCGGGCCGCTGTCGGGGTAGACGTAGCCGATCTTGATCTCGTCCGCGCCGAATCCTGGTGTGTCGCAGGTGTCCGCCCTGTCCGTGGCGGAGCCGCCGCCGCCGGCCGAGCCGCAGCCCGCCGCCAGGGTCAGGACGACGGCCGCGGCGAGGCGAACCCGACGTAATCGGACACCATGGCGCGTCTCCCGTGATCGGCATATGCGCGACATCTCACCTCCAGGTCGATTTGGGCAACAATAGTCCGTTTCCCGTATCGGTCCAATGGATGCGCAATTTACACCGAGTGTTCTATGTGAAATCCATCGAAAACCACTTCACGCCGGGCGTGCCCGTCGCGGATTCATATCTTTTCGGGCGTTATGGTCGTAACCGGCGTCGCGGGGGGGGGCGGCTACCGTGGAGCGGTGACGCGCCGGTTCACCCGCACCACCGAGGACTTCGACTGCCTGGTGTGCGGGGCGGCGGTCCGCGGCGACGGGTACACCAACCACTGCCCGCGCTGCCTGTGGTCCCGGCACGTCGACGTGGCGCCCGGCGACCGGGCGGCGACCTGCGGCGGGCTGATGCGCCCGGTCGCGGTGGAGGTCCGCGCGCACGACACGATGCTCACGCACGTCTGCGAGCGCTGCGGGCACCGGCGCCGCAACCGGACCTCGCCGGCGGACGACCAGGAGGCGCTGCCGCGGCTGGCCGCCGAGGCGGCGAACGCGGCCCTGGCCGGCGGCATCGAAGAAGCCGCCGTCGGCGCCAGGAAGCGGCGCCGCCGGGGGGGGGGGGGGGGGGGGGGGGCGGGGGGGGCGGGGCCCCCCGCCCCCGGGCCCCGCCGGGGGGGCCCCCCCGCCGGGCCGGCCGTCGGTCACCGCCGCTCCGTGTTCTCCGCGCGTGGGCCCGCGGCGTTCTTCGCGCGTGGCCCGCGGGCTCAGCGCCCGCGCGCGGGAAGGCTCACGGCGACAGCCGGTTGCCGCACCACTGGTCCGCGCCCGCCGGGTCCTTCACCACCTCGTAGCCGGTGCCCGCCTCGTTGACCCGCATGAACGTGTAGCAGGTGTTGAGCTGGCCCCAGTCGTCCTGGAAATCGATCTCGCCGGGCATCAGGCCGCCCGCGGTGTAGCCCCGCAGCCCGCGCAGCGTGCTGATGAAGCCGGCGCGGGTCGGGCAGCTCCCCGCCTTCTCCAGCCCGGTCAGGAAGATGTCGGTGAGGATGTAGGTGACGAGCGCCAGCTCCTGGTCCGGTGGCTGCAGCTCGGGCGTGTATCGCGCCACCGCGGCGAGGTACTCGTCGTGGGCGGGGGTCTTGCTCTCGAACGGCTTGTAGTTGAGGTACGTGTAGAGCCCCGCCATGACCGCGCCCTTGTCGGCGAGGACCTGGTGGTCGTAGCCGGTGGGCGCGAGGAAGACCTTGACCGGCGCGTTCGCGGCCCGCAGCCCCCGCATGATCTCGCCGATGTTCACCGCCGACGTCGACCCGAGCACGGTGTCCACGCCCGCGGCCTTCAGCTGCTTGCCGAGCTGGACGGCGTCGGTGTGCTGCGGGTTGTAGACGAACCGTGTCGGGACGACCTCGATGCCGACCGCCCGGAACCCGTCGGTGATCTTCTGGCCGATCTGGTCGGAGACTGCGTCGACGTCGCTTCCGATGACCGCGGCCCTGGTGCCACCCCGGGCCTTGACGAAGGCGCCGAACGTGTCGACGCCGGGACCGGCGGAGTAGAGGAAGGCGTGCGTGAACATGTTCGGGTAGGCGCGATCGGCCCAGAGGGGCTCGGCCGGCAGCCCCACCACCGGGATTCCCCGGTCGCGCAGCCAGCCGGCCCCGCCGGACGTGGCGATCGTGGACTGGACGATCCCGAAGACGTCCTTCTCCTCGACCAGGGCCCGGACCGCCTGCAGGTTCTCGCCGGCGTTGGCCGCGTCGTCGTTCCACTCGTAGACGAGCCTGCGGCCGTGGATCCCGCCGGCGGCGTTCTGCTTCTCGATCCGGGCGACGAAGCCGGGGAGCGCGGCGCCCAGCGCCGATGCCAGGTGGCCGCTGTCCGGGTAGACGAAGCCAATCTTGATCTCGTTCGCGCTGAAGCCGGGTGCGTCGCAGGCCGGGGGGCCGGATGCCTCATTGGAGTCACCGGCGGTGCCGCAGCCCGCGGTCAGGGCCACGGTGGTGACGACCGCGGCGACCAACGCCACGCCGCGTGCGGCGCGTCGCGTCGGCTCCGAACGGCGTAAAAGGTGCACTTCGACCTCCAGGGACGGATTCGGGCAGACACTAGCCCGTTGTCCGGTTCGCGCGGCCCGGCACCCTCCCGGCCGAACGCACGCCCGTGACGGCCGTGACATTTGAATTTCGATGTCGAGGTCGGTTGTACGCGTCTTAGGGTCCCGAAACGGCCACCGCCGGCGCCAGCACGCGGCGCCGGCGGCCGCCGGGCCCGGGCGGC
>NZ_JADWYU010000244.1:6512-21600 GCF_016786325.1 Frankia nepalensis | reverse complement strand
CTGGCCTCAACCCACCAGAGCACCGCAGGAGGCGGCGGTCATCCACCCGCCGCCAGACCCATAACGCAACGGCATTGCATCTAGACGGCCAGTGCCGTGCCCAGCAACGTTCGCCCCGTGCCCGCGCGCGGCCGTGTGCTCGTCTTGTCCGACGTCACGGGGAATCATGTCCGAGACCAGAGCCGGGACCGGCACCGTTCCGTGACCCTGATGTCTGACGGGATGTCCGGGATCCCTCAGGTGTCTGCCACGAGGCGGGAGAGGAGTGGCGGGGGCGCCACTCTACCCGTCCGTCGACAGGGCAGACATTGCCCGCGGCAGCATGCTGGGGGCTCGCCAACCAGATCCGATCCCCACAGCCGGCGATGGTGGCGGCTACTCGGCGGCGGGCGGGGCGTCGTCCTTCGGCGCCCCGTCGGCGGGCGACGCGTCGCCCTTCGGCGCGTCGGCCGTCGAGTCGCCGGCCAGGATGAGGTACAGGGCGCGGCGGGCATCGGTGAGGATCTTGTGGGCCGCCGACGCCTGGTCCGGGGTACCGGTCCTGGCGACCTGCCAGACGGCGGCGTTCAGCTCCTGCGCCGGGCCGAGCAGGTCGGCCGTGCCGCCGGCGCGCGCGGCGAACCCGGCGAACGGGTCACCGAGCGAGGCACGGCTCTCGGCGACGTGCGCCTGGCCGGCCTCGGTGAGGGTGACCAGCCGCCGGCCGCCTTCGGCGGTGACGGTGACCAGGCCCTCGTCCTCCAGCTGGCTGATCGTCGGGTAGACCGCGCCGGGGCTGGGCTGCCAGGCGCCGCCGGTGCGCTCGGCGATCGCCTGCATCAGCTGGTAGCCGTGCTTCGGCCCGTCGACGAGGAGCAGGAGAACCGCGGCGCGAACGTCGCCGCGGCCGGCCCTGCCCCGTCCGCCGCCCCGGTGACCGGGACCGCGCCGGCCCCAGGGGCCGAACGGCGGGACCGGGGGAAACGGCGGCACGAGGGGAACCGGGCCGGGCCCCGGCATTCCGGGACCGGGCGGGAAACCCGGGTGGTGCAGCCGCAGGCCGAAGCCCTCGGGCGGCTGACGCCGGTGGTGATGATGTTGGAATCTCATGGTGATTGCTCCTTGCGGACTTCTGCGCGTACGCGCTGCTGACAGATGCACGGGGAACGGCGCGATCGGGTGGCTGGACAGCCACGCGGCCCGCCCGCCGCCGCGGGACGCCGCCCGCGGGAGCCACGGCGCCGGTCCTGCCCGTCCGGGCGGGCCAGCGTCTCAGTGACAAGCTAAAGATATATCGCGTCATTACTTCTGACAAGCTCCTCGCTGGATTCGGTGGCCTGGGCGGGCATCGGTGCCTGAGCGAGCGCCAATCCCGTCAAGCTCGCCCAGGCAGCCGACCGCCGAGGCCGCCCAGGCAGCCAAACCCGCCGGCCCGCGCAGGCCGCCGGCCCACAGGCCACGGACCGCGCAGGCCACGGACCGCGCAGGCCGCTGACGGCGCGGGCCACGGGCACGCCGAACGGCGGCGGCCGGGCACCTCGGACCGGGCCCGACGGCGGTTGGTTGAATCGGCCGGTGGACGCCACCCCAGCGCACCCCGTCACGGCCGGGCCGCGCGCGAGCGCCTCCCCCGAGACCGGCTCTCGGGTCCCCGCGCCCGACCCGGAGCCGGCGCTGACCCACGGCCTGGCCGCGCTCGCCGCGCGGCTGGCCGCGCCAGGCGAGACGCCCCGCCCGGGGGGCGAGACACGTCCCGCGACGGGCGGCGCGATCGAGGTGCTTTCCCAGCGCCACGACCGGCTCGTCGTGCGCCGCGGCGGCCTGGTGCTCAAGGCACACCCGCCGGGCACCGACCCCGCCGCGCTCGCCGAGCGGCTGCGCGCCGCGGCCGACCCGCTGCTCGCGTCCGCGCTGCTGGCACCGCTGCCGATCCCGGGCGCGGAGCTCGCCGGCTACGCGACGAGGGTCGCCGACCGGTGGGTCAGCGCCTGGCCTCTCGGCGGCGCGCTCGGACCGGCCGACACCGAGACGGCGCCGTGGGAGGAGGCCGCCGAGGTCCTCGCCCGGCTGCACACCGCCCCTTACCCGGCCGCGATGACCACGATCGCCGCCCACCCGCGCCGCCGGCTCGGCCCGGCGATCGCGGCGCTCACCCTGGCCACCCCCGGTCCGGACACCGCCTCCACGAGGAATGCCGCCCCCACGACGAACACCGGCCCCGCCTCGACCGCGCCGGCCGTGCCGCTGCCCGCCGGCCCAGCTGGTTCCGACGGCGCCCTGGCGACGACGGCCACCGCGGGCACCGCGCGGGACGCTGTGCTCGCCGCCTACCGGGCGCTGCCCGGCCGCAAGGCGACCAGCACCGCGTGGCCAGGACGGCCGAGGACCCTCATCCACGGGGACTGGCACCTGGGCCAGCTGGTCCAGACGGCCGTCGGCGGCTGGCGCCTCATCGACATCGACGACCTCGGCGTCGGCGACCCGGCCTGGGACCTGGCTCGCCCGGCCGCGTGGTTCGCGGCCGGGCTGCTGCCGCCGGAGGTCTGGGCGCGGTTCGTCGACGCCTACCGGGCCGCCGGCGGGCCGGCGCTGCCCGGGGAGGGCGACCCGTGGCCGGCCGTCGACCTGCCGGCGCGCACGTTCGTCGTCGAGTTCGCGGCGCGAGCGCTCACCACGTCCTGGCCGGCGCCCGCCGCCGGCGACGCCCCGGACCGCCCCGACCAGCAGGCCGACGAAGACGGCGAGGACAGCAAGGGCGACCAGGAACGGGTCGGGGACGCCTTCGTCGCCTGCTGCCGCCAGATGGTCGCGACGCGCGCCACTGACCGTTAGCCGACAGGGGTCTGGCCAGAGACCAGGT
Organism: Frankia nepalensis; assembly: GCF_016786325.1. Lineage (GTDB taxonomy): Bacteria > Actinomycetota > Actinomycetes > Frankiales > Frankiaceae > Pseudofrankia > Pseudofrankia nepalensis. The sequence goes on along the minus strand of NZ_JADWYU010000244.1, from coordinate 18,761 downwards.
CAGTACGCTACGAAGCCAGCAGACCAGTGCCACCGAGGATTGGGCGGGAGCAAGGTGAGCTACACGATGAAGTGTCCGAAATGCCATGCGGCAATGCGGACCTACAACCGCAGCGGTGTCCAGATCGAGCAGTGCGACGGCTGCCGCGGCATCTTTCTCGACTACGGCGAGCTCGAGGCGCTCGCCCGGCTGGAGGGCCAGTGGGGCGGGCAGGCCGTCGCGCCCCCCGCGCCGCCGATGCCGCCCGTCCAGCACGTGCAGCCCGTCCAGCACGTGCAGCACCACTATGCCCAGCCCGCCTGGGGGCACGGCCACGGCCACGGCCGGCATCGCAGCGTCTTCAACGCCCTGTTCTCCACCTGAGACAGGGACGCTCCGTCCGGGACGCAGACCACCCGCCCGGGCCGGCCTCGCCGGCCCGCGGCGCGGTAGTCAGGTCCGGGCGGGCCTGACCGAGGCGCGGTGAACCGTGCCGGTCGGCCACGCCGGTGACCGCGGGCACGCCGGTCACCGGCGGGCACGCCAGCCAGTCGGCCTGCCCGGTCGACCGCCGGCGCCATCCGCCTGCCCGGCCGCGGCTTTCTCGTCGCCCCCGCGCCAGCGGCGTCCGCGCGCCGGAGCGGCGGGCAGGGCCGCCGTGCCATCTTTCGAACACTCGTCCTCGTGTGCGACGGTCCCACTCGCATGGCTGTCGACCAGGTTGGGCCAGCCCAGACCGTATAAAGGACACCATGACCGCCGCTGGCCCCGTCCCGTTGCTGATCGTCGGTGCAGGTGGGCTGGCGCGCGAGGCGGCGGAGGCCGCCCGCGCCTCAGGCGATCACCACGTGGTCGGCTTCCTCGACGACAACCCCGCGCTGTGGGGGGCGCCGATCGGCGGCGCCCAGGTGCTCGGTGGGCTGGAACGCGTCGCGCACTACCCCAGGGCCCGCCTGCTGCTCGGCCCCGGCCGGGGCCGTTCCCGGGCGGTCCTGCGCCAACGGCTCGACGAGGTGGGCGTGAGCGCGGACCGCTACACCAGCGTCGTCCACCCGCGCGCGGTCGTGCCGCCGTCCTGCTCGGTCGGGCCGGGCTCGATTCTGCTCGCGGGGGTCGTGCTGACCGCCGACGTGACCGTTGGCCAGCACGTCGCGGTGATGCCGAACGCCGTGCTCACCCATGACGTCGTCGTCGAGGACTACGTGAGCGTCTGCGCGTCGGCGTCGCTGGCCGGCGCCGTGCGGGTCCGTACCGGCGCCTATCTAGGCCAGAACTGCACGGTGCGGGAAGGCCTGACGGTCGGCGCGTGGTCGCTGATCGGGATGGGCGCCGCGGTCATCACCGCGGTCGGGGACTGCCAGATCTGGGCGGGGGTGCCGGCCCAGTTCGTGCGCCCGGTCGCCGAGCCGCCCCCGATCGCGCCGACCGGTCCCAGCGCGCCGCCGCCGCGCACGACGTTCGCCCGCGTGCCTCGCTGAACCCCTGGGGCCGGCCGGGCGGGCGCGGACGCTGTCAGGCCGTCCGTCGCCGCCGCCACTCCATGGCATCGTCCCCGCACCGCCCACCCCTACGCCAGGGTCTCGGGCGGCCTGGCCGGCGGCGGCTCGGGTTCAGCGCGCGAGCGGCGCGAACTCCGTGACCGAGAGAGTGTTGCCGTCCGGATCGGTGAACCAGGCGATCCGGTCACGGCCAGGCGTCGTCCAGATACCCAGGTCGTCCTGGTCCAGGCCGTCGTAGTGGTTGACCCGCACGCCCCGGTCGGTGAGCCACCGGACGGCGACCGTGATGTCGTCCACCCGCCAGCCAAGAGTGGTGAACGGCTGGGGAATGATCTCGGGCACGGCGCTGATCCGCAGCATCGTGCCGTCGACCTGGAACACGGCCGCCGCCGGCGTCTCCTCGAGCAGTTGAAGCCCGAGGACGCCCTGGTAGAAGCTCAGTGCCCGGTCAAGATCGACCGTGGGCACAAAGGCGATCAGCTCGGCGTCAGCAAGCACTGGCCCACCGTCCCATGCAGCCAACCCATCGTGCGAAGCATCATTTCACCGTGATGTTTCGTCTACCAGAAGACATGACTACGGTAGTCCAGTAGCACAACGCGATCGAACGACGGCGGGGGCGGCGCAACGACGCCGACCGCGCCGCGACGCGGCGACGTAACCACGCCGGCGGCCGGCCGGCGGACCGTTCGCCCGCCGACCGGCCGCCGGTCACGGCGGCGCCGCCGGCTACGCCGCGACCATCGGCTGCCGGCCCGGGTCGAACGCGGCCGGTTCGAGGGCCAGGTCGAGCACCTCCCGCACGTCGGAGACCAGGTGGACGGTGAGCGCGCCGCGCACCGCCGCCGGCACGTCGTCGAGGTCGGGGCCGTTGCGGCTCGGGAGCAGCACGGTCGTGATCCCGGCCCGGTGGGCCGCCAGCAGTTTCTGCTTCACGCCGCCGATCGGCAGCACGCGGCCGGTCAGCGACACCTCGCCGGTCATCGCCACGTCCGACCGCACCGGGCGCCCGGACAGCAGCGAGGCCAGCGCGGTGGTCATCGTGATCCCGGCGCTCGGCCCGTCCTTGGGCACCGCGCCCGCGGGGACGTGCACGTGCACCCCGCGCGCGGCCAGGTCGCCGACGGGCAGCTCCAGCTCGGCCCCGCGCGAGCGCAGGTAGGACAGCGCGATCTGCGCCGACTCCTTCATGACGTCGCCGAGCTGGCCGGTCAGGGTCAGGCCGGTCGCGCCGGTCTCCTTGTCGGCCAGCGACGCCTCGATGAACAGCACGTCCCCGCCGGCGCCGGTGACGGCGAGGCCGGTGGCCACGCCCGGCAGCGCGGTGCGCTCCGCCAGCTCCGGGGTGTGCCGCGGCCGGCCGAGGTAGCGGACCAGGTCGCCCGCGCCGACCCGAGCCGGCATGGTCACCGCTTCCCGGGCGGGCACGCCGCCGGTCGCGGGAGCGCCGTCGTCGGCCGGGCCCGTGCCAGCCAGGTCGGTGCCAGCCAGGTCCGTTTCGGCCGGGTCGGCGGAGCCGGACGCCCCGTCGGCCGGCTCGCCGGACGAGGGGGCGTCGAGCGCGACCCGCGCCGCGACCTTGCGCAGCACGCGGGCGATCGACCGCTCCAGGTCACGCACGCCCGCCTCGCGGGTGTACTCCCCCGCGAGCAGGCGCAACGCCTCGTCGTCGAGCGTCACGTCGTCCTGGGCGAAGCCGGCCCGCTCGCGCTGGCGGGGCAGCAGGTGGTCACGGGCGATGACGACCTTCTCGTCCTCGGTGTAGCCGTCGAGCCGGACCAGCTCCATCCGGTCCAGCAGCGGCGCGGGGATGGCCTCGACGACGTTGGCGGTGGCCAGGAACAGCACGTCCGACAGGTCCAGCTCGACCTCGAGGTAGTGGTCCCGGAACGTGTGGTTCTGCGCCGGGTCCAGCACCTCCAGCAGGGCCGCCGTCGGGTCGCCCCGGTAGTCGGCGCCGAGCTTGTCGACCTCGTCGAGCAGCACGACCGGGTTCATCGTCCCGGCCTCGCGGACCGCCCGGACGATCCGGCCGGGCAGGGCGCCGACGTAGGTACGCCGGTGACCGCGGATCTCCGCCTCGTCGCGCACGCCACCGAGCGCGACACGGACGAACCTGCGTCCCATCGCCCGCGCGACGGACTCGCCGAGCGAGGTCTTGCCGACGCCGGGCGGGCCGGCCAGGGCCAGCACCGCGCCGCTTCGGCGCCCGCCGACGACCCCGAGGCCGGCGTCCGCGCGCCGCCGGCGCACGGCCAGGTACTCGATGATCCGGTCCTTGACGTCGTCGAGGCCGGCGTGGTCGGCGTCCAGCACGGCGCGCGCGCCGGCGATGTCGTAGGAGTCCTCGGTCCGCTCGTTCCACGGGACGTCGAGGATCGTGTCCAGCCAGGTCCGGATCCAGCCGCCCTCGGGCGACGCGTCGGAGGTCCGCTCCAGCTTGTCGACCTCCTTGAGGGCCGCGGCGCGGACCTTCTCCGGCAGGTCGGCCGCCTCGACACGTGCCCGGTAGTCGTCCGACTCCTCGACGTCGCCGTCGCCCCTGCCGTCGAGCTCCCGCAGCTCCTTGCGGACGGCCTCGAGCTGGCGGCGCAGCAGGAACTCGCGCTGCTGGCGGTCCATGCCCTCCTGGACGTCCTTGCGGATCGTCTCGGCGACGTCGAGCTCGGCCAGGTGCTCCTTGACCCAGCCGAGGGCCTTCTCCAGCCGGTCGGCGACGTCCGCGGTCTCCAGCAGCTCCAGCTTCTGCGCGGCGGTCAGGTACGGGGCGTAGCCCGCGGTGTCGGCCAGCGCCGACGGGTCCTCGATCGAGGTCACCGAGTCGACGACCTGCCAGGCGCCGCGCTGCTGCAGCAGGGTGGTGACGAGCGCCTTGTACTCCCGGGCGAGGTCGGCGACCTTCCCGGAGGCGGGCACGACACTGTCGAGCACGGTCGCCTCGACCCACAGCGCGGCGCCGGGGCCGGTGCTGCCGGTGCCGATCCGGGCCCGGGCCACCGCGCGGACCACCACGGCGGGCTCGCCGCCCGGCAGCCGGCCGATCTGCTCGATGACGCCGAGCGCGGCGACCGGCGCGTACCTGCCGTCGAGGCGCGGGGTCAGCAGGACCTGGGCCAAGCGGGCGTCGGCCGAGCGCGCGGTGCCGGCCCCGTCCGGCGACCGCGACTGGGCCGCCGCTCTGGCCGCGTCCACCGCGGCGCGGGTCTCGACGTCGGAAAGCTCCAGCGGGACGACCATGCCGGGCAGCACGACCGCGTCGTCGAGCGGCAGCACGGGCAGCACACGAGTCTGGGTCACGAAACACATCCCTCACGGTCCGAAGACCAGTCGTCAGTAAGCCCAAGGAACTTGACTCTGACCGACTCAATTCACTGGAGCGTGCCGTTGTTCCTCCCCCGCCCGCCGCGCCTGTTCGCCCAGACCGAACACCGCGGGACCGGCGCAACGCCGCGGAACGCGGCCGGCGCAACGCCCATGGTCGCGCTAGCGATCTTGAGGCGACCGTCTAAACGAGCGTGGCGATGTCGATGACGAAGCGGTAGCGGACATCGCTCGCGAGGACCCGTTCGTAGGCCGTGTTGACATCGCCGGCTGCGATCAGCTCGATCTCGGCGACGATGGCGTGTTCGGCGCAGAAGTCGAGCATCTCCTGGGTCTCGCGGATGCCGCCCACGTTCGAGCCGGCGAGGTTGCGCCGTGTCTGGATCAGCGAGTACGCGAAGTGGTGCTGCGGGTCGCCCGGGCCGCCAACGTTGCACATCGTCCCGTCAAGGCGCAGCAGCGACAGGTACGCGTCCAGGTCAAGGCTGGCCGACACGGTGTTCAGGATGAAGTCGAGGCTGCCCCGCAGCTCGGCGAACGTCGCCGGGTCGCTGGTCGCCCGGTACCGGTCGGCGCCGAGGCGCAGGCCGTCCTTCTCCTTGGCCAGGCTCTGGCTGAGCACCGTCACCTCGGCACCCAGCGCGTGCGCGAGCTGGACGCCCATGTGGCCGAGCCCGCCGAGGCCGACGACCGCGACCTTGCTGCCCGGCCCGACCTTCCAGTGCCGCAGCGGCGAGTAGGTGGTGATCCCGGCGCACAGCAGCGGCGCGGCGGCGTCCAGCGGCAGCGCGTCCGGGATCCGCAGCACGAACGACTCCCGCACCACGATCTGCTGGCTGTAACCGCCGTAGGTGGGCGCGCCGTCGTGGTCCGTGCCGTTGTACGTCGCCACCGGGTGGGCGACGCAGTACTGCTCCTGGCCGGCCAGGCAGGGCTCGCAGGCCCCGCAGGAGTTGACGAAACAGCCCACGCCCACCCGGTCGCCGACGGCGAACCTCGTCACCGCCTCGCCGACCGCCGCGACGACGCCGGTGATCTCGTGGCCGGGCACCAGCGGGAAGTTCACCGGCCCCCAGTCCTCGTTGGCCTGGTGGATGTCGCTGTGACAGATGCCGGCGAACCTGATGTCGACCACGACATCGTCGGGGCGCGGCGCGCGCCGCTCGACCGTTGACGACTCGACGGCCGCGCCCCGGGCGGGGATCGCGAGCGCACGTACGGTGGCCATGGTTCTCCTTCGGTGATCACGACGCGGCTGGGCGACCAGGCACGGAGGGCGGACAGGCACCCGCGCGGACACGCGCCTGGCCTCACCTGGCATACCGACATCCTGCGCGAGCGCTCGCGGCCCGACATGGTGCTGACGGCACAGGTTCACCCACCATGCCGCCCATGCGTGCCCGTCCGTCCGTGCCATCCATCCGCGCCCGCCGGCCGGGCCCGCCCTGCCCGGATCGGGCGCCGCATGACCCGCCATCCGCGGGGCCGGCCGGCGGGTGGCTGGACCGCCCAGTCGCCGGGTCAGGACCCGCCGGCCGACGCCGGCGGCCCGGTGGACGGCGCGGGGCCGAGCGCGGTGACCGCGGCGTCCGCCATCGCCCGGCCGTAGCGGTTCGCGCCAGGTGACGACACCGGGCACTGGGTCATCGGCGCGACCTGGACGGGGCAGAGGTGCACTCCGTCCGGGCTGCGCACCGTGACGGCGCCGCCGGGCCCGCAGGGCTCGGCGGCGGCGCAGGGCAGCGTCGCCGTCCACCGCCCGTCGGCGGTGGTGACGGCCCGGCCCGCCGGGATGACGGCCGTGTCCGGCAGGTCGGCGGCGATCTCGTGCCAGACCCGGTCGAGCTCGGTGCGCCCCTCGGCGTCGACCGGCTGGTCGGTGCGCGGCGGGGCCTCGACGAGCAGCACGTGCGCCCCGGCGCGGGTGAGCCGCGCGACCGCGGCGGTGATGTCCTCGCGGTAGGCGTCGGCGAGTTCTCGACCCTCCATGCACGGCGAGCCGGTGTTGCCGGAGAACGCCAGCACCGCCACGTCGGGGCGCCACCGGCGGGACTGCTTGCGGATGTCGGCGAGCCAGTCGCAGGGCGCCGTGCCGCCGTAGGTGTGGACCATCGTCTCACCGCCCGCGGCCTGCACGGTGGACCGAAAGGCGTTCTGGGCCTCCCACGCCAGCGAGTCCCCCCACAGCGCGACCCGCCGGTCCCCGTCGCCGCCGCCCAGGTCCGCGGTCCGCGCGACTCCCACGAGGATCAGCGCGATCGCCGCGATGAACAGCCAGCCGATCGGTCCCGGGCGCCGCGTCGCCACCCCCGCCCTCGCCCCCGTTCCTGTCACCGCTTCCAGGTCGACTCTCGCATGCGGCGCACCGGGCGCGCCGCCGGCCGGCACCGTCGAGCGCAATGGGGAGAATGTGCCAGGCGAGAGCGTGCCGGGCGGGCCGCGCCGTCACCAGGGCAGGTTCGCGCGTGGTTCGCCGATCGCGCCGCCCTGGGCGAGGTCACAGCCGAGCGCGCGCACCGCGACGAGTTCGGCCGGCCGATGCACCTCCCGCGCGGCGACCTCCAGTTCCAGCAGGTGCGCGAACCGGACTATGCCCGCGAAGACCGCCCTGCTCGTCGGGTCGTGGTCCACGCCACCGACCTGCTGGGGGCCGACGCGGATGGTGCCGAGACGCTTCGGCACGTCCTGGCCCGCCGCCGACCGGATGGGCCTGACCTCGGCAAAGTCGACACCGACGCGCACACCGGCGTCGGACAGCTCGGTGATCACCCTGTCGGCCCGGCGCCAGCAGTCGCCGAGCAGCGTGTCCGGCAGGAGCACGTGCAGCGCCATCCCCGGGCCGTCGGCGCGTTGGGCGATCCGCGCGGCCTGCGCGACCACGGCCTGACGCACCTCCGGATCCTCCGCTCCCCGCTCGGAGATCCGCAGGTACAGGCGCCGCTGCCTCGGCCACGGCGGGCCCGCGGCCGGGCCGCCGGGCGCGGGTCCGCGCCATGACCACCCAGCGGGCGCGTCCCCGGTGGCGGACCACTCGGCCGCCGCGCGGCCCGCGCGCCCGACCAGCCAGTGGTCGAGGTCGGCCGTGAGCCCGGCCTCGACGGCGACATGATCGAGCTCGTACGGGCCGAGCAGGCCGCGGTCGGGATGGCGCCAGCACAGGAGAGCGTCGGCGCCGACGATCACGCCGGCGCGGTCGGCGACCGGCGCGAAGCGCACGATCAGCTCGTCCTGCGCGAGCGCCTGCCGAAGCGCCGTGGTGTCGTTCAGCCGGGTGGCGGCCGCGGCGCGCAGCCCTTCATCGAACAGGACGCTGATCCCGGGCCCGCGCCTCTTCGCGGCGTACATCGCCATGTCGGCGGCATCGAGCAGACCCTCGGCTTCGTCGAGGCCCGGCCCGGAGACGGCCAGGCCGATGCTGCCGCCGACGCTGACCGGCCGGCGCAGTTCGATCGGCGCCGTCAGGCCGTGGCGCACCCGCTCCCCGATCGCCTTGAGGTCCTCGACACCGGCCACGTCGTCGCACAGCACGGCGAACTCGTCCCCGGCCAGCCGCCCGACCACGTCACGAGGGCGCACCTCCCGCCGCAGCCGGTCGGCGACAGTACGCAGGAGCTCGTCGCCGGCCTGGTGGCCAAGCGTGTCGTTGACCGCTTTGAACCCATCAAGGTCGATGAACAGCACGCCAACCCGCGTGCCACCCACCCGCGCGCGGCGCAGGCCGCGGTCCAGGCGCCGCAGCAGCGCGGCCCGGTTCGGCAGCCCGGTCAGTGGGTCGTGCAGGGCCTGGTAGCGCGCGTCCCGCTCCATCCGGATCCGCAGCGCGGCCGCCCCGAGCAGCGCCGCGACGGAGCGGGCGAACGCCAGCTCGTCGGTGGTCAGGGGGCGCCCCGCGCGGCGCACGATGATCGTCGCCTGCCGGTCGCCGACGCGGCCCACTGGCACCCACGCCGCCGGTGTCAGCGCACCGTCATCCGGGTCGTCCCCGGCAGTCACGCGGCCGTGTTCGGGGCGACGCACCGGTTCGCCGGTCCCATCGCCGCCCGATGGATCGGCGGCCTGGGGGGCCGGACGATCCACCCCAGCCGTGAGCCCGACCCCGCCGGGCGCGCCAGCCGCCTCGGCGGCGCGCGGCGCGCCGCCCAACTCGGTGTCACCTGGCTCGGTGTCACCTGGCTCGACGCCGTCGGGTTCAGCGCCGCCGGGCCTGGCGGCGGGCGGAACCGCTGACGCGCGCCGCGAGGCGTGGTCGCGGACGGTCACCTCGTCGGCGTCGAGCTGCTCGGTGAGCGTCTGGAGGCCCAGCCTCCACAGCTCGGCCTCGTCGGCCATCTCCAGTGCGCGCTGTGCGAGGTCCGCGAGCGCCGTCTGGCGATCCGTGCGAACCCGCAGCTCGGTCGCCGCGCGCTCCCGATCCGTGACGTCCGAGACCACGCCCACGACAACGAGCGGACGGCCAGCGCCCTGCGTCACCGGAATCAGGTTCAGGTCGTAGCAGCTGTCGTCTACGGTCACGACGTCATGGCTGCGGGTACCGCCCAGCGCGCGGCGAAGCATCCTCAGGATCTCGGGCTGGTCGCCGAACACCTCAAAGACGCCGGACCGGGCGGCATGGCGCAGTGACGTGGCGACGGCGCGCGAGGCGCACCCGCCGGTGACGGGCACCCGGCCCTCCTGATCCACGACGAACATCGACACCGGGGCGTTGTCCAGCACCAGGCGCAGGTTCCAGTCAGCCGCGACGAGGTTGGAGACGTCCAGCAACTGGGTGAGGAAACACCGCTCCGTGCCGGCGTCCAGGACCGTCCCAGCGCTCAGGCTGTGCACCAGGGTTCCGTCGGGGCGCAGGAACCGGACCACCGCCCACACGCCGTCTCTGGTGGTGTCCAGGCGCTCCGCCCGGTCGGCCAGCTCGGCGCGCTGCGTCGGGTCGATCAGGTCGGGCCAATAGCTGCCGAGGAGATCCGCGCCGTCACGGCCGAGGATCCGGCAGGCGGCGCTGTTGACCCGGCACAACCGGCCGTCCGCGACCCGGGTGACGATCATCCCGGTCTGGAGGGCATCGAATACGTCCTCGTACCTGTCGACGGCGGTCACGTTCCGCGGTCCCGCCTGGTCAACACCTCGCCCCACCTCTCCGGTGAGGAGGCACCTTGCCCGGCCCGCCACCGGGCACGGCCCGCCCCGCCGTCCGCGCCGTGTGGCAGCCCCGTACCCTCCGCCCGCCTGGTAAACCGAGACCCGCCGCGAGGCCGGCGTCGGCCCACGTTCCACGCGGGGCGGACCCGGGGTTTCCAAGCGGGACAAGGGATGCCGACCGGACCGGGGCAGACGGTCCGCGCTACACTCAGCCGCAGACCATGTAACCGCGTGCCTTGAGAACGCGCCCGAGGTCGGCGGCGCTCTTGCTGGTCGGAGACGCTGTCTGTCCGGGAACGCTGTCTGTTCGGGGGGCGCCGGCGCCCCGGGACCGACGCCCGGCGAGACACCGACCGGCTTACTGCCGCGCCGTTGACCGCGTGGCGCCTCTCATGCACCGTGGGGCGGTCGTGCTTCCGGCTTTCCGGTGTTTTCGGGGTGATGTGTGCGCACAGGCAGGGTCCTGAGGTTCGACCAGGTGCGAGGTTACGGGTTCATTGCTCCCACGGGTGGGGGCGAGGACATTTTCCTGCACGCCAACGACCTCCTGGTGGACAAGCACATGGTGACGGCCGGCGTCACCATGGAGTTCGAGGTGGAGCAGGGCGACCGGGGGCCGAAGGCGACCGCCGCCCGGCTGGTGCGCGCCGGGGCGGGCGGGACGACGCCGCCCGCCGGCGGCCCGGGCCCCGAGGGCGCGGCCCGGGAAGCCGGGGACGACGGCGAGGACTTCTTCTACGTCCCGTCGGCCAAGGAGTTCTCCCGGGACGTCACCGAGCTCCTCCTGCAGATCGAGCCGACGCTGACCGGCGCGCAGATCCTGGCCATCCGTCGGGGCCTCACCAGGCTCGCGGAGAAGAACGGCTGGATCGAGGGCTGACCGGCGTTCGCCCCCTGTCCCCCGGCGGGGGCAGGGGTCGCTGGCGCGCCCTCCGGCAATGCCGACCCCGCATGATCGCGATCTCAGCCCTCGGGTGGCCGTGGAACCCAGGAACCATGCCGCGGCCAGCCAAGGGCACAACAAGTGATCATGCGCGGCGGGCCCGGCCTCGGCGGTCGCGGCGCTAGCTCAGCGAGCGGGGGTCCGCCGGGACGTCGACGGCGTGCTCCCGCAGGGCCTCCAGGGGGACGATCTCCAGCGCGCGGGCGTTGGTGGACGCCAGCACGACGGGGGCGGCGACGCCGGCCCGGTAGGCCTGCAGCCACCGGGCGGCCACGACGCACCACCGGTCGCCGGGGTTCAGGCCGGGGAAGGCCCAGTCGGGCCGGGGCGTGGACAGGTCGTTGCCCACCGAACGCTGGTGGTTGAGGAACTCCTTGGTGACCACGGCACAGACGGTGTGGCTGCCGAGGTCCTCGGGGCCGGTGCTGCAGCAGCCGTCTCGGAAGAAGCCGGTCATCGGGTCGGTCCCGCACGGCTCCAGCGGGCCGCCGAGGACGTTGTGCTCGTCCGTCACGACCTCAGTGTGGCATCTTCGTGGGCCGGCTCCTCAGCCGATGCCCAGGGCCGACGCCGCGGGCCGTCGCGCCCTGGGCGCCGGCCCGGTCACCGACCCGGCCGGCGCGGCGGGGACCACCGCGGCGCGGAGGGTGGCGGTCACCGCAACGAGGGCCACCACAACACTCACAATCTGACGAGGTTGTAAGGTATTCAGCGGTCGGCCACTGACGACGACCGCCGCCGGAGGGCGGGCGGTCGGCCTCGGTCGGCGAACCTCGAAAGGCGGACGCTGTCCGGCTGGACCTGTCCAACCAGCGCTGTCCCGCTGGCGGGAGCGGTGAGGGCCGCCCGGCCGGCACAGATGGTCCCACGGGCAGCCGGGGCCCGGGCAACCGGGCGCCGGTGGGTGCCTCACGGCGGGCCGGACAGGGTGCGTCGGGTGGGTGGCCAACGGACGGTGTCATGGGCGTCTCACAGACGGCAGGGCACGGGCGACGAGCACGGCGCGCGGCGGCGGGGCCCCGGCGTCGCGGAAGGGAGTCGGGCCATGGGGCGGGGTCGGGCCAAGGCGAAGCAGACGCGGGTCGCCAGGGATCTCAAGTACCACTCGCCGGCCATCGATCTTGATCGGCTGCGGGCGGACCTCGGTGGCGAGTCGGACGACGCCACCGACGACATGTCCGGCGCCGATGGGATGGCCACGAGCGCCGGCTGGACCGACCTGTACGAGGAGGACGACGAGGCCCGCGCCTCGTCCTACTGAGGCTCTGGAGCGCGCCGGAGAGCGGCGCGGGTAGCGCGGCGGGGGGGCGGCCGGGGCCCCCCCCCCGGGGGCCCCCGCGCCCCCGGGGGGGGCGGGGGGGGGGGCGGCCC
>NZ_JADWYU010000244.1:0-6502 GCF_016786325.1 Frankia nepalensis | reverse complement strand
GCGGCGCCTGGGTTTTTTTTTAAACCCCCCGCGGGCGTCCTCCGGGACGCCCGCCGCGGTCGCCTCGCGGCCAGCGGCTGGACGCTAGGGCTGGGCCGCCAACAGGTCACGCAGGATCTCGGCCTGCTCGTTGAGGACGCCGGTGAGGATCAGACGGGTCTGGTCGAGCAGGCCGGCGATCAGTGGTGTGGCCAGCGCGTAGAAGACCGTCGTGCCCTGCTTGCGAGTGGTCACCAGACCGGCGCGGCGCAGCACGCCGAGTTGCTGGGACAGGTGCGAGGCCTCCAGGCCGACCTCGCCGACCAGCTCGCCGACAGACCGCTCCCCCTCGCGGAGAAGCTCCAGTACACGGATCCGGGCCGGGTGCCCGAGGGAACGGAAGAACTGGGCCTTGAGTTCATAGAGCGGGGTCGCCATCGGACTAGCCACTCTGCCGGCATCCCCGGCGGGTCAGTCCTGGCCTGTCTCGTTCACCCGCCCCTGGTCCGGATGCGCCCGGGGCCGTACGGTCGAGCGGGGCGCGCCCCGCGGAGGAAGGCCGTTGTCCCGGGCGGACCGCGAGGCCTCCCGGGATGCTGACCGACGGGAAGCGAACAGGGTGGTTCCCCTGCCCCCCAGTGAAGACCGCTTGCGATGAGGATGGTCGACGGGAAGGCAACACCTGCGAATCTTACGACATTGTCAGGTAGCCTACCGGGTCGGCGGGGCGCCTCCCACCAGCCCGCTCCGTCCGACCAGCCGGCTCGGCCTCGCCGGCCGTGGCGCTAGCCGCGGCGGCGGGACAGGCGGCGCAGGGCGCGGCCGGCGACGCCGGCGGGCCGCTGACCGGTGACGCCCGCGGGCTCCTGAGCGCCGCGCCGGGCACGCACCGCGCCGGCCGTCGAGGCCGGCCTGAAACCGGTGGCGCCGGCGCCCAGGTCAGGGCTGGCGACAACCCCGGCGTCGACGCTGGTCGGCACCGCCCGCGTGGGCCGGGCCGCCCCGGGAACGACCCGCCTGGCGCGCTGGCCGCCGAGCGCCAACTCGGGCCGGAACGCCGCCAGGTACCGCCCGGATCGCCGGTATCCGTGCACCCAGCGGAAGTGGTCGTCAAGATCGCCCGTCGACATGAACTCGGCGTCGCAGCGCAGATCGGCGCGTGGACATTGGTACAGCATCGTGAGCCGCCCTCCTCGCCGCCGGCCTTCTCAGACCCAGGCAAAGGCGTCGTCGCGCCTCGTCCACCGGAGCCTCGCCAGCGCAGGGGCCTGTACCCGAGAGCCGTGCGTCCGAAGCCACGAGAGGGCGCCGACAGGGCCACGCGCGAGCCGCTGGCGCGCTCGTCGGCGAGGGACCGGCGCGGCGCCGGTGACACCCGGCGACGCCCGTACGGCCAATGACGCCCCTACGGCTACCAATGCCCCTACGGCCATTGATGCCGTCCAGCCGCCGATCCGGCGGGCCGGTCCGCTCATGTGTTGCCGAAAGGTTACCGAAGATGTTCGACGAGCGTGGCTGATCCGGCACACCCTCGGCGACCGGGGCAGACTGTCAGGCATGGCGAGCGAGTCGACGACCTTCTCCGCGGCACCTACCGGATCGGTGCCGGCAGCCCCTGCGTCCGCGGGGGCACTGCCGAGCACCGGCGCGCAGGACGAGGTCGTCGAACTGTGCCGGGACCTGCTGATGATCGACTCGACGAACCGGGGCAACGGCGACGGGTTCGAGCGCGCCGCCGCCGAGTACGTCGCGGAGAAGCTCGCCGAGGTCGGGCTCGAGCCGACCCTGCTGGAGTCCGCCCCCGGCCGCACGAGTGTGATCACCCGGGTGGAGGGCGCGGACCCGAGCCGGCCGCCGCTGCTGATCCACGGCCATCTCGACGTCGTCGCCGCGGACCCGGCGGAGTGGACCCACCACCCGTTCGGGGGCGAGGAGGCCGACGGCTGCCTGTGGGGCCGGGGCGCGATCGACATGAAGGACATGGACGCGATGACGCTCGCCGTCGTGCGTGACCTCGTCCGCGCCGGCCGCCGGCCGCCGCGCGACCTGGTCGTCGCGTTCCTCGCCGACGAGGAGGCCGGCGGCCCGCTCGGCGCGCGCTGGCTGATCGACAACCACGCCGACCTGTTCGCCGACTGCACGGAGGCGATCAGCGAGGTCGGCGGGTTCTCGTACACGATCAACGACGACCTGCGGCTCTACCTCATCCAGACGGCCGAGAAGGGCATGGCCTGGATGAAGCTGACCGCGCGCGGCCGCGCCGGCCACGGCTCCATGCTCGCGTCGGACAACGCGGTCACGGCGCTGGCGGAGGCGGTGACCCGCGTCGGCCGGCACCGGTTCCCCGTGGTGCTCACCCCGACGGTCCACCAGTTCCTCGACTCGGTCGGCGACGCGCTGGGCATCGAGATCGACACCGACGACCTGGAGACGACGGTCGCCAAGCTCGGCGCGCTCTCGCGCATGATCGGCGCCACGATCAGCAACACCGCCAACCCGACCCAGCTGAACGCCGGCCACAAGGTGAACGTGATCCCCGGCGAGGCGACGGCCGGGATCGACGGGCGTTTCCTGCCCGGCCACGAGGAGGAGTTCATCCGCCAGATCGACGACCTGATCGGCCCGGACATCCGCCGCGCGTGGGTCGTGCTCGACCGGGCCGTCGAGACGCCCTTCGAGGGGCCGATGGTGGACGCGATGGCGGCCGCGCTGCGCGCCGAGGACCCGGGCGCGCGCGCCGTCCCGTACATGCTCTCCGGCGGCACCGACGCCAAGTCGTTCTCCCGGCTCGGCATCCGCTGCTTCGGCTTCTCCCCGCTGCGGCTGCCGCCCGACCTGGACTTCTCCGGGATGTTCCACGGCGTCGACGAACGCGTCCCCACCGAGGCCCTGAAGTTCGGCACCCGAGTCCTCGACCGCTTCCTCGCCGCCAGCTAGCCGAGGCCAGCTGACCAGGGCCCCGCGCTCACAGGAACAGGGGCGACGGGGGGAACTCGGCGCGGATCTCGGGCTCGGGGTCGTGGACGAGGCGGGTGGGGCGGTCGAAGACCATGGTGGCCCGCTCGCCGGCCGTGTAGGCCGGCCAGGCGGGCAGGCCGGGGTGGCTCGGGTCGCCGTTCCGGGCGAACGCGAGCCAGGCGTCGGCCATCTCGTCCACCAGCCGGTGCACGTCCGGGTCCTGGCCGCCGAAGCGGGCCCGGTCGTGGTTGTCGAAGACCAGCGGCAGGTCGAGGCAGTGCGGCGCGCCGAGGATCTCGCCCAGCACGGGGGTGCGCCAGGCCAGCAGGTAGGCGTAGGCCGGCGCCGCGCCCGCGGCCGCCTTGCGGTCCGCGAGCAGGAACGTGCTGGTCTGAAAGCCGATCCCCTGGCTCCAGGCCCGCAGGAACGACGGCGTCGCGTAGGGGCGCAGCTCTCGCAGCAGCGCGGCCCGCGCCGCGGCGCGCTCGCCCCAGGCCTCCTCGAGCCAGGGCCGGACCTCGTCCATCGTGAACTCGCCGAACCGCGGGTGGAACGCGGCCATGAAGGTCGCCTCGTCGGCGGTGCAGCCGACCAGCACCGGCACGGCGCGCTGCGGCGGCGCCGGCGCCGGGTCGAAGGGATGCGCCGGGATCGTGACGCCGTCGAGCACGGGCACGAAGTCCAGCGAACCGGCCCTCCCCCCGGCCGTGGCCCCGCCAGCCACAGCACCGCCAGCCACGGCCCCATCGGCCGCGGCCGCCTTCGCCGCCGCCGTCATCAGCGCCCTGGTCGGCAGCTCCCGGAGCGCCTCGGCCCTCGTCACGTCGAGGCCGAGCTCGCGCAGCAGCGCGTGCGCCGCCCGGTCGGCCCGCTCGGCGGTGGCGACGCGCAGCCCGGGGCCGCTCTGGACCGCGGCGCGGTGCACCAGCCCTTCGGCCGCCGGCATCGCCAGCAGCGCCGAGACCTTCGCGCCGCCGCCGGACTGGCCGAAGACCGTCACCCGGCCCGGGTCGCCGCCGAAGTTCGCGATGTTGTCGCGGACCCACTCCAGCGCCAGGACCACGTCGAGCATGCCCGCGTTGCCGGAGCCGGCCCAGGCCTCGCCGCCCAGGTCCGCGAGGTGCAGGTAGCCGAGCACCCCGAGTCGGTGGTTGACCGTCACCACGACCACGTCGCCCCGGCGGGCCAGCCGGTCGCCGAGGTACACCCCGTTGTTCGCGCTGCCGCTGGAGAAGCCGCCGCCGTGCAGCCACACCAGCACCGGCCGGCGGGCGTCGTCACGCCCGGGGGTGAAGACGTTGAGGTTCAGGCAGTCCTCGCTGACAGGCCCCTTGTCGCCTCCGCCGGCCAGGGTGACGAGCGCGATGCCGCGCCGTAGCGCGGCGGCCCGGTCCGCGCCGGGGTCGTCGGCTCCGTACCGCGCGCCCAGTCGCAGCATCGTCTGCGTGCAGCGAGGGCCCCAGGTGACGCAGTCGCGCACGCCCGCCCAGGGGTCGGGCGGCGGCGGCGGGCGGAACCGGCGCGCCCCCGAGGTGGCGCCACCGTAGGGAACCCCCAGGAAGGCGAGCGTCCCGTTCTCCTCGATCCGCCCGCGGACCTTCCCCGCGGTGGTCTCGACGACGCCGGTCAAGCGACCTCCAGGCGGTCGCGAGGCCCAGCCGGCGGCTACCGGCACCGGTGGCCCCCCGCGGGCCGCACGCCATGGTACGGCCCAGCACCCCCGTGGCATCGCGATGACGCCATGTCGGCACCACATGGCCCTCGACGCTCGGGAAACCACAGGGAGCCAACGGCGACACCCGGTCTCCGGTCCCGCGCCCGGCCGCCCGTCAGCCGCGCAACCATTGCATGGCATCACTGCAGCGCCGCTCTGGCATCACGTTGGTGTTGACATGGCGCCATTGTGGCACCATCATGGCATCATGGATCTGGCGCCGTATGTCGACACTGTCCGCGAAGAACTCGCGGTGGCCGCCGAGGCCGGCGGCGAGGAGGCGCGGGCGCTCGCCGACCGCCTCACCGCGACCCTGGAGTCGACCATCCGGCTCACCCTGCTGGAAGCGCTGTCGGCCGCGGCTGACGAGATCACTCGAGAGCTCGCGCCCGGCTCGGTCGACGTCCGGCTCCGCGGGCGGGACGCCTCGTTCGTCGTGACATCACCCAGCCGTCCCTTCGACGAGCCGGCCGAACGCCACGGCGAGGCGACGCCGGCCCCCGCGCCGGCGTCGCCGAGCCCGGCGCCGGCCGCGGAGGGGGACGACGCGGCGATCGCACGGATCAACCTGCGCCTGCCCGAGCACCTCAAGACGCGGATCGAGCAGGCGGCCGGCCAGGCGAGCCTCTCGGTCAACGCCTGGCTGGTCCGGGCCGCCGCCGCCGCGCTCGAGCGGGACATCCGCGAGCCCGGCCGCTCCGCGCCCCGCGGCGGCGGCCAGCTCACCGGCTGGGTCCGCTGACCCAGCCCGCCTAACCCGCCAACCCGCCAACCCGTTCCACCCAGGCCCGGCTGGCCGTCGGCGCGCCCAGGTGGCGCGCCAGCGACGGCGCGCCCAGGTAGCGCGCCAGCGACGGCGCGCCCAGGCAGCCGCACGCGAGCAGCCACAACCAGAAAGGCACCACCATGCCCACGTTCGCCACCCCCAAGCCGATCTCGGTGCTCGTCGAACTCCAGCTCGGCGACGTCCGGCTCGTCGCCGACGAGCGCGCCGACACCGTGGTCGAGGTCGCCCCGGCCAACGACGCCAGCGAGTCGGACGGCCGCGCCGCCGAGCAGGTCAGGGTCGAGTACGCCGACGGCGTCCTGTTGGTCCGGGCTGCCAAGCCCCGCGGCCGCGCCCGGTTCACCAGGGGCGGCTCGGTCGCCCTGTCGATCGGCCTGCCCGCCGGCTCGAACGTGCGCGCCCGCACCGAGTTGGGCCAGATCGACTTCGACGGGCCGCTCGGCGACTGTGAGATCAAGACAGGGTTCGGGCATGTGCGGGTCGACCGGGCCGAGGCCCTGCGGGTGGGCACCGGCATGGGTGAGGTGACCATCGGCCGGTCGGCCGGCCGGACCGAGGTCACCACCGGGTCCGGGACGATCCGGATCAGCGACATCGGCGGGACCGGGGTCGTCAAGAACTCCAACGGCTCGGTCTGGGTGGGCGAGGCGGGCGGCGACCTGCGGCTGAAGTCCGCCAACGGCGAGATCTCGGTGGACCGCGCGGGCGGCGCCGTCGAGGCGAAGACGGCGAACGGGGAGGTCCGGGTCGGTGAGGTCGCGCGCGGGACGGCCGTGCTCGAGACGGCGGCCGGGGGCATCGAGATCGGTATCCGCGCCGGCACGGCCGCCCGGCTCGACGTCACCACCCGCTTCGGCGTGGTCCGCAACAGCCTGGGGGTCGTAGACAGCCCCGAGCCCTCCGACGAGACGGCCACCGTCTACGCCCGCACCGCCGTCGGGAACATCGTGATCCGCCGCTCGACGTCCGCGGCGCCCGCCACCGCTCTCTAGACCCGTCTTCCGCACGTGCGTGCGGTGAGACAGTTACTTGATCGATTGTTCGGATCGGGTCGGGTTGATCGG
>NZ_JADWYU010000243.1 GCF_016786325.1 Frankia nepalensis | reverse complement strand
GTCTGCTCGTAGCCACTGGGCGCGAGAACGACCTTCACCGGCGCGCCGGCCGCCCGGATGCCGCGCATGACCTCGGCGAGGTTGCCCCCCGTGAAGACCGCGACCACGGTGTCGACCTGGGCCGCGCGCAGCTTCTGCCCCAGCTGGACGGGGTCGGTGATCGCCGGGTTGTAGACGAATGTGCCGGGAGCGGTCGGGATGCCCGCCGCGGCCAGGCTGCTGACCATCTTCGAGCCGATATCGTTCGCGCTCGGGGTGATGTCGCTTGTGATCACAGCGGCCCGAGTACCGCCCTGCGTCTTCGCGTAGTCGCCGAACGTCGAGACCGACGGCCCGTCGGTGAACACGTACGTGTAGGCAAACATGTTGCGGTAGCGCGGATTGGCCCAGAAGGTCTCGGCCGCGATCCCCGCGACCGGAACACCGTGCTCGAGCAGGTAGTCGGCGCCGCCGCCGGCGGTGATGGTCGCCTCGAGGAGCCCGAAGACGTTCTGCTCCCTGACCAGCTCCCGCGCCACCTCACGGTTGCGCTCCTGGGAGCTGGCGTCGTCGCGCCAGATGGGAACGATCTTACGGCCGTGTATGCCACCGGCCGCGTTGGCCGCCTCGATCCGCGCGATGAACCCGCTGATGGTGGGGGCCAGCGAGGGGGCGACCGGACCGGTATCGGGGTAGACGAAGCCCAGCCGGACCTCGTCGGCGCTGAACCCTGGCGTGTCGCAGGGGATACCCGAAGCGGCGCCGGAGTCGCCACCGGATCCCGAACAGCCCACCAGCGCCAGGGCGGCGACCGCGGCGAGCACGGTCGCCCGCCGCGGCAGAGCGCGCGGCGACCCGCCGGGGCGGCGCGGGCCTCGGCCGATCCGCGAACCGCCCATGAACGCCTCGGCGCGCGAAGGCCATCGCGGCGAGCGGAACAATCGCGCTCGTCCGTCCCCTGTCCTCGTGTTGCTTGTCCTCGCGTTGCCTGAAGTCCCTAACATCCGTCACCCAGCGATGAGATCACGTCGGGTCCCTCCGTGTTGGCCTGGCAGCACGCCACGACATTCCTCCATTCACGACGTGATCTCCGCGGTACGACGCGCAAAGCGCTCCGCGACGTGCGCGGAACGACGTTCTTGCCGTCGTTTTCCGCGCGCCGCTGGCGCCCCTTCACCACAGCACCCGGCGGCGGTGCCGTCTGCGCCCATTGCCGGCTCGAGGCCGATGTGGGCGTCGATACGGCGGCACCATAGCGGGTGGATGTCCACGCCGCAACGCGCCAGCCGGCCGAGACCGGTCCTCCCAGCTCAGGAGCACTTCCCGTTTTCGACGTACCCACTATGCGGTCACCGACAGGAAAGGGCCGGGTGGCGTCACGACCATCGACGGAGCCAACCGCCGCGGCGCGCGAAATGACCACGCCGCCGGTCTCGACGTGCACGCCGAATCGGCGCCACCGCTGGCGCCGGCCCGTTGGAGACGCGCGTCGGACGGCCGCGGACGACCTCGATCCGGCCCACGACGCCGCCATGGCGATCACCTCCTCGCCAGCGCGGGCGAGATCCCCGCACGCGGGTATCCGGCGATCCGTGGTCCCAGGAACCGGACCGGCGCCTGGGCCGTTTCGGCGATCGGCAAGGGGCGGCCCGGTCAGCGCGGGACGCGACTCATCCATCACTCCAGCCTGCTCACCAGCCTGCTCACCGCCTGCGTTCCGGCAGTTCGTCCCGCCCGTGGAGCGGCCGGGGGGCGGTGAGGCCGCCGGCCGGGCGGCCCCGCGCCGCCAGGCGGTCCACGCGGCGATCTCGGCTACGGCTTGCGGCCTCGCCGAGCATGTGCTAATAATCGCCAATGCCGGTTTTGGCGATCGCCTAATAATCCGGGATACAGTATGTCCGAGGCTTGGAAGGCGGCCGGGTTGACCGACTGGACCACCATCGACTTCTTCAACGACGAGTCGCTCGTCGAGGATCCGTATCCCTACTTCGACGACCTGCGATCAGCGTGCCCGGTGCTGCCGCTGCCGCATCTCGGAGTGGTCGCGGTGACCGGCTACGACGAAGCACACGAGGTGTACCGGGACGTGGACACGTTCTCGTCGTGCAACTCGGTGATCGGTCCGTTCGCGACGTTCCCGGTGCCGCTCGAGGGCGACGACGTCAGTGAGATCATCGACGGTTACCGGGACCAGATCCCGATGAACGAGCACATGGTCACGATGGATCCGCCGATGCACACCCGCGAGCGGGCACTGGTAATGCGGATGCTGACGCCCAAGCGGTTGCAGGAGAACGAGGACTTCATCTGGCGGCTGGCCGACCAGCAGCTGGACGAGTTTCTTCAGGACGGTCGGTGCGAGTTCATCCGCGCCTTCGCGCAGCCGTTCGCGATGCTGACGGTCGCCGACGTGCTGGGAGTGCCCGAGGCCGACCACGAGCGGTTCCGGGCGGGCTTCGGCCTGTCCGGCAGCCCCGGCCAGATCGGCGCAGGCGGCGAGCGAGACGAGGAACTGAACTCGCTGGGCTGGCTCGACAACTGGTTCGCCCAGTACATCGAGGACCGGCGCCTGACCCCACGCAACGACGTGTTGACCCAGATGGCGGCCGCGACATACCCGGACGGGAGCATCCCGGAGGTGACCGCGGTGGTCCGCGCCGCCACCTTCCTGTTCGCCGCCGGGCAGGAGACCACCGCGCGGCTGCTCGGCGCGGCGTTGAAGTACCTCGCCGAGCACCCCGAGGTCCAGGACAAGCTTCGGGAGAACCGGGAGCTCATCCCGGAGCTCATCGAGGAGACGCTGCGCGTCGAGAGCCCGGTGAAGACCGACTTCCGCCTCGCCCGGCGCGCCACGACCATCGGCGGCGTCGACGTGGCGGCGGGGACGCCGGTCATGCTGCTCAACGGCGCGGCCAACCGCGACCCCCGGCACTTCGAGTGCCCGGCCGAGTTCCGTCTCGGTCGCAAGAACGTCCGCCAGCACATCGCCTTCGGCCGAGGCGTCCACTCCTGCCCCGGCGGGCCGCTCGCCCGCGTCGAGGGCCGGATCAGCCTCGAACGCATCCTCGACCGCACCCGCGACATCCGGCTCTCCGAGGAGCACCACGGGCCTGCCGGCTCCCGGCGGTTCAAGTACGAGGCGACCTGGATCCTGCGCGGCCTGACCGAACTCCACCTGGAGTTCACCCCCGTCGGCGACGACACCCGATGAGCGACGACACCCGATGAGCAGGGCCGCCGCCGAGGCCGGCGCCGGTGCCAGGGCGACCGCCAGCACCGGCCTCGGCGGCGCCCGTCCTTCCTCGCCTTCCTCGCCGGCCGCGACAGCGCCTGACGCGCGCGGCCAGTCGAGGTGGCGGCCGTGCCCACCGCCCGACCAGTCCGATCAGCCGTTCCGATCATGCCGCTCCCTGATACCCTGACCGGCGCGACAGGAGCCGTCACCAGAACCAGCTGTCGTGCCGCGATATGAAGGAGCGATGGTCAGTCAGCATCGGGCCACGTCAGCCGAGTCGGCGAGGCGTGAACAACTGCTCGACGCCGCGGAGTACCTGCTGCTGGAGGAGGGCTACGCGGCCGTCACCTCGCGGCGGGTCGGCGCGCGGGCCGGCCTCACGCCCCAGCTCGTGCATTACTACTTCCACACCATGGACGATCTGTTCCTGCAGGTGTTCCGGCGACGCGCGGACCCGGGCCTGGAGCTGCTACGGGAGGCGCTTGGCGCGCGCCCGACGTTGCGGCAGCTGTGGGAGCTGCGCGAGACCAGCGTCACGACCAGCAGGTTCAACCTCGAGTTCATGGCGCTGGCCAATCATCGCAAGGCGATCCGGTCCACGATCGTCGAGTACTACCGGCGTTATCGCCAGATCCAGCTCGACGCGTTCACGGCCGCGCTCACCGACCTGGGGATTCCGCCGGAGCGTTGCCCGCCGCTGATCGCCCAGCTGGCGATGATAGGCATGACCCAGATCATGACAATCGATGTCGATCTGGGCATCGCGACCGACTACGAGGCCGTGAGTTCCTTCATCGACGAACAGATCCAAGGACTGGTCGAACGACAGCAGCGAGCCAGCAACTCCTAGTCCTGGCTGGCCGCCGCCCCGACTCATCTGGTCCCAACCGCGCGGCCGCGGCGGCCGGCGCGACCGGTCCCCGGGTCACGGCGCCGGATGGTCCGCCGGCGGGTCGAGGATCAGCCGCACCAGGCGGTCCAGCGATCGAG
The DNA here is from genome assembly GCF_016786325.1 of Frankia nepalensis. Taxonomy (GTDB): domain Bacteria; phylum Actinomycetota; class Actinomycetes; order Frankiales; family Frankiaceae; genus Pseudofrankia; species Pseudofrankia nepalensis. The sequence continues at coordinate 17,678 of NZ_JADWYU010000243.1, read as the reverse complement.
TGAAGATCGTGTCCGCGTCGGCGGGTGGCGTGCTCGCGCCGGCGGCCAGGGTGGCGGCGAGATGCGGATAGTGGCCGGTCGCGATCACCGTGCCCAGGTAGGCGACCAGGTCGGCCTGCCACTGCTCGGCGGCGCCGCCAGCCGCGGTGCGCTCCCATTCGGCGAACTGGCAGACGAACCCGCTGAGCAGCGCGAACATCTCCATCTTGGTACCGCCGTCGGCCGCTGATCCGGCCAGCACCGCGAGGAAGAACTCAGTGCAGCGCAGGGCGTTCGGTCCCATCGACGGCCGGGTGAGGGTCAGACCGGCCAGCCAGGGGTGCCGGCGCATCGTGGCCAGCGTCTCGCGGGCGAGCAGGGTGAGGTCCGCGCGTGGATCGCCGGACGGCTTCCCCGGCAGCGCGATCTCCCCGGCGGCCGCGTCGAGCATCAGATCGAACAGGTGCTCCTTCTTCGGCACATAGTTGTAGAGCGACATGGTGCCCGCGCCCAGGGCCGCGGCGACCCTGCGCATGGAGACCGCGTCCAGCCCGCCGGCGTCCGCCAGGCCGATGGCGGCCGCGGCGATCGCGGCGCGGCTGTGCGTCGGCTCAGGGCCCCGGCCGCTGCGCTCGGGGCGAAGCCAGATCATCGCCGGAGCGGGCTTCGACGGTGCGGGCTTCGACGCGGCGGCCCGCGCCGAGGCGGGCCCGGCCGGTCCGGGAGTAGGGGCGGGACCCGGCTCGCCGGCGGTGGCCCGGTCCACGTCGAAACCAGAACGACCAGGCCCGGAGGGGCCGGACGGCATTTTGATCACCTCGGCTCGGCTGCTACGTACAGCGTACGACTGGGCCGTGGTACCGTGGCGCCAAGCTTCTACGTACGCCGTACCTAGAAAGGGGTCGTGATGAGCCACTCCCCTGACCACCCAGCCATCGAGGTTCATGGCGTCCACAAGCGGTTCGGCGCCACGACCGCGCTGCGGGGCCTGGACCTCGCCGTCTCCGCCGGCACCGTGTGCGGGCTGCTCGGACCGAACGGCGCCGGCAAGACCACCGCGACGCGGATCCTCGCGACCCTGACGCGCCCGGACGCCGGCCGTGCCCAGGTCGCCGGATTCGACGTCGTCAGCCAGCCAGACGAGGTGCGCCGACGGATCGGGTTCGCCGGCCAGCACGCGGCCGTGGAGGAGGGCATCACCGGCCGGGACAACCTGTACCTGATCGGCCGCCTACATCACCTGGGCGCCCGCCGCGCCCGCCGGCGGGCGGACGAACTGCTGGAACGCTTCGGACTCCACGATGCCGCCGACCGGCTGGTCCGCGGCTACTCCGGCGGCATGCGACGGCGTCTCGACCTGATCGCCAGCCTCGTCATCCGGCCCGCCGTGCTGTTCCTGGACGAGCCGACCACCGGGCTGGACCCACGCAGCCGGGGCGACATCTGGGAGATCGTCCGGGAGCTCGTCGCGGATGGCACCACGGTGCTGCTCACCACCCAGTACCTCGACGAGGCCGACCGGCTCGCCGACGACATCGCCGTGCTCGACCACGGCCGCCTCATCGCCTCCGGGCCGCCGGAGGCGCTCAAGGCCGCGATCGGCACCAGAGTCGAGGTGACCCTGGCGGACACCGCCCAGCTGCCGACGGCCGCGGCGGTGCTGGCCGCGCTCACCGGCGGCGAGCCCACGCGCGACGAGGCCGAGCGCCGGGTCGGCGCGGTCAGCGTTCCCGGTCGTCCGGTCGCGCTGCCGCGGCTGATCCGGGACCTCGACGCCTCCGGTGTCCAGGCCCAGGACGTGGCGCTCGGACATCCTTCGCTGGACGACGTGTTCCTCGCCCTGACCGGGCGTGCCGCGACCGACGAGCCCACCACCGGTCTCGCCCCGGCGGTGACGCCATGAGCACCCTTGCCGGGAGCACCCCGGGTGGCGGGAACCTTCCGGGCCGGTCCGTCGCCGGGCCCGGCGACGGACTTGCCCCGATCTCCCTGGCCGGTCGGGCACGGTTCGCGATGTCGGACGCATGGACCCTCGCGCTGCGGGTGCTGCTCTACTACCGCCACTCGCCGGGGCTGATCGTGGCCTCGTTGGCGGCGCCGCTGGCGATGCTCGTCGTGTTCGGCTACATCTTCGGCAGCGCCATGCGGGTACCCGGCGAGGCGGGCTACCGCGACTACCTGATGCCGGGCCTGTTCACGCTGATCGCCGTGAACGGCATCATGCCGAGCATGACCGGCGCCGCGCGCGACGTGGGGCGCGGCGTCACCGACCGGTTGCGGACGCTGCCGATCTCCCGCTCGGCCGCGCTGTTCGGGCAGACCGTGGCCGACCTGGCGGTCAGCGCCGTCGTGCTGGCCCTGCTGCTCGGGATGGGGCTGGCGCTCGGGTGGCGCGCGCACGACGGCCTGGCCAGCGCCGCCGCCGCGGTCGCGCTGCTGCTGCTCTTCCGGTTCGTGACGAACTGGATCGGCATCGGCCTTGGGCTGGTCATCGGCCGGGAGGACACCGCCGCGCAGTTGTCCGTGCTCGTCTTCCCGCTCGCCATGGTCACCAACGTGTTCGTGCCGACGGGCGGGATGCCCGGCTGGCTGCGCGTGATCGCCGACTGGAACCCGATCAGCGCCGTCGCCGCCGCGGCCCGCGACCTGTTCGGCAACGAGGTTCCCTCGACCTCAGCCGTCGCCTGGCCGCTGGAGCATCCGGTCGCGGCGACGCTCGCCTGGTCCGCCCTGCTGCTCGCGGTGTTCGTCCCCCTGGCGGTGCGCGCGTTCACCACGCATGGTCGCTGACCGTCCCGATGGCCCGGACCCGGCCCCGTCACCGGAGGACGCCCACCGCCGCGGACGTGATCGGCCAGCCCCGCCCCTCCACTCCAACCCAGGCGCCGCGGTTAGCCCGCAGCCAGGCACTCCACGGGAACTCGCCCGGCCCGGTATCCACGTCCTTCTCGAAGGACGCCTGGCGCAAAAAGCCGAGCACAAAAGTTCGCGACAGATGACGAAACCAATATCGGTTCCGATATTCCGTGCACCTTCGAACCAGCGCTTCCATTCAGGCTACCGAGTGGGTGATCGCCGCGGTGTATTTGCCGGCAACGACACTGCCGGGCAGATTTACGACAAGAGTCGGGTTCCAGGTCACGGTGCTCGGTTGGGCGCTTGTCGTCGTGGCGGAGAAGGCGGTTCGCTGGCTTGTCAGCGGCTGTGCGCTCGCCTCTGACGGCTGGCCCGGGGTCACCACCGACAGCTGCCCGGTGGCATTTCTCACAGGCCCGGACCAGTACCGGACCTGTCCCTGCGGGATGGAGTACTGCGAAGGCCCGCTGCCGGTGACGAAAGGGCTGCCGGTGACGGTCGCCGTCCAGCTGCCCGCTTGGGTGCTGGTCACCGTGACCGACGCGATCTGCCCGTTGATCAAGGTGCTGGTCAGCGGGTATGTGCCCAGATCGACCGCTCCGGGAGCGCTGATGGTGAGAGCCGCGTAGGCGGGTGATGCCCCGAGAAGTGCCGAGGCCGCCAGGACGAGGACGGCGACGGGAAAGCCGGCGCTTCGCATCATCCTCTCCTCCGTACCACGGTTCGCCCAAGTCGTATCGCGACCATGAGAATTAGGCAAGCGACGCGCCAGGGCGGATCGACGAGCCCCGACCGGCCGGAAGCACCGGTTCGTGGACGGACCGACCCGCGCGGCGGCCGGCGTGGCGCCACGGCGCGCCGCGCCAATCGGCCGTAACCGGATCCGAAGTAGCGGAAGCCGCTTGTGGAAATGGAGGGTGACTCGCTCCGCGTGGCGCGTTGAAATCGGGGTGGCCACCGCGGCCAGTTAAAGTTCCCACCGGTGACCGACATAGTCCGGACGGATCCTGGGCCCTCGCGGGCATGGAATCGGACCAGGAATGCCAGGATGCGCGAACGCGCCCTACCGGGCATGTTCGACGGTCGAGCACCGATTTCGACGATCGGCCGGTGAACGGTGGGACCAACCTGGTCCGGGTGCCGGCCGAGATGACCACGACGTGGCTGGTTCTCAGCGGAAAGGACTGGACGTGCGCAGGCTCCTCACCCTGGCGCTGGTCGTCGGCGGGCTCATCCTCGCCTCGATCACGCCCGCCTCCGGAGCGGAAACGATCGTCACATTCACGCTGGGCGGGGGGAACCTCACGATCAGCGCGCCGGCGACGGCGACGCTGGGCTCGGTCCAGACCGGTACCCCGTCGCTGGGCGGCTCCCTCGGCAACATCGTCGTCACCGACGCCAGGGGGACCAACAACGGCTCCTGGATGGCCACCGTATACGGCACCAACTTCGTCACCGGCGGCGGCACCCCCGCGGAGACGATCACCCTCAGCAACATCAGGTACGCCTCACTGACCGGAACCGCCACCGGCAGCGGCACCTTCACCGCGGGCCAGGCCAACGCCGGATTCGCCGCGCTGCTCGGAAGCCAGGCATCGCCGCTGACGGCCTACACGGCCACCAATCTCTTCGGCAACAACTCGGTGACCTGGAACCCGACCCTCATCGTCAACATCCCGACCAACGCGGTCGCGGGCACCTACCAGGGCACCCTCGTCCACAACGTGGCCTAGGCGAAGACAGCACCAAGCCGTGCGCACCCGTACCCACCCGCGCCCGCGGATCGCCCGCGCGCTGGCCGTCCCGCGCCCGCTGATCGCCCTCGCGCTGGCCGCCGGCAGTCTCCTGCCGGCGGCCAGTGCCGCCGCCGAGCCCAGCGCCAAAGCGGCCGGCGGCATCGGAGTACGGCTGTTGGAGGCGCCGACCAACCGCGCCGACGACCCGCGGGCCCGCACCTACATCGTTGACCATCTGTTGCCGGGGACGACGATCAGCCGCCGGATCGAGGTCAGCAACAGCACCGACAAGCCGCAGCGGATCGCGCTCTACCCGGCGGCCGCGAGGATCAGTGACGACGGCTTCGAGTTCGCCGCGGGACGCACCGCCAACGAGCTGACCTCCTGGGCGGAGGTCGACCCACCTGTTCTGGAGCTGGCGGCGGGCACGGATTCGTTCGTGACGGCGACCATTCAGGTGCCTCCGCGGGCGTCCGCCGGTGAACGGTACGGCGTGATCTGGGCGGAGGCATCCGCTCCGGACTCCGACCAGAACGTCATCATCATCAATCGGGTGGGCGTCCGGATGTACCTTTCCATCGGAGCGGGTGGGGAGCCACCGACCGCCTTCCGGATCGACGACGTCGTCGCCGGGCGAACCATCGACGGGCAGCCCTACCTGCGTGCGTCGGTGACCAACACCGGAAAGCGCGCGCTCGACCTCAACGGCACGGCGGCTCTCTCCGAAGGACCAGGCGGGCTGAGCACGGGGCAGGTTCCGGTGCCCGACGGGACCACGGTGGGCCTCGGCCGGTCGACGCGCGTCACCGTTCCGTTCGACCGGGCACTGCCAGACGGTCCCTGGACGGCGCGTCTCACTCTGGCCAGCGGCACCGTCCACAAGGTCAGGACCGTTCGCGTCACCTTCCCCGCCGGGCCGGGCGAGCGGCGCCTGAAGGGTGAACGGTCGTCGCTGCTGCCGGTCGTGCTGATGGCCGGTGGGGTGGGCGCGGTCGCGGCCGTCGCGCTGTCCCTTGTCGCCGCGCGGCGGCGGCAGCGATACCGGCCACGACGCGGCGGTCAGGAATCGCGCGACGGCGACCGAGACGGCCAGTCATGACACCCCGACCGGCCCGACGTTCCCTTCGCCGCACCAACAGGTCCGGTCGGCGGAGGACCCGTCGCCGACCTGGTTGGACGGGCGTCACCGCTTACGGCCGCGGGCCGCGGCCAGGGCCGGGACGTCGGCGAGGGCGCGCAAGGTGTCGTTGAGGTGGGTGCACGTGGTGACGCCCGCGAACTCGGCGCTTACCAGGCGGCGCGCGTCCGCGGCGGGGGTGCCGACCAGGCGCCTGGCGCTGGCGACAGCCCCCGGGCACTCGGACCAGGGCAGCACCCGCCCCGCCGCCTCCAGGGCGGTGAACAGCCCGGTCGCGGGGTCGACCGTCGCGTCGACGGTGTACTCGTGGATCACCGTCTCCCCGCCGCCATCGGCCTGGTGGCTGTCCCGGAAGAAGGCCTCCACCAGCAGGCCGGCGCCCGCGTCGCCGACCACACCATCCCCATCGACGGCTTCGCCGCCGACCACACCCCCATCGACGGCTTCGCCGCCGACCACACCCCCATCGACGGCTTCGCCGCCGACCACACCCCCATCGACGGCTTCGCCGCCGAATATGTCAATCCGGCGATGGCGGCGCATGCCGTGGGCGGGTAGCGGGTCGAACGGGTGCCAGGCGAGTGGGTCGTCCGGGCGCCCGAGCGGGGGCGCGGGCGGGCCGGTGACCACCGGCGTCTCACCGCGGGCGTCGACCTCGATCATGATGGTGCCGCCGGCGACCCAGCCGGCGCACTGGTCCGCCTGCCGGCGTAGTTTCGCCGCCTTGTAGGCCCAGGGATCCGGCTGGCCCGCGGCCGCGGGCCCGGCCGGCGCGGGTGGAGCGGGTGGAGCGGGCGAGGCCGGCTGGGCAAGGGCCGGCCGCGGCGTGGTCTGCTCGGTGGCGGCCTTCTCGGCACGGGCCCGCTGCGTCGCGTAGCCGGACACCAGCGCGGCGACCGGCACGTCGTCGAGCAGCGCGAACAGCAGCGGCTCGGTCTCGGCCAGCGCCGGCGCCGTGGTGGCCAGCGCTGCCCGGAAGCCGCCCGCCGCGGACACCCCCATCAGGACGTCGAGCCCCGGTACCGGCGGCGACGTCTCGAACGCCAGTATCGCCCGCTTACGGAGGAAGGTGTCGATCTCGACACGCATGGCCGCCTCGGCCAGCACCACCGCCGTGCCGTCCACGCGGGTCAGCAGGTCGCGGGCACGGCCGAGCAGCGCCGTCGGGCCGTTCATGCCTTCCGGGTGGACCATGTCGATGGTCACCGTGCGCCGGACCGACCCGGGGCGGCGCGGCGGGCTGCCGACCGTCGCGTCGTGTGGCCCGTGCCGCGGGTGCGGGGGAAACACGACAGGCAGGGACGATCCGGCGAGCAAGCCCTCGGACATCGACACCTCCGGCAGTGGCCGTCCGGGCGCCGCCCGGACCACGCGTGGGTCTAGGACACCCGACACGGCCCGACTGTTCCCGATGCGCGGGATCACGCCTCACCCGAGGGGCCACGACCATGTCGGGCCGATCGTCCTCGGGTGACGCGCGTGGTCCGGCGCGGTCGACTGCGGTTCGCGGGACGAGGACGCGTCGGGTCGCCCGTCCGGTGGCTAGGCGAGCAGCGCGTCCAGGTCGGGGCGGATCTCGTCGGGGGTCGTCGGCGGCTCGTAGCGACGGATCACCGCGCCGTCGCGGCCGACCAGGAACTTGGTGAAGTTCCACTTGATCTCGTCGGTACCGACCCGGTCCGGGAAGGACTTCGCGACGAAGTCGTAGAGAAAGCCATAGTGCGGACCGAAGTCACCAGGAGCCTCGGTGCGCAGGTAACGGTACAGAGGCGCGGTGTCCGGGCCGTTGACCTCGATCTTGCTGAAGACCGGGAACGTGACGTCGTAGGTCGTCTTGCAGAAGTCCTGGATCTCGGCGTCCGTGCCCGGCTCCTGCTCCAGGAACTGGTTGCACGGGAAGCCGAGAATCTCCAGGCCACGGTTGTTGAGGTCGCCATAGAGCGCCTGGAGGCCCTCGTACTGCGGCGTCAGGCCGCACTTGCTGGCGACGTTGACGATCAGTAGCACCTTGCCGGCGTAGTCGCCGAGCGACCGCGAGCCGCCGTCGGCCGTCGCGACGGTGAAGTCGTGCACACTCATGATCGGACTGACTCTCCCGAGAGGTGGGCAGGCGGTCAGCCCCAATCCTCCGGAGGCTGACAATCCCGACGCTACTGAGGAGAGCGCCGACATGCAGCATCCGGACGACAACCGGGTGCGTCACCGACGGATCCAGCCTGTTCGCTGCCCGTCGGCGGACCAGTGGATCAGTGGCCTGTGGATCAGTGGCCTTCGGACCGGAAGGCCATCTTCTCCAAGATCGCCCGCCGATCAGGCGGGATCGGCGTCGTCGTACCGGCCGTCCGATGCACGAGCACCGCGTCGCACAGCCCGAGGCAGCGGCCCTCATGGAAGAAACCGGCCAGGTAGTTGACGGACGACCGACCGATCCGGCCGATGCCGACCCCCACCTGATAGTTCGCCGGGTAGTGGGCCTCGGCGAGGTAGTCGACCCGGGACTGGGCGACGACGAAGTGGAACGGCCCGTCCTTGGCCGAGCCGGCCTCACGCCACAGGCCGAGCAACTGGTTGTTGAAGGTGGCCCGAGCGTCCTCGTAGTAGGCCACGACGGTGACGTTGTTGATGTGGCCCAGGTTGTCGACGTCGGCGAACCGGGCGCGGATGTCGTGCACCCACGGATAGCGCGCCAGGTCCCGCCGCAGCGGGTCCGGCGCCTGTCGCTCGCCAGCGGCCATGCCGCCTCCTTGTCCTTAACGGCATTGTCCTCAGCCACGGCGCCGCTCAGTCGCGGCGCCGCCCTCGGCCGCGACGCCTGCCTGTCTCCAGCCGCGGCGCCTGCTCGTCCGGCCAGCGGGCCTCGCGCCCGCCTCGGCGCCATGCCGATCGGGCCGTCCCATGGGCCTTGGCCGGGCCGGTCGACGTCGGTGACCCCCGCCCGCCGAGCCCGTGACGGAGACCGGCGGGAAGGGCTCAACGGTTCAGCGCGTCGCGCCGCCCGGGGTCACCGGGTCGCGGCGAGCAGCTCCGCCCAGAGGGCTGGCTCGGCCTCGTAGCCGCCGTAGAAGGTGATGCGCTCGTAGGTCTTGCCGACCTTGGCCACGAGCCTGGGCCCGACCTCCGCCGGGGTGCCGACGATGGAGAACTCGTTCAGCATCTCGTCGGTGATCACGTCGGCCATGTCGTCCCAACGGCCCTGCTTGGACAGCGCGTTGAGCTCGTCCTGCGCCTCGCCCCAGCCGTGGATCTCCAGCACCTGACGATAGGCCGGGGTGGAGCCGTAGAAGGCGATACGCGCCTTCGTCCCACGGATGTTCGCGGCCAGCTCCTCCTGCGTACGCCCGACGGTGACGAAGCTCGGGCCGTTGATGACGAAGCCGTCGAGGCCCTCCTTGCCCGCCTTCGCCCGCCCGCGCAGCAGCGCCGGGATGGTCACCTCCTCCAGGTACCGCATGGTCGTGAAGGGGTGGACGAAGAAGCCGTCGGCGACCTCACCGGCGACCTCGGTCATCTTCTCGCCGACCGCGGCGAGGTACACCGGCGGCGGGCCGTACTCGTGCGCCTCCGGCGTGAAGAACGGGGTCATCAGCGTGTGGTTGTAGAAGTCGCCCCGAAAGTTGAGCTTCTCGCCCTCGTGCCAGGTCGCCCAGATCGCCCGGGTCGCGAGGATCAGCTCGCGCATCCGGGGCGCCGGGTGGGACCAGGGCATCGAGAACCGACGCTCGATGTGCGGCTTGATCTGTGAGCCAAGGCCGAGGATGAACCGGCCCTTCGAGTAACGGGCCAGGTCATAGCCCAGGTTCGCGAGCGTCATCGGGGTACGCGCGAACCCGATCGCGATGGCGGTCCCGACGCTGATGGACTCCGTGGCCATCGCCGCCTGCAGGGACTGCAGGAACGGGTCGTGCTTGGTCTCCGAGGTCCAGGCCCCGGCGTAGCCGTCACTCTCGATCTTCGCGGCCGCCGCCTGCGTCGCCCCGATGTCGTCGGACAGGCTCGCGTCGATCTTCATCCGGTCTCCTTCTGCTGGCGGCGTGGCTGAGCGTGGAGCTGGGCGCGGCGCGCCGGAACCGTGATCCCCGAGTCCCGCGCGTCGGGACCGCGGCCAGGCTGCCAGTCGCTCGGGCGGGGTCGGCCCGGCCCGGCTGACGGCCCGGGGACACGCTCCCGCCCAGTGACCGGCTGGGGCAACCGATGTGGCGCCCGATGTGACCGCCGTGACGTCCCGCTCCCGCGCCGCCGGAGCGGGCCGGGCGGGCCGGGGCGCGCCGCGGCGTCGCCGCGCCCGCCGGGCTCGAGTCCTCCATGGACGGCATGGGCGTGGACGAACGGGTCCGGGCCACTCGCGGCAGTCCTGCCTGGTCGCGGGGTGTCACGCACGACCCGCCGAAGGTTGACTACCTAGAGCTACTGATCATAACTCTCTGTATATGATCGCCGTGTTCGCCAGCAGATCGGGCCTACCGGGTGACTGTTCAGGGTCATCAGGCCCGGGACGAAGGGATGGCTCCGTGCCCTTGGGAACCGGACCCACCGGGACACCGACCGACGAACCCTCCGGTACGCCGCGCTCCACCGGCGACGGCCCGGCCCGGCCCTCGAGACGGTCGGCGCCGGGGCGGCACCGACGACCGCCCCGCCGCCCGTCGCGCGGGCGCGACGCGCTTCCCGGGCGCCGGGAGGCCGCGCAGACCGGTGAGCGCTCTGGGCAACCGGCGGGCCGGATCCTGCCCCGCCGAATCGGATCACGCCGACCCATGCTCCTGGCCGTCGCGCTCGTGCTGGGCGCGCTGATCGCGCCGAGTTCGGTCGCGTCGGCCGACTCCGGTGGGATACCCGGCGCCGAGGTGGACCCGAGGACCCTTCCCGGCGTCCTGCTGGACGCGGCGGAGGTCCCGTCCACGGACGAGATCAGCCAGTTCCCGGTCATGTCCACCGGCACGCCGGCGACCGAGCCCCTCACCGACTCCAGCCTGCGGCGCACGATGGTCCGCGCCGGCGAGGTCCGCCCCCTCGCCGCGAGCCTCACGGCCACCGTCGAGGACACCGCCGTCGGCACAGGCACCGGCCAGGTCAGCTACTCGGGCAGCTGGACCGTGTGCGGCGGCTGCCGGCCGTCCACCCCGAACAACTCGTTCCGCTACTCGCTCAACGCCGGCGCGAGCGCGACCGTCAGGTTCACCGGCACCCAGATCCGGATCTACGGGGTCAAGGAGCGTGCCGGCGGCCTCGCCTCGGTCCGGGTCGACGGTGGGCCGGCCGCGACCGTCGACACCTACGCGTCGAGCTCCTCCGTCGCGCTGCTCTACGACTCGGGCCCGCTGACGAACGGCACCCACGCCGCCGTGCTCACCAACCTCGGCCAGCGCAACGCCGCGTCGGCCGCGTTCGCGGTGGTCTTCGACCGGGCCGAGATCTTCACCGACCCGGGAGGTGGCACGCCGCCGACCGACCCGCCAGCCGGCACGAAGACGACGGTCGAGGACAACGCGGTCGGCCCGAACAACCACCAGGTCACCTACACCGGTGACTGGACCGCGTGCGGTGGCTGCGCGCCGTCCACCCCGAACAACTCGTTCCGCTACTCGCTGAGGAGTGGCGCGAGCGCCACGATCCGCTGGACCGGCAACCGCATCCTGCTCTACGGAGTCAAGGAGAGGTCCGGCGGCGTGCTCAGCGTCCGGGTCGACGGCGGGACGCCGACCACCGTCGACACCTACGCGCCGACCTCCAGCAACGCCCTGATCTTCGACTCGGGCCGGCTCACGTTCGGCGACCACTCGGCGGTCATCACGAACACCGGCCAGCGCAACGCGGCGTCGCTGGCGTTCGCGGTCTCGTTCGACCGGGCCGAGACCTACTCCGAGGGCACCACGCCGCCGACGGGCGGCAACCGCTCCGGCAAACCCTGGCTGTCCGGAGCGAACGGCGACCCGCTGATCACTCCCAACGACGTCGAGGCGTTCTGCTCCTTCCGCGGCAAGCCGTGTGACGTGGCGCAGGTGTTCGTCGCGCGCAACAACTGGAACTCGATCGTCCTGCCGTCGTTCGCACAGCAGAACTTCGCCGGCTGGCCGGGCAAGCTGATCCTGTCCGTCCCGCCGTTCCCGGAGGGTGGCGGCTACTCGCTGCAGACCTGCGCGACCGGCGCCTACGACAGCTACTGGCGGGAGTTCGGGCGGACGCTGAACTCGACCGGGCGGCAGGACTCGATCGTGCGGCTCGCCTGGGAGGCCAACGGCAACTGGTACCCGTGGTCCGGCACCGACCCGGTCGCCTACGTCAACTGCTACCGGAAGGTCGTGGACGCGGTCCGCTCGACCGCCAGCCCCGACCCGCGGTTCGACTGGACGATCAACGCGCACGGCTCGCAGAACCCGCCGAGCCACAACCCGCTCGACCTCTACCCGGGCGACGCGTGGGTGGACATCGTATCGATCGACGCCTACGACCACCACCCGCCGTCGCGCACGCCCGAGCAGTTCAAAGCGCAGGCCGAGGCGCCGGGCGGCATCACCTGGCTCTACAACTTCGCCCGGGCCCACGGGAAGCTGTTCGGCGTCGCGGAGTGGGGCGTCGCGTCCGGGTCCGGTGCCAACGGCGGTGGCGACAACCCGAACTTCATCCAGTTCATGCACGACTGGATGCTCGCCAGGGCAGACAAGGGCATGTACTACGAGGCGTACTTCAACAACTGCGAGATGCGCAATATCGGGTCGAACATCTACCGCCCGGTCGGTGCCCACTGCCTGTTCCAGAACACGCAGGCAGCCAGCCGCTACACGCAGCTGTGGTGACGCGCCGCGGCGCCCTCCAGGTAGCCGCGGGCGACCGCGAGCAGGGCGTCGGCGCGCCGCTGGGCCGGGGTGTGGGTACCCCCCAGCCCGGCGGGCGCCGCCAGCCGCAGCGCGTCGAGCAGCATCCGGGCGTCGTCGACGGGGACGCAGCCGGCGATCGCGACCCGCCCGGGGGCGCCGGAGTCCCCGCCGGGCTGGACGGGTAGCAGCGACAGCGACCTGGCCGTCCGCGCGGCGGCGGCCTCCCGGTTCACGCCGGCCGGGTCGGCGCCGCGCAGCCAGCAGCCGACGGCTGCGCGCACCTCGGCTGGGCCGGTCCGGCGGGCGAGCTCGGTGAGCTCGGCCTCCGCCGGACCGGCCAGCGCCGCCAGGCGCGGCGGATCGGTCAGCGGCGCCGTCAGGGCCAGCACATGATCGAGGCTCACCTCGCCGCGGCGGAAAGCCTCGGCGAGCACCGGAAGGCCGACCAGGGCCCGCGCGCAGCCAAGCAGCGTGGCCGCGGCGGCCCGCGTCAGCCGGGCCCGGCCGGCAAGCCAGCCGACCGCCGTCGGTGGGCCGGGGGGCTCGCCGCCGGTGGTCGCGTCGGACGCCCACGCGCCGGCGCGTTCGGCGGCGCCGATCGCGCGCACCAGGGCGGCATGCGCCGCCGCGACCACCCCGGCGAGGCCGATGACCAGATCCTCGACCGCGTCGTCGGGCCCGGCCTCGATCTCGGCCAGTGCCCGGCACAGCGCGGCCAGCGCCGCTCCCCCGTCCCCGTCCATCCGCCCTCCCGCGGCCGCTGGCCACCGCCCCGGCCGGCGGCCAGCGCCCGAGGAGCGATCATCCCGGCCGCCGGCGACCGGCACCGCCACCGGTAACGCCACCAGTGCCGCCGCGAGTGAGGCTGCCAGTGCCGCCGCCAACCACGGACCAGGGATCGAACTTACGTTCGATAGTAGGTCGGCCCGGAAACCGCTTCAACCGGCCGCGGCGGCGGGCGGCCCCTGGCGGTCGACCAGCAGCGCGACGAGCCGGTCCAGCTCGGCCGCCGGGTCGGCGGTCACCCCGGTGTGCACCGGCGAGGTCTGCACGACCGTGCTGCGCGGCGCGGTCAGCCAGCGGAACCGCTCGCCGGGCGACATCACGCCGGCCGCGCCCGCCGCCGGCCCGCCGACGCACACCTGGTGCAGCGCCGCCAGGTGGGTGCGCAGGGCCGCGAGGTCCAGGAAGGGGTCGAGCGCGGCGAGCCGCCCGGCGTCCAGCACGCAGCGCACGTCGAGGTAGCCGGCGCCCTGGCACCACAACAGCACGCCGACGTTCATGCACTCTCCCCGTTCCACCCGGGGCACGACGCGCACCAGCGCGTACTCGAACAGCTCAGCCACGGGAGCCCCTCCCCAGCGCGCCGGCCGCCTGGTCACGCGGGCGCCGCAGCCAGGCCGGCGGCCCGTCGCCGCCGTCCGCCCGCGCCCGCGCCGCGGCGATCGCGGCCGGCTTCGCCGCCAGCAGCGGCGACAGCCAGGGGCGCTCCCCCTCGGCCCTGGCGCGCAGCCAGTCGACGTACCGCTCGGGGTCGACGTCGAGCCAGGTGTCCGGCACCATCGCCAGCACGGCGCCCAGCAGCCCGGCATCGACGCGCGGCGCGAGCTCGGCGTCGGCCGCCCGCAGCGCCGCGCCCGGGTCGGTGCCCAGCGCGGGCAGCAGCACGTGCTCCTCCCAGCGAGGCAGCGGCCGCTGGTCGGCGGGCCACGCGGGCGCCCGCCCGGCCGGGTCCGGTCCGGCCTGCCTCGCCGGCCAGCCATGGTGCGGGTAGAGCGCCGCGCCATGATCGATGAGCCACAGCTCGCCGCCCCAGGCCAGCAGGTTCGGGTTGCGCCACGAACGGTCGACGTTGAGCGTCAGCGCGTCCAGCCACACCACCCGCGCGGCCAGCGCGGCGTCCACCACGAACGCCAGCGGGTCATAGGTGATCGATCCCGGCAGGTAGTCGAGTCCGAGGTTGGCGCCCGCGCTGGCCCGCAGCAGATCCTGGATCTCCTGGTCGGGTTCGACCCGGCCCAGCCGCGGGTCGACGTCGATGACGACGAGCTCGGGCACCGGCAGCCCCAGCGCGCGGGCGAGCTCGCCCACGACGACCTCGGCGACCAGCGAGCGCGCCCCCTGCCCCGCGCCGCGGAACTTGACGACCCAGGTGCCCAGGTCGTCGGCCTCCATCAGGCCGGGCAGGCTGCCGCCCTCCCGCAACGGCGTGGCATAGCGAATGGCGTCGACATGTCGGAGCACCCGACCAGTCTGCCCGCGCCGATGACTACCGCGGCAGGCCGGCAGCCGCGCGCAGGGCGGGCAGGTCGAGGATCGTGGTCCGCCGGTAGCCCGTCTCGATGACCCCCGCCCGGCGCAGCGCGCGCAGCGCCTTGTGCACGGTCGGGTCCTGCGCGCCGACGAGCGCGGCGAGCTCCGACTGGGTCAGCGGCACGCCCAGCTCCCGGCCGCCGTCGCGGCGGTCGACCCCGTAGGACCGGTCCAGCTCGACGAGCACCCGCGCGACCCGGACCGGGGCCGAGCAGCCGGCGAACTCGACCCGGCGCCGGATGCTGAACCGGGTCTTCGCGACGATGCTCTGGCTGATCGCCGCCGACGTCATCGGGTCGGTGGCCAGGTAGGCCCCGAACTCCTCGGCTCTGATCACCTTGGTCAGCACGGGGCCGACGGCGGTCACGGTCGCCGAGCGCGGCTGCGCGTCGATGCCCGCGAACTCGCCGACGAGGTCCCCGCCGTGGCGCACCGCGAGCAGCGCGATGCCGCCGTCGTCGGTGAGCGCGGTCACCTTCGTCCAGCCGCTGAGCAGCACGGCGACGAACGTCGTCGGGTCGCCCTCGCGCATGATCGGCGTGCCCGCGGGGAACTCGCGAAACCCACCGAGCGCGAGCAGTCCCGCCCGCGACGCGGGCGGCAGGCGGCCCAGCAGCGTCTGCTCCAGCCAGCGGCGCGGCTGTGCCGCGCCGCCGCGGCGCGGCCGGGGTGGTCCGGGCGCCGCCACGCCCGGCTCACCCGTTTCCTCGTCGCCCGGTTGCCGCCAGCCCGGCGCCACCCGCCGATGATCCTGCGTGACCATGTGGAACGCCCCCCGATGCCTCGGCCGCGCCAATGGCGCGGGGCTTCGCGCCATTGGCGTATGCCACACATAGTGACCCAGCCTCGGAGACACGCCTAGAGAACAGCCGGAATCGAGGCTCGGCGCGCCCGCCGGACCCGGGATGGGCTCAGACGCGGTGCGGCATGAGGGCGTTCGGCGGGATCGCGCCGAAGCGGCCAGCCTGGAAGTCCTCCATCGCCTGCCGCAGCTCGTCGCGGGTGTTCATCACGAACGGGCCGTACTGAGCGACCGGCTCCCGGATCGGGCGACCGCCGAGCAGCAGCACCTCCAGGTTTGGGGTATGCGAGTCCTGCCGGTCGGCCGCGGCCAGCACCACCCGGTCACCGGCGCCGAGCACCGCGAGTTGGCCGGTCTCGACCGCCGTCGCCGCGGGGCCCACCGTGCCGTCGCCGGCGAGGACGTACGCGAGCGCGTTGAACTCGGGGTTCCAGGGGATGTCCACCCGGGCGCCGGGGCTCACCGTGACGTGGACCATCGTGATCGGGGTGTGCGTCGAGCCGGGGCCGCGGTGGTCGCCGACCTCACCGGCGATGATCCGCAGCAACGCGCCGCCGTCGGTGGAGGCGACGAGCGTCACCTGCTCGCCCTCCAGGTTCTGGTAGCGCGGCGGGGAGAACTTGTCCTTGGACGGCAGGTTGACCCACAGCTGGATGCCGTGGAACACCCCACCGCTCTCGACCAGCGCGGCCGGCGGCGTCTCGATGTGCAGGATGCCGGACCCGGCGGTCATCCACTGGGTGGCGCCGTCGGTGATCAGGCCACCGCCGCCGTGCGAGTCCTGGTGCTGGAAGGCACCGTCGATCATGTAGGTGACCGTCTCGAAGCCACGGTGCGGGTGCCATGGCGTGCCCTTCGGCTCGCCCGGGCCGTATTCGACCTCGCCCATCTGGTCCATGTGGACGAACGGGTCGAGATCGGCCTTGCTCACGCCGGCGAACGCGCGCCGGACCGGGAAGCCCTCCCCCTCGTAGCCGAGCGGGGCTGTGGCGATCTTCCTGACCGGACGCGGGACGTCTCCGAGACCCGGCTCGGCCAGCCGCGGCAGGGTGACGGGGTCGACGGTAACGGCTGGCATGATCGTCCTCCTTGGTTGCATGCGCAACTAGCGGCCAGTGTAACGGCGACTGCCGCACCATCCTTCCCGCGCCGCCAGTCACCTTCGGCGCGGTTTCCGCCACCCGGCCGCCAGGCCGGCGCGGGATGTTCGCACGGCCACCCCGGCGCGCCGCGACCCTGTCGCGTGGCCGACACGGCCGAGCCGACTTTGACCAGAGCGCCGAGGGACTAGACGGCACATGGGCAATGCGAGTGGTGCACAGACCCGCGCCGCCCATGACACGCCAGGACTTTGGTAAACACCGTGTGACGATGGACACCGGATGCCCCACAGACCGCTACCTTCGGGGGCGTGGATCGCCGATGCTCACGGCAAGAGCGGATCATCCAGGAACGCATCCTGGGCATCAGCCGACTGCGGGGCCGCCAACGCCCACGCGACAACCGCGGCCCAGCCCACCTCCCGACCCGCCCCCCGGACCGCCGTCCGCGTCGCTGACACGCAACCACGACCACACCAGCTACGCTGAGTAGCGGCGGCGATGACAGGCTGGCCACGACAAAACCCCGTTGTCGCATCGCCCAGTTCGACCGGTACTATGGCGAAGCCCGGTAAGGGATGGCGACCTGGTCACCCAGGCAGCCACACCAGACCGGCATGGTGGGTGTAGCTCAGTTGGCAGAGCACCGGGTTGTGGTCCCGGGTGTCGCGGGTTCAAATCCCGTCACTCACCCGAGCTGGCCTCTCCTGTTCGCTGCCCTTCGGTGCAGCTTCTCGGAGGCCGCGATGTCCGCCCAGGGGGACGACCCCCTGGAACCCCCGTGTCAGGGGGCTTTGCCCCCCGACACCCCCCTCGCCGAGCTGGCCTCTCCTGTTCGCTGCACCTTCGGCGCAGCTTCCCAGAGGCCGCGATGTCCGCCCAGGGGGACGACCCCCTGGAACCCCCGTGTCAGGGGGCTTTGCCCCCCGACACCCCCCT
>NZ_JADWYU010000136.1:52561-101034 GCF_016786325.1 Frankia nepalensis | reverse complement strand
ATCCTCCCAGCTCAGGAGCACTTTCCCATTTCCGACACACCCACCAGACGATCACCGTCATGAAAGCCCTGGGTTAGCGCCGACGGCGGAACAGGCCGACCAGCGAGGCCCAGAAGCCACCGCGGGTGTCCGAGTCGGCCCGCGCTTCGGCCTCGGCCACGGCCGCCAGCGCCTCCTTCGCGGCGCTCGGCTCGACCGGTGCGGAGGCCGCCGGGGCGGCTGGCGCGGACCGCGGGGCGGGGCGGCGTCGCGGGGCGAACGTGACCGGGAGCGCGTCAAGATGCCGGGACCAGGTCGAGGCGGTCCAGGTCAGCTGGTCCTCCGGCACCGTGAGGTGCAGGTCGGGCAGCCGGTTGAGCAACACGTCGACGCCCGTGTCGGTGATGGCGCGGGCGATCTCCTGTCCCGAGCACTCGTGCGGGCCCCGGCTGAACGCCAGATGCGAGCGGTTGCCGTGCATCGGCGCGCCCGGATCCGGACGGATCTCCGGATCCGCGTTGCCCGCCGCGATGCCGAGCAGCAGCATGTCGCCCTCGCGGATCTCCTTGCCGGCGAAATGCATGTCGTGCGTGGCGAACCGCGCTGGGCAGACCATCAGCGGCGGATCGTCCCACAGCATCTGCTCGACCGCGTCCGGCAGCGTCATGAGCCCGCCGGTGAGCGACGCGCGGAAGCGGGGGTCCGTCAGCACCATCCGCAGCGTGTTCGAGACCAGGTTCGTCGTGGTCTCGTAGCCCAGCACGATCACCACGCGCAGGTGGTTGAGCACCTCCTCGTCGTTCAGCCCCGAGGGGTGCTGGATGAACCAGGACGCCAGGTCGTGTGTGGGGGCCTTGCGCCGCGCCTCGGTCAGCGACCGCAGGGTGCCGATGATGTACTGGTTGTGCGCGTACGCATCCTCGCCGCCGCTGAGCATGCCGACGATGGCCTCGACCAGTTTCCGGCCGTACCCCTCGCTCAGGCCGACCAGCCGGCTCAGCACGAGCATCGGAAGGTACGCGGCGAACTGGGTCACCAGGTCCGCGCGGCCGTCCTCGACGAAGTTGTCGATCAGCTGGTTCGCGTAGCGCTGGACGTGCCGCCGGGTGCCGTGCCGGTCGAATCTGGTCAGGCACTCGTTGACCGCGGCGCGCAGCCGCGCATGCTCCTCGCCGTCGTAGGACACGACGTCGGGACGCCATCCGATGAGCTGAAGCAGCGGGTCGTCCGCCGCGATCCTGCCCTCGTTCCAGTCCCGCCAGAGCCGGGCGTCCCGGGTGAACCGGCTCGGGGTGCGCGCGACCTCCATGTTCTCCCGGTAGCCGAGCACCAGCCAGGCAGGGACGCCGCCCTCGAGTTCCACCGGGGCGATCCCGCCGTGTTCCGCGCGGAGCTTCTCGTAGACCGCGCCGGGATCGTGCCGCGCTTCCGGGCCGTGGAGCGCGGTCCGTGCGGCATCCCGCGCGAAGGCCGCGTGCGCCGGACACCCCGGCGGCGGGCTCGCGGCGCCTGATTCCGCGCCTGATTCGGATATCGATGTTGACACGCTTACTCCGTGGCGGCCGAGGCGGCCACCGGGGCCGCGGACTGGGTGGACAGCCGGTACAGGTAGCGCATGAGGGCCAGCAGGGTGTCCCGGCTCGAGGCCCGGCTGCGCGCGTCGCACGCGACGATCGGCACGGTGGCCGGCAGATCCAGCGCGGCACGCACGTCGTCCAGCGGGTGGTTCGGGGCGTCCGGGAAGACGTTGACGGCCACGATGAACGGCACGCCGCCGTCCTCAAGCCGCCCCAGGACGTCGAAGCTGGCCTCGAGCCGCCGGGTGTCGACCAGCACGACCGCGCCAAGGGCTCCCTCGAACAGGCCGGTCCACAGGAACCAGAAGCGCTGCTGCCCGGGCGTGCCGAACAGGTAGAGCACCAGTTGCTCGTTGATGCTGATCCGGCCGAAGTCCATGGCCACGGTGGTCGCGTCCTTCTGCTCGACCCCGCGGACGTCGTCCACGCCGACGCTGACCTCGGTCATCGTCTCCTCGGTCGTCAGCGGTCTGATCTCGCTGACGGAGCCGACCAGGGTCGTCTTGCCGACGCCGAACCCACCGACCACGACGATCTTGACCGCGGTGGTGGCCGAGGCGGGCAGCGCGTCCTCGCGCGCCGGTCCGACCGCCAACTCAGAGCCTCTGGAGTCCATTCATCACCGCCTTGAGCAGTTCAGGATCGCCGATTCCTTCCATGCGCACCGAGGCGCGCACCTCGACGAGCGAGTCCCTGAGCAGGTCGGAGACCAGGACGGCGACCACGCTGAACGGCAGCTTGAGGTACGCCGAGATCTCCGCCATGGACAGGGGCCAGTGACACATGCGCAGGATGGCCGCGTGTTCCGGCTGCATCTCGGGCCGGGCCGCGGCCCGAGCCACCACGAGGGTGATCAGGTCAAGGTCGGCCCGGCGGCCTGAGGCGCCGCGCCCGCCGGTGAGGACGTACAGGCGCTCGGGGCCGCCCTCCTCCCAGGCGGAGGGCGCGCCGTTGCTCGGGGACGGGGTCACCCGGCCGTCCTCTCCTCCATCCGCGGCGGACTGGTGAGATGCTCACCGATGCGTGCGACCAGGTTGCGCATCTGCTGCCCCATCAACCCCGCGTCCACCCCTTCGTCGGCCAGCACCGCGAGGTACGCGCGCGCGCCGGCCGCCATGAGGTAGAAGAATCCCCCGCCCACCTCGATCACCACGAGCCGCATCCGCCTGTCCCCCTGCGGGAACTCGGCGCCGACGGCGGCGGACAGGCTCTGCAGGCCGGCGCACGCGGCCGCGAGGCGGTCGGCGGTGTCCACATCCGTGTTGTACTGGGCCATGCGCAGGCCGTCCGCGGTCAGGACGATGACATGCCGGGTGCCCGGCACGCTCTCCGCAAGGTCCTTGAGCATCCAGTCCATGCTGGGCCGCAGGTGGTCCATCGACTACTCGCCTTCCTTGCTCGACGCATCGTCAGCCAAAGCGTGCTCGGTGCTCGTGCCCTCGCCGGAGACCGCGTTCTGGAACGCGGCGAGCCACAGTCCGGGCGGCGGGGACGGCGCGGCGGGAGCGGATCCGTTACTCGACACGGGCGGGGGCGGGGCGGCGGACCGCGGCGCGGTCAGGCTCCGCTGGCTCCCACTCCCGGCGAGCGGGGCGGTGACGCCGCGCCTGCGCTGCGGCAGGCCGTTGTTGTTGATCTCGATGTGCCGCGGCTCCTCCGGCTGCAGGGCGATGGCGGGCACCGGCTTGTTCGGGTTCGCCCGGACCGCGGCGCCCGGGTTGGTCGCGGACAGCGGCACGGCGGTGGCCAGGTCGCGTGGGATGATCAGCACGGCGCGCACGCCGCCGTACGCCGAGGGCCGCAGCGAGACCTTGAAGCGGTGGGTCTGCGCGAGCCGGCCGACCACGGACAGGCCGAGGCGCGGGTTCTCGCCCAGGTCGGCGAGGTCAAGGCCCGACCCGACCTCGGCGAGCACCCGCTCGGCGCGCAGCCGGGCCTCCTCGCCGAGGCCGACGCCGCCGTCCTCGATCTCGACCGCGATCCCGGACTGCACCTCGACCGCCGTCAGGTGCACGCGCGTCTGCGGCGGCGAGTACCGGGTGGCGTTGTCCAGCAGCTCGGCGAGCGCGTGGATGAGCGGTTCGACGGTGGGTCCCGAGATGGCGACCTCGACCACCGAGTGCAGTTCGACGCGCTGGTAGTCGGTGATCCGGGACATCGCGCCGCGCAGCACGTTGAACAGCGGCACCGGATGCTGCCACTGCCGGCCGGGGCGGGATCCGCCGAGCACGGCGAGCGAGTCGGCGAGCCGGCCGATCAGCGCGGTGCCGTGGTCGAGGCGGAGCAGGTCGTCGAAGACCTCAGGGCTCCCGCCGTGCCGCTCCTCCATCTCGCGCAGATCCTGGAACTGCTGGTGCACGATGGCCTGGACACGGCGGGCCACGTTGACGAACGCACGCTGCGAGGAGTCGCGCAGATCCTCTTCCGCCTTGACCGCTTCGAGGACCGAGCGGACCACGTCGTCGTGCGCCTTGATGAAGGCGGCGCCGAGGGCGGGCGACTGGCTGGGGCCGGACAGCGCCTCCTCGACCGAGTCGCCGCGGTGCAGCCGGCTGATCGCGGCGGGCAGTACCTCGATGGCGAGGCGGCTGGTCTCGGCCTCCTGCATCTCCAGGCGGCGCACGAGCTCCTGCTCGGTGGCGGCCTGCCGCCGGCGCAGCTGGACGATCTCATTCCCGCGGCGGCGGATCTCGGCGCAGGCCAGGCCGACCGCGACCGCCGCGACGAGGCCGCACACGGCAACGGCGCCCCGGGCGCGCGGAGCGACGAGAAGGACCGCGGCCACCGTACAGAGCGCGGTTAGGGCTGCTGCTATCACGGCGCCGAAGACGACGGAGGAGCCGCCTTCCGAGCCACGAGGTGACGGTCGCTTGCGTTTCATTCGCGGAACCTTGGTCTGATCGTGGGCGTGTGTCGGTGACCGACGGGGACAGGGAGAGAAGTCACGGACGCGGCCCGCGGAGAGACTCGCGCGCCGCCGAGGGCCCGACGGCGATGTCCTGACAGGGCACGCGGCCACCTTGCTCAGTGTTCGAATACGGCGGTTCTGATATCTCTCCGGACGGGACTGACGTTATCTCAGTCCGCGGACGCGACAGAAATGCGCCCACGCCCGGATGCGCCGGGCGCGCGCCGCGGGGATCCGCGCGGACCGGAGGATCCATCGTGTGACATGGCCCACCGCTTCGGCCGGTCGGATTTGGCGCTGGTTGGCGGGCGGACCCGGGCGCGGGTCGAGGCCTTCCCGCGGGACGGCGTCGCATTCTCGCTGTTGGTACGGATCGTGTCTCACCGTTGGTACGGATCGTGGCGACGCCGTCCGGGCCGGCCCGAGGAGGGCTGCGGCCACAGGGAACGACGCCCGGGCGCCCCCGGCCTCATCCCGCTCACCGTCGCCGACGCCCGCTCCCGGCCAACCTGGTCAGGGCGTGGCGCCCGCTCCTGTGTGGCATTTATGTAAATCCGCACTTCAGCACGGGCACCCAGTGGTTCATCCGGGTCCGGGCGGGCGGCGACAACACCGACTGTAAGGACCATCCGTTCTTAGTTCGTGGGTTCGGGTTCAAGTCCCCGGCGGCGCACCCGTTCTGACCTGGTCATATAGCCCACGCCGCCCGACGAGTTGGCCGGGCATCCCGGTGCCGCGCCGCCCGCCGACTCGTCAGCCTGACTCCACGTGCCCGGCCGGCGCTCCGCCCTCCAACAGATGGCGCCCAATACGGCAGCCGTTGTTTTGTTACCAGTTGGGTTTGGTGGCCTCGGTGTCGGTCGTGGCTAACCTTGGGCCCGAGTCCGGTGACCCCTACTACGGTTGTGATGTCGAGTTTCCCGCGAGCAGGGAACAGCACACCGGCCGGCGTCGCCGTGGCCGGTCTCGTGGTACCTGACCGCCGACCGCCAAGCCGCCGCCAACTGGACCGGGCCGAGCCCGCCGAGCGCCAGGTGGCCTCGCCGTAGCTGCGTCGGGGGCGGACCGCCGCCGCGACGAATCGGCGGGGTGGTTGCCAGATGTTGTGAGCGAGGGCCCACTGGGCGGGTATATGCCCGGCGGGCGGTGGGCGCCGCGAACTCGACGCCGGCGACGAGTCTTGGAGCCGGAACGACACAGCACTGGGGGGGTAGAACGTGGATCCGACGCCTTCAGGCGATGGCACGGGCAACAGCCTGGAGGACGTCGTGCAGCTCGCCATCCCCGCCGTCGGCGCCTACCTGATGGTCCTGCGCACCGCGACCGCGTCGTTGGCCGCGCGGGCGGACTTCACCCTAGACGACATCGAGGACCTGCGGATCGCCGTGGACGAGGCCTCCGCCCTGCTGCTGGTCTCCGCGGTTCCGGGATCCGCCCTGGAATGCGTCTTCACGCTGTCGCCAGGCCGCATGCGGGTGACCGTCTCGATCGACAGCTTCGACGGCGAGCCGCCGTCGAAGGACACGTTCGCCTGGACCGTGCTGAGCGCGCTGGCCGGCGAGGTGGGCAGTTCCACCGGGCCGGGCCAGCGAGTCACGATCGAGCTGGCGAAACGACGCGGCGACGTGGGCGAGTAGCCGATCCCCGCATCTGCCGTCCACCGTCACCGAGGACCCAACCCAACTGATCACAAATAGCATTCCCCAACCCACCGTCAGCGAATGTGCACCCCGGAGATGGCGCGGGCGATGACGAGGCGCTGGATCTCGGAGGTGCCCTAGAACCGTCGTCGTGGGCAGGCCTGTCAACCGCTCGACGTGAGCATGCGTTCAAGATCCGCGATGATCTCGCTACGCTTGCTCGCGGTAGTGTTTCTACCACTCGCAGTAGATGATGGGTCGCAATGAGCCGTTGAGTCCATCGGTCCCCAGGGCGGTCAGGCTGGTTGCCAGGTGCTCTCGTGCCAGACGCGGTGGGATGCCTCGCCGCGAATGACGGGGTCTGCGATGGCGCAGCAGACTGTCACGAGGTCGTCGAACTGCTCGGGTGTGGTGGCTTCGAGCCGTTGGCGGCGTCGCCAAGCTCGCCATTTTGGCTGGGCGTAGGCGCCGAAGTCGGTGAGCAACGGGCTCAGCGGGGTGAGTGTGAGGCGGCGGTGGGCGGCGACGACCCGGAGTGCCTGTTCGAGGTCCGCGCTGGTGATCGTGGTGCGGGCGGCGTTCTGCAGGTCCAGGTAGGCGCGGCCGTCGGCGGTGGCCCGGGTGGGCCGGCTCGGCGGGGTCATACGAGGATCTCCAGGATTCGGCGCAGACGGCGCAGCGTGGCGGGGAAATGGCCAGCGATGGTGAGGAGGCCGGAGGGATGGTTTCCCGGCTGGCGGAGCCACCGTTTGAGCGCCTCGACCGCGGTGTCCTCGCCTTCGCGGTAGCTAAGGCGGAAGACGTCGACGATCGTCCGTTCGGGTGAGTAAATCGCTGCGTCGACGCCGCCGATCGACAGTGCGACTCGGCCGATGTCGAAGGTCTCCGGGGCGAAGTGGTGCCAGGCCACGTGGGAGAAGCCCGCGGGTGGCCGGGCGTGGCGGGGCAGCGCGACGTCCTGGTACGAGGGGAGGTCGTCGCTGAGGCCGTGGCGTGCCAGTGCGCTGCCCAGGCACAGCGTGGCGCGCGGCTGGCGGGTGGCTGCCCCGGCGAGCGACGCCAGCGCGGGATCAACGGCGCCCGGCTGTGCGTAGACACCCCGGCCGAGCTGGTCGAGGTCACCGGCCGCGTGCAGGCGGCTGATGGTCTGCCTGGAGAGGCCGGCTGCGGCGGCTTGGTCGAGGCGAAACACGGCGGGCAGGGCGTCGAGACCCACGGCCTGCTCCTAACTGTCGTCAGCACCATGCTAGCTGTGGACAGTTAGTCCGGCCAACGACACTCGTCCACCTGCCCCGGCCGGCGGTCGCCGCGACTGTGTAGAGAGGGCCCGACGGCCAGAAGGGACAATGTCCGGGTCGGGCTTGGGGAGTGCGACCGCTGTGCACAACACGTGTACTCGATCATGAAGCCGGCGGCCCGACGGTTAGCATCCGCTGACCTACCGTCAGCGAATGTGCACCCCGGAGATGGCGCGGGCGATGACCAGGCGCTGGATCTCGGACGTGCCCTCGAAGATGGTGTAGCTCTAGAAGAAGCTGTGGTCGATCACGTTCAGTGGTGATCTATGGCGGATCGTTCCAGCCCGCCTGACCTGGCGTTTCTGCAGATCAGAGGCCGAAGTCGTCGTCGGACGGTCCGTCGGCCAAGCCGAGGTCGGTCACGGATGGTGTCCGGTAGGGGCCGTCGATGTCCGGCGGTTTCCGGGGGTCTGTGGACTCCATGTGGACACGATCATGGTGGTCGGGTTCGGGTTCAGGGGATGGGTCCGGGCTGTCCGGGGCTTCGGCGGTTTGCTGTTCGGCGGCGAAGGATGCGTCGATGAGGCGGAGAGCGCGCTTCTCCTCGCCGACGATGCACTTGGCGTACACGGTGAGCAGGATGCGGACGCTGTGTCCGGCCCATTCGGCGACCTGGGTGGGTGGTACGCCGGCGTTCAGCCAGCGCGACACCGCCGCGTGGCGGAGATCGTAGGGGCGTCGCGCGAGCGGTGAGGCGACCTCGGCTGGTGTCAGCGCCTTGTTCCGGGCCGCGCGCCAGACGGTCAAGTAGCGGCTCGTCTTGACGGCGCCGCCAGTATAGGAGCGGAAGATTCGGCCGTCTGGTGCCGTCCCGAACCGCTCGATGTGGCGGCGTAGCAGTACGACGAGGTCGGGGTGGAGCGGGACCAGACGGACTTCGCCCTTCTCGCGGTGTTTCAGCTCGCGGGCTTGCCGGGGCTGGTCGGGTTCGTCGGACCAGAGCGGGGAGACCTCCGGGTTGTTGCCCTCCAACGCGACCTCGCCCCAGCCTGTCTCGGGCAGCGTCAGCTGGTCGATGGTGAGTTCCTGCGTCTCGCCGGGCCTGGTGGCCGCGTAGTAGATGCAGGCGTAGAACGCCTCCAGCTCCGGGGCTCTCTCGGCGACGGCGGCGAAGAGGCGCAGCGCCCGGCCGTGGTCGACGACGACGCGCCGGTCAACCACCATGACCTTGCGCGGCGGCGTCCACTGCGCTCCGGGCAGCGGATTGGCGTCAAGGTCGCCGCGGGCGACGGCAAAGGTGATGACCTGGCTGAAGAACATGCGGCGCCGGGTGATGGTGTTCGGCGCGGCCGGTCTCCCGTCGAGGCGGTGTGACAACGCGACGAGCGCGGCGCGGGTGACATCGACGTCGGCGAGGTCGCGGATCGGCCGGCTGTGCCTGTCCATCCAGGCGAGCACCTCGACCCAGCCTTCGGGCGGCTCATTCTCGACGCGACGGCCGTCTGGGCCGAGGGCGGTGCGGCTCCCGGTGCGGAACATCCAGCCGGCCAGCGCCTCGCGCACCAGGCCCACGAGCCGTACCGGCGGCGGCTCATCGAACAGAGCCGGGGTGACTGAGCCGAGCGCCTCCGAGAGGGAACGGCGGGTACCTGGTGCCTGATGTTCGGCCCACTTGGCGTCGACGAAGTCACGGGCGACGGCGAGCCAGGTGCGCTCGGGCGCCGGGTCGGGTGCCGGCTGGGGGAGTGCGCGCCACTCGGAGAGCGGGAGACCGGTCTCGACGTCGAACGCCTCGCCCTTGCGCACCGCGGTGAGGATCTCGGCGCGACGGGACTCGGCTGCGGTCTTCGACGCGAAGTTGCGGGTGTTGGGCCGCGGCCGGCTGGCGACCTGCCATCTGACCTGCCAACTCGAACCGTTCTTGAGGCGGATCTCCTTGACGGACCAGACGCGGACGTCGAAGGTGATGCGCCGCTCCTCCTCGCCGGGCGGGATGGCGCCGCCGGCCTGAGCGCGGCTCACCGGGCGCCCGGGTCGCGCGTGAGGCCGTCGAGCCAGGCGTTCAGGTCGTCGCGGGCGACCCGAACCTGGCCGTTCGGCAGCTTGATGACCTTCGGGCCAGTGCCTTTGATCTGCCAGTCGTGCCAGGTCGACCGCGACAGTGGTCCGTCGGGTCCGCCGAGTTCGGCGAGGACCTGGTCGAGGGTCAGCAGAATCCGCTGATCGGTTCGGGCTGGCTGCTTGGCTGCCTGGATCGGCTTTGTCAGCCGGCGGCCACCGCCGGCGCTCGGCATGATTGTGCTCATAACGCTGCACGGTCCGAGTCACGGCCATCGCGAACGACATCGCCAACAGCATCGTGTTCCGAATTCGCCGTGAACCGCCGGTATCGCTGCCCGGTCCTCCTCCGCCGGTGGCACGGCCTATCGCCGGCTCCTGAAAATCGACGCTGCGCGCACCAGCCATCGCGCCATGCGGTTCTTCGCCATGCGTCGAGACCAGCGTGGGGCCGCCGCCCGGCCCTGAGCCGGCCGTCGGCGTCCGCGCGATGGTTGGGGGATGCCTCGGCCGGTAGCGATGGTGTCCGCGATGCCTTCGTTGATGTCCTCTGGGATGTCGGCAGCGCAGACGCTTGAGGGTTTGACTTCAGGGTCGTCGTCAGTATCCCCAGGGCCCTTGCGGCGCGCTTCCCGTGGCCTGGTTGGCTGGTTGCTTCCAAGCCGGTGCGCGCCGGCCTGTTCGCCGGTGTTGAGGACGTGGGTTTGTGCGGCCGGGACGGATGTGTCGGTGCCCTGCCATAGAGTCCGCGGCATGTCCTCCGCCCATGCCGACGCGCCCCTGTTTCGGGTCGAGCTCGAGCTCCTTGTCACGGTGCGCGACGCTTCGGCTCTCCGGCAACTGGCTCTCGACGCCATCGACGAACGTGAGTACGTCGGCACCGACGACGGTTCCTCGCCAGAGGAAGGCGCCGAGCAGGACCGCGCCGCGGTGCGCGCCGATCCGGCATGCGCCCTGGCTGAGCTGCTCGTGCCCGAGAACCTCGTCGATGGTCTCGACGCCGTCGAGGCGCACGAATCGGTGTTCTCGGTGACAGCCACCGGCCGTGGCGCACTTGCGGACGACGAGGACGGCCCCGCGTCGTGGCCGCACTTTGATGTGCTGTTCGCGTCCTGTCCGTGCGGGCGGGAAAGCTGCGAGCAGTGCGCGGGGTTTCAGCTGACCCCTCGCACGGCGGCGACGCTGTGGATCGCCCTGGGCTACCTTGCCGACGAGGCCTATAACGACGTCGAGGCACACGGCGACGAGCCCGTCGACGATGCCCACGACTGGTCGTTGTTCGACGAGTACCCGCGGATCACTTTCCGGCAGGACGCGGTCTGGCGCCGTCAGGCGGCCCGCTGCTTCGACGACCTCGCCGATGACCTGGCGGCAGGCCGCTGGCCGTCACCCCGCTGCGCGGGCGAGGAGATGGCTCTGCACCTCGCGCTCAACCTGGCACCGGACGCCATCGACGACAGCGGATCCTTGACGGACTGGATCGACCGGCTTCCCACCCATCCCAGGGATCTCGACTGGGATGCCTGCGTGGACGGACTGTTCCAGGACACCGACATCCTCAACCTTTTCGACGAGGCCCTCGACGGGATGGAGGACCCGGACGACCCCACCAACCGCGAGTTCGGCATCGGCGACTATCGCCCCTCTGCCTGGTTCAGGACATTCAACAACCAGAAGTCCCGCGACGGCCGCCGCCCCTTCCGACGATGAGCCACACGGTGCTGAATAAACCCGTCGATATGGCTGAAGGCGTCGTCGTTAACCGCTTCGATCAGCCGGGCCACACAGCAGGACCACGCCATGACCTGACCAGCCCCCTGCCTATCCACAGGCTCGGGCTGCACTTGGTGCGGGCAGCGTGCCGTTCTGGCGGAGCAGCAACGTCCTGCCTCTGTGAGACGGCATCTGCCTCTGGCGCGGGCGCGCTCGGCCGGTGGGCTGCTGTCAGCGGGGGTGTACCTCCAGCGGGAGGCTGGCGGGGCCGACCATGGTCCATGGGTCGCGGTGGCGGACGGGCGGGTCGGTGGCGACGGTGATGTCGGGGTAGCGGTCCAGCAGGATGCCGAGGGCGATGTTCGCCTCGAGTCGGGCGAGCGGGGCGCCGAGGCAGAAGTGGATGCCGTGTCCGAAGGTGAGGTGGGGGTTGGGCTGGCGGTGGAGGTCGAACCGTTCCGGTTCGGGGAACATCCGCTCGTCGCGGTTCGCCGCCGTCAGCCAGGCGACGACCAGTTCTCCCGCAGGGATGAGGGCCGGGCCAAGGGCCGCGTCGGTGGTGGTGCGTCGGGCCAGGCGGGGGAACGGTGTGCGTAGCCGTAGTGTCTCCTCGATCGCCGCGGGCAGCAGCGTCCGGTCGGCGCGTACCTGGGCCGCGGCGTCGGGATGCTCGTCGAGGCACAGGACGGTGTTGCCGAGTGTGGCGGTGGTGGTGATGTGCCCGGCGATGAGCAGCAGCGCGACGAAGCCGACGATCTCCTCGTCGGTCAGCCGTTGGCCGTCGGCCTCCGTCGTTGTCAGCCGGCTGGTGAGGTCGTCGGCCGGGTGGGACCGGGCCGCCTGGATGCGGTCGAGCAGGTAGGAGTTCATCTCCCGGACCGCCGGCGCGGCCTGGCGCACCGCCTGTTCGGCAAGCCGGGGCAGGGACGTGTCCGGCCCGCTGTCCGGCTGGTTGAACAGGGCGTCGGCCCAGCGGCGGAACATCGGCCGGTCGGCGGCCGGCAGGCCGAGCAGTTCCGCGATCACGATCACCGGCAGCGGGTAGGCGAGCGCGTCGATCAGGTCGAGCCGGTCGCGGTCGCGCTCGTCGGCCGCGTCGAGTAGCTCGGCCGTGACGGTGGCGATCCGCGGCGCCAGCCCGGTGACCGTTCGGGGGGTGAACGCCCGGCTCGCCAGGCCGCGCAGCCGGTGGTGGCGGGGCGGGTCCATCCGGACGAAGTTCCCGCGCGTGAGCAGGTCCAGGTCTGGCTGGCGGGGCATGAGGTCGCCGAGGTCGGAGGAGAACGTCGTGTGGTCGGCCAGGACCGCGCTGACCTCCGGGTGCCCGAGCACCTGCCAGCATCGCTGCCGGTCGTCGTGATGCACCTGTCCCTGCCTGCGTGACCGTTCCAGCCAGGCCACCAGACTCGGCAGAGACCGCTCCAGCACCTCGGTTCTGACCACAGATCACCACCCACATGCCGCCCCGCCGGGGCTGCGTCGCTCGCCCCCTCCCGGCAGGCCCGTGTCCTCGTCGTCCCCGCCGGGCCGCCACCCAACCCGCGGCAGCAAGCCCCGCCCCACAGGAAGAGCCGAGCAGGCGCAGGGCCACGCGACGGGTCCTGGTCACGACGAGCGCACGGTCACGGCCGCGCAGCCAGGGCATGAGCCCTGAACTCGCCGGTTAAGGGGACTTGGGGGGCGGATGGGAACGAATAGGTATGGGCAGAAGTGCATACACCGCAGCGGTTTCCGCCACGGGTGCGATCAGGTATGAGTGATCAAAAACGGTGTTGGATAGGCGCAGCGCGCCCAGCATGTGCCCAGCAACCGGAATCATTGGATACATCGGGTACGTCGGCCCGCCTCCGGCCACTGGTCACAGTGAGTGGCGGTCGCCGAATTCGGGGGGCGTCCCCCCCCCGGATCACCCTCGGCCCCAAAACGGCCACCCTCGTAACGCCGGGTGCGGCCCCATCCGTCCCGCGCCCGGCATCCACGATCGGTGCGAACCATGACCATCCACCCCCTGTGCGGACAGTCGATCTGCTACTACCCTGTGGCGCCTACACAGGGGGATGTTGCGATGAGCCAGCCGACCGGGCCGGGGCCCCAGGGATACCCGCCTTACCCGCCGCCACCCCGGCAGCAGCCGGCATGGCGGAGACGCCTGCCCCTGTGGATCGCCCTCGGCGTGGTCGCCATCGGCGTCGTGTCGTGCATCGCCGCGGTCGCCAGTTCGGGTGGCGGCGAGCCGTCTGCCAGTTCAACGCCGATACCCGCGCCCACGACAGCGACGACGTCAGCGCCCTCGACCGCTGTCGCCTCGACGCAGCCAGCCACCCAGCAACCCACCGAGCCACCCACAAGCGCGGCGCCGGTGTTCGTGACCGTTCCCAACGTCGTCGGCCGCGACCTCCAGTCCGCGCAGGAGGAACTGTTCCCACCGCTGCGCTCGACGTCGATCGACGCAACCGGGCAGAACCGGGCACAGCTGTGGGATCGGAACTGGATCGTCGTACGCCAGGAGCCGCCGGCGGGCACGGAGGTGACCGTGTTGACCGACGTCAAGCTGTACGTGGTCAAGGAGGGTGAGGCAGCCCGCTGACACGAGACCAGGCCGCAGGCCCACGGTTCCGCTCGCACGAGGGCAACCGTGGGCATCGAGGTGTGCAACGCGAACGTCCCTCCCAGCCGAGCCGGACTCCCCACAGGTGCAACTCGTCTGCGGGGTTGGCCGCGGGCGGTGACAGCTCGGCGACGATGATGCACGCGTGGGGGAATCGCGGGGCAGGACTCGGCGCACGAGGCTTGTCGTGGCGCTGCCGTCTGTCGGGTTGGCCGCCGCCACGGCGGTGAGCCACTGATGGGCCAGACTCCGGATCCGCCTGCTGACGGGCGGGCCGACTTCCTCATCTCGTACGCACCGGTCGATGACGAGAGCGCGCAGTGGATCGCCTGGGTGTTGGAGGAGGCTGGCTACAGCACTGTGATCCAGGCGTGGGACTTCCTCCCGGGAACACATGTAATCCAGGGGATGCACCAGGCGGTGCAGAACGCGACACGGACCATCGCTGTCATGTCCACGGCCTACCTGACCTCGGCCTACGCGGCGGCGGAATGGCAGGCAGCCTTCGGATACGACCCGCTGGGCGAACAGCGCAAGCTGCTCATCGTTCGCGTCGAGGACTGCGATCGCCCTGGGCTGCTTCGCCAGCTGGTTAGCGTCGACATTTTCGGCCTGACTCCTGAGGAAGCACACGACCAGCTCCTGAAAGCTGCCCGCGGAGGACGACGCAAGCCGGCTTGCGCACCTGCATTCCCCCACCGTCACCACAATCAGGAGCTCGGCCTCGAAGAGATGGCGGACCAGCTCGCGGTCGCGGTGCGCCGCCAATGGGAAGACGAAGCGGCGATCCGGAGGCTCAACGAACCCTACCCCCTTCCGGTGAGCTGGGTCCCGGCCGACCCGGAACTGGTCGACGACTGGGAGACCATCACCCGGCTGGCCACCACCGGCGCGGGTTGGCCCGTTCCCGGCGACTGGGCCAAAAGCCCTGCAGAGCTGGCGGGCAGCGGCCGGCAACTCGCCGACGTCCTTGACCGAGTGCCCACCGGCAGGTTGGTCGTCCTCGGCGAGCCCGGCGCGGGCAAGACCATGCTCGCGGTTCGGCTCGTGCTCGATCTCCTGGTCCGCAGATCCGGTGGAATGCCAGTGCCGCTGTTGGTCTCTCTGGCTTCCTGGAATCCCGTCGAGACAGGTCTGTATGACTGGCTCGACCGCCGGCTGACTCTCGACTACCCCGGTCTGCGAAGACGAACCGGCGACGGAACCAAGGTCAGCAGGGCCCGAGCGCTGCTGGATGCGGGCATGCTCCTGCTGCTTCTCGACGGCTTGGACGAGATCACCGACGCGGCCCGCGGCCACGCAATCAGCCGGATCAACGATGCGTTGCGACCGGGCCGGAGACTGCTCCTGCTCTCGCGGTGCGGGGCATACCAGGACGCGACGCGCTCCGAAACAGGGCAAGAGGTGGTCGTGACCGGCGCCGCCGGCATCACTTTGTGCCCGTTGCGGCCCTCAGATGTCCTCGACTATCTCTCCGCAGGTAGCCCAGCTACTGCTCGCCGTTGGAAGCCTATGCAGGCCGTGCTGACCGCCCCGACTCCACAGCCTGTGGTACAGGCGCTGACGACACCGCTGATGGCCAACCTGGCCCGCACGATCTACAACCCCCGGCCAGGCGACCAGATAGGCGACCTGCCCGACCCGGCGGGCTTATTGGACCAGTCCCAATTCCCCAACCATCGTGCTGTCCAAGAGTACCTGTTCGACGGCTTTCTTCCGGCCTCCTACCGGAAGCATGAACTAGCGCGCTCATGCCCTTGGCCCACGTCGGACGCCGAACGGTGGTTGGCCTTCCTCGCCGAGCATCTCAGTGTCCGGTCCTCCGCCGAACTGGCCTGGTGGGAGATTCCCGCTGCTGCTCCCCGTCTCCTCCACAGGATCTCAGGTGGAGCGGTGTTCGGATCTGTGCCCGGATTCCTGTTCGGATTCGTGTTCGGATTCGGGGCCGGGTTCACGAAATCAGGGCTGCGAGGTGGGCTCGAACTCGGACTCTCCGCTGCTGCCGGGATCGGATTGTGGGCGGGGGTCGCGTGTGCGGTAATTTTCGGACTCAGGAAAGCGCCGAGCAAGCCGGCGCAAGGGCTGCGCTGGTCGCCCAACGGATTTATCGTTTTGGTCCCAATCATTGGACTTGCAAGCATGATCGAGTATCGAACCACGCTCGCATTTGCGCTCTTGTACTCACTTGCCCTGAGCCTCGCCTTCGGATTCAAACGCCGCTCCATCGACTTGTCGGCGCAGTCCGACCCGCGTACCGTTCTCGGCCAGGATCGCAAAACCTTTTACGTCGTCGTAATCGCTACGGCGGTCCTGGCCGTGACCATCACCGTATCTGTCTCCAATCGCGTGAACGGCCTAGTAGACTCAATCCTACTCGGGCTTATCTTTGGATCCATGATTGGGCCCGTGATCGGGCTCTGGTGGACCGTCTGGGGATGGTTTGCTGTTGCACGGTGGTGGTTGGCGGTGCGTGGCCGGTTGCCATGGCGGCTGATGGCCTTCCTAGCCGACGCCCATGAGAAGCGGGGCGTTCTGCGTCAGGTGGGTGCGGTCTACCAGTTCCGGCACATCGAGTTGCAACGCCGCCTCGCCAACCGGCAGCGGTAAGCCTGCCTGGATGAGGCTGCCAGCATGTCTGTCGGGCCTCGCCAGCGCTAGCCAACTTGGCAGGATGTGAGTGACTGGTCACGGAAGGTGCGGGGCCGTGGCTGGATGACCTCGACCGCAAGCCGCCAGACGCCAACCCCCTTGGCCGTCTCCTCATCATCGAGGAAGTGGCCGAGCATCTCCGCACCACCAGGCAGGCGATCTACGACATGCGCCGCCGGGGAGAGGGCCCGCCATCCTTCCGCTTTGGCCGGCGCCTCCTGTTCCCCGAACAGAGACTCGTCGAGTGGATCGCCACCAAGATCCGCGAGGCCGCCTGACATTGTCAGAACGGCCCGGCCAGAGCCGGGCCGTTCTTGCGTTTGGCCTGGGCGGCGGTTTGTCCGCAGCACTGGTTACCTAGCCGAGACGGGCGACCTGTGGGCCGTCAGCGGCGAGGACGAGGATGCCGTGAGGGCCGCAGTTTCGCCTCATCCGCGGCTGAGCGCGTGGACGATCCAGCACTGGCACATCGGCTCCCGGATGCTGGCGTGGCGTTCCTAGACACGTGGCGCTACTCGCAGCCCGAACAATCCGGTCGCGCTGCGCCGCCAGGCTCGGGAGGCGGGCGTTCGGTGTCCTTGGCTTAACCGACCTTCGGAACCGTCACTGTCTCGACGATCCTCGCCGTCAGACGGCGCCGATCGAGGCTCGCAGTCCAGTCGTCGCCGTCGGGACGGCGCCATCCGTGTTCGGCGAGCAGTTTGTCGGCGAGGTCTTCAAGCGCTGCAAGGCCGACCTCATGGTCACTCTTCATGCGGTACGTCGCGTCAACGAAGCCGATGTGCTCGTCGTCGTCGCCGCTGCGGCTGATGCGGACTTCGCGGGTGTCGTAGTCGGCCTGAGCGCGTGCGTCCGTGTCGGTCAACGGATCTCCTTCGGTTGTTCGGTGGGTCAGGGTCGGCCCCATGCCGGGGCCAACGTGACGACGCAGGATGTTCTCGGCGGCACCGGGTCCCCACCGGCCTGCGCCGTGGGGACCACCAGCACCGGCCTGGTAGGCGCGGATCTCGGCGGCCAGGGAACCTGCGGCCTGGTCGCCGGACGCCTCGGCCGCAGCGAGCGCCGCATCGAGGTGGTGCGCGGTTGCCTTACGCGGCAGCGCGATCCAGTCGTTGGTCGCGGCGACGAGGTCGGTGAGCGGCTCGCTGGTCATATGGCCTTCCGTTCCAGCTCAGCCGAGCTTCGTCCACGTACAGCGGGTCTCGAACGCGGTGTCGGTGGGCTTGATGGTCACGATGCCGCGGCCCTGGACGTTTCCGTTCGCGAGGACGTCGCCGAGTTCTCCGGAGGTGCCGGACAGCCGTGCCCAGTAGCAGGCGTCCAGGATGTCCGTGCTGTCGGTGGTGGTCTCGTAGGTGCCAGGCTGGACGTGGGTGCCGACCAGCCAGGTGCCCGGGGTGATGGTCATCGCCGGCGCAGGTGGTGTGGCCGATGCGGTTGGCGAGGCCGGCGAGGTCGGTGCGGTTGAGAGCAGCGGCCCGATCGGAGGCAGCTCCACCTCCGGGCAGTACGTCTTGGCGACCAGGTAGGTGAAGTCCACGGCCTCGGTCTGGGTCATCCGCAGGCCCACCTGGTTGGTCGAGATCGTCCCTTTCAGGTTGTTGCCGCGTGCCGCGCGGCAGACCTGGACCCCGATCGCGTCGAGGATCGCGTTGTCCATGGTGGCGAACTGCCGGAACTGGGCCGTGACGACCGCGGCCGGGGGGCGTGTTGGGGATGGTTTCGAGCGGACTTCGGTCGTCGTGGTCGACGTTGTCGGCTCGTCGTCGGGGCTGGACTCGCCTCCGCAGGCCGCCAGCGTCGCCGCTAACGCGATGACCACCAGGATCCGAACACGCATTCCCCGTCCCCCTGTCCCCCTCGCGATGGGAGCGCCGGACGTCCCTGGCCGCAGCGCTTCACGCGAATCGGACCAACGTGGCAGCGACGACCCTTCCAGACAAGAGGGAGATCATGCCGACCGGGCCAGTTGTTCGAGTCGAGGCGTTCGCGGTCTAGGGTGTCCCCGCTACGACATCTGGGGGAATCGTCATGCGCCGTACTCGTCTGCTCGCCGCTGCTGGCATGGTCCTCGTCCCGCTCATACTCGGCGCGGCCTGCGAAAGCAGCACCGAGCCCGACGCCGGACCAGCCGACAGCCCGAGCGTCACCTACTTCGGCACCTACGTGCCCATCACGCCCAGCGTCGCCGCGGGCCAGGGCTCCGCCGGCAGGCTGTCGTTCTCGGACGTCAAGGACTCGCCGCTCGCCGCGGCGTTCGTCGCGGCTTTCAGGGCCCAGCACCCTGACCTGGCCGAAGGCCGTAGCGACAGCGGCATTGCCAACGACGTCACCCACATCTGCCTTGACGACCTGCGTGACCCGGCCACCGGGCAGCCCCGCCCGGATGGCGACGCGGCCGCGCTCGCGAAGATCCCGGCCCGGTTCGAGCGCAACGGCATCATTCCCGGGCCGTCGACCTCCGACGAGATCCTCGCGCTCGCGAAGAGCACTGTGTGCGACCACCTGGACGAGCTTGCTGCGACGGGAGGCTGACGGGATGGACACCAGCGAGTTCGCTATCGCCATCGCCTCGGCCGCGGTGGCCTTCGTCTCGGTCGTTATCGCGGCGATCTACGCGCATAGCCAGCGGCGGATCGCGGTGCGCGCGGCCGTCGCGGCGGAGCGTTCCGCCGACGAGGCGCGCCGTTCGGCGGATGAGGCGCGCCGCTCGGCCGACGCCGCCGAGGAGGTGACCCGCATTGAGAGGGAGCGGCGCGCCGAGGAACTGGCTGACGCTGACCGTGCCCACACCGTGACCAGAATGATCTTGGCTTGGGGTGCCGGTTGTGGCCCGGAATCGGGTCTCCTCGGCCACCGGCAGGCCGGAGTGACCAACTACGCATAGTTATCGGCGACCTGCCTGCCCGATCGCCGAGCCGGGACTGAGACCTGACTTCCCTCGCGTTGGTCGTCTCGGCGAGATTGGAAGCCTCTGACCTGCGGGATCGCTCGCGGGAGCGCCCGATTTTGTGCACTAAGCCAGGCCCCATCCTGGGGTTCGTAGCCTATGTGCGCACCGTGAAGACCGCGTCGGGCGCGACTGCGGTGCTGGTCGGTACTCCAACCAGCACGGGTCACGGACGATGGACCATGTCGGATCCGCGCACGACGAGGCGGAACTGGCCGCACTCAACGCGGTCGCCTGTCGGCGGCTCGCGGCCGGGCAGGGGAACTCGACCTCGGCCTGGTTGTGGTCGGCGCGCTGGGTGCCCCGCTGCCGATCGGTCAGTCTTCCCACGACTGTGAAGGGGTTCCGAATGCACGGTCGGCGGCCTTGATGATTCCCTGGCTGAATAGCCCGTTGGCGGTACCGCCGATCACGGCGCCGATACCGAACGGAACGACCTTGCCGAGCACGACGATGCCCTTCTTGGTGCCGTACTTGG
Organism: Frankia nepalensis; assembly: GCF_016786325.1. GTDB lineage: Bacteria > Actinomycetota > Actinomycetes > Frankiales > Frankiaceae > Pseudofrankia > Pseudofrankia nepalensis. Next base: position 81,236 of record NZ_JADWYU010000136.1, on the reverse strand, counting down.
TGACGAAGTGGCGACCGAGCACCTTGTTGACCGCGTTGATCTTCGACTGCGGAATACCCCGAACGATCTGTCGTGCCCAGTGCTGGCCGGTCCGCTCGGCCACCTGGCCGATCCCCGTCGCGCCGGCGTCACCGAGCATGACGGCCATGACCAGCGTCCGGCGACGCTCCACGTCATGAATCTCGATGCCCTGCACTTCAGCGCGGGCCAGGATGTAAAGGACGGTCGCGTTGAGGAACGCGACCGCCTCGCCTCCTGAGACAGCAAGTGCTACCCCGGTACCCACACCAGGTGCTGCCGCGGCAGCACCGACGCCGACTCCCGCGGAGATGGTCGTAGCGCGCAACTCCGCGTTCAAGCGACCCACGATCTGGTGCGGCGTGGCATCCGGCCTGTTCCGACGCAAGTGAGCGACGTGGCGTTCAGTTAATGGGGCCTGGAGTTCGAGCGCCTTCTCGAGCAACGCGAGTGTGAGAGACGGCTTCGATGCCGAGCTCCCGGCCACGTCGGTCATCCCTTTTGCCCCAAACCATCCCGAATCCGCATGGGCCAGCCTTCCGCGCTCTCCTCGTGGCTGGGCAGGAGGGTGACATCGTTCCATGGCGGCGCGAGCACCCGACGCGGGCCCCGACGACGGGCAGATTTTCACCCAGCCCTAGCCCGTCAGCCTGACCGACCGGCGCTGTGACCAGGTCATCGACTACCAGGCACGGTAAGCCGGATGTCCTCGCCGAGGCTACTGGGATCTTGATCCTGCCTTTCCCAGGTGAGAGGTCAGACGGGCGGCCTTCGTCGCGGGTCACGGACCTGGGTCCCAGGCCGGGGCGGGGCCAGGCAGGTCGGGCGGCGCGGCGTGCGACGTGGCTGGTGTGTCGTTCGTGAGCGCGCTGGCCGGGTTGGCGAGGTCGGGGGATGTGGCTGGCTGATGGACTCTCGGTCCGGTGAGGTCGGTGGCGGCGTGTTGGGCGGCGAGGGCGGCGGTGACGTACAGGGGCTGGTCGGTGGTGGGGGCTGGTAGCCAGGGGCGGCGGGCGAGGAGGGCGTGGAGTTGGGTTTCGGGGAGGCGGATGGCGGCGCGGAACAGGTCTGCGGGGGCGGTGAGGTGGCCGTGGATGGGGTCGTGGATGTGGATGGTGTCGCCGGTCTGGTGCAGGGTCGCGGGCGGCGTGTTCTGACCGGCTGGCTGGTGCGGGCTGGCGGGGTGTGCCAGGCCGGTGGGGACGGGGATGGGGACGAGGTCGTCGGGTGGGTCGAGGGCGGGGCTGGCTGTATGAGGCACAGGCCGTGTGGCGAGGAGCTGGGGGCCGTCGGGGTTGTCGGCGACGATGGTGATCTCGCGGAGGGTGAGGAGCAGTTCGCCGGGTTTGAGGGGCAGGTTGGCGGTGTTGCGGGCGGCCAGGAGGGTGTCGATGGTGGGCCAGGCGGTGCCGCGCAGCGGGATGACGTCGTCGGGGGCGAGGGTCACCGGGGGCAGCGGGGCGTCGTGGGGCTGGATCTCGTAGGCCGGGCCGGAGGCGTCGTTCTCGTGGAGGGCGCGTAGGACGGTGCCGGTGGTGAAGCGGGGGTCGTCGACGGTCGCGACGAGCGCGCCGGTGGCGAGGACGGGTGGGGCGTCGGGTCCGTCGATGGTGGGGTCGGTGGTGGCGAGGGTGGTCTGGGTCTGGTGGGGGGTGGTGCGCAGGGTCCAGGTGGGGTGGTCGCGCCAGGGGTGGCCGGGCAGGTTGGCGGTGTCGGGTCGCCACAGGTAGGCGGGACCGGTGGGGTCGTCGACGATGGCCAGGACGGTGCCGGTGGTGGTGTGGGTGGGGTCGCCGTCGTGGACGGCGATGCGGGTGCCGCGGGGGTAGGGGTGGTCGGGTGGCCCGGTCAGGGCGGTAGCGATGAGGTCCTTGTGGTCGACGAGGAAGGCGAGCTGGTCGGCGGTGAGGCCGTTGTGTTCGGCGCGGTGCAGGACGGCGAGCAGGACGTGGCGGATGGCGTCGTCGGTGGTCAGGGTGTCGCCGTCGGGGATGGCGGTCAGGAAGTCGGCGAACAGCACGGTCGGTGGCTGGCCGGGAGTGGTGTCGCTGATGCGGTAGACGGCGGCCCGTGTGTCGAGGGTGGTGGCTTCGAAGACGTCGACCGTCAGCGGGCCGGGGTCCCAGCTGCGGGTCGGGTGTTCGACGGCGAGCAGGCGGCCGTAGGTGAGGGGTTGGCTGGTCAGGCCGTGCACGGCGCTGGCGCGGGTCGGCCGGAACGCGAACGTGCGTAGGACGTCGTCGCGCAGTGGGTTCGCGGGGCTGGGCGGTGGTGGCGGTAGGGGGAGGTCGAACTGGGCGACGATGAGGGCGTTCTGCGCGGGGTGGGGGATCGCCCAGCCGAGTGCCTCCTCCAGTGCCAGGACGTTGGGCTCGACGATGGCCCACCGTGGCGGGCCTGGGATTTTGTTCGTGCGGCCGAGGATGAGCTCAGCCGCGAACTGGACCTCGCTGGCGTTGTCGAGGACGGGGTAAAGCCGCCAGCGGCCGGCGGTGACCTCGATCTCGACCGGGCCGTGCCCGGCGGGACCGCGCTGGTCAGCCGTCCGCGGGGGTGGAAGGTCGTCTTCGCCGCTGGAGTGGGCATCTGGCTGGGGCATGGTTGCCGGTTTCCTTCTGGCGGTGGCGGGTCATCGGGTGGCGGGTGCCGGGTGGTGTGGCGTGGCGGGTTGGTCGGGGTGGAGGGCGCGCAGGATGTCGACGGTGTGGACGCGGTAGGTGCGGCCGTGGCGGTGGACGGGGACGGGGAAGCGGCCTTCGCGGGCGAGGGTGTAGGCGAGGGTGCGGCCGAGGTTGAAGGCCCTCGCGGCGGTGATCAGGTCGACGGCGGCGGGAAGCTGTTCGATCTCGGCGAGGGTGAGCGGTGTGCGCATGGCCGTTCCTGTGGCTGGGAGGTGTCGATGCCTGCCGACGCGGGCTGACGATGTGAGCTGGCGTCGCGCCGGGAAACAGACAGGGGATCTTGCTGCGGAGGGCAGATGCTTCTCCGGTTCTCGCCGGGTCGACGCGGCGGCGACGGCGTCGCTGGGCCGGGCTCTGGGGTGTCAGTGGTTTCTGAGGCATCGAGCCGCGGGTGGGCACGCGGGGAGGCCTTGTTACCAGGGGTCGAGGGCTGGGCCGGGACCGTCGACGATCGGGATCGGCGGGTCCGGTGGTGGTGGTGGCGGGCCGTCTTGCGGGCCTGCCGCGCTGGTGCTGGTGGGTGGGGTGGGGTTGCCGAGGTGGTATTCGGAGAGGTCGGGTGTCCAGCCGGTGGTGGCGTCGGCTGACGCCGAACTAGGACCAGGCTTGGCTGTGGGGTCGGTGGGTGGGTGCGGGGCACTGGCGGGTTGGTGCTGGTCGTGGGGGCTGGAAGGGTCGGCGACCGGGTTCGGATCGGTGGGTTGGTCGAGGGCTGGGACGGGGTCGGGTGCCGGGGGTGGGAGGCGGATGTCGGGGAGTTGGTCGTCGGGGAGGTGGCGGGCGGCGAGGGCGGCGAGGACCGCTGGGGCGGTGTGGGCGGGCAGGTAGCCGAAATGTGGTCGGAGCAGGTGGTGGAGGTGGTGGCTGCGGGCGAGGGCGGCGTGGAAGGTGTCGGTGGGGACGACGAGCCAGCCGTGGCCGGGGGCGCCGACGACGGTGTGCGGGCCGTGGTCGGTGACGGTGACGGTGACGGGTGGTCCGGCGGGCAGGACCGGTGTCGCCGCGCCGGGTTCGGGGCCGGTGGGCGGGTTGTGGCGTGGGGCGGGGGTGAGGGTTTGGCGGAGGCGGGCGAGCCCGGCGGCGGCGTGAGCGGCGGCGAGGTGGGGGAACGGGCCGTGCAGGACGACGGCGTGGGGTGTGACGCCGTGGAGGTAGCCCCACCAGGTGGCGAGGTGGACCTCGCGGGTCTGCTGGGCTGGCGCTGGGCGGCGCCGGCCGGGGCCGGTGTGGGTCGGGGAAATGGTCTGGGTGAGGTAGGTGTCGATGGAGATGAGGTCGCCGAGGTCGCTGATCGGGGGTATTTCGAAGCCGCGGCCGGTGGGGCCGGGTTGCCATTCGCTGTTGGCCCAGCCGGCGGGGGCGCGGGCTTCGGGCCAGTGGGTGGCGACGCGGACGTAGCCGCTGGGTGGTGGGGTGACGGGGACGTCGAGCAGGATGCCGGCCTGCAGGCGGCAGCTGACCAGGCCGGGGTCGGCCGGCGGCGGGGGTGGCGGCCAGAGGGCGGGCGCGGCGGCTGTGCCCGGTGCCGGACCGCTGCCGCCGGGTGGGGGTGGCGGGCCGGTCACGACGGCTGTGTCCACGGCCAGGGTCCGTGGGCTGGATGGTCGTCGCCAGGCGGGTCGGGCTGGTGGGGCGGGCTGGGGGAGCGGGTGGCGAGGGTGATGACGTCGTCGGGGGCGTGCAGGGCGGCGAGGGTGGCGGTCAGGATCCAGGAGTCGGGGTTGGCGGGGAGCCAGGGGCGGCGGGCGAGGATGTCGGCGAGTGCGGTGTGGTCGGCCTGGTAGGCGGCGGTGAACAGGGCGTCGGGGACGGCGAGGTGGCCGTGGTCGGGGTGGTGGACGTGGCGGATGCCGTCGGCGGTGGTCAGGGAGGCGACCGGGATTGGCGTGCGGGGCGCGGGGGGCGCGTCGACGGGCGGCGGGCCGCCGTCGGGGTCGAGGACGAGGTCGACGGCGGGCAGGGCGACGCGGGCGTGGATGCGCGGGCCGTGCGGGCTGTCGCTGGTCACGGCCATGTCGCGCAGGGCGGTGAGGACTTCGCCGGGGCGTAGGTCGAGGTCGGCGGCGGCGCGGGCGAGGAGCAGGTCGGTGACGGTGGGCCAGGCGGTGCCGGCCAGTGGGGCGACGTCCTCGGCGCGCACAGCCAGGGGCGGGCCCGCGGTGTTGTGGGGCTGGATCTCGTAGCGGGGCGCGCTGTCGCTGACGAAGGCGCGCAGGACGGTGGCGACGGTGAAGCGGGGGTCGTCGATCGCGGTGACCAGGGCGCCGGTGGCGAGGATGGGCGGCGTGGCGGCGGGGGCGTCGCTGTGGGTGTCCGGGGTGTCGAGGGTGGCGTGGACGCGGTCGGCGGGTGACTGGGCGGCCCAGCCGGGGTGGTCGCGCCAGGGGTGGCCGGGCAGGTCGGCGACGTCGGGCCGCCACTGGTAGGCCAGGTGGCCGTCGGGGCCGGTGGCGTGGGCGAGGACGGTGCCAGTGGTGTACCAGGCGTATTCGGGGTCGGTGACGGCGACGGCGGTGCCAGGCGGGTAGGGGTGCTCGACGGGCCGGGCGGCGTGCGTGAGGGCGGGGCCGTGGGCGGTGAGGAAGGCGCGCTGGGGGTCTGTCAGCGGTCGGCGCGCCGCCGCGGTCATGATGGTGATCACGACGACGCGTACCGCGCGGGACGGGGCGGGTCGTCGGGTCGCGGGCAGGTGTGCGTCGTTGCCGGCGAACAGCAGGACGCCGCGGTGGAAGACCCGGTAGGTGATCTGGGTGTCGGCGTCGAGCAGTGGCGCGGCTGGCCGGGTGGTGAGGATCTCGACGCGGGTCTCGCCGTGGGTCCAGACTCGTTCGGCCGGTTCGGCGTGTAGCAGCCGGCCGAGGGTGGCGGGTGGGTGGTCGGCGCGCAGGACCAGGCTCGCCCGCGACGGCCGGTAGCGGTCCGCGCGGCCGCGAGGGGGTGGGGTTGTGGGGGCGAGATGGCGGTGGCCGGACCGGGCGAGGTGGCGTGGGTGGCCACGGTCGGGCCGGCCGGCGACCGCGCGGTTCGCCGACTCCGGCGTCGCGGCGCCCAGGATGGTGTGGCAGGTGCGTGGGAGTGGCCAGCCGAGGTGTTCCTCCAGCGTCCACAGTGAGGACTGGCGGATCCGGCGCAGTGGCCGGGTGGGGGTGCCCGGCCCCGTGGTGACCAGTTCGGCGACGTACTCGCGGCCCGCGCCGGCGGCGAGCGGGAAGATCCGCCACCAGCCGGCTGGGGCCTGCACACAGACCGGGTAGACGTCGTGGTCGACGAGCGACGGGTCGGGCTGGCCGGTGTCACCGGCCGGGCCGTGGGCGTCGCTGGGTGGCACGGTCATCGGGTCCTCCTGGGAAGAGCGGCGGTGGGCGTGGACCGGCCAGGGCCGGCGGCCGGGGTGGGTCACAGGCCCGGCCCGGGCGGGTCGGCGGCGTCGGTCGGCGGGCCACCGGCCAAGGGCAGGTCCGGTCCGGGCACTTGGTTGGCCGCGTCGAGGGCCCGTGGGGTCAGGGCCGCGAGTTCGGCGGGTGCGTGCAGGGCCGCGAGGACGGCGGCGAGTTCGGCGCTGTGCGGGCCCGCGGGCAGCCAGGGACGGCGCTCGAGCACCGCGGCGAGGCGGGCGGGGTCGGCGTCGCGGGCCTGGGCGTAGAGCCGGTGGGGCACGGCGAGGTGGCCCAGCTCGGGGTGCCAGAGGTGGCGGACGCCGTCGAAGCCGGTGGCGGCTGCTTCCTGCTGGTGCGGGGCGGGCCGGCGCGGCGGTGGGCCGGGGGTGACGTCGACGGCGTGGGTGTGTGCGGTGGGGTCGAGGGTGGCGGGGGCTGGTGGGAGGTCGCCGACGGCTTCGAAGTGGATGCCGGGCCAGCCGTCGGTCGCCACGCCGTAGTCGCGCACGGCGACGATGAGTTCGAAGGGCCGCAGCGGCAGGCCGCCGTCGTCGCGGGCGTGCAGCAGGCCACGGCTGGTGGGCCAGGCCGTGCCGGCGAGCGGGATGACCTCACCGGCGTTCACTTCGATCGGGCCGGCGGCGGTGTCGTGGGGTTGGATCTCGTAGCGCGGGCTGGGGCCGTCGCCGGCGAAGGTCCGTAGCACGGTGGCGACGTGGAAGCGGGGGTCGTCGATCGCGGCGACCAGCGCGCCGGTCGCGAGGAGGACCGGTTCGCCGGCCGGGTCGTGGGTGCGGACGTCGGGCGTGCCAAGAGTCGCCTCGACCACGCCGGCGGGGGCCGGCAGGGCGCGGGTCGGATGGGTACGCCAGGAATGGCCGGGCAGGTCGGCGACGTCGGGACGCCACAGGTAGACCAGCCCGCCGTCGGGGCCCGTGGCGCTGGCCAGGACAAGCCCGGTGGCAGGTCCGCCGCGTGCCGGGTCGGCGACGGTGACGGTGACCGGGGTGCTGGGCGGGTACGGGTGGGCGAACGGGCGGACCGCGTGGGCGAGCCCGACGCCGTCGGCGGCCAGGAAATGCCGCTGGTTCGAGGTGAGGACACCGCCGCGATCCGCCGTGATGGCGGTGACGACGGCGCGGATCGCCGCGGTCGAGTCCGCGCCGGCGTCGGGCAGCGGCACGTCGTCGCCGACGAACACGACCCGTGTCTGGTCGTAGACGCGGTAGGCCAACCGCGGCGCGTGGTCGCCGTCGGCGGTGGTACCCGCCGCCGGTTCGGGGGTGAGGATCTCGACGCGGAGCGGGCCGTAGGCCCAGCGGCGGGCAGCATTTTCGGCGTAGAGGAGGCGGCCGTAGGTGGTCGGGGGGTGCCCGGCGCGCAGGACTAGGCGCGCCCGCGCGGGCCGGCAGCCCGCGGCTAGGGCTTCGTCCGGCAGTGCCGTGTCAGCCCGGTGGGTGAACAGCGCGCTGCCGGTGCCCGCGGGCCGGAGCGCACCGTATCGCCCGAGTGCGAGCCAGGGAGCCGCTGTCCGAAGGACGGTGTGGCCGGCGAGCGGGATCGCCCAGCCGAGCTGCTCCTCCAACTTCCACAGCGACGGCTGGCGGGTCAGGAACGTGGGCGCGACCGAGCTGGGCACGGCGGGAAACGCGACCAGTTGGGCGACGTACTCCCGCTCCGCTGCACCCCCCTCGACGGGGAAGAACCGCCACCAGCCGCCCGGGACCTGCACACACAGCGGGAACGACATGGTGTCGAACCGCTCCAGGTCCTCCCCCGGCCCGACCAGGCCACCATTCGGGGCGGGGTCGGCCGGCCTGGTGGCGTTCATCGGCCGTCACCCTTTGGGGCGCGGCGCGCCGGCCAGCGGCGCGCCCGCGCGGCCACGCCGCCGGTGGCAGGAGCCGTGGCGCGATCTGCTGCCGGCGCGCGCCAGGCGCGCCACCATGGCGCGCGGCCGGCGCGCCCTGGCGGGTCAGCGCGGCGCGTCGACGGCACGGACGGCGCGTTGTCGGGCGCGCCAGCCGTGGCACGGCGCGCGCCGCGGCGCGGCTGGGCTGTGGGAGGGGCGGCACGGTTCGCGCCGTCGGCGCGTCCCGAGGCGGTTAGCTCGTCGGCGCGCCCGGTGACCGCGCCGCGGCGCGTTGCGCCGTATGTGACGGCGCGCCGTTCGCGCCGTCTCCCGTGTGGACGACCGGCGCGGCGCGGCCGGCCGGTGGCGCGGCCCGCGCCAGCGGGGCCGGCTGGTTCGCCGCCGGTGGCAAGACGGCGTAGGTGCGGGTCGCGAAACCAGTAGCGGCCGCGCAGGTGAATAGGAGGCAGGGTGCGGTGAATGAGCAGCGCCTCCCCGGGGGCGACCTGGCGTAGCAGCGCGGCGGGCAGGAGCTCCAGGCGGGTTGGGGCCTCGGACAGGCCGGTGCGTCCGCCGCCGGGGCTGGAGTCGGAGGAGACGGAGCGGGCGGCGATGTGTTCCTGGCCGAGCAGGGAGGCGGCGTAGTCGAGGCTGGAACGGTCGGACAGGCCGGAGAAGAAGACCTTCGTGGTGGCGTTGGAGACGACGATGTCGGCCTTGGGGCCGTAGGCGGCGTCGATCTGGGCTTTCGACTGGTAGAGCAGCAGCAGGACGACGCCCATCCCGGCGCAGGTCGAGATCCGGGAGGGCAGGGAGCGCATCGGCCAGTTCCCGGCTTCGTCGATGACGAGGAGCAGCGGCGGGTCGAGCGGCTTTCCGGTACGGCCGACGTGCTGGTAGACGTCGCGCAGCAACTCGTCGACCAGGCCGCCGAGGACCGGGGCGAGGCGTTCGGCGTCGTCAAGGTCCGCGCAGACGTAGAGGCTGTTCACCGGCCGCCGCGCCGGCGTCGGCGCGGGCAGCTCCGCGCCTTTCGCGTCGCGCCGAGGCCAGCTGGCTGAGAGCCAGGCGCGCCGCCAGGGACGCGCCGGCGGCTGTTCGGCGCGCTGTTCCTCGCGCCTTTCGCGCCGCGGGCGCGCTGGTGTGCCGCTGTCCTGAACGGAGCGGCGCGTCCCGCCCGCGCCGTTCACGTTCGCGCCGTTCGCGCCGCCGCTGAGCCATGCGTTGAACGCGCCGTCGTTGGCCGCGCCGGTCGGCGCCCACGCGCCGTTCGCGCCGTCACCCGGCGCGCCGTTCGTGGGGCCCGCGCCGGGCGCGTCGGTTTCCGCGCCGTTCGCGCCGTTGGAGTCCGCGCCGGCGGGGACCGGCGATGCCGACGTGGGTGGAAGCGTCCAGCCGCCGGCGGCGGCGCGGAAGGCTGCGATCTGGCCGGGGAAGCCTCCGGCCCACGAATCGTCGTCGACGGTGGGCCACGTGGCTGGGGGCAGCATGCGGTCGCTGGTGTGGGGACCGGATGTCTCGCTGGTGGGGGTGCTGGTGCCCAGGAGCCAGTCGAGGTCGATGGGGGCACCGGGCGTGGGGATCGCGGAGTCCTGGACGGTCGGTTCCTGCCAGGGACGGATCATCTGCCGGGCGACCAGGTAGACAGAGGAAAGCTGACGGGCATCGGAACGCCACACGGCCTGCAGGGCCTGGTCGACCTGCCGGCCCTCGACCGCGACCGTCGGGTCGAGGTGGTCGGCGAACGCGCTGGACAGGGACAGGACGGTGTCCTTGTCCTGGGTCGTGATCCAGCCCATGACGCTGTCCATGCCCAGGCCGGTCTGGGCGGCGAGCCAGAACAGCAGGCCGACGAGGTCCTCCCCAGCCGAGGTCCAGAACGACATGTCGCCCGAGCCGCCGCTGTTCCACTCCGTCGACGCCGCCACCGAGCGGGCCGCGCGCCGCGCCCCCGCCAGTGATTGGGAGGTGGTCAGCGGGGACCAGCCCGCGGAGGGCTGGCCGGTGGCACCAGCCGGGTCGAACACCCGCACCTCGCCCAGCGCCCGGCGGCGGGCCTCGGTCGCGCCGAGCAGGTCGGTCTTCACCGACACCGCGATCAACGGCCCGTCCCATTCGAGGATCGCGGGGACGGCGAGCGCCGCGGTCTTGCCGCAGCGGGTCGGGCCGAGCGCGAGCACCGCGCCCCGGTCGGAGCGGCGCCGCGCCGCGGCCCGGTGCAGCCGGCGCGGCACAGCGGCGTCCAACGGCTTCGCGGCGTCCTCGGTCGCGACCAGGCGGACCCGGCCGGCGGTCCTCACCGTGCCGAGCAGCAGCCGGCCCGGGGTAGGGCCGGTGACCAGCAGCGGGGCCAGGTCGGCGAGCCCGGCGAACCGGGCTTCGGGGTCCAGACCCATTCGGCGGCGCCGCTCGACACCGACACGGCGGCTGGTGAGGGCGAGCAGGACCGCGACCGCGAACACCGCGACGGCGATCGGCACCACCGAGGCGGCCCAGTAGCCGGCCGCGCCCGGCAGGTGGGCGGCGACTGCCGGCCAGGCGTCGGCCGGCCGGGCGGGGTGGGCGGCAAGCTGCGGCACCGCGAGGAACGCGTCGCGCGGACCGACCGGCAGCCAGCGATGCGCTCCGAACAGCAGGCTGGCCAGCTGCGCGCCCCACCAGACCGCGACCGCCAACGCCCCGAACGCGGCGACAAACCCGAACACCAGCGCCTCCGCCGACAACGCCGGCGCCTGAGCCCGTGGGGCGCTCACCGCGACACCGCCAGGACAGCCGCGCGGCGCGTGGCGTGTGGCCCGCGAAGGAGGGCGTTGGGTGTGGCAGGTGCCGGGCTTTGCGGCCGGCGGTCAGGCTGCGGCCTGTCGGCCCTGGCCGGAGAGCGCCGCAGTGCGACCGATCGCGGCTGGGATCTCGTGGGGCCGGCGCCCGGCCCATTGCGTGGCGACATGACACACGACGGTCCGGACCGGCAGCATCGCCACAGCCATCGCGCACGGCATCGCGCCGGTCATCGCGAACCCAGCGGCATTGCAGGGAACATCGCGGCGCACTGCGAGAGTGCCCTACGCCCGGACATTGCCCCGGCCGAGAACGGCCCGGACATCGCGGACAGCATCGCGGAGGACATCCCCGCAGGCCACGGCGGCTGTCGCGGCCTCCCGGATGACATCGCCGGGCGCCCAAGGTCCGGCGACGTTGTGATTACCTCTGCGACGTAAGGGCCGCGGGCACCGTCGCCGAGGGAGACCGAACAAACTGCGGGAGATGGCATCGATCATCACCGATCAGTTGCCAGTGATGATGACGATCTGGGTCGACAAGCCGCCGGGTTGATCATGGGTTCGGCGTAGCCTCCCACGGTTTGTCCCGGTCCCCACGACGCCCAAACTGGTCTTGCTGGGGTTCGGGCCAGACCCTGCCATCCACGGGGAGCTAGGCCCGGCTTCTGTGTCTTCAGGACGAGGCGTCCCGTTGACGTGGCGACCTCGGGCGCCGGCACGCCCAACGGCGCGCTCTCGGAGGTAAGGGGACCGATCGAGCTCGCCGAGCAGGCGTCCCCTCGGGAGACGGCTCGATGCCAGGGACGTCACACCATTGATCAACAACTGCATCTGAGAGTGGTCGCTGGAGCACCATCGACGTCCGGTGGGATCGGGACGCTGGTGCCTAATATTGACTTCAAGATTTTTTGTCGGTCTGGGACTTCGCGAGGCACTACCGGTTGGAAGGCAAAACTCCCGACACCTGGAAGGGCCCGATGGCTGACATCCCTACGACCGCCTCAGGCGCCTCTGATGGGCGGCTCCCGTCAGCGGCGCTCGCTTGCCGGGCGCAGCCTGCCACCGGGGCGTCGCCCTTCTCTGGCCTGTCGGCGGGCTTGAGAACGGAGCGGTACGCCGGATCGGCGCCGGTCGTCGAGACCGTCATCTCGACCTCACCGAACGCTGCTGCGGCCTGCCGCCTGGCCGAGTCCGCGACGACGGCAGGGATGCTGGTGGCCTTGGTCCGCCAAGCTTGCCGGGTCGCGACCGATCGGGCTGCGCTGATCACCGAGATCACCATCAAGTTGGTGCCGCCAGCCCACATGCTTGAGACGTTGGACTTGATTTGCCAGACCGCGACTACGAGCGTGGCCGCCGCCTTCGATGAGTGGGGGCCGGTGGACGACACGATCGCCACCCTGAACAAGAGGTTTGACCTGGCCGGCCAGGTCGAGGCCGACCTGGCTGCTGCGGGCCTCGAGGGGTGGCTATGGGAAGACCCGATCACCAGCCCGAACAAGGGGTCCGACCTGGCGAGCCAGGTCGACACCACCGACGCTGACAACAGATCGCGATCGACCGTCTTGGTACAGCAGACGTTCAGTCCGGCCAGTTCGATGCTGCGTCAGGCGTTCCGGATGATTGAGCTGGCCTTCGTTCTCAGCGGCATGATCGCCGACATGCACGGGATCTTCGCGTCGCTTCTGCGCGCGGACCTGCGCCACGTCCGGCGCGGGGCACAGGTGGGCGACGTCGAGGAGGTTGACGAGTTCATCGGCGACTACCTCAGCAAGAGCATCAGGGCCTACCTGGCCGAGGTCGGCAAGGTCGAACGCGGCGCCGACCGCAGCTGGAACTACTCCCGAGCCGAGGCAAGGTCGGCTGTCGTGATCGTGCTACTCGACCCGGTGCTGGGTGTGCTCCTCGGCGAGGACGCCGACCCCTACGCGATCATTGAGGATCTCCGGGCCGGGCTGCGTCGCCAGATTCGCGGGTTCCAGCCGGTCTGGACGCACAAGTATCGGGGCGTCGGGGTTCTCATGCTGGACAGCGGCGGCAGCTTCGAGAAGGAGTCCAGCCAGGACCTGTTGCCGAGCGAGTTCGAGGACCCGAGGCTGCAGCGCGCTCATGCGATGTTCAGCACCGACGAGTGGGCGGTCCTGATCACCTACCTCGACGGCGACGGCCGCGGAACCTGGAGAGACGCTGCGCTCGCCGCCGGACAGACCGCTGACTTCGGGGAGCGCGTCCGTCGTAAGACCCCTAGGGTGCGCAACGAGGTCGAAAGGCGCCTGAAGGCGGGACTTCCGCGTGGGCGAGCTGGTGAGGCAGCGTCGTGACTGGAAGCGGACAGACTCGTCCCAACGCGCGATGAGGACGAAGTCCCGCCGCCGCGAACTCTTTTCCTGGAGCGCGGCGATGTGGACTCACGCCGGATATGTGGATTGGACGTACTCCCGTGGCTCAGCGCCCCGGGGGGTGCACGTCGTGCGGTGACGCGTGCCCTCTCCAGTCATCTTCGCCCAGCGGATCGACGATTCCGAGAGGAATCGGAACGGATCCCTCCCGCCGCAGGATCGTCGCGCGGTCGCTGCGGTCGGTCGACGTAGGAGCGACGCTGGGGCTCGGATCCTTCAACATCATCGTGAAGGTCAGCCACTGGCTGCCCCACTACCAGCACGATTTGCTGGTGGCGTTGATCACCGTGGCTGTGGTCGCGGTGCTGCGGCACGCCGCGAGGCGCGCTCCGATCCACTGGCACCGCTTCGAAGTACGTCTCGGACGGTGGCTGCGCCGCATCCAGAAGGAAGAGCTTCCCGAGGGCGAGAAGCCTCCTGGCCTCAAGGCGTTCGGATCAACATGACGGTCCCCACGGCTTCGAGGCGCGCTACGTCAAGGAGCGCCCAGGCCTGCTCGGGTTCCTGGGCGGCATAGGAGACGGGACAAAGCATGGAGGCTACGCCGCGCGGACAGGGCCACACACTCTGCCTGGCCGCCCCGCTGTCTGTGTACCGCGCCGCGCGGCGTCACAGCACAGCCCTGGGCACCAGGGCGCCAGCCCGGCGAGCGCAAGGCGCACCGCGTCTACGCCTCCCGCGTCGGCGCGGTCGCGGCCGCCTACTGGCTGGCCGTGTTGATGGCTAAGGCGGGGGACGACCGAGTGCTTCATTTCGGTTTCGATGTGGACGGATCGGTAGCGGACGAACCAATCTGGTGAGAGTCCGCTGACGACGTGCTGCGCAGACTCGGCGCGCCACCCACAGATGCGGCCTGAAAACTGACCTGGGGACCCACCGACCTCCAGAGGATCAAGAATTAGAAATCGTTGACAGACTCGAGTGCTGGGGCGGCCGACGCGGTGCGTGATGGCAGGCGAAGCCCCTGGAGGAAGTCGTCGCGACGGAGAACACCTGTTTCACGGCGCGGAGGCGGGTGGGTGTTCGCGGGAGGGTGACGCGCAGCCGCGAGCGGTTGTCACGGAGCGCCGGGGCGGCTGGTGGCGTTGCGGGTGCCTTCAGGGGCCGTCGCAGGATGCTCCGGGGTCTGGCCTGGCCGGAGCCGCAGGTCCCGATGAGGGATCGGGAGTCGGGTGGGCGCTGGGCAGGGCCGCCGGGCCGGCCGCGACGAGGGCGGCGACGGGGTGCGGGGCGTGGATTGCCGCGAGGGCTGCGGCGGTGACTGGGTGGTGGGGACCGGGAGGAAGCCAGGGAAGGCGGGCGAGGATCGCGGCGAGGTGGTCGGGGGCGAGCTGGCGGGCGGCGGTGAACAGGGCGTCCTCGACGGCGAGGTGGCCGTGGACGGGGTCGAGGAGGTGGCGGGTTGGACCGGTCAGCCAACTGGTCGGTTCCGCGCCCGGTGAGGCCGGGGCGACGGCGACGTCGATCGGGATCGTGGCGGGGGCGAGGACAGTCCTGGCCTGAGGGTGGCGGGCCACGGTGCGTAGGCGCGGGCCAGTGACGTCCTGCTCGATGATGGCGCGGTCGTGCGTGGCGGTGAGGACCTCGCCGGAGGTGAGGGGCAGGGCCGTGGCGCGGGCGGTGAGCAGGTCGGTGACGGTGGGCCAGGCGGTGCCGGCGATGGCGACGATGTCGTCGGCGGGCAGGACCACCGGGGCCGACGGGTGGTCGTGGGGCTGGATCTCGTAGCGGAGTTGGTAGTCGTCGTCGGTGAGGGCGCGCAACACGGTGCCGACGGAGAAGCGGGGGTCGTCGAGGGTGCGCACGACGGCGCCGGTGGCCAGGACGAGCTCGCCGCGGGAAGGTTCGGTGTTCAGGTCCGGCGGGCGGACGGTGGCGCGGGCGAGTCCAGCCGGCGTCTGCAGAGCCCAGCCGGGGTGGTCACGCCAGGGGTGGCCCGGAAGGGCCGCGACGTCGGGCCGCCACAGATAGCGCAGGTCGCTGGCGCCGGCGCCGAGCACATGGGCCAGGACGGTGCCGGTCGTGGTGGTGTGCTGGGCGGGGTCGCGGACGGCGACCCGGGTGCCGGGCAGGTAGGGATGGCCGACGGGGGCGGCGGCCGCGTAGAGCCGGGCTCGGTGGATGCGCAGGAGTCGACGCTGCTGGGCGGGCAGGGCCGTGCCGTGGCGGTGGCCGCCGGTGTCGAGGATCGCGGCGCGGGCGGCGACGACGCGGATCGCGCTGCTCGACTGAGGGCCGTCGGTGGTCAGAGCGGCGTCCTGGCCGGCGAGCACGACCCGGTCGTGGTCGCTGATCCGGTAGGCCAGCCGGTAGCCCCCGGTGCCGAGGCGCGGCCGTGGGCGAGCC
Organism: Frankia nepalensis; assembly: GCF_016786325.1. Taxonomy (GTDB): domain Bacteria; phylum Actinomycetota; class Actinomycetes; order Frankiales; family Frankiaceae; genus Pseudofrankia; species Pseudofrankia nepalensis. The sequence continues at coordinate 65,783 of NZ_JADWYU010000136.1, read as the reverse complement.
GCGAGGATGTCGATGCGCAGCGGGCCGTCGGTCCAGGTGACCAGCGGATGCTCGGCGTGGCGAAGTCGGCCGTAGCTGGTCGGGGCGTGTCCCTCGCGGGTGACGACGCTCGCGCGCCAGGGCCGGAACACCGGATTCGCGGCGACGGTTTCGGGAAGCGTCGCGGGCCGGGTCCTGGGGTCGGCGGCCGGGGCGGCCCGGTAGGCCAGCAGCCGGGTGGCGCTGTCGAGGATCGGGTGCGCCGGGGTCGGGATCGCCCAGCCGAGCGCCTCTTCCAGCTGCCACACGGACGGCTGGCGCACCGAGCGGGCTGGCGGCGCCATCGGGTTGTCGACGTCGGCGGTATGGGCGATCAGTTCCGCGACGTGGATCCTCATGCCGTCGCCGACGAGCTGGTAGATCCGCCACCATCCGGCCGGGACCTGCACGCACACCGGCCAGCCCTGCGGGTAACCGGCCGCCGGCCGCGGGTCGTGTCGCGGCTCGTTGTCCTGTGTCATGCCATGTGACGGTCCGAACCGTCACCATCGAGAACGACATCGCGCGGGCCATCGCGGCGAAGAAGACCACCGGTGTGGACATCGTGTCTGTCGGCCATCGCCTGCCCGGTTTGTCCGCACCGGGGCCTGTGGTGATCATTGGCTGGTCAGGTCCTGGTGGTCATGGCGGTGTCGGTGTCGGCGAACGTCCATTCGTCGGGGGTGATGTGGTGGTCGACGAGTGCGGTGTGGGTGCCGATCTGCCAAAGCGCGGTGAATGGCGGGAGTTGGTCGAGCAACGCGGCTTGGCGGCGGGTGAGGCCCATGTCGGTGAGGAGTCTGCCGACGTGTTCGGGGTTCTGGTGGAGGTAGACGCGGACGGAGGTGGTGTTGAGGAGGCCTTCGGCGGTGCTCGTGCCACTGCGGCCTGTGCCGGTGTGGAGGTCGGCGATGGCGTGGGTGATGAGGATGTTGACCTGGCCGAACTGGCGGCCGAGGCGCCACTGGTTGTGGAGGTGGCGGGTGATGGCGGGGTCGTCGAGGGCGATCCAGGCTTCGTCGACGATGGTGACCTTGTGGGCTGCGGGTTGGCCGTACATCACGGCCGCGAGCCAGCCGGTGGCCGCGGTGAGGACGAGTTTCAGCGTTCGCGGCTGGGTGAGCAGGGCGGACAGGTCGAGGATCAGGCCGGGGGCTGTGTGCCAGGTGAGACCCGCGCTGGTGGGGCCGTCGCAGATGCCGCGCAGGTCGTGTTCGAGGAGGGCGACGGTGGCGTCGAGTAGGGGTCGGCGGCGATCGAGGAGTTCGTCGAGGGTGGTGTCGAGGTCGTCGGCCAGGGTCTGATCTGGCTGCGCGAGTACGCCGCGGACGTCGTGCAGGGTCGGCGCGTTCGGGCCGGACGCGGCGGCGCCGGGGCGGGTGGTGAGGCGGCGGGCGGTCTCGACGAGGAGACGTTGCTGGCTGGGGTCGAGGGCGGGGCGGTCGAGGGCGATCGCGAGCAGGGTTTCCAGGACCGCGGCGCGTCGCGCGGCGACGTCGGCGACCTCGTCACGGGTCTCGTCGTCGGGCTGACCTGTCGGGGCGTGGTGGTGTGTGGCGCTGGTGGCCGAGCGCGTGGTCGCCGACGTGCGCGGTGTCGCGGGCGGACGGGCGGCGCCGGGTCTCGTGGTGTGGCGCGTGGTGGCTGGTGCGGCGATGGTCATGCCGCCCGGGGTGGTGTCGAGGGGGTTGACGCGCAGGGTGCCGCCGGGTTGGAAGCACAGGACGGCGTAGCCGAGTTGGTGGCCCAGCGCCGTCCATTCGCCTTTTGGGTCGATCACGGCCGTCCAGCGGGGACGGCCGGTCAGTGCTGTCAGGGCGGTGGTGCGGTGGAGGTAGGCCTTGGCGAGTGCGGATTTGCCGTGGGCGCCGGCGCCGGAGATGAGCATGTTGGGGCCTTGGATGAGGCCGGCTTCGTAGGCGGCGATGAGGTCGAAGTGGAAGGCGCCGCCAGCGAGGCGGTCGGTGCCGAGCAGCGGGCCGGTCGGTGGCAGCGCGGTTTCGATCGGCAGGGGGCTGAGCGCGCACAGGTGCGCGGTGGTGGCGATGTCCCAGGGCAGGGTGACGGGGACCGTCGGTGGCTGGGCGGCGCGGCGCCGGCGGGTGCGGTGTGGCTGGGTGGGATGGGCTGGCATCAGTGGGCTCCGGGATTCGGGCGGCGGATCGTGAGGCCGAGCGGGAGCGTCGCGGGGAAGACGTGGTGGTGGCGGCCGTGCAGGGGACGCAGGTCGGTGATGCCGGCGCGGGCGGCGAGGTCTGCCAGCTCGGCGGTCGCGGTGTCGAGGGCGGGGCGGTCGGGGGCGGCGAGGTCGATCAGGGCGGTGTAGGCGAGTTCGGGGTGACCGGCGGACAGTTCGGCGTCGCGCTGGTCGAGGGCGTCGTGGGCGGCGGACAGATGGGTGGGGATGCGGACCCGGTGGCGGTCGCGGATCTGGAGTGCAAGCTCGACGGCCGCGGTGTCCTGGTTGAGGCGGCGCCGTGACGTGCGCGGCGGGATGGGTTGCAGGGCGACCGTGAGGGTGCGGGCCGCGGGGGTTTCGTGCAGGAGGGGGTCGAGCCAGCCGGGGCGGAGCGGGCCGGTGGGCCAGGCGGCTACCCAGAAGACCCGGTGCCAGGTCGCGCCGATCCGGGCGGCGTCCCAGTAGGCCTCGACCGTGGTCCGGGTGGGCGTGGGATCCAGGGGCGGTGGCGTGGGCGTGGCTGGGGCGTGGCGGGCGCCAGGGAGGTTGGCGCGCGCGGCGAGTCCGCGCGGTTCGACTGGCCTCGCCGCGTCGGTCGGCGCTGTCCGGTTGGCGGGTGGGGCGGTGGCCGTGGTCGGGTCGGCGTGGGCGGTGAGTTCGGCGGTGAGCTGGGCTGTGGTGAGGGCGCCGTGGACGGTGAGGCCGGCGGTGGCGGCGCGGGTGGCGAGTTGGCGGGCGGTGTCGAGGGCGACCTGTTCGGGGCGGTCGGGGCTGGCGCGGCGGTGGTGGGCGCGGCGGGGGTCGACGGTGAGCCAGAGGCGTAGGTCGTGGTGCTGGAGCAGGGTGTCGGCGAGTAGGGCGCGGTAGGAGGCGAGCGTCGCCGCGTCGCCTGTCTGGCTCGTCGCGCCGCTGACGTGGATGTCGACGCCGTTGTGGGCTGGTGTGGCGGTCGGCCGGGTGAGCGTGCGTGCCGTGGCCGTCGTGCCGTTGCTTCTCGCGTGCGCCCGGGGCTCATCGCCCGCACCGAGTCCGTCGGTGCGGATCTGACGGCGGGTGGCGTCTGTCGTCGTCTCCGGCCGCTGTCGTGGGGTGGTGGCCGGGAGGGGTTGGGGCGTGGCGAGGTGGGTGCGCAGGGTCCAGCCGAGGGTGAGGACTGCTGGGTCGCGGGCGGTCTGGGCGAGGACGCCTGCCCAGGTGGCGAGGTGGTGGTGCTGGTCGGTGGGGTCGAGGAGGGTGAACGGGCCGCCGCGGACGTCGAGGACGACGGTGAGCGCGCCGCCGCGGTGGCGAATGACGGCAGGGGGCTCGCCGTCGCGGCCGGTCAGGGTGGGATCGGGAATGTCGAGGATGTCTATGTCGCGTAGCCAGCTCGGTGGGCCGGCCGCGTGTGCCGCCGCCTCTGGACCGGCGTCGCGCCGCGGACGGCGGGGCGAGGTGGCGTAGGCGGGTGAGGGTGTAGCGGGCGAACAGCGGGAGCAGATGGCGGAGCGGTTCGCCGCCGAGGTGGACGGTGGCGAGCAGGACGGCGACGGTCAGGGCGGTGACGCCGATGAGCAGGCCGGCGCGGCCACCGAGCAGGGTGGTCGCGGCGATCAGGGCGGCCAGGCCGCTGGCCGCGAGGGCGAGTTGGGGGACGGTCAGGCCGTAGAAGGCGGTTCCGGCGCGGCGTGGAGGAAGCCGGTAGACGGGCTCGCTCACCGGCCGCCTCCGCCTGGGTCGGCCGCGCCGCCGGGGTCAGGCCGGCGTCGGCGTGGCTGCCGCCGGCGGGCCGCCGTCCCCGGGCCGGCGCCGGGCGGTGGTGCTGGCGGGTCGGGTGCGGGACGCAGCGAGTCGCCGCCGGCTGGTGGGTCGGGTCTTCGCCGCCGGGAGGTCGGATCCGAGGACGGGTCGGGCAGCTGGCGGGGAGCGTTGGCCTGGAAGCGATCCCGCTCGCCAGCTGGTCGGGGTGCCCCTCCGGGCAGCCCACGCCCGGCTTGGCCGCCACGGCGGACACCGAGAACGGAGCCGAACGCGGCACCGAGGCCGCCACCGAGGGCACGGCCCCAGTAGGCGAGCTGCGCGGTCTGCTGCGCGCCGCGGAACGGGGCACGCGAGATTCCCTGGGCGAGGGTGAACGCCTCGGCCAGCGGGATCAGCCGCCACACGACGGCGGGCATGAACACCGCGACGACCGCGACGGCCAGCGCGAGGATGTAGGCACGCCAGGACGACGGCTCGGCCCCGGCCTGGTAGGGCTCGTCGAGCTGGTCGACGCCGATCCGCAGCGCGACGTAGATCGACGGTTTGGCGAGGACAGCGGCGCCGACGAGGCGCACGACCTGGCCGCCGGCTGGCCGTGCGGCGGGGATGACCGACGCGGCGAACGACAGCGGGGCGAGCGCGACGATGATCAGGACCAGCGCGTCGCGCACGACGAGTTCCATGGCCAGAAGGACGGCGCCGAGGAACGCCAGCAGGGTCGCCAGCAGGCCGGGGAAGTCGTCCGATGGGGGTGTCGAGATGACCTCGACGAGGCGGGTGGTCTTGTCCGGGGGTAGGACCGCGTCGGCGAGGACGTCGCCGAGGGTGAGCATCTGGTCGGCCAGCCAGGGGAAGCCGCCGATCGCCAGGACGGCGATCGGGAGTTGGATGCCAAGGCGGGCGAACGCCTGCCCGGGCTGGCCGGACAGCAGCCCCTGGATCACCCCGATGACCAGGGCAACAGCCAGCAGCCCGGTGGAGACCGAGGCGACCGTGTGGTAGGGCCCGTCGCCGGAGATGAACGTTGCGGCAGTAACCGGCGGGCGCTGCGACGCCGCGAACATCTCGGTCAGGATGTCGCGGATCCGGGCGCCGAACGCGTCGGTGAACATCTGCAGCATCGCCCGCAGCATCGTGACGGCGACGTCTTCGCCCATGTCCGTGAACAGCCCCGCGCCAGGCAGGCGGCTCAGCGCCGTCACCTCACCCACGCCGACCGCCCTCCCCACCCGGCCGAGGCCCGGGCACGCCGAGGCGTCTGCCGGATGGAAACGGCTGGCGAGGCTGCGGCTGGCCGGACGGTCGGCGGGGACAGATCAGCTGGCGGCTCGTGTGAAGGGCTGTCATCTCCCAGCGGGCAGCCCGCAGGCGCGCGCGGGCCAGGTGACCAGACGGCCACCGGTCCGGCGGCCGTGCATCGCGGCGTCTGTGCTGGCGCGGCCAGCACCTTCCAAGTCGCCACCGCGCACAGCGCCAGCACGGCGAGCATCACCGTCACCGCCAGCCAGCACAGCAGGCGCAGCCATCTGTCGGTGACGACCGTCTGGCCCGGCGCCGGCTCCCGGCCGGGTGGGGGTTCGCGCATGGTCGGTCGTGTCACCGCCGCCGGGTCCGCTGGCTCCGGCGGGCGCCAGCCCATCCAACCGGCCGCGCCCAGCCCCGGACCGCGATCCCAGTCGGACCCGGGTATCCAGCCAGCACCGGTGCCCCAGCCGGGCGGGGTGCCAGCGGGGTCGGGCTCCGGGGCGCTCATCCGCTTGCCCAGCCGATCAGCGCTGGCGCCAGCAGGATCAGGACCGCCCCGCCGCCCCCGCCCAGCACCATCGCCAGCCCCCGGCTGGAGGCCTGCCCGGCCCCGCTCGCCCGGCCGATGCCCATCGCGGCCCCACCGATCACCACCGCGCCGATGCAGCACGCCAGGCCGACCTGCGACGCCGTGTCCAGGAACATTTCGATCTTTTCCCGGCCGGGCATGTCCCGCCAGTCCGGGTTAACGGTGATCCCCGGCACCCCCGCCGCCTCGCCAGCCGGCGGAGTGGTGGACGCGACGGCCGTTCCTGGGAACGCACCGACCAGAGCCAACATCGCTACGGCGGTGGCTGTGAGCAGACCGCGGGCCCGGCGCCGCCAGCCCGCCGCCCACCGTGCGGACTTGTGGTCAGCTCGGGCCGGTCCGGGTTCTGAGGTCTTCGTCTTCTCGAGGCGTCGCGGTGTGGCGCGCGATGGGCATGATCGCCGGCTGGCGGCCGGCCTGTTCAGCTGGGACATGCCGCGCACGATCCGACCCGGCGTCATCGCCACAGCCCTCGCGGCCAGCGCCGCCCCGGCCCGCGCGCGCCGCACCACATCGGTGACGACATCACCGACGACATCGCCCCAGGCCACAGGCCAAGGGATGGCCGATGAAGCGATCAGCCGCGGCCGGCGTCGTCGCCCGGGGTCGCCGCTGTGTCGACTGCCGTGGTCACCCGAACGATCAGTGTCCGGGTCTGTTCGAGACGGGCGGTCGCGGTTTCCAACCAGGCGACGGCCAGGTCGCGCTCCGCGGAGTCGAGCTGGTTGGCGTGGGTGAGACAGGCGCGGGCCTCGTCGATCGCGGTGCTCGCCGTGTCCAACTCGGTGGTGATCCGCGTGAGCGGGTGCTGTCCGCCGCCCGGCGCGGTCCGAGGACCGGCTGCCGCTGGCTGGCGCGGGTGTTGCTTGGCATCGAGACCGGCGGGCACTGCGCTGTGGGCCTGGTCGGCGGCGATGCCCTCGAGGAGGACACGAAGGAGGTGATTGGCGGGCCATCCGAGGGCGCGGGAGATGGCGGCGAGGGTGTCATCGCGGACGCGGCGGGTACCGGTGCCGCGCTGCAGGACGCGGATCGTCGCGACCGAGATGTTGGAGAGATCGGCAAGGCGTTGCTGGGTGAGGCGGCAGGCAGCCAGGCGGGCATTGAGCGCGGCAGCGACCGCCGCCCAGTCCTGCGCGGTGCGGCTTGTCGTCGTAGATCCGCCAGCCGCCGGTTCGGGGACGCCGGCGGCCTGGCGGCTGGTGCTGACGATCGTCGTCGGCGTCATGGCACAACCGCGGTGGGGCGGGCACGCCTCGGACGGAGATCTTCGGGCCAGGCCGGGAGGTGGAGGTGATGCGTGAGTTCCCAGACGACGCGCATCTGGATGGCGTCAGGGGTGACGACGGTGACCAGGTGGGGGAGGATCACCGTTCCGCTTTCCCAGGCACAGGTCGGCCGGGTGCCACAGGTGATCACAGGCGGAGAGCTGGCAGCGGGGTGACGCTGGTCGGCGAGGAGACGGGCAACGACGAGGGCCAGCTGGGCACGGGCGGGGGAGGCGAGGCGGGGGCAGATCACCAGGGCACGGGCGCTGCTGGTAGCGGCCAACGTGCGGGCCTTGGCCTCGGGTGGATGTGGATGCGCGGCGACGAACGTCACCCCGCTGCCGTGCCCAGGCTGGTTGTTGAAGCCGGGTGAGCCGCCGGGCGTGGGTCCGCTCGCGCCGGCAGGGGCGGGGTGCCGGTCGAGGAGCACACCGGGCCTGACCGGGAAACGGAAAGGCTCCAGCTCCACGGAATGGAAGGCGTCCGCCGCGCTGTCGAGACTGATCATCAACTGGTGGGCCGGGCTTCCCGTTCGCCCGCTGGCTGGTCCCGGGCCGGTTGTGGTGGTCATCGAGGCTGCCCGGCGGTGTCCGGTGCCGGGTGGAAGACCAGGGTGGTGGCGACGTCGCCGTAGCTCTCGACGAAGCGGGCGTCGGCGGGAAGGCGGACGAGGGCGCTGATGAGGGTGGCGGCGGCGTCGTCGGGGCGCAGGGTGAGCTCGAACGTGCCCTCGGCGGTGAGGGGGCCGAGGCCCGGTCCGGGCGCCGACGGTTGGGGTACGCAGTGCGGTGCCTGGGCAGCGGGAAGGCGCGGCGGTGGGGTGGAGAGCGCGCGCAGGGTGGCGCGGGTCTGGGCGAGCCGGTGGGTGAGAGCGTGGTGCGCGGTCGGGGTAGCGGGTAGGTGGCTGGGTCCGGGGACGAGGAGCACGGCGCCGGGGTGGTGGGCGAGCTCGGCGAGGAGGTCTTCGAGGCCGGGGCGGTCGGGTGTGGTGGGGGTGGTGTCGCGGTCGACGTAGACCTCGAGCAGGGTCAGGCCGGCATCGGTGGCGTGGGTGGCCAGGCGGGCGTGGAGACTGTTGATCTGGTCTTCGTCGTCGTCGGGGACGGCGAGGTAGCCATAGGCGGGCCGCGGGGTCGGGTCTACCAGGTGGAACGCGGGGGCCGCGCCAGGTGACGGGTCAGCTGGGGTCGTGGGGTGGGACTGGGGGCGTGGCGCGGGCTGGGCCATCGCGTCCTCCAGAACGGTTCGGCGGTTCCGGGGAAGGTGAGCAGGTCTTCTGGTCGTTGGGAGATCGGCTTACAGGTGGTGAAGGCAGTCCGAGACGCGGCGCAGGAGTGCCGGGTCGGCTGGGTGGGGGTGGGAGCAGGCGGGCCGAGGGCGGATTGGAAGGCCGCGAGCGGTGGTCGGCGCCGGCGTGGCGATCTCGGCCCAGACAACTTTTCCGGCCGGTCCCGGGCCTTCGACCACGAGGTCGTGTCCCCAGCGTTCGGCGAGGGCCTCGACGAGAAGCAGGCCCCGGCCACCCTCGTCATCGGCGTCCGGGACGCGGGGGACCGGCGGTCGGAGGTCGAGGTCGTGGACCTCGATCCGAAGCCGGTCGTCGCCGGCCGTCAGGCGTAGCTGGACATCGACTAGGTGCCCGGCTGTGCCTGCAGGCAGCTGGCTGCTGGTCAGGGCGTTACCGACGAGTTCAGCGGTGAGCAGTTCGGCGATGTCGAGTGCGTGGTCCAGCCGCCACCAGGTGAGCATCCAACGCACGAAGGACCGGGCCAGCGGACAGGCGATGGGGACGGCCGGCAGGGCGAGCGTTGCCATCCATGTGGATGACTCTGCCGACGAGGTCAGGTGGCACGGTGCACGGTGGGGATTCGGCGGGTCGAGGGCGTCTCCGGCGGATGTACGCGCGGGAGTTGCCGCGCGGTGGGAGACGAGTTCGCCCATCGCGTCCTCCTGACGGGATCGGGGTCAGCCGGCGCGCGCGGCCGGCGATGCACCGATCATCTACTTGCATGCAAGTCGATGCAAGTGCATCTTGGGTTCGACGGTGATGCAGAGGGCTGCGTGCAATCATGTGGATCATCGGAGGGCCGGCTGCGGCCCGTCGGCCGCGGTCAGAAGGTGAGGATCCGATGCCAGCCGAGCCCCATCCGACGCTGCGTCGCCGCCAGCTTGGCGCCGAACTGCGCAGGCTGCGCGAGGACCGTGAGCTAACGATCGATGCCGCCGCGGCTCACTTGTCCTGCTCCTCGTCGAAGATCAGTCGGCTCGAGACCGGGATCAGTGCCCCGCGTGCCCGCGACGTCGCTGCCCTACTCGATCTTTACGAAGTGCCGGACGAGGACCGTGCTCGGCTTCTCGACGTGACCCGCGGTGTCCGCGAGCCTGACTGGTGGCACCGCTACACCGACGCCGTGCCTCGCTGGTTCGAGCGGTTCATGGCCGCCGAGAGCAGCGCCACCACCTGGGAGTGCTTCGAAGCCCAGCTTGTCCCTGGCCTGCTCCAGACTCGTGACTACGCCTTCGCCGTCATGCGGGCGGCGAACACCGCCCTCGATGACGCTGAGATCGACCGCCGCGTCGAGTTGCGCATGGAACGGCAGAACCGGCTCACGGGTGACAACGCGCTCGCCCTGTGGGCCGTTCTCGACGAAGCCGTCCTGCGGCGGCAAGTCGGCGGTCCGGCCGTGATGCGTGCCCAACTGGAGCACCTGGCCGCCGCCGCCCGCCGGCCCAACATCACCATCCAGATCCTGCCCTACACCGTCGGTGCCCACCCGGCGCTCGGCTTCTCGTTCAAGGTCCTGGGTTTCGACGGTCTGAACGGCGGCGAGGTCGTGCACGTCGAGCAGCTCAACAGCGCCGTCTATCTGGAACGGGACGCCGATCTACGCCGCTATAAGCTGACGATGAACCGCCTCCGAGCCTTCGCGCTCGACCCCGAGCGGTCCCTCGACCTGATCGTCCAAGCGGCGGAGGATCTTCCATGAGCCACACCCCGGCCACCGCCCTGGTCTGGCGGAAGTCCACCTACAGCGCCGGCAACGGCGGTGAATGCGTCGAGGTCGCCACCCTCCCCGACGGCGGCCGCGCCGTCCGCGACTCCAAGGACCCCGACGGCCCGGTCCTGCACTTCACCACCGCTGAGTGGATCGCCTTCCTGGCCGGCGTCCGCAATGGTGAGTTCGACGACTGAACGTGATCCGAGGGCGGCCCGCGATGGGGCTGTGGTGGGGCCGTACGGTGTGGTAATTCTCGACGTCGTTGCTCGAATGTGTTCGGCCTGGCGTCGGTTCTGATCAGTCCGCTTCGGCCTGCCGAGGCCGTGGTCCGGCTTCCGGCGGTCATGAAGGCGCTCTTATTGAGGCGGCCGATGGGATCTATGGGCCAGGCAAGCAGGGATTGGGCCGCATCCCGGGCGGGGCTGAGGAACCCGATCCGCAGTTCGGCGCCCTGCTCCGCGCGTGTTTTTCGTCTGCTGTGCATCTGGAGATGCGCGATTCCTGCGACTGCGACGACCCGTGGTTTCATGCTTGGCTCGTGGGCGACCAGGAGGAGTTCCGGCCGTGGCTGACCCCCGGCCGTGGCTGGATCTGATGGTCGAGGTGACCGGCCGCGGGGTCGAGGTTCGCCGTGTTCGGTGGTGTCGGAGCCGGTGACCGACTACATCAGGTTCGAGCACGCGACGACCGCGTCGAACGTCAGCGCCGGGGAGCAGGCCCGTTGGCTGCCCCGGCACCTGGCCACCGGCCTGTTGTTCCCGGCGAACGACTTCTGGGTATTCGATGGCCGGCGGGCCCAGTTCAATTACTTCTCCGGTCGGGGAGAGTTTCTGACGACCCGTCTGTCACCCGACGCGGTGATTGCGACGCAGTGCGCGGTGGCGTTCGAGGCCGCGTGGGAGCGTGCTGTTCCGCACGAGACGTATGACCCGGTCCAACACTGATCGCCCTCACGTCGGGCAGTCTTTCTCCTGTGCAGCCGTCCTCCTCCAATGCCCAACAGGCCCGTCAGCTTCCCGCGGACCGGCTTCGTGACCTGCGCCGCGACGCGGCTCTGACCACGATCGAGCTGGCTGTCGGCGCAGGTAACGTCACGAGCGGAAGATCCCCGCGCGGGCGGGGACGACCGGCGCGAACACCCCCGGAACCGGCTCCCCGGCGGAAGATCCCCGCGCGGGCGGGGACGACAGCACCTCAGGCAGTTCGACACCTCGGCACGGGGGAAGATCCCCGCGCGGGCGGGGACGACTCGTGATCCTTCAGCCGGCCCACCAGCCGGGAGGGAAGATCCCCGCGCGGGCGGGGACGACAAGGCCGCAACACAGATCGTCCTCTGGGCCCAGGGAAGATCCCCGCGCGGGCGGGGACGACCAGGTAGCGGGCGCTCTGGCTGGGGTCCACCGCGGAAGATCCCCGCGCGGGCGGGGACGACGCCACCTCGAGCGCGCGGCGGCCCACTGGCCGCGGAAGATCCCCGCGCGGGCGGGGACGACCATTCCCGAGCTCCATGCGAACCACAGGCCAGCGGAAGATCCCCGCGCGGGCGGGGACGACGGCGCGTGACCCCCGTGAAGCCGTCGGAGAAGCGGAAGATCCCCGCGCGGGCGGGGACGACCCAAGCTGCAACTGGACGAATGGCAACAGCATGGGAAGATCCCCGCGCAGGCGGGGACGACTCGACCTTGAGGTTCTGGTTCCCGACGAGCTGCGGAAGATCCCCGCGCGGGCGGGGACGACCACAGGCACGACGCCCCGCCGTACATCAGCAGGGGAAGATCCCCGCGCGGGCGGGGACGACCAGGCGAAGGCCCACCGCGCCTGGGCCGACGACGGAAGATCCCCGCGCGGGCGGGGACGACTCGGCGAGCTGCAGCGGCCAGCCCCACGCCGCGGGAAGATCCCCGCGCGGGCGGGGACGACCGTGGCGGGGAGGGTGCGGTGTGCTCGCGGATGGGAAGATCCCCGCGCGGGCGGGGACGACCCCTGCGTCATCGCCGCGACCAGCGGAGCCGCGGGAAGATCCCCGCGCGGGCGGGGACGACAAGGCAAGAACGCGCGCGGCATCCTGATCGGCGGGAAGATCCCCGCGCGGGCGGGGACGACCGCCCGTGAGGCGCCCAGCCATCCACCACAGGCGGAAGATCCCCGCGCAGGCGGGACGACCAGCCCATCGCGGCTCTTTGTCCAGACGTCGCCGGAAGATCCCCGCGCGGGCGGGGACGACCGGCCGAGAGATCGTCACGGCGATCGGCAACGTGGAAGATCCCCGCGCGGGCGGGGACGACGTCATCAACGGTCCGGTGACGTTCCGCGCCGGGGGAAGATCCCCGCGCGGGCGGGGACGACATCAACGGGGACACGAACGGTCGCGGTGGTGTGGGAAGATCCCCGCGCGGGCGGGGACGACGGCTACCGGGGCGCAGTGATGCACTCCAGTGAGGGAAGATCCCCGCGCGGGCGGGGACGACGCGGTCGCGATCCCGGTGATGGCGGCGATCGCGGGAAGATCCCCGCGCGGGCGGGGACGACTGCGCCGCGGCGAGACCCAGCTTGGTCGGGATCGGAAGATCCCCGCGCGGGCGGGGACGACTCCATCGCCGGGATGTCCCGCTCGGTCAGGAGGGGAAGATCCCCGCGCGGGCGGGGACGACTCACCGCCGGCCGGATCATGGCCCTGACTGTCGGGAAGATCCCCGCGCGGGCGGGGACGACCCGCCACCGCTACCGCCACCGGGCGCGGCGTAGGGAAGATCCCCGCGCGGGCGGGGACGACAGCTACGGGCACACGATCAGTCGCGACCAGACGGGAAGATCCCCGCGCGGGCGGGGACGACGTCGGCCTGGTCAACGGGCATGACGCGGTCCGGGGAAGATCCCCGCGCGGGCGGGGACGACCTCGTCGTTGAGCCGGCCGAAGGCGGCGATCTCGGAAGATCCCCGCGCGGGCGGGGACGACGACGTCGCGGCGCGCGGCGACGACCATGGCGAGGGAAGATCCCCGCGCGGGCGGGGACGACCACAGGGCCACCAACATGGGCCGGGCTGCGGTGGGAAGATCCCCGCGCGGGCGGGGACGACGCCCCGGCCGTGCCGGCGGTGTCGCCAGCCGAGGGAAGATCCCCGCGCGGGCGGGGACGACCTGCGCCGCCTGCTCGGCGAGACCTACCTGTGGGGAAGATCCCCG
>NZ_JADWYU010000136.1:37115-52461 GCF_016786325.1 Frankia nepalensis | reverse complement strand
CGCGGGCGGGGACGACCCTCGGGCTGACCGAGGAGGACGGCACCCCGAAGGAAGATCCCCGCGCGGGCGGGGACGACCCTCGGGCTGACCGAGGAGGACGGCACCCCGAAGGAAGATCCCCGCGCGGGCGGGGACGACGAGCACCAAGCGGGCCTGTCCGCCGCCATGCAGGGAAGATCCCCGCGCGGGCGGGGACGACCGATCTTTCTTCGAGTTCAAGTACCTGCGGGAGGGAAGATCCCCGCGCGGGCGGGGACGACGGACGGCGCCGACTACGCCCGCGGCCAGAAAGAGGAAGATCCCCGCGCGGGCGGGGACGACCTCCGCCCCCGCGCCACCGCCAACGGCGATGGCGGAAGATCCCCGCGCGGGCGGGGACGACGACTCGTCCCTGCGCCCGCTGACCTGGCACGACGGAAGATCCCCGCGCGGGCGGGGACGACGCGCGGGCAATAACACCCTCAGCATCCCGACAGGGAAGATCCCCGCGCGGGCGGGGACGACGAGTTCGCCTACGGCCGGCTTCGCGCGGTCACGGGAAGATCCCCGCGCGGGCGGGGACGACGCGGCCGGGCCGGTCGAGACCGACGAACCGCCGGGAAGATCCCCGCGCGGGCGGGGACGACGGGGCGCTGTCGGACGTCACCGCCACGCCCAGCGGAAGATCCCCGCGCGGGCGGGGACGACCGCGGTGTCGGTCGGACGCGCGGCCCGAAGTGCGGAAGATCCCCGCGCGGGCGGGGACGACCAGGCGACGAAGCCCCTCGGCATCGCCGAGCACGGAAGATCCCCGCGCGGGCGGGGACGACAGGCCGAACTCGGCCGCCCAGGCCCGCAACTCCGGAAGATCCCCGCGCGGGCGGGGACGACGACCTGCTCAAGGACACGGAGGGTCGCTACTACGGAAGATCCCCGCGCGGGCGGGGACGACCACCACAGATCAGTACCGGCGGGTAATAAACGCGGAAGATCCCCGCGCGGGCGGGGACGACTCCGTCCGGTAGCCGGTGATCTCCCCGGCCCGGGGAAGATCCCCGCGCGGGCGGGGACGACCCCTCGGCGGACGAGGCCCAGGTGAAGAAGCCCGGAAGATCCCCGCGCGGGCGGGGACGACCGGGCGCGCTGACGGCGGAGCTTCGCCTGGATGGAAGATCCCCGCGCGGGCGGGGACGACGCGCGCGGCGACATGGACGCGGCCGGCGCCGCGGGAAGATCCCCGCGCGGGCGGGGACGACCCCCTGTACGCAGGCAACGGCCTCGGCCCCAGCGGAAGATCCCCGCGCGGGCGGGGACGACCCTGGGAAGGTCAGCAACGCTGTCATCAGCCGCGGAAGATCCCCGCGCGGGCGGGGACGACGACATCATCCACGGCCAGATCACGATCAGCCCGGGAAGATCCCCGCGCGGGCGGGGACGACGCGGTCGTCGTCTGGCCGTACACGCCATAGGCCGGAAGATCCCCGCGCGGGCGGGGACGACCGTGATGTAGCTGCCGCCACGTTCCAAGCCACCGGAAGATCCCCGCGCGGGCGGGGACGACGCTGCGGTCGCCTCGAAGTCCGGCGTGATCGAGGGAAGATCCCCGCGCGGGCGGGGACGACATGCTGAACCCGCCGAACTCCGTCACCCGGTAGGGAAGATCCCCGCGCGGGCGGGGACGACACGGGCTCGGGCTCGCGTCGGGTCTCGCGTGGAGGAAGATCCCCGCGCGGGCGGGGACGACTCACCTACCGTGATAGTCGTGATCAACGCTCTGGGAAGATCCCCGCGCGGGCGGGGACGACTTGACCGCCGGATCGACGGTTGGAAGACGGGAGGGAAGATCCCCGCGCGGGCGGGGACGACCGCACCCAGCCGGCCGCGATGTCCGCGGACGCGGGAAGATCCCCGCGCGGGCGGGGACGACTGATGTCCGCACGCCGTCCGGTCCGCATCGCGAGGAAGATCCCCGCGCGGGCGGGGACGACAAGATGCGACGTTTCCCGTGTGGCTGTTGGTCAGGAAGATCCCCGCGCGGGCGGGGACGACCGGGTGCCCTCGTGGTGCAGCAGGGCGATCGGGGGAAGATCCCCGGGCGGGCGGGGACGACCTTGACCTCGACCTCGTACTCGACGTCGAACGGGGAAGATCCCCGCGCGGGCGGGGACGACCTCTCGGCAAGCCGGACGTGCCAGGCGGTCGGGGGAAGATCCCCGCGCGGGCGGGGACGACTAAGCGGCGACGGATAGTGAACCGAAACGGCCGGGAAGATCCCCGCGCGGGCGGGGACGACCACCCGACCGGTGTGGCCGGTGAGACGGCTGCGGGAAGATCCCCGCGCGGGCGGGGACGACGCCTGGACGACGCCGAGCGTGCGCGCGTGCAGGGGAAGATCCCCGCGCGGGCGGAATCCGTCAACCTGATTGGGACAGCGTTGTCCAGGAATTAGCTACTGGTCGCGTCTGAATCTACTGGCTGGTCTTCCTCGTGCTGGGGTCGGTTGATCCAGGCTGGCTGGGGCGGCTTCGGCGGGGTCGGGGGCTGGCGGACGAACCTTTCGGGGTGGGCGGCGTAGGCCGCGTCGAGGACTCGGGCGCGGGCTTCGCGGACGAGGGCCGCTTCGCCGTGGTGGACGGTCGCTGGGGTGAGCAGGCCGATCCCGGAATGCCGGTGATCGTTGTTGTAGTAGTCGAAGAATGTCCGGCACCAGACCCGGGCGTCCTGCAGCGTCGCGAACGAGGACGGAAAGTCGGGCCGGTATTTCAGCGTCTTGAAGTGGGCCTCCGAATAGGGGTTGTCGTTCGACACCCGTGGCCGGGAATGCGACCGGGTGATGGCAAGATCGGCGAGTAGCAGCGCGACGGTCTTCGAGGTCATGGAGGTGTCGCGGTCGGCGTGGATCGTCAGCTGGTCAGGGTTGACGGACTGTTTCTGGCAGGACGCGGTGATGAGGTCCTCGGCGAGTACGGCGGACTCCCGGTCGGCGACCATCCAGCCCACGACGTAGCGGCTGTAGACGTCGATGATGACGTACAGGTAGAAGTAGCTCCATTTCTTCGGGCCGCGCAGCTTCGTGATATCCCAACTCCAGACTTCGTTGGGTTTCGCCGCGACGAGTTCGGGTTTGACGTGGGCGGGGTGAGTAGCCTGGCGACGGCGCTCGCCGGTCTCACCACGCTCAGCCAGGACGCGGTACATCGTGCGCGGCGACGCCAGGTAGACGCCCTCGTCGAGCAGCGTCGCCCAGACCTGGTCCGGCGAGGCGTCGACGAACCGCTCCGAGTGCAGCACCTCGACGAGCCGGGCGCGCTCGGCCGCCGACAGCGCCGCCGGCTGGCGACGTTCCTTATGCGGGATCGGCGCGGGCCGGGCCGGGGCCGGGCTTTTACGGTGTCGCCGGTAATGCGTCGCCCGCGCCCGACCCAACGCGCGGCAGGCCTCGCTCACAGACACCTTCTCGACGAGGCTGGAGAGACCTTCCTCGACTATCCTTTCCGCCTGTTCGGCGAGTTCGGGCCGTCGGTGGTCCCGGGCATGCCCTCGGAGAGCTTCTCCAAGAGCTCCGAGACTTTTCCCTGGACCTCGATCACGAAGCGGGCCTTCGCCAGCTCCTTCTCCAACCGCTCCTTCTCCGCCCGCAGCCTTTCCATCTCACGGTCACGGTCATCCACCGGCGGGCGGCCCTTCGGCTTCGACAACCCCGCAAGCGCTCCCGCGTCACGCGCCTTACGCCACTCCACAATATGGGCTGAGTACAGCTTCTCCCGGCGCAGGATCGCACCCTTCGCACCCGGGCCCGTCGCCGCCTCGTACTCCGCGAGAATCCGCAGCTTGTACCCCGGCGAGAACTGCCGCCGCCGCGCCTTCGGCTCCACCTCAGGATCCGGCCGCCGGCCACCGTCCTCACGCTCGTCCACACGGACATCATCGACCAGGCCCAGCCCGGTCGTCACCGCCACCACCACGATCTCCCTCTCCCAACTCCGCCCATGTCATGAGATACTAGGCCTAACCTGTCTCAAGTCATCTTGACGGGTAGGGGGGCGGGGACGACGCGGCGCCGCGCGTACGACTCGGTAACCGAGCCGGAAGATCCCCGCGCGGGCGGGGACGACCGGTAGAAGACGTCCTGGACGTGGTAGCCGTAGGGAAGATCCCCGCGCGGGCGGGGACGACCGGAACACCCTCGGGGCCGGGCCGGGCCGCGAGGGAAGATCCCCGCGCGGGCGGGGACGACGCCAATCATTGGCATTTATGACTGTTCTCTGCTGGAAGATCCCCGCGCGGGCGGGGACGACGCCGCGGTCGTCCAGCCCAGCGCCAGCGCGGTGGGAAGATCCCCGCGCGGGCGGGGACGACATCAGCCCGTCCGCCATCGCCTCGGCCGAGGCGGGAAGATCCCCGCGCGGGCGGGGACGACGTCTTACGCAGCGTCAGGTCGTGGCGGTCGCGCGGAAGATCCCCGCGCGGGCGGGGACGACGAGCTGCGCCGGAGGTTGGAGACATGAGCCCAGGGAAGATCCCCGCGCGGGCGGGGACGACGTGCCCTGTCGACGGCGCCGGGCACCGTGGTACGGAAGATCCCCGCGCGGGCGGGGACGACACTTGCTGAGCTGGGGGTTTGGCGCCGGGTCTGGACAGAAAATATCAGTCCGTCGTGGTCGAAGGATCGTTGCAGCCACAGTCGGTCGGAGGCGGTCCCCGCTCCATGGGCGCCAGGCGAAGCCATTTGTGCGTCCATGCGACCCCGGCGTGATCGAGGTGCGCCACAAGTGATTCAATGCGTGCGTCAAAGCCGACGACGGGGGTGGGCGCCGTGCTTGATGCGGCCATGGCTGTGGTGTGGGGGAAGTCGGATGCGCAGGGGTCGCCGCATCTGCTGCTGGGTCATCTGTTGGATACGGCGGCGGTCGGTGAGTTGATCTGGGATCGGTTTCTGGCTCCGGTGGTCAAGGGCCATCTGGACGAGGTCAGTGGCGGGCGGGGTCGTTCGTTGTTCGCGTTGCTGTGCGGTCTGCATGATGTGGGTAAGGCGACGCCGGCGTTTCAGTCGAAGGATGGCGCGCTCGCCGTGCGGGTGCAGGCGGCTGGTCTGGGTTGGCGGCCGTTGAGTCGGAACAGGGTGTCGGCGTGGCATCACACCAAGGCGGGGGCGGCGATTGTGCGGTCTCGTCTGGCGGGGGCGGGGTGGTCTTCGGAGTCGTGTGAGTGGGTGTGGCCGTTGATCGCGGGTCACCATGGTGTGGTCCCGGCGATTGGCTGTCTGTGGCAGCCGCCGCGGGACGCGCACGGTAGGGGTGCTGCCTGGCGGCAGGTGCAGGACGGCATCGTTGACCGGGTCGCGGAAGATCTCGGTCTCGACCTCGGCTCGTTCGCTGGATTGGGAATGCCGCGGCGTGGTGGTCAGCTGGCGGTGTCCGGTCTGATCATCATGGCGGACTGGATCGCCAGCGACGAGCAGCACTTCCGTGGCCTGCCTGATCTCGCGGCGATTTCCATGGACGAGGCCCGGAGCCGTGCGGTGTCCGCGTGGGAGAGACTCGGGCTGCGCGGTGGCTGGCGGCCGGCGTCGTTGGTGCCCTGCGCGTCGGCGGAGCTGGTGGAACACCGGTTCGGCGTTCCCGCCCGGTCGGCCCAGGCCGCTGCCGTCGAGCTTGCCGAGCAGATGCCGGCTCCTGGGCTGCTCATCCTGGAAGCGCCGATGGGTGAGGGTAAGACGGAGGCCGCGTTGGCCGCGGCGGAGGTCCTGGCACGGCGGTTCGGGGCGGACGGGCTTTTCGTGGGTATGCCGACGCAGGCGACCTCGGATCCGATGTTCGGCCGGGTGCGCGAGTGGCTGACCGCTGTTGATTCCGAGGTTCCGCTTGGGCTTCTGCATGGCCGGGCGCGGTTCAACAAGGAGTGGGCGGCGCTGCGTGCTCCGGTGCGGTTCGTGGGTGTCGCCGATGACCAGGACGAGTACGGGCTGGGTGACGTCTACGGCAGCGCCGGTCAGAACGGCGGGGCTGAGGATCGGCCCGTTGGTGACGGGATGGCGGCGGCGGACTGGTTTTTCGGTCCGAAGCGGGGCCTGCTCGCGCCGGTGACGGTCGGCACGGTCGACCAGTTGCTGCATGCCGCGACCAGGACGAAGCATGTCATGGTGCGCCACGCCGGTCTGGCGGGCCGGGTCGTCGTGCTCGACGAGGTGCACGCCTACGACGTCTACATGTCGCAGTTCCTGTTCGAGGCGCTGCGTTGGCTCGCGGACACGGGTGTGCCCGTCGTCCTGCTGTCGGCCACGTTGCCTCCCGCGCTGCGCCACAAGCTGATCTCTGCCTATGCGCAGGGCGCCTCGCGGCAGCGCGAGGTCGACCTCGGTGACGTCCCCGCGCCGTCCGGCTATCCGAGTACGACCGCGGTGTGCGTCGTCGAGGGGAAAGTGGATGGCGCGGTCGAGGCGAGCTTGCCGTGGCGCGAGTCGAGCCCGGTGGTGGTCGAGGTGCTGGATGAGACCGACACGTTCGAGCCGCGGACTGTCGCCGATCGTGTCCTCGCCGAGGTTGCCCGGGAGGATGCCACGACGTCGGCCGATCAGCCGCTGGGCTGTGTGCTGGTCGTGTGTAACACCGTTGCCCGTGCCCAGGACGTGTATGCCGCGCTGGCGCCCGCGCTGGGGGACGATGTCGTGCTGCTGCATTCGCGGTTCGTCGCCGCCGAACGGGCCAGGCGCACGGAGGAGGTCGTCAACCAGCTCGGCCGGCCGGGCCGGCTGGAGGGTGCGCGCCGGCCGCGGCGTCTCGTTGTCGTCGCGACCCAGGTCGCCGAGCAGTCGTTCGACGTGGATGTCGACCTGTTGATCACCGACCTGGCCCCGATCGACCTGCTGCTCCAGCGCGTCGGCCGCCTGCACCGCCACCAGCGCCCGGAAGAGGACCGGCCAGCCCACCTACGCCAGCCCCGGGTCGTCGTAAGTGGTCTGCGGCGGTATCCGGGGAACCAGCCGTCGGCGTTCCCGCCAGGCAGCCGGGCCGTCTATGGGAACCATCTCCTGCTGCGTTCGGCCGCGCTGGTGCTCGAGGCCGTGGCCATGGATGGCTGGTCCGTGCCCGCCGCCGTTCCCCGCCTGGTGGCGACCGGCTACGACGACACACCCCTGGGCCCGCCCGAATGGGCCCGGGCGGTTGCCAAGGCCAAGGACGCATGGGCAGAGCGGGAACAGCGGCGTGAGGCGAACGCCCGCGGCTTTCTGCTCGCGGGCGAGGATTTTCTTGGCGCGTCCACGCTTGACGGCCTGCACGAGCGGTCGACCGCTGCGCTGGCGACCGAGGAGCGGGTCGCCGCGGTCGTGCGTGACGGTGACGAGTCGGTGGAGGTCGTGCTCGTCCGCCGTGACGTGGCCGGATTCCGCACCCTCGGTGGGACGTGGCTCGGTCCGAACGGTGAGGTGCCCGTGCACGATGACACGGTCCTGGAGGAGGTCGTCGGCGCGACCATCCGCCTTCCGGCGTATCAGGACCTCACCGCCGCGGCGCTTTCTGACCTTCGCCCGCTGCCGGCTTGGATCGGTGACGGCCGCGACCGTCGGCATGACCCGTGGCTGCGCCGTAGCCGCGCGCTGGTCGTCGAGGACGGGCCGGCCGAGGGCGTGCTGACTGCCCGCCTCGGCGAGCGCCGGCTGACCTATCACCACGATCTCGGCCTGCGGGTGGTGAAGCTGTAGATACCCCCGCCTTGGCGGGGACGACAGGTGCCCGACCGGAACCCACGGGCGATCCCAGCAAGGCTGGGCGAAAGAACGGTACCCGCTCGAGTGGGGTTGCCCTACAGGCACCCAGTTGCGCGACCGGCACCCAATTGGAAACTTTCGCGACCTCTGCTACGGTCGTCGCGAATCCGTGGGGCTTCGCCGAAAAAGTGTCGTAGGTGGCGAGTAGACACGGGTGACGTCCGACAGCGAGGTCGGGTGGATCGGGGAACGGGGGTGTTATGACGGTATTTGACCTGCGCGTCGCGCCGTGGGTGGCGTTGGTGCGGGAGGGCCGGCGCGTAGAAGTCGGCGTGCGTGAGGCGGTGGTGGACGCGCACACGTTCGATGGGCTGGCGTTGGATGATCCGCTGGAAGCGGTCGCGGTTTTCCGGCAGGTGCTGCTGCCGGTCGTGCTGGACGCTCTGGGTGCTCCGCGCGGCTTGGACGAGTGGTCCGCTCTGTGGAACGCGGGCCGATTCAACGAGAATCAGATAAATGAATACCTGGATTCACGGGAGGGCCTGTTCGACCTGTTCGACGCCGAGCGGCCGTTCGCGCAGGTGGCTGGGCTGAGAACGGCCAAGGATGAGACGAAGCCCGTGTCGCTGCTTATCCCTCGGCTGGCTTCCGGCAACAACGTGCCGCTGTTCAGCGCTCGGACGGAGGACGCCCCGCCCGCGTTGGCGCCCGCGGCCGCCGCGCGGGCTTTGCTGGCGGCGCACTGCTGGGACACGGCGGCGATCAAGTCCGGCGCCGTCGGCGACCCGAGGATGTCGGCCGGCAAGACGACCGGCAACCCCACCGGCCCGCTCGGTCAGTTGGGCGTGGTCCTCCCGGTCGGCGCCTCTCTCTTTCACACTTTGGTGCTCAACTTGCCGATCATGCCGCTGGGGCCGCGGCCTCGTGACCGGCCGCAGTGGCGTACGGCAGACCCAGCCTCCTCGCGGTGGAGCGAGCGTGAGGCCCTGGGCCTGCTTGACCTGCTGACCTGGCAGTCGCGGCGGATCAGGCTCGTTCCCGAGCCGGACAGCACCACCGTCGGTAGGGTTGTCGTGCGCCAGGTGGTCCTCAGTGCTGGTGACCGGCTGACCGGATCGGTGCAGGACCTCGAACGGCACACGGCCTGGCGGCAGACCGAGAAGCCGCGCGCGGACGAGCCGCCGTCGCGCCCGGTGCGACACCAGCCGGGCCGCGCGGCGTGGCGTGGCCTCGAAGCACTGCTCGCCACCGCGGGCCCGACGAGCGCGCGCGTCACGGCGCCGATGGCGCTGACCCAGCTGGCCGGCCTGCAGGCCCGCGGCCGTCTCCCGGAAGATCTGCCGCTGCGGGTGTTGACCGTGGGGGTGCGGTACGGGAACCAGTCCGCGGTCATCGAGGACGTGATGGTCGACGAGATCCCGTTGCCGGTGGTCGCGCTGGTCGCGGACTCGGCCGTCCGGGAGACGGTACTGACGGTCGCGGAGCAGGCGGAGCGGCTGCGGGTCGCGGCGAACCGGCTCGGAGACGACCTGCGGGCCGCCGGCGGCGGTGACAAGGTGCCGTGGGACAAGAGCCAGCGGCTCGGCGACGTGCTGGTGTACGCGCTCACCCCCGCGGTTCGTCGGCTGCTCGCCGGCCTCGCGCGTCACCCCGAGGACACCGAGCGGGCCGAGGACGCCTGGGCCGTGGTGGCTCGCCGGCTCGCGTGGGAGGTCGCCGAGCCCGCGTTGTCGGGCGCCGGGCCTGGGACCTTCCTGGGGCGCCACCCCGAGCAGCGGTTCGCGCCGCGCCTCGCCGGTGCCGAGGCGTCGTTCCGCCGCGCGCTCAACGACATTTTTGGCCCTGTTCCGGTACCCGCCGCCACGGCGGCGAGCTGACATCGATCCCGGAGACACCATGACAACCGACTCCGACACCTCCGCGACGCCCTCCCACACGGAGAGTTCTCCGCCGCCATTCTTCTGGGAGAGAACCGGTAAGCGCGACCTTCCCGATGGCGCGGACCTGGCGGCCCTTCGCCGCGGCGTGGGCCGCGAGGCCGGCACCGTCCCCGCCATGTGGGAGCACTACCGCATGCTCAACCCGGCGGGCCGGGCCAGTGCGCAACTCAAGGCAGAACACGAGGCATTGGTCCTGTACGCGATTCATCAGCAGTCGGTACGTGAACCCATGCACCAGCCAGGTGTGGGCCTGGGCAGCGCGCTGCTGAAGTTGCGAGAAAGCGGCAGGTTCAGCCCCGAGGCCGTCGACCGGCGGTTCGGCGCGGCGGCGACCGCGACATCCCTGGACGAGGCCGCCTACCATCTGCGCGGGCTGGTCCGCCAGCTTCGACAGGTGCCACTGGGATTGAGCTACACCCAGCTGTTCAAAGACCTGGTCGCCTGGCAGAGCCCGGACCGGATCGGCGCCGTCCGCCGCCGGTGGGGAACCGACTACTTCATCGGCCGGAACAGCGCCACGAACTCGAGCCCCGCCACTTCGGACTGACAGGGTCACTCGCCACCCCCGCACGACCCTTTCACATTCTCGTCTCCAAAATTCTTGGCGCGCCTTCTTCTCGCCTGCGCGCAATTACCTGTTTCCAACGAGAAAGAAAGACATTCTGATGCGTTGCTACATCGACGTCCACATCCTGCAGACCGTCCCGCCGTCGAACCTGAACCGCGATGACGCGGGCACGCCGAAGCAGGCCGTCTACGGCGGCGCGAAGCGCGCCCGCGTCTCCTCCCAGGCCTGGAAGCGCGCCACCCGGACCGCGTTCGCCGAGCAGGTCAACCACGACCAGCTCGCGACCCGCACCAAGAAGATCTCCGCCCTGTACGCGGAACGGCTGTCCGCGCGCCTCGGCCTCGACCCGGAGACGAGCACCCGGCTGGCGACCAGCGTCCTGGCCGAACTGGGCATCAAGCCGGGTAAGAAGGCGGCCGAGACCGCCTACCTGCTGTTCTTCGGCCGCCCGCAGCTCGAACGGCTCGTCGACCTGGTCGAGCAGGACGCCGAAAACCTCGCCGCGCTGGACGACAAGGAACTCGCCGCGGCGGTGAAGGGACTTCCCGTCAAGGAGACCCTCGGGACCGGGCATCCGATCGACGTGGCGTTGTTCGGCCGGATGGTCGCCGACATCCCCGCGCTCAACGTGGACGCCGCGACCCAGGTCGCGCACGCGCTGTCGACGCATCCGGTGGACGTCGAGTTCGACTACTACACCGCCGTCGACGACGAGAACCCGAAAGAGGACACCGGCGCCGGCATGATCGGCACGGTCGAGTTCCAGTCCGCGACGCTGTACCGGTTCGCCACTGTCGGGCTGCACCAACTCGCCGACAATCTCGCCGACGACGCGGAGGCGACCGTCGAGGCACTGCGCGTCTTCCTGAACGCCTTCACCACCTCGATGCCGACCGGGCACCAGAACTCGTTCGCGCACCGCACGACCCCGAACCTGGTCGCGGTCGCGCTGCGTACCGACCAGCCGGTCAACCTCGTGTCCGCGTTCGAGAAGCCCGTCCGCGCGAGCGAGAACAGCGGCATTCTCGACCAGTCGATGCGGCTGCTGGCCACCGAGATGTCCGAGGCGACCCGGATGTGGGGGCACACGCCCACACTGGTCGCGGCCACCTACCGGACCCCGGTCGACGCGTCGGCCTCCACCGCGCTGACGACCGCCTTCGGCCCGGCCGTTCCGTTCAACGACCTGGTCACCACCGTGGAAACGGCCGCCCGCGACCTGCTGAAGAGCGCGGCCCGGTGAGCACCGAACCGGCCGCGGAAGCCCCCAGCTGCTGTCTGGTGCTGCGCCTGGCGGGCCCGTTGCAGTCCTGGGGCGGGTCGAGCATGTTCAACCGCCGTGACACCGGCACCGAGCCGACCAAGAGCGGCCTGGTCGGCCTGCTCGCCGCCGCCCAGGGGCGCCGTCGGGCCGACCCGATCGAGGACCTGCTCGCCCTCGTCTTCGGCGTGCGCACCGACCAGCCCGGCGTTCTGCTGCGCGACTACCACACCGTCAGCGACTACCGCGGCCGCCCGCTGCCGTCGGCCTCCGTCACCGGCAAGGGTGTGCAGAAGCCGACCTCACCGGCCAAGTACACCGGGGTCACCGAACGCTTCTACCTGCAGGACGCGGTGTTCGTCGTCGCGATCGGCGCCTCCGAACCGGTCCTGACGACACTCGGCGACGCGCTACGCCACCCCGCCTTTCCGCTGGCACTGGGTCGGCGGGCCTGCCCGCCGACCCAGCCCTTTGTTCTCACACCGGACCCAGCCCAGCGGGAAGAAGCGATCTGGCCCGGCACCGTCCGTGAGGTCCTCCAGAAGGTGTCCTGGCAGGCCAGCGACAGCCACAAGGAAAAGCTCTCCCGCCGACGCGAACGTCCCCGCACCATCGACCTGCCGATCACCGTGGACGACCCGGACGGCGACGACGTGCGCATGGACCTGCCCCGCACCTTCGACCCGCTGAACAGGTCGTTCACCAGCCGCCGGGTCAGCCAGCGCTGGGCCCACCTCCCGCCGCCCTACGACGCGACCGGCGACGACACGGGCACCCATGACCCCTTCGCCCTTCTCGGATGGTGACCCGATGCCCTACCTCTCCCGCGTCTGGCTGAACCCGCTGCGCACCGGAGCCCAGGCACTGCTGCGCAACCCCGAGAAGATGCACGCCGCCGTCCTCGGTGGCATCGCCCGCCAACCCATCACCGAACGGGTCCTGTGGCGGCTCGACACCCACGCCCACCGG
This sequence comes from Frankia nepalensis, assembly GCF_016786325.1. Lineage (GTDB taxonomy): Bacteria > Actinomycetota > Actinomycetes > Frankiales > Frankiaceae > Pseudofrankia > Pseudofrankia nepalensis. Next base: position 40,036 of record NZ_JADWYU010000136.1, on the reverse strand, counting down.
CCCGAACTGCTCGTGCTCACCGACTCCCGGCCCTCCTGGGAACACATCGTCGAGCAGGCCGGCTGGCCGAACGCCGAAGACCCCCAGGCACTCGTCCGCGACTACCAGCCACTGCTCGACCGCATCCAGACCGGCCGCGAGTTCGGCTTCCGCCTACGTGCCAACCCCGTCGCCGCGACCCGCAACCCGGCCAGCCCGTCGGCCCAGCAGAAGGAGAAACTCACCGCCCCGCGCCCGCGCGGCGTCCGCGTCGCCCACCGCACTGCGGCCCACCAGCTCGACTGGCTCACCAGCCGGATCGACAAGTGGGGCTTCACCCCGCTCACCTCCCCGGATGACCTGGCGGACACAGTCCCGATGGTGCGGCTGTCCGCGCGGGAACGGCTGGTGTTCTTCAAGCACGCCCGCGACGCCGACACCCCGGCCCGCCGCGTCGTCCTGAGCGTCGCCACCTTCGAGGGCGCCCTACGGGTCACCGACCCGGAACTTGCCCGCCACACCCTGCTCGCTGGCGTCGGCGCCGCCAAGGCCTACGGCTGCGGCCTACTCACCCTGGCCCCCCTGACCAGCGACAGCGGGGGCTGAGATGTGGTGGATCTCCGACCCGCAGGACCTGCACCGCATCGAGGACCGGATCTCGAGTCTCTACGTCGAGAAGTGCCACGTCGACCGGGCCGACAACGCGGTCGTCCTCGTCAACAAGGAACGCACCGTCCGCGTCCCTGCGGCGTTCGTCGCGACCCTGCTGCTCGGGCCTGGTACTCGGATCACCAGCGGCGCTGTCCGCCTGCTCGCGGACTCCGGAACCGCCGTCTGCTGGGTGGGTGAACGAGGCGTACGGATGTACGCCGCCGGCCTCGGCCCGAGCCGCGGCGCCGGCCTGCTCATGCGCCAGGCCTACCTCGTCACCCGGACAAAGGAACGCCTCGGCGTCTCCCGGCGCATGTACGGGATGCGTTTTCCCGACGACGACGTCAGCGACGCCACCATGCAGCAACTACGCGGCCGAGAAGGCGCCCGCGTCAAAAAGATCTACCGCGCACACGCGCAACGCACCGGCGTCGAGTGGAACCGCCGCGACTACAAACCCGGCGAGCCGTTCGCCGCCGGCGACGACATCAACCGCCTGCTGTCGGCCGGGCACAGCTGCCTGTACGGCATCTGCCACGCCGCGATCGTCGGCATCGGCGCCAGCCCCGCCCTCGGCTTCGTCCACACCGGCGGCGCGACCTCCTTCGTCCTCGACATCGCCGACCTCTACAAAGCCGAATACACCATTCCGCTCGCCTTCGACCTCGCCGCCCACGGACAGACCGACGAACGCGCCATCCGCACCGCCTTCCGCGACAAGGTCGCCGACGGCCACCTGATGGCCCGCATCGTCCGTGACATCAAGACCCTGCTCCTCGGCGACGACGCGGACATCCCCGACCAGGACTCACTCCACCTCTGGGACGAGTTCGACGGCGCCGTCCCCGGCGGCATCAACTGGGCAGCCGACCTCGCGGACCTTTCACCCGAGAACAGCATCGTCGGAGTCACCGGACCCGACATCGACGAACAGCCACCACCCTGGTGACCGTCGTCGTCCTCATCGCCACGGCCCAGGGCCTGCGCGGCCACCTCACCCGCTGGATGATCGAAGTCGCCGCCGGAGTCTTCGTCGGCAACCCCAGCGCCCGCGTCCGCGACCGCCTCTGGACCCTGCTCGCCCACCGCGTCGGCGACGGCCAAGCCATCATGATCGAACCAGCAGACAACGAACAACACTGGACCGTCCGCACCGCCGGCCGCGACCGCGGCGAACCCATCGACTACGACGGACTGATACTGTTCGCCCGCCCCCGCCGCTAAACCCCCAGCTCAGCAAGCGTCGTCCCCGCCCGCGCGGGGATCTTCCCAGGTCCGTACCGCCTGGTCCGGCCGGTACGACGTCGTCCCCGCCCGCGCGGGGATCTTCCGCCCGCGACCGCCGGCGGTACCTGATGGCCGCCGTCGTCCCCGCCCGCGCGGGGATCTTCCCGTGGTCCTGCGGTTCTGCCTCAAGGTCGTCGGGTCGTCCCCGCCCGCGCGGGGATCTTCCCGCCCCGATGCTGGGCCGCCGCCGCCGGGTCGTGTCGTCCCCGCCCGCGCGGGGATCTTCCCACGGACGCGCTGCTGCGGATGGACCCGGCCGCGTCGTCCCCGCCCGCGCGGGGATCTTCCCTGGGCGCGACGATGTTGCCGTACATCAACGAGGTCGTCCCCGCCCGCGCGGGGATCTTCCCGACTCGCTGGACAGCCCCGACGACCTGGGGCGGTCGTCCCCGCCCGCGCGGGGATCTTCCCGTCGATGACGATGCCTTCCGCCGGGGTCACGGGTCGTCCCCGCCCGCGCGGGGATCTTCCCGGCTTGTCCAGCTCACCCGGGCAACGGACGACGTCGTCCCCGCCCGCGCGGGGATCTTCCCGGCGTGGCGGTCGTGACGTTCTCCGTGGGCGTGTCGTCCCCGCCCGCGCGGGGATCTTCCCTCCAACAGCGAGGCCATCGACTGTACGTAAGCGTCGTCCCCGCCCGCGCGGGGATCTTCCCCGACCTGCTGGCCGAGGCCGGGGACATCGAAGGTCGTCCCCGCCCGCGCGGGGATCTTCCCGACGTGCCCACGATCACGGGCTCGTTCGACGGGTCGTCCCCGCCCGCGCGGGGATCTTCCGAGTTCGCGGACTCGCTTGAACGGTCGATGATTGTCGTCCCCGCCCGCGCGGGGATCTTCCCCCTTCGACACGGCCTGCTCCTGGCACAACATCGTCGTCCCCGCCCGCGCGGGGATCTTCCGGTGGCCTTGGATCGTTCGATCCAGTCGCTCACGTCGTCCCCGCCCGCGCGGGGATCTTCCCGTCTCATTGTCCGGGCCGACCCACCGGATCGAGTCGTCCCCGCC
>NZ_JADWYU010000136.1:29310-37015 GCF_016786325.1 Frankia nepalensis | reverse complement strand
CGCGCGGGGATCTTCCTCAGGCGGGCGCGGTATTCGAGGTGGCTCTCTAGTCGTCCCCGCCCGCGCGGGGATCTTCCTCAGGCGGGCGCGGTATTCGAGGTGGCTCTCTAGTCGTCCCCGCCCGCGCGGGGATCTTCCCGGGACACCGGCCGCCGTGCACTGGTCGCGGAGGTCGTCCCCGCCCGCGCGGGGATCTTCCCGACATCGACGACCTGATCACCGCCATCCGCGAGTCGTCCCCGCCCGCGCGGGGATCTTCCCTGCTCGCCGAGCGGGCGCGACCGGCCGGACCGGTCGTCCCCGCCCGCGCGGGGATCTTCCGTCCACAACCTCTCCCCCGCTCGGGTAGCCGCCGTCGTCCCCGCCCGCGCGGGGATCTTCCGCTGGGCACGCCCTTCGTGCCGAGCAGCGCCGCGTCGTCCCCGCCCGCGCGGGGATCTTCCCGTGAGTTCCGAGGACAGCCGCAGGTTGCTGACGTCGTCCCCGCACGCGCGGGGATCTTCCCGGTTCGAGCGGGATCGCCTCGCCGCTGTGCGGGTCGTCCCCGCCCGCGCGGGGATCTTCCCGCCTCGGCCGAGGCGATGGCGGACGGGCCGATGTCGTCCCCGCCCGCGCGGGGATCTTCCGTTATAGGTGGGCACCCCGCTCGGCGCCTCATAGTCGTCCCCGCCCGCGCGGGGATCTTCCCTCCCACTTCGGGACCTTCAGGCCGTAGTAGGTGTCGTCCCCGCCCGCGCGGGGATCTTCCGGGGCGTGCGCGGCCGGTACGCCCTCGGCCCCAGTCGTCCCCGCCCGCGCGGGGATCTTCCTGCGGCCGCCCGCGAGGCCGAGGCCGCGCTCGCGTCGTCCCCGCCCGCGCGGGGATCTTCCCTTCCCGAGCGCGCGCAGCGCGGGCGGAGCGAAGTCGTCCCCGCCCGCGCGGGGATCTTCCCAGCAGGTCAGCGCTGGCGGCGGCGATCTCGGAGTCGTCCCCGCCCGCGCGGGGATCTTCCCCCACGGTTGGACGCCTACCGGTTCCGCTAGTGGTCGTCCCCGCCCGCGCGGGGATCTTCCGTGACCGGACCGGACGCCCGCGCCGCCGCCCGTGTCGTCCCCGCCCGCGCGGGGATCTTCCCACGGAGGTCCGGCGGGCGAACGCGGAGACCCGGTCGTCCCCGCCCGCGCGGGGATCTTCCGGCGTACCCGCAGGACATGTCCGGGCTCCACCTGTCGTCCCCGCCCGCGCGGGGATCTTCCCCAGTCGGCGACGTCCGCCTTCTCCTCGAGGAAGTCGTCCCCGCCCGCGCGGGGATCTTCCCGGCCGCCGGTTCTCCGCCACCGCCCGGTTCGGGGCGTCCCCGCCCGCGCGGGGATCTTCCCACGACCGGGCCGAGCTCGGAGACGGAGGCGCGGTCGTCCCCGCCCGCGCGGGGATCTTCCGCCTGATGGCCAGCGACGCCGCCGGAACGCTGTGTCGTCCCCGCCCGCGCGGGGATCTTCCGCTGACGGCGGCCCTGCCCGAGCGCATCTCGGAGTCGTCCCCGCCCGCGCGGGGATCTTCCCTCCCTGCTCAAGGACCTGACGATGGAGGTCGGGTCGTCCCCGCCCGCGCGGGGATCTTCCCTCGTCCCGGGCGACGGCCTGGTGGTCCCGGCCGTCGTCCCCGCCCGCGCGGGGATCTTCCCGCGGTAGGACGGACCCGTCCGGGGAGGGCCGGGTCGTCCCCGCCCGCGCGGGGATCTTCCCCCTCTCGACGGTCGGGCGATCGTCGAGAACGCGTCGTCCCCGCCCGCGCGGGGATCTTCCCACTGAGCTGATCCTGCCACCCGCGATCCGCGCGTCGTCCCCGCCCGCGCGGGGATCTTCCGGACCAGATCGCGCCGGCGATCCAGACCAGGGCGTCGTCCCCGCCCGCGCGGGGATCTTCCGCACAAAGACGTCGACGAACAGCGGTTGATCGTGTCGTCCCCGCCCGCGCGGGGATCTTCCCCAGGTTGGGCGGCTGTTCTGGGGTAGCGCAGGGTCGTCCCCGCCCGCGCGGGGATCTTCCCGCCTGGCCCCCGCCGGCGAGGGCCAGGACCACGTCGTCCCCGCCCGCGCGGGGATCTTCCCTGGCGGGACACGACCTCCATGCCGCCGGAAAGGTCGTCCCCGCCCGCGCGGGGATCTTCCGGCCTACCTGGTCCAGGTCGGCCGGTGCGAGCGGTCGTCCCCGCCCGCGCGGGGATCTTCCGTCCCGAGTTCGACGCCACCCACCCCGACTGGAGTCGTCCCCGCCCGCGCGGGGATCTTCCCGCCGGATACTCGCCTAATTCCCCGAGGAATGCGTCGTCCCCGCCCGCGCGGGGATCTTCCCTTAACCAGCATCCACGGCCTCCGTAGCGGTGTGTCGTCCCCGCCCGCGCGGGGATCTTCCCCGCCTGTTCCCCGCCCCGCTCATCGACTACAGGTCGTCCCCGCCCGCGCGGGGATCTTCCCGTATTACTTCTACATATCTTGCTCCGACCGCTGCGGGTTTCATCGGATGAAGCACTCGCGTCTGAACGCACTCCCGTAGGAGGCGCTGGGGCCGTTGGGCTTCGCGCGCTGGCTCGGCCCCAAGGCGGGCGCCGAAGGAGCCGCTGACCTGGTCATCCACCACCGTCTTTCATCTGGTGAAATATCCCTTCATCGGATGTAAGCGGGGCGGAAGGGGCGGGATGGAGCGGGGTTTGGGAGGGCCACAGGCGGGTTCGTCGGCGCTGCACCTGGTCGACGGGGTGGCATTGCTGCGGCCGGACGAGCAGGTGTTCGCCGCGATGCTGGCGGGCTGGGAGGCGCAGCAGCTCGCCCGGAACCTGGCGGCGAGCACCGTCGAGAAGCGGCTCGGGGCGGTGCGGGCGTTCGCCGTGCACGCGGACACGTTCCCGTGGATGTGGCAGCCGCAGATGCTCGACGAGTGGCTGGGGGATCTGCGCGGAGTGCGCGGCCTGAGCCGCTCGACGGTCCGCAACTACGCCGGCGCCATCGGCGCGTTCTGCCGTTACCTGCTCGCCCCTGCCTACGGCTGGGCGGCGCGGTGCGAGCAGCAATTCGGCTCGCACCCGGTGCAGGTCTGCCACGAGTGGAACACCGCCGTGCATGTCCAGGACGTCGAAGCCGAGCCGGTCCGGCGCGCGTTCACCGTCGCCGAGTTGCAGGCGCTGTTCGACTACGCCGACGACCAGGTTGCCCAGGCGCGCGCCGCGGGGCGCAAGGGCTGGCTGGCGCTGTTCCGCGACGCGACGCTGTTCAAGGTCGCCTACAGCTACGGCCTGCGCCGCCGGGAGGTCGCGATGCTCGACCTGGCGGACTTCGGCACGAACCCGCACGCCGGCGAGTTCGGCGACTTCGGGGTCTGCCGGGTCCGGTTCGGCAAGGCGATGCGCGGCTCCGCACCCAAGCCGCGCAGCGTGCTCACCGTCTGGCCGTGGACGGTGGAGGTCCTCGATCAATGGATCGGCGAGTTGCGTCCGCTGATGCCGACCGCCGCGGAATCGAAGGCGCTGTGGCCCTCGGAGCGGGCCGGCCGGATCACCCTGAGCACCATCAATCGGCGGCTGGCCGCTTACCGGACCGCGCTCGATCTTCCTGCTGGACTCGACTTCCACTCGCTGCGCCGCTCCTACGTCACGCACCTGATCGAGGACGGCTGGGACCCGCTGTTCGTCCAGCAACAGGTCGGCCACGAACACGCCTCCACGACCGCGATCTACACCTGCGTTTCCTCGGACTTCCGCACCCGCACGCTGCGCACCGCGCTCGACGCGATAATGCGGGCCGCGATCGAAACAGGAGGCGCACGCCCATGACGGCTCGACGGACGGTCTCCTACCAGTGGCGGCTGCGCGAGACGATGGCCGCGCACGGCCTGTTCAACGCCTCCGACCTGGCCCCGCTGCTCGCCGAACGGGGCATCAACCTGTCCTCGGTGCAGGTCTGGCGGCTGGTCACCCAGACCCCGGAACGGCTGTCCCTGCCCGTTCTCGCCGCGCTCTGCGACATCTTCGAGGTGACCCCCGCCCAGCTCATCGCGACCCGCGGCGAGAACGCCGCGGCGCCCGCGAAGACGGTCAACGCCGCCCCGGACGGCTCCGTCGACCTCGACGCCTACCGGCCCAAGCGCGCGCGGCTGCGCCCCGAATGACCGATCCAGCACCCTGCTGGCGCTGCGGAACCGTCCCGCCAGGCCACCACGGCCGGCGACCCACCTGCGGCCCGTGCCGGCTGACCACGCGCCTCGAGGAGCTCCTCGACGACGGTTCCGGCGCCCCACATCCCACGCTGGCACCGCTGATCGGCCGCATGGCCGCCGAGCCCGACCCGCTGGGCACGCTGCGCTGGCTGCGCCGGGCGCAGAACGCGGCGCTGCTAACAGCGCTCGCCCGCGGACAGGTCCCGCTCTCCCATGACGGCCTGCACGGCTGGCCGCACCAGGTCGCCGCGCGGCGGCTGCGCCACCATCTGATCGCCACCGGTGTCCTGCCCGCCGCCGACCCGCGGCTGCTCGACATCGAGGCGTGGCTGCACCGCCGCCTCGCCGAGCTCGCCGGGCACCCCCACGAGCAGCTCCTGCGGCAGTTCGCGCTCTGGCATCAGCTACCACGGCTACGCGCCACCGCGTCGCGCCGGCCGCTGCGCACCACCGCGCAGCAGTACGCCACCCAGCAGTTCACCCAGGCACAGGCGTTCCTCACCTGGCTGCACGAGCACCAGATCGACCCGCGCGGCCTCCGCCAGGCCGACATCGACGCCTGGTATGCCACCCACCGGGTCCACCAGCGCCACCACGTCCGCGGCTTCCTGCTCTGGGCCACCGACCGCGGCGACCTGCCCCGCGGGCTCGTCGCGCACCAGCAGACGTTCCAACCCGGCCGGCCGATCACCCAGCAACGCCGGCTCGCGCTCCTGCGCCGCTTCACCACCAGCGACACCGACCCGCTGCCCGCCAGGGTCGCGGCCTGCCTCGTACTGCTCTACGCCCAGCCCCTCAGCCGCATCCACCAGCTCACCGCCAACGACGTGCTGGAACGCGACGGCGAGACGGCCCTGCGCTTCGGCGACCCACCCACACCGGTGCCCGAGCCGTTCGCCACGATGCTGCGCGAACTCGCCGCGACCGCCCCTCCCGACGGATGGCTGTTCCCCGGCCTCATCCCCGGCCAGCCCGTGGCCCACCGAGCCCTCCAGCGCTAGCTCAAGGACCTCGGCCTGCCCATCGTCCAGGCCCGCGTCGCCGCGCTCCGCCAACTCGTCCTGCAAGCCCCGGCTCCCGTCATCGCCGACGCCCTCGGCTTCCACCAGACCACCACCACCCGCCAACGCGCCCACGCCGGCGGCACCTGGAACCGCTACGTCGCCCTGCGCCAGTAACGACACGCCGCTCACCGACGCGCGAGCCGATGTTGCAGCTCGAGGTGGCGGAACTGGTACACCGGGCCGACCTGGCGCAGCACGCCGCGTTTCTCGTGGGCGTCGGCCAGGAACGCCATCAGATTCCGGGGAAGCCGGCCGCGTGCGGCCAGCCATGCCCGGGTCAGCGTGAACAACGCCCACGCACCGTAGTCCCCGAGCCCGAACACGAACCCGAACATGACCCCGAACATGACCCCGACCACGAGCCCGGCCGCAAGCCCGACCACGAGCCCGCCCACGAACCCGACTACGAGTCCGACCACGAGTCCGCCCGCGAGCCCGCCCGCGAGCCCGACCACGAGCCCGTTTACCCCGGCTGCGGATCGGTCTTGGTGGAGGACCGAGGTCGGGTTCGAGGCTTCCGCGAGATCCGCCGGCACGGATGAGATCCCGAACACGAGTCCGACCACGAGTCCGACCACGAGCCCGACCACGACCACGACCACGAACCCGACTACGAGTCCGACCACGAGCCCGACCACGACCACGACCACGAACCCGACTATGACCCCGACCGAGAGCCCGACCACGAGCCCAAACACGAGCCCAAACACAAGGTCGGAACCTGGAGGGATTCTCCAGCGCACCGCGCGCTGCGGTAACCGATCCGCGGCTGTGAGCCCAAAATCAGGCCCGACCACGAACCCGACCACGAGCCCGACCATGACCGCGACCGCGACCCCGACCGCGACCCCGACCGCGGGCCCGACTATGACCCCGACCGAGAGCCCGACCACGAGCCCGAACGCGAGCCCGACCGCGAGCCCGACCACGAGCCCGAACGCGGGCCCGACTACGAGTCGTCGTTGTCGGGGGGTGAGGGCGAGGGGGAGTTGCCACCAGGCGAGGTCGGGGGTGCCGTGCAGGGTGTGGTCGAGGTGGCGGGCGAGGAAGACGAGCCATCGTTCGGCGTCGGTCGCCGTCCAGGGGCAGCGCTGGCCGGGATCGGGGTGGGGCCGATATGCGGCTGGGAGGAACCCGTCGAACAGGTGCTGTTCGACGGTGGTGCGGGTGGGGAAGCGGGTGGGGTCGAGCAGTTCGGCGGGGGAGTTGCCGACGGCGAGGGCGGGTTCGCCGGGGCGGGGGTTGTAGATGATGCGGGCGAGGGTGGCCATCAGCGGCGTGGTCAGTGCCTGGGCGATCGGGGTCGGCCAGGCGGCGAGCAGCGGGTCCCAGCGGGCGGCGCCGGCCGGGCCGCCCGCCGAGCGGCGCAGATAGTCCGCGACCACCCCGGCCTCCAGCGGGCAGAGCTGGATGCCTGCGGCGCCGGTCAGCCGCACCTCAGGCTCGCGCGGCGGGGACACGGCCTGGCGGTAGGGGTTGGTGCGGGAGGTCAGCACGAGGCGCTGCCCGGGTCGGGTCGCATCGTTGATCCGGGCGATCGCGGCGCCGCGGACGGCGTCGGCGATCTCGTCGAGGCCGTCGAGGACCGGCAGGATCAGCCCGGCATCCAGCAACGCCCGCGCCCGGCTAGCGCCGGAATCACCCGGGGCGGGCACGGTCAGACCGGGATAGTCGGCGACAAGACGCCCTTCCAGCCAGCCATACAGGGACTGTTCGGACGGGTTCCACGACGCCAACGAGACCAGCACCGGCACCGGCCCGCCCAGCGCGCGCCGCCCGTCGGCGAGCAGATCGAGCACCAGGCGCACGGTGAGCATCGTCTTGCCCGCCCCCGGCTCCCCGAGCACGACCAGCCGGCCCGTCGGTACCCGGTCGAGCAGGCCCGCCAGGTCGCCGTCGCCACCGGCCAGCCCGGCCGGCCCGGCCGCCCACGTTCCAGATGGTGGGGGTGGTGGCCAGCCGGCGCCGGAGGTCGCCAGCCGGACCAGCGACGACCATTCCTCGACCAGCCCGCCGTCGGCCGGCGCCCAGCGGACCGGCAACGGATACGGATCGTTGAGCCGGCGCAGCGCCGCCTCGTCCTCCCACTGCCGTCGCACCGCCGCCGCCAACTGGTCAGCGACCCCAGCCAGGTCCAACTCCCCGACTGCGGCCTCCTCCCGGTCCGCCCGGTACGCCGACCAGGCCAGCCACAGCCCCGTCAGCCCCGTGACCCCGCCCACCAAACCGACCAGGGCCGTCCCCGAACCCAGCTGATACCGCCGAGCGAGCACCACCGCGGCCACCACCGACCCCACCAGCAACAGCACCGCGACAATGCCGGTCCGACGCACCCGATCCCGCGAAGATCCCCCCATACCCGGCATCATCGCCGCCCCACGCCAAACTTCGTCGCTGCCCCGGCCGAACTCGCAACAGTCGAATACGCGACCCTGCCAGTCCCCGGTGG
>NZ_JADWYU010000136.1:0-29210 GCF_016786325.1 Frankia nepalensis | reverse complement strand
TCGTCCCCGCCCGCGCGGGGATCTTCCTACCAGCCGGACCGTCGGCGGGGCCTCGCGTGTGTCGTCCCCGCCCGCGCGGGGATCTTCCTACCAGCCGGACCGTCGGCGGGGCCTCGCGTGTGTCGTCCCCGCCCGCGCAGGGATCTTCCCTGGTCGCGTAACGCGGGCCGGGCCCGTAACTAGTCGTCCCCGCCCGCGCGGGGATCTTCCCTGGCTTGGTCCCTGACGTGGTGCGCGAGGCGCGTCGTCCCCGCCCGCGCGGGGATCTTCCGCGGCGGCGTGTCGTCTGGCAGACGATAACCGCGTCGTCCCCGCCCGCGCGGGGATCTTCCCTACTGGCGGGTTCCGCTGTGGCTGGACTGGACGTCGTCCCCGCCCGCGCGGGGATCTTCCTCCGGAGGAGCCATCCCAGGCCAGTTCCAACGCGTCGTCCCCGCCCGCGCGGGGATCTTCCCCTTCGGTCTTGCCTGGCAGCTTGGCGACGCTGGTCGTCCCCGCCCGCGCGGGGATCTTCCCGACCCTGACGTGCCGCCGGATGACCACTGGGTGTCGTCCCCGCCCGCGCGGGGATCTTCCTGTCCGCGACGATGGCGCCCGCCGTGCCTCCCAGTCGTCCCCGCCCGCGGGGATCTTCCATGGTCGTACCAGTCTCCGCCACGATAGGTCACGTCGTCCCCGCCCGCGCGGGGATCTTCCCCCGCCCTCGGATGGGTCGGCTCCATCCCGTACGTCGTCCCCGCCCGCGCGGGGATCTTCCGCCGCGTCGTCTCCCGCTCGTACCAGCCAGGGCGTCGTCCCCGCCCGTGCGGGGATCTTCCCCGCCGGTCGGGGTGTGCTGGAGCTTGGTCGTCGTCCCCGCCCGCGCGGGGATCTTCCCGGCACCCGGGCCGTTTCCATCGGCACGGCGGTGTCGCCCCCGCCCGCGCGGGGATCTTCCCGACGCCGAGGGGGTTCGGAGATGCGCGCCATCGTCGTCCCCGCCCGCGCGGGGATCTTCCGTCCCGCATGGACCAACTCGGCTCAGGTGTAGTGTCGTCCCCGCCCGCGCGGGGATCTTCCCGGCGGCGACACCGGCAACCTCGCCACCAACGGGTCGTCCCCGCCCGCGCGGGGATCTTCCCTCGATGGGCGTGATGAACACGCTGTGCGTGTAGTCGTCCCCGCCCGCGCGGGGATCTTCCCTTCGGTCTGCTTATCGAGGCGCTGGCGCCTGGGTCGTCCCCGCCCGCGCGGGGATCTTCCCTCGGGGTTATCGATCTGCTGGTAGACCAAGTCGTCGTCCCCGCCCGCGCGGGGATCTTCCGTCCTACGAGCTGCGCAAGCTGCTGCTCGCGGGGTCGTCCCCGCCCGCGCGGGGATCTTCCCCAGTCGTGCGGGTTGTTGGGCCCGTCCTGCACGTCGTCCCCGCCCGCGCGGGGATCTTCCCGCGACGGTCTGCGCGTCGCCGGGTGCGACGTAGTCGTCCCCGCCCGCGCGGGGATCTTCCGCGCCTCGGTGTCTCGTTCAGCGAGATGCGCTGGTCGTCCCCGCCCGCGCGGGGATCTTCCCAGCGGTTCGGGCTCGGTAACTCCGGGATCAAGTCGTCCCCGCCCGCGCGGGGATCTTCCCTGGTACGACCGGATGGCCTGGGCGAAGACGGTGTCGTCCCCGCCCGCGCGGGGATCTTCCACGCGCCATGCTCCCGGCGCGCCTGCCGGGCGGGGCGACGCTGTCCCTTGTCGCTGTCACATTTGCTGTCAGCGGTTTGAGCTTCTACCAGGGGTCAAGATCGTCGGCGTCGCGGGAGCTGGTGGCGGTCGGCCGGGGCCGGCGGGTGTTTCTCGTGAGGGTGTGGTGGAGGTGGGCGAGGTCGGGGTCGGTGTCTGCGTCGGGGTCGTCGGCTTGTTCGGCGCGGAGGTAGGCGCGGTAGTCGGCGGTGACGGCGGTGGGGTCGCCGGCGGCGTGGTGGGCGCGGAGGCGTAGGGCGAACAGTCCGGGGTGGGCGGGCTGGATCGCCAGGCCGCGGGTGGTCGCGGCGAGCACGGCTTGGTGGTCGCCGTTGTCGAGGTGGAGCTCGGAGAGGAGGAGGGCGGCGCGGATGGCGGTGGTGGTCAGCTCGGAGCCGAACTCGGCGTCCACCCAGGGGTAGAGGGCGGGGGTTCCGGCGAGCAGGTCGAGGGCGTCGGTGAGGACGGGGATCACGGCGTTGGGGTGGGCGCGGTGGGTTTGGGCGTAGTGGAGGCGGTGGGTGAGCAGGTCGAGGTCGGTGACGACGGCGGGGTGTAGGCGTAGGACGGTCTGGCCGGAGGGGATCCAGGCGCGGTCGGGGTCGCCGGTGAGGTGGATGAGGACGCGGCGGGCGAGGCCGAGCTGGTTGTTGACGGAGCGGGGGAGGGGGCGCCGTTGCTGCCAGAGGGCGGTTTCGAGGTTGGTGCGGGTGCGGTCGCGGTGGGTGGCGAGCCAGGCGAGGACTTCGAGGGTGCGTTCGCGGGCGAGTTCTCCGGTGGGGTGTTCGCCGGCGCGGTTGGTGGCGTTGGGCGGTCCGTAGAGGTGGATCATGACTTGCCAGTCGGGTTCGGCGTAAGGCGGTGGGCTGACCTGGGTTTGGCCGTTGGACGATTCCGCGGTCAGCCCGTTGCTGGCGGGTGTGCCGGGCGTCGGTGCCAGGGCGGTGGCGCCCTCATCGGCGGAGGTCTGTGGAGGCTGGCCGCTGGTGGGGCCGGTGGGTGCTGTCCCGTTCGCGGCCGGCGGTGGGTCGACGGTCGAGGTTGCGGTGCTCGGCGGTCTGTCGTCGGTGTCGGCGGTGGAGGCCGCTGGCGGTGGGGCTGGGACGGGTGGCTGGGCTACGTCGGCGAGTAGGGCGCAGACGGCGTCGAGTTCGGCGGCGGCCAGGGTCGGTGGGGTGAGGGTGAGGCCGAGCGGATCGAGCCGCCAACGTGATAGGGCCGCCCCGGCGCCGTTCGCGGCCTGGGCCGGCCGGTCGCCTGCCCTGTCCCCGTCGACGTCGTGCTCGTGGTCGACGTCGTGGTGTTCGTCGTTGTCGGGGTCGTCGCCCGCGGAGGGCGACTGATCGGTGGAGGTGGGGTCGAGCAGGGTGAGGCGCCAGGTGGAGGTGTGGCCGGGGGCGGAGGGTTGGACGAGGGCGAGGCCGGTGCTTCCGGGGCCCGCGAGGGCGGCGAGGTCTGTAAGCAGGTCGTGGTCGAGGTCGTCGGTGGGTTCGGTGGCGACGAGGACGACGGTGGGTTCCCAGTTCTCGAGGGGGATGACGGCGCGGGCGGCGAACGTGGTGGTGGCGCTGGTGACGGTGGTGAGGTCGTTGCGCAGGTGGGTGATCTCGCTGGTGGTGGCGGCCCGTAGGTCGGCGAGAGACGTGGCGGGGTGGACGCGGTCCTCGCTGGCGAGGCCGGCGGGGTCGAGTCCCAGGGTGCGGATGGTGGGGGTGGCGGCGAGAGGGCTGAGCGTGAGGGTGGTGAGCAGGGCGCGGGTGAGGCCGGTGAGGGCGTCGGGGCTGTGGCCGGCGGGGTCGAGGGTCAGCGTGCCGAGGGCTTCGAGGTCGGCGTGGACTGCGGCGCCATCAGGCTGGGTGCCGAGCCCGACGAGCGCGGGGCAGGGCGGTGGGTTGCCGGCGTCGACGGGCGGGAGGGTGGCGCCTGGGGGCAGGGTCCAGACCTGGCCGTGCGCGTCGGCTTCCCAGGGCGCCGGCGGGGTGGGCAGTGGGTCGCGCAGGAACACGTCGAGGGTGCCGTCGGGGAGGGTGAGCATCACCTGGGGCACGGGGCCGGCGGTGTCCGTGTCGGTGTGCAGGGTGGCGAGGGCGCGTAGGGCGTGGTCGAGCCGGCTGGTCGGGTCGCTGGTGGCGGTGGCGAGCAGGGCGGTGTGGAGCGCGGCGGTGTCCGGGTCGGGCCGTGGTGGGGCGGTGTCGATGGTGGTCTGCCGGTCGCGGTGGCGGCGCCGTTGGGTGACGGCGCCGAGGATGGCGGCGGCGAGCAGTCCGCTTGTGCCGATCCCGGCGACGAGGCGCCAGGGGTCGAGGCCGCTGTGTTCGCCGTGCCCGACCGCTGGATCGTGGGTAGGCGCGGGGGTCGGGGCCGTCGGGTTGCTGGAGGCGAGCGGCGTCGGTGCGCTCGAGAGCGGGCCGGCCAGTCCGGGTGTGGGAGTGGTGCTCCGCGTCGGGTTGGAAGCCGGATCGGTGCTCGGTGTGGCGGGTGCCGTGGGGCTGGGGGCGTCGGTGCGCGTCGGCGGCTGGTTGGTTGGGCCGGCGGCCGGCGAAGCGGGGACCGCGGGCGCCGGGCTGCCAGGTGGTGGGACGTCGGCTGGGGCGGGGGTTGGCTGGTCCTGAGGCGCTGGCGGGGCGGGCTGGTCGCTGGTGAGGGTGGGCAGGGCGAGGACCATGCCAGGGTTGATCACATCCGGGTCGGTGAGACGGCGGCCGGCGGGGTCGGTGGCGTCGCGGTTGGTGGTGAAGACGGTGTCGACGAGGCGAGGGAGCTGGGGGTCGGTGGCGTCGGGGTAGGCGGTGTCGGTGATGGCCCAGAGGGTGTCGCCGACCTGGACGGTGTAGCTGGGCGCTGTCGGGACGAGCTCCGCGGAGGTGACCAGAGCTGGGCTGTCGGAGTCGACGGGTGTGGTGGGGGGTGGGGCGGAGGTCGGGTTGGTGTGGTCGGGGGTGAGGGTGGGCAGCCAGCCGGCCGGGGTCGCTGGGGCGGTGGCTGCTGGGGGTTGGTTCGTCGCGGGGATGGCGGTGGCCGTGGTGGTGGCGAGGGCGGGGCGGGCGGACAGCAGGGTGAACGCGACGCCGGCGGTGGCGACCCAGCGGGCCGTGCCTCGGCGGACCGCATGGGGCGCCGGCGCGCCGCGCTGACGACCGCTCGGCACCCGGCCTGGCAGGGCGGTGGGCTGCCCGGCGACGCCGAGAGCTTCCGGCATGCGCGGTCGCGGGGACGTGCGCTTCCTGGAAGCGGGCCCAGGGCGATGTGCGCGTCCAGCGGAGCGGGTCGGCGGGACCCGCGCGCCCACAGGGGTGGGCGGGTGGCTGGGCGCGGTGGCGGTGGTGGACGGCGCGGTGCGGGCGGGCCACGTCGCGGCTCGGCGGCGGTCTCGGTGTCGGCGGGCGCGCTGATGAGCGGCGGTGGCCTGGGTGACGACTTCCCAGGCGATGCAGAGGGTGAGCCAGGCCCATAGCAGCCAGGCGGTGGCCGCCAGTGTGTTGGGCGCGACGTCGGGGTGGAGGTAGCCGGCCTGGAGCAGGTCCCACCAGCGGCCTGGCTGCCAGGTGGTCGGCAGCGGGTTGGCCCGCCACGCCCACAGCAGCAGCGGCACTCCGCCGAGGAAGCCGACGAGGCTGGCCAGCGCGAGCAGGCTGCGCACGATGTCGCCCGGTCTGGGCCGGCCGGCGGGGCGGCGAGGTGGCGGGGCGGTTCGGGTGGAGGTGGCCCGACGGGGCATGGGCTGACTCCCTAAGGATGGGTCAGGGGCCGGTGATGGCGATGGCGGTGCGGATCTGGGTGACGGTGGCGTGGTCGAGGCCGAGGACGTCGAGGAGCTGGTAGTCGACGCGCGTGGTGACGGTGACGGTGACGGCCAGGCCGTCGACGGTGAGCGCGGTCAGGGTCGCCTCGGGGTGGCGGGCGAGATAGGTGTCCACATACGCGGCGGCCCGCGCCGGATCGAGGACGGGGATGCCGGCGCGCAGGCTGGTCTCGTCGAGGGCCTGGGCGCCGGCCCGGGCCGCGGCGGCGGCGAGGTCCGAGGCGTGGCCGGCGGCATCCAGGGCACGGCCAGCGTCGAAAATCAGCGCGGCGAGCAGCAGGGCACTGGCGAACAGGATGGTCATCGTCAGGCTGACCGTCCCCGCATCCCGGCGCCGGGCCGCCGGATACGGGGGGACCGTGCCCGTGGCGTCGGCCGGGTCTTGCCCTGTGGCGGCCGGCGTCGGGGGAGTGCTCATGGGGCGACGGGGAGGGTGAGGCCACCCCGGTAGCGGTCGAGAACGGCGTCACCGGTCGCGCGCAGTTCACGGGTCAGGCCGAGGCCGGGGATCGGGCGGGTCCGGCAGCTGACGGTGACGGTGACCAGGCCGAGGTCGCCGGGTGTGGGGCCGGTGGCGGTGAGGCCGGTGTGGATGACGACGTCGGTGCAGGTGCCGGTGGCGAGGTTCGCGCGGGCGGTGGCGTCCGCGATCGCGCTGGCCTGCTCAGGCGTGGTCGCGAGGGAGGCGGCGCGGGCGGCTTCGCGGGCGGCGCGGGCGACGTCGGTGCGCGCGCCGACGCTGGTGGCGGCGACGGCGAGGACGAGCAGTCCGAGGATCAGGATCGGCCAGGCGAGTGCCAGCTCGACCGAGAACGAGCCACGGTCGCCGCCGCCGGCGGCGCCACGTCGTCGCCCGGCGGCCGGTCGGCGGTAGCCGCGGGTCGTAGCCGCCGTCATGGAAGCTGGGCCTGGGTCTGGGGGAGGAAGCGGGTAGCGGGGCCGGTAGCGGTGCGGGTGACGGCGCCGCCGAGCAGGGCGTGGACGGTGACGCGCACGGTGACCGTGCCGGTGGTGGTGTCGCGGTCGATGTGGACGTCGACGTCGGTGACGGCGCGGCTGGAGTGGGCGAGCGCGGTGGCGACCTGGGTGGCGGCGGGGTCGGTGCCGTCGAGGGACTGTGCGGTTTCGAGGGCGCGCCCAGCGGCGGTGGCGGCGGCCTGGGTGGCGAGCCAGCGCATCCCGAACACCAGGACCAGCGTGAACAGGGCGAGTACCGCGCTCATGACCAGGGCCAGTTCCACCGGGCTGGCGCCCCGGTCCCGGCGCGGGTCGCGGTCTGGTCGCCAGCGGTGGTGGATGTTCATTGGCAAGTGGTGGGGTCGGTGTTGGTGCAGATGTTGTTCGCGGTGTCGACGGCCTTCTGCCGGATGATGTAGATGACGGCGGCGGCGATGAGGACGAGGCCGACGGTGATGACCGCTGTGGCCAGCGCGTCGCCCCGGTCGCGGCGCGCCGCGCGGGCCCGGGCGTCGACGGTGGCGATCCGGTCGGCGAGCCGCCCGGGGAGGGCGGTGAGCCAGAGTGTGGTGAGGGTGAGGTGCACGCCGAGGCGGCGCATGGCGGTCACGCTCCTTTCTCCTGCGAGGGGTAGGCAGGTCGGTGCGTTGTTACGGGGTGATGCCGGTGGCGGTCAGGACGGCGAGCAGGGGGTAGGTCAGGAACGCGACGAAGGCGAGGGCGACCGTGGCGGCGGGGAGTTCGAGTTCGGCGTCGGCGGTGGCGGCCTGGGCGCGGGCGTCGGCGGCTTCGGTGGCCCGTAGGTGGGTAGCTTTGGATTCCATGGCGAGGACGGGGGAGGCGCCGCGCAGGGCCGAGGTGACGGTGAGTCGTAGCTCGCGCCATTCCGGCAGCGGGATGCGGGCGGCGAGCTGGTCGAGGCCGCTGTCGGGGGGTTGGCGTCGGGTGGCGGCGGTGTCGAGGGCGGCGCGGATCTGGGTGAAGGCCCAGCCGGTGCCGGCGTCGGCGGCCAGGCGTAGTGCGGCGTGCAGGGTGAGGCCGCCGGCGAGCAGGACGCGGACGAGGTCGAGGTAGGCGGCGACCGCGAGCCGTGCCTCCTGCCGCCGCGCCTTCGCGACCGTCCGGACCGGCCGGTCTGCGACCAGCACCCCGACCGGGACCGCCAACGCGACGAGCACCGGGCCGATCAGGGACGGCAGCGGCAGCCCGGTGAGCGCCGCGGCGACGGCGAGCAGCGCGCCAGCAAGCGCGGCGATCGTGGCATGGGTGACCCGGACGGCGGTATGGACGACGGGGTCACGACCGGCGACCGCGAGATCATCGGCGAGCAGCAGCCGCCGCGCCCGTGCCGTCCCGGCGGTGTCGGTGACCCGAGCGGTGAGCCAGGCCGCGCCAGCCCGCGTCCACCGCTTCGGCCGACCAGACGACAGCGGGGCAGGCGGGGCGAGCGCGGCGCGCAGGGCCAGGTAGAGACCGGTGACGGCGACCGCGCCGCACAGCCCGGTCAGCAGCCCGGCCGCGGGCAGACCATGCATCACGCCTCCCGGTGGAAGAAGTCGGGGACCGTGGGCGGGCGGGAGCGGCGCAGTAGCGCGCGCACGGCCGCTCCGACGAGCGCCAGGTCCGCGCCGAGGACAAGCTGGCCCCACGGGGTGCGGTACGGGGTCAGCAGAGCGGGCCAGGCAGCGAGCAGGGCGGCGGTGGTCAGCGCGAACAGGCCAAGGAGCAGGGCCATCGCCCGGCGATGCCGAGCCCGGCCGGCATGCAGATCCCGCACGACCGCTACCCGGTGACGGGTGGCCTCGACCTGGCTGGCCATCAGCCGGCCCAGCTCGCCCGCGCCGTGCCGGTAGGCCAGTGTCAACGCGGCCACGACCTGGCCGACCGCCGGATGGGCCGTCTCGCGGTGGAACGCCGCCAGCGCCGTGGGTAGAGATTGCTGGGCGTCGAGGTGACGGGCCAGCGCCGTCAGCGGAGCGGCCAGCGGTGGCGGCGGTAGCTGGCAGGAGGCGGCGACCGCGGCGCGCAGTGGCTGGCCGGCGTCGAGTTCCTGGCGGACGGTTTCGCACCAGGTCGCGACTGCCTCCCCGAGCTCGTTGACCGCCGGTACCGTCCGCACACCGCGTGCCTCACGGGCCAGCCACGCCAGCCCGCCGGCGACCAGCGCGAGCACCGGCAGCCCAACCAGCACCCCCACGACCAGGCCCGCACCGGCCACCGCCCCGACCGGACCGGCCTCCGCCGGCAGCGACCCCCACCGGTCGGCGACACCATCCCCGCCGCCGGTCCGCTGCCGCCGCCGCGAGGCGCTGCCGGTAGGCCGGCTGGCTGGCCAGGTCAGGTGGCCGGACACCGCCAGTACCAGCAGCGCGACTCCGGCTCCGGCCGTGCCGCCGGCGCAGGCCAGCGCGAGGACCCGCAGCCCGCCGCTCACCACGCACCGCCAGTCGGCGCCGAGCGCCGGGGGCGGAACTGGTCGGGGTCGGTGACGGTGGCGAGTTTGGCGGTCAGCTGCTCGGACAGGTCGACCTCGGTGCGTACGGCCCGGGCGGCGCGGGGGTGCCAGCGCCACAGCTCGGCGGAGCTGACGGAGCCGGCCCGGTACTCGCCGATCTCCCGGATGCTGGTGACCACCCGGCCGGCGGGGTGTTGGGCGACGTGGACGACCAGGTCGACCGTCGCCGCGATCGTCTCGAGCACCACGGTCTCGGGGACGGTGCGTGAGCTGATCGCGGCGTAGGTCCGCAGCCGGCCGATGACGTCGGCGGCGCTCGGGGCGTGAACCGTGGTCGCGACGCCGTGGGCGATGCCCTGCCCGGCGGCGAGCAGCAGGGGCAGCACGCCGCCGTCGGGTTTGAGCTCCCCGAGCAGCACCCGCCCCGGGGTCTGGCGGCGCAGATCCGCGGTCAGATACCGCTCCATGGGATATTCGCCCCGGCCGTCGACGTTCGCCTCGCGGGCCTCGAACTCGACCAGGTTGCGCCACCGGGTCCGGTCCAGAAACAGCTCGGCCTCGTCCTCGACGACCACGACCCGCTCCAACGCCCGGTCGGTCGGGGTCGCGTTCGCCCAGGCGCGCAGCAAGGTGGTCTTCCCAGCCCCGGTCCCACCGGAGATGACCAGGCCGAACGGGACCTGTAGCGCCGCGGTCGCCGCCAACAGCGCCACCAGATCGGGTCCGCACATCCCGGTCCCGGCCAGGCCCATCAGGGTGTCCAGCGCGGGGGTGAACAGCCGGCAGTCCAGATGGGTCAGCGAGGTGACCCGGCCGACCGCGTGCACCCGCACCCCGTTCGGCAGCCGGAACCGGACCGACGGGTTGGCCTCGTCGAACCGCCGACCGGCCAGCGCCGCGTGCCCGGCCGCCCACTCCCACACCTCCTCGTCGGAGGCGAACGGAGACGGGGACTCGACCCGCTGGCCGCTGGTCCGATCGGTGCAGATCATGTTGACCGCGCCGTTGACCTCGACGTCGCTCCACCGGTGCGCCGCCGTCAACGCCGGACCCAGCGGCCCCAGCTCCGCCCGCGCCGCGCGCGCCCGCCGCCGGATCACGTCCTCCACCGTCGGCAGCAACGCGGGCCGGCCCTCGGCCGCTGCCTGCTGGCGGGCCGCGACGAGCACCGCGGTGATCGTCTCCTCGACGAGTGCGCCCCGCTCCGCGGCCCGCACCGGCATTCCCGTGCGGCGGGCCTGCGTCAACCGCGCGTCGACCAGCTCCCCGATCCGGGCCACATAGGCCTCGACCAGCTTGTCGTCGATCAGCCCGACCGATGGCCGGTCCGACAACCTGCCCGCCGCCGGCCACCGCACGTCGGCTGTCCCGGGTGCCGTGGTCTCCGCCGTCAGCGGCGCCCGCCCGGGACCTGACCGCCGGCCCGCCGACGCGGGCATCGAGCTCGTGGCCCGGGCCGCGACCGGCGCCGGCCCGCCACGGTCCTGCGCCGCCCGACCCGCCAGGTGGCCGGCGGTGTCGCTGTTCGAGGGACGGGGAGGGGGCATCATCGACCACTCCCGGCCGTGCCAGCGAACCCGTCGCCGCTGCTCGTCGTACTGACGGCTGCGCGGGTCGGCGTCGCGGACGGATACCCGGTCGGTGTGCCGGCCGGGCCAGCGGAAGGAACGGTCGTCGTGGGGTTGACCGTCGCGGCCCCACCTCTCCCGCCGGTGTTCGGATCCCCCATGACATCGGGGGAGGTAGCGCCCAGCAGACGAACCCCGGGACTCACCGCGGCCACCGTCGCGACCCGGGCCGCCAGCTCCGCGGGAACCGCCAGGTAGACAACCGTCTCCCCGGTCCCGGAAGTACCCGACGGGCGACCGACCTCGGTCACCGTCACGGCGCGCGCCAGCGTCACCGCGGTCTTCGTCACCGGGTCGACCCCGACGACGTCGACCCGCTCACCCGGGCGCAGCGCCGACGACGGCAACCCCGCCGGATCCACCGCGACGCCGAGCGTCAACGTTCCCGCGGGTCCGGCCACCGAACCCACCAGCTCCGGCGTCAGCAACGTCCCCGCCGGAAGATCCACCAGTGCCTGCCGGCCCAGCAGAAGATCCCGCGCCGTCGCCGGGGTCGCCAGCCGTACCGCGCCGCCGTCCGCCGCGACCCGGACCTGCGCCAGGTCGCCCGCCGTCACCACCTGCCCGCGCGCGACAGGCCGGGCCAGCGCCACCGCGTCCACCATCTGCTGCCCGCCAGATCCGAGCCACAACGCCCCGCCCGCGCCCAGCACCGCGAGCAGCAGCCCGGCCAACACCCCACCCCACCGCCGCCCGGGTTGCCTCGGTGTCGACCTGCCCGCGGTGTCAAGACCGTCATCCAGGTCGGCGTCGTCCCAGTGATCGGTGTAGGCCATCACCCACCACCCGCCCGCCACTCGCAGGCCCCCAGCGGGTTCGCCGGTCGCTGTCCATCGCCGAGGTGAACGGTCGGCCGCAAGCTGGCTGGCCGGTGGGCGTGAGGTCTGGTTGGAGTGGGTGGCATCTCGGAGCGTTGGCCGCCGGCGAGGGTGAGCGGCGGGGTCAGGGCTGTGATCATGAACCGTTTCTCTCCAGGGCCTGGTACTCGCGGACCACGGCCTCCAGCGGAGTCGTGGTGATCAGGGGCTCGAGGACGCCCTCCTGGCCGTCACTGGCCGCCCAGGTGACCGACCAGCGGATCGACAGCGACGCCGGCCAGAACCGGCCGTTCGGAGCCGCCGACGAGGCATCGCGGTAGACGTAGGAACAGTCCGGCGCGGCGGTCGGCGCCGGCCCGGACGCGTCGAACGTCGGACCCGGGCCGGCGCAGGTGACCGGCGCGGCGCCGTCACCCGGGTCGAAGACCAACTCCACCGGGGTAGCCGTCACCGTCACCGACAGGCCCAGTGCCTCAGCCGAGCCCGTGACCGCGGTCCACTGGCCCGCCGGGGCGGCGAACCAGGTCGCCACGTTCACGACCAGGCCCCGGGCGAGGTCCGGCGAGAGCACCGGCTCGGGCAACGGCAACCGACGGCGCACGTCGTCGACCGCTGAGGCCCGCACACTCGGCACGTCGGCCAGGGCGAACCACTGCCAGCTCGTGACTGTGCCGTCCTCGCAGATTCGGGCGTAGAGCCGCGACGTCGACCCATCCGGCTCTACCCGATCGGCCTCGTGCACCTGGCCGTTCTCGGGAACCACCTGGCCGATCGTGCCGGTTACCGCTGTACTCGGCTGCCACACACAACTCGGCACCGGCTCGACGACACCGTCTCCGCCTGCGGGGCTGGGCCCGGCGTTCCCTGCCGAGACCGAGGCGAGAAGCTGCTGCCGGTCCTGGTCGGTCCTTGCTTCCCCCTCGCCGGCAACGCCCCCGTTGAAGAAGGTGATGGGCCGGTCCGCGCGGGCGGGGCCAGCTGAGAGGGCCACGAGCGCGAAGCTGGCCAGCACGGTTGTCACGCGGGCTGCGGTCAGCCGGCGGGCCGAGGCGGACACCGGTTCTCGCCTTCCCAGCTGTCGACGAGTTCGCCGCCGTCGATCTTCCAGGTGCCATCACCCTGTTCAACCCAGATCAGACGGGTGCGTCCGCTGGCCGGAGTGTTGTTGACGACGATGTCCTTGCCATCCGGCGCGCGGTTGACCCCGTCGATGACGGTGCCGGTGTCGTAGCCACAGACGGTCGCGGTAGCCCGCCCAGCAGGTGGAGGCGCATCCACGTGGATGTCCTCGATCACGTAGTAGTCGTCGGCGCTTGGCCGGATGACATAGCCGCGCTCAGCGAGCCACGCGACATCTCCCCGGATGTTGCGAGCCGGCACCGACCCGTCCACATAGACGGCGAGCAGGGCCTCGACCAGGACTTGGTCGCGTGGGTTGGCCATGGCGGCTCGGTAGGCGTCGTAGTACTGCTTCTGGGCCGCCGTGACGGCGGCGCGGACTTCGGCTGCGGGGTCCGCCGGTGACGCCGTCGTCGTGCTGCCTGGCTGGCTCGAGACCGGCGGAGGGCTGTCGCCGTCATCCGAGCCGCCGCAGGCACCGGCGGTCAGACACATGCCAAGCAGAACCGCCAACATGGCGGTTCGCGTGCGGAGGCGCGATGTCCTGTTGTGGAAATGCGATGGCCACATCTGGTCATTCGCTGTCCGCATCTGGACGTTCCGTGTCCTGATGTGGACACGACGGCTGTCGACGGCATTCGGCTCGCGGCATTCTGGTCGCGGGCGGGTATGCAACGAGTCCTCCAACAAGCGCGACTGGGACGCCTCGGCACTGAGACGCTGGAGCCCCGCCGCCGTAGCGGCAGGAGCGGCGAAACCCCAGCCCACCCAGGTTTCCGCCACAAGGCAGAGCAGCGTAGCCACTCGGCCGGTGGTGGCCGGCCGAGCGTGAACGGCCATCAGGGCGAATCCCGCCCGGGTAGCCAGGAATAATCCTTCGTGAAAGGGTGGTACCACAGGAATATGCGCTTGAATAGCCGTACGATCCAGCTCTGTGGATAACTTTTGCCGACCGTTGGACACCGTCCGTCACCGGAGTGGCGGAGAGCCCGCGAGGGCCTCACCATGAGCGCATTCGCGGACCGCCGCACAGCCCACCGGGCTGTCCACTCCTCTTCCGCCGGGAGGCGCCTGTGCACGTAGCTGGGCTCTACCGCCCTGTGCCGCCCGATGCCGGCGCCGACGTTTGCGTGCCGTCCGATGCCGTCCTGGATGGTGCCGGGATCTTCGGTCGCTGGACGTCCCGTGGCCTGCTGCTCGACCCGTCGGCGCCGCGCCCCGGCCGCCAGCACGCTCATGTCAACGCAGAGATCCGGACGGACGGCTGGATCGACTACCCAGCGTGGCGAAAGTGATTCGCGCCACACGATTGGAGGTGGGGAGTCTCACCGGAGTTGACATCCCCGCCCGACGCACGGCCCAGCACAGCGACGCGCGGCCTTCCGACGTCCCGACGCCAAAGACCCGGGGCCGTTAGTGGCCACGTGCATGAGCTGGCGGTCACGTCGCCACCTTCACGTCTCTCCCACCCTCAACCACCTGCCCATGACCTCCCGCGGCCGGTGCCAGCTGGCCCTGGCTGGACCGGCCGCGATCTCCCTGGCTCGATCACCACATCACCTGGTAGGCCCCATGACCCTCGCCGCCTCCGCGCCGCCCGCCCCCGGCGGCGCGTCCTTCCAACCGATCACCCCGCACGCCCCCACCGACCCGATCCGGCCCCCAGCTGCACCCCTCGACGGCCACTCCCACTGGGCCGCGCTCGACGACCAGGCTGCGGACAGCCGGGGCACCGCCGCGGAACGAGCGCTCCGCCCGGGTAGGCGCTGGTGGCGCGACGGGGACGTCTGGACCCGGCTCGCCACCGTGGCCGCCGTGCTCACCGTGGCTGGCATCGCCGCCGCCGTCTCCTACAAACACATGCATGGCGTCGCTCTCGAGCACGGCGAGGACCCCGTCGCCGCCGCGATCATCCCCATCTCAGTGGACGGTCTGATCGTCGCCGCGTCTCTGACGCTGCTCGCCGACAGCCGAGCGGGCCGGCGTCGCACCTGGCTGCCCTACACGCTGCTCGTCCTCGGTTCGGCGGCGAGCCTGGCCGCCAACGTCATGCACGCCGAACCCACCCTGGCCGCCCGGATCATCGCCGCCTGGCCGCCACTCGCCCTGATCGGGGCCTACGAGTTGCTCATGCGGCAGATCCGCGCCACCCGTCCCACCGACGACACCAGGGCCTGGGCGCGTCGACGCGCCGTCCCGCGCGCAGGCAGCGCGGGTGAACATCCCGCACGGACCGCCATGCCCGGCATCCTCGCGGACGCGCGTCCGACGCCACAGCCGGACGACGGGCCCACTGACCCAGGCGCGCCTGCTGTAGCCGCGTCGATGGCGGGATCTTCATGGACTGCCTACCAGCCGGCCGGCGGAGACGAGCCCGCCATGGCGGAGCCCAGTTCGCCGGGCCCGGTGCTGGCCGGTCAGCTGGGCATCCTGAGCGAGGGCGACGCGGGACCGACCCTCGGACGCCGGCCGGACGTCACGGGGCTGGAAGGCACCTGGTCGCTCCCGTCACCGACCTCGACCGGCGCGCCGGGTGGTGAACCGGCCAGCGCGACCGGTGCCTCCCCGGCGCCGGTATGGATCCCGGAGACGGTGCCTGTGCCCGGGCAGCGAGCGCGGACCGCCCCGACACGGGTGACGCCGTCCGACCTGCCGCGCGTCGCTGAACCGGTCGACAGCACGCTCCCGGCGGCGCCGGTCTCTGGTGATTCGCCGGCCAGCGAAGGATCCGAACCGCCAGCCGGCAGCCAACGCGCCACCGGATCATCGACGCCGCCACGGCGGGCCCGGTTCGTCAGCAAACGCGCCCGGCTCGCGGCCCTTCTGGCCACCCTCGACCCGGACGACCCGCGCACCGACTACGCCCTCGCCCGCGATCTCGCCCCCATGTTGAAACTGCACGAGGGCACCGCGCGCCGCTACATCGCCGAACTACGAACCACAACCGCGGCCTGACCGGGGCGGCCAGGTCTCGCGAACGCCGAACGAAACAGCGCTTCGACAGGGGTGATGGCGGTCGGGTTCGGCTTCGCGGTGTGGTCTGCCGGGTGATGGTGATGGCGGTACAACCCTTGTCATGGCGGACCACTGGGGAGCTGTCCGGCGTTCGGGGCGGCGCTGGTTGCTGGCGGTCGCTGGCCTGGCGGGGCTGGGCGCGGTCATGGCGGTGGTGGCGATCTGGCATCTGCCGGACCGGATGTACACCGACCAGGCGGCCCAGGCGTCGCTGCAGGGCGGGCTGTTGACCGCGGCCGCGGCGCTGACGGCGGTCGCTGGCGGTCTGATCGCGTTGGACGAGACCAGGCGGGCGAACGCGAACACCCATGTCCGGGAGTTCTACGTCGAGGCGGTGAAGCTGCTCAACGATCCGGACAACCTCGGTGTCCGCCTCGCCGGCATCTACGCCCTGGAACGCGTCGCGGTCGACTCCCCGGCGGATCAGCGCACCATCGTCGAGGTCCTGTCTGCCTTCGTCCGCGAGAATGCCAGCCCGCCGGCGCCAGACCCGGCCGATGCCGCCGCGGGCCGACGGTATGGGACCGACGTGAAGGCGGCGGTGACCGTCCTGGGACGCCTGCCCGCGCGCAGCCTCGTCCCTCGTGCCGCGTTGAACCTGCTCGGAGGTCTGCCCGACCCGACGGTCATTCCCCGTGCCGACCTCGGCGGCGTCGACCTGCCGAACCTCGTCCTCATGCGGGCGAACCTCACCGGCGCCTCCCTGACGGGGGCGAACCTGGCCGGTGCCCTGCTGAACTGGACGAATCTGAGTGAATCCATGCTGGTCCAGGTGAACCTGCGCGGCGCTTTGCTGGAAGGGACGAACCTGACGCGCGTGAGGTTGGACGAGGCCGAGCTGACTGGTGCCTCACTGAAATGGGCGAACCTGACCGGGGCCATGCTGAACGGGGCGAACCTGACCGACGCGACGCTGACCTCGGCGGACCTGACCCGCGCGACGCTGGACGGGGCGGATCTGAGCCGCGCGCGGGGCCTGCGACAGACACAGGTGGACGTGGCGGAAGGAAACCCGCGGACCCAACTGCCAGCGGGCATCAACCGGCCGGCATGGTGGACCTGAACAGCGCGCCATTGGCGATCATCTGTGAGTCATGGCGCCGTCTGGCTGCTGGGCTGGCGGAGGCGGGAGATCAGTCGACCGCGTCGACATACCAGAGTCGGGCCGTGCCGTCGACGCCGGTGGCGGTGGCCAGCAGCCGCCCGTCTGGGCTGAACGCCACCGACCTGTGCGAACCGGACACCGCGTCGTCGGGCGTCTCGGTGGGGCCGGTGAGGGTGGCCAGTGGCTGATCGACGCTGCCGCGGCTGCTGGTGGACCACAACCGGGCGTTGCTGTTGTCGCCGGTGGCCAGCAGCCGCCCGTCCGGACTGAACATCACTGAGTTGACCGCGCCGGTGTGGCCGGTGAGGGTGGCCAGTGGCCGGTCGAGGGCGCCTCGGCTGCTAGCGCTCCATAGCTGGGCGTTGCCGCCGTCGCTGGCGGTGGCCAGCAGTCGCCCGTCAGGGCTGAACGTCACATCCAGGATCCAGTCGCCGTAGCCGAGGAGGATGGCTGGCGCCCGATCGACGGTACCGCGGCTGCTGGTGTCCCACAGACGAGTGCTGCCAGTGCCGTCCGTGGTGGCCAGCAACCGCCCGTCAGGGCTGAACGCGACGTCGTAGATGCCGTCGCTGTGGCCGGTGAGGGTGGTCAGCGGCCGAGTGACGTTGCCGCGACTACTGGTGGTCCACAGTTGAACAGTGCCGTCGTAGCTGGCGGTGGCCAGCAGCCCTCCGTCCGGACTGAACGCCACATTGTCGACCCAGTCGGTGTGGCCGGCGAAGGTGGCCAGTGGCTGAGCGATGCTGCCACGCCTGCTGGTATCCCACAGCAGGGCGGTGCCGTCGTAGCTGGCGGTGGCCAGCAGCCGCCCGTCAGGGCTGAACGCCGCGTCGTAGACCAGGTCGGTGTGGCCGATCAGGACGGCCAGCGGCCGGTCGACGCTGCCGCGGCTGCTGGTGTCCCACAGCCGGGCGGTGTGGTCGTCGCTGGCGGTGGCCAGCAATCGCCCATCTGGACTGAACGTGGCCGCGTTGACCCAGTCGCCGTGGCCGGTGAGGGTAGCCAGCGGCCGGTCGACGCTGCCGCGGCTGCTGGTGTCCCATAGCCGGGCGGTGTGGTCGTCGCTGGCGGTGGCCAGCAGCACCCCATCCGAACTGAACGCCACCGAGCTGACTGAGCCGTTGTGTCCGATGAGGGTGGCTGCCAGCGGGCCGGTAGCTTGCCCTCCGCGCAGGAGCACGACCAGTAGGGACGCCGCGGTGACAACGAGCGCCGCAGCGACCAGGAGCAGTTTGCCTCTCCTCGATCGGAGCGCGCCGCGTCGGCGCCTCGTGCCCGGCGGAAGGCCACCGGCGGCACCGGTACCGGTCGTGGCCGGCGTCGCGAGCAGGGCGTCGGCCGTGGCACGGCGGGGCCTGGCCGAGGAGCCGGTGGTTCTGGGCGGGATGGTTGGCAGCGAGGGGACCGCGACGTGACGGACGGGGTCGGTCAGCTGCAGTGGTAGGCCGGTGTCGGCCAGCCAGGCCGGACCGTAGACGGCCACAGCGGCGGCGGCCAACGCGGCGGCGAAGCTGTCGGCGTCCGGATACCGGTCGGCCGGGTCCTTCGCCAGTGTGCGCAGCACGACGTCGGTGACCCGCCGGGGTACCCCGTGTACCGGCGGGGGTGGGCTGGTCAGGTGCTGGTGCCACAGCTGCGGCGGCGACAGGGTCGGGTCGAACGGTGGGGCGCCGGTCAGCAACTGGTAGAGCACCACCCCGAGGGCGTACAGGTCGGTCGCCGGGCTCAACCGGCCACCAGCGATCTGTTCCGGGGCCATGTACAACGGGGTGCCAGCCCCGTGGGGGGCTCCGGTCACCCCCGACCCGGTGAACATCCGGGCGATGCCGAAGTCGCCGAGCTTCGCCATCCCGGCGGTGTCGAACAGGACGTTGGCCATCTTGATGTCGCGGTGCAGGATGCCGCGCTCGTGGGCGTGGGCGAGGCCGGCGGCGATCGCCAGCCCCACCGCGCATATCTCGGGTTGACTGAGGTCACGCCAGCGGCTGGTCAGGGTGCCGCCGCCGAGCAGCTCCATCACGATCAGGCCGAGCCCGTCGGCTTCCAGATAGTCGTGGACCCGCACGATGTGCGGATGATCCAGACTGGCCAGCATCTCGGCCTCGGAGGTGAACTCCCCGCCGACCATGGCGGCCTCGGCCGGAATGACCTTGATGGCCACGTCACGTCGGAGTCGCTTGTGCCGTCCAACGACGACCAGCCCGAACCCGCCTGCCCCCAGCTGGGCGCCGATCTTGTAGCCGGGTAGTGCGGCGGCGACCCGCCCTCGATCAATGATCACCTGGCGGAACGCCTCCGCCACGCAAACAGCTCACATGGCCGCATCATGCCGACCCCCGTACCCCCTGCGGCCGGTCCGGCATCACCCGGCCGCGTTTCCTATCAGAAGCAGCATTGTCACAGGAACCGACGGAAGACGACCACGACTCCCCGGACAGGCCGTCGTCCCGGCGAGGTTGACCGTGCCGGGTCGACAGGGTTCGGTGACGGCTGGCGAGCCCCCTGACCTCGCGTACTGGCCCAACCCGCGGCTGAGATGGCGCGCACACAGGCGGGCCCATGGGAGCTGGCCTGCCTCGCGGTGGGTTGGTTTCGGCTGAGCGGCTCGGCCCGGCTGGCGCTTTGACGTCGTGGGCCGCGATGTCGTCTGGGATGCGCCGATGGCCGCGCCGCTCGTCGCGAGGTGGTTCGCGATGACGTTCGCGAGGGCCTCGGCGATGACAGCCGGGGGCAGCGTCGGGTTTTTCGGTGCCTGTGCCGTCCGGATGTGGGCCGGGCGGGTGCCGTCCTGGCGTGCGCGGAGGCGGCGGCGACATGGCGTGGCTCGACCCCAACCCGGTCCCTCGAGCACGGTCACGACGACCCGTCGCCTGGGCTGGCCGTCGGTCCCACGAGACGGAACCGGCCCGGCCTGGCGAGGCGGGCCGGCGATGATCGCGACGGCGAAGGTATTGCGGGTCCAGGCCCGGGACACAGGGGAGGTCGCGAAGGCGGCGCGGGCGGTCGTGCACTACGTGCAGGGCGGGCAGGCGCCGTCGGTCGACCCGTTGGCGCGGTACTTCGGCCGAGGACGAGCGCGTGGGTCGGCGGCCGAGTTGGTGGGGCTACGGGGTGAGGTACCGGCGTTGGCGCTGGAGCGGCTGCTGCGGGGCGAGCACGCGGTCACGGGCCGGCCGTTGCTGGCGGCAGCCGGTTCGGCTGGCCGGGTGATCCGCCTATCCGTGTCAGCCGACGCGGCTGCTCGGGAAGCGGTCGCCATCGCCGGGCCTGATGATCTGTTGACGTTGGCACAGGCGTCCGAGGTAGCCGGCGTGAGCGCGGCCTACCTGCGCCTTCTCGTCAGCCGTAGCGCCGAAGCGCGGGCGGCGGCGCCGGCCGACGCGGCCACGCAGGCAGGCATTCCCGACCCCGGCGACGAGGCCGCGCGCACGGGCGACGGACTACTACGCGGGTCGGCGGACCAGTTGACGGGAGTGCGGGGGCGGCGGGGGTGGCTGGTGCGGCGGGGCGAGTTGGAGCGGTGGTGTGTGGCGCGGACGCCGCCGGCGACGGTGCTTGGCTATGACGTGGTGTGTGCGGCGCCGAAGTCGGTGAGCCTGTTATGGGCGTTCGGTGACGAGGCGCTGCGCGCGGATGTGGCCGCCGCGTTGGACGCGGCGGTGGACGCGACGATCAGCTATCTGGAGCGTCATGGCGCGTTCGGGGTCGTGCGGGGACAGAGCCGCCACGCGCTGGGTCTGGCGGTCGCGTCCTACCTGCACGATGTGTCGCGCAGTGTCGAGGCGCATCTGCATGTCCACAACATTGTGATCAACGCGGTCGTCGTCGCCACCCATCCCGACGGCCAGGACCCGGCGGCCGAGGAGAGCTGGGACTGGCGGGCGCTGGACGGGGAGCTGTTCCTGGCCGAGGTGAAGACCGCGGGTTATGTCGGTGCGGCGGTGCTGCGCCATGAGCTGACGGCGCGGCGTGGGGTGGTCTGGGAGCCGGCCCGTAACGGGGTCGCCGAGATCGCGTCGTTCCCCGTCGACCTGCTCGCCGCGTTCTCGACGAGGCACAGGGAGGTGGTCGAGGAGTTCACGCAGCTTGTCGCTGCCGGGTTCGAGCCGTCGGGGGCTACCGAGGCTGCTGCGCAGCGGGGTTCTCGGGTGGCCAAGCGGGTGCAGGCCGATGCCGAGGTTCAGGTGTTGCAGGCGGAGCGGCTGGCGGTGGCGGGTTTCACGGTCGACCAGGTCCGCGGCCTCGCCCCTGCCCGGTCGGAGCCGGTCCGGTCGACGGGTCTGGGCAAGGAGCAGGTCGCCGTCCTGTTCGACGGGTTGGCGGGGGCGTTCGGGCTGACCGAGCATGCGACGACGTTCACCCGTCGCGACGTCGTCCAGCACATCGCTGGCCTCGCGGGCGATCGCCTGGACGCTGACGGGATCGAGCACTTGGTCGACCGGTTCCTCGCCGACCGGCGGGTGGTCGTCCTACATGACACGACCCGCACCCGACGCCGCCACCAGCCCGCGGCCGTCTACACCGTGGAGAATCTGCTCACCGCGGAGGACACCCTGCTCGCCCTGGTCCGCCAGGGCGAGGTCGCCGCTGGTGCCGCGCCTCGCCTGCTCATCGACCCGGCGACGCTTGAGACTCAGCTGGCCGCCCTCACGCACCGGGCGACGACGGCACGCCCGGGCGCGGGCCGCGCGGAGGTGGACGACGCCCCGCCTGCGTCACCGGTTTCCGAGGTTGCCGAAGCTCGGTGGACCTCGTGCGTCCCGGCGTCGGCCGAGAGGAACCAAGGCCGTCGGCGCGCCGCGGAACGCGGAGATCACCTGCCCACCGCGCTCGCCACGACGGCGTCCGCCGCTGGGCGGCCGGTGCTGACGGCGGAGCAGATCGGCCTGCTGCGTCGGCTGCTGACCTCCGGGGACCTGGTCCGCCCGTTCGTCGGCCCGGCCGGGACGGGCAAGACCGAGGCGATGCGTGCCCTGACCGCCATCGTGACCGCCGCTGGCCGGCGGGTGTTCGCGACCGCGCACGGAGGCCGCCAAGCCGAAGAACTTGCTGAGCGGATCGGTGTCCCGACGCGGGTCGTGGCCAGCTGGCTGACCCTGCTCGACCATGTCGACGATCCGGCGCAGGTGTGGCCGGCGGGGTCGGTGCTGATCGTGGACGAGGCGACCCAGGTCTCGACTCGCCATGCCGAACGGCTGTTGCGGCATGCCACCCGTACAGGCACGGTCGTGATCGCGCTGGGTGACCCGGCGCAGCTGGGTTCGGTCGACGCCGGTGGCTGGTTCACCCACCTCGTCGCCGACACCGTCGACGTGCCGGCGCTGGTGACCGTGCATCGCCAGGCCGGCGCGGAGATGGCGCCGATTCGCGCCGCGCTCGCCGCGCTGCGCGCCGACGCCGCGCCTGCGACTCGCGCCGCTCTCGACCGGCTCGCCGCCGCGGGCCATATCGTGCTCGCCGAGACCGCCGACCAGTTGCTTGAGCGCGCCGTCGCGGACTGGTACACCGAACGCCGTCAGGTCATCCACCCCACGACCGATGCCACCAGCGCGCAGGTGCGGGCCACACCAGACGGCGCGAACGGCGCGAACGGCGCGGAGCCGCGCCGGGCAGACGGCGGGAACGGCGCGGACGGCGCGAGGTCTTCCATGGCGCCCCGGCCGGCGATGGTGCGGATGATGGCCGAACGCCAACGCGACGTCGACACCCTCAACACCGCCGCCCGCGCCCTGCTCACCGCCGACGGCACCCTGACCGGCCCGGTCCTGGCCGTCGCGGGCCGGGAGTTCCAGGTCGGCGACGAGGTCATCACGCTCACCCAGGCCGGCCACACCCTCATCCCCGCCGGGCGGCCGAAGTCGGCCTACATCCGCACCGGCACCGTCGGCGTCATCACCACAGTCCACCTCGCCGACGACCCCGCCGCACAGGCACTGGAGGTGTACTTCCCGAGCAAGGGAACCGTGCGCGTGCCCTGGGAATACCTGACCCACCGGTTCGAGGACGGCCGCGACGGCGGCCTCGGCCACGCCTACGCCATCACCGCGGCCAAGGCCCAGGGCGCCACCATGGACACCGCCCGTGCCGTCGTCCCCGACGACACCACCCGCCCCGCCCTCTACGTCATGCTCTCCCGCACCCGGCGAGACCTACACGCCTACGTCCTACGGCGCGACGAACTCCGAGACAGTGACGACGACGAGGGCTGGCTACCCACGGTCACCGAACCGGACGGGCCACTCGAGCGGCTCGCCGACCGGCTCGCCCGCACCCGCACCGAACGCCTCGCCACCGACCACGACCCCGACGTCGCGACCGTCCACCAGCTCCGCACCCGCCACACCCTCGCCGAACTCACCGCCCTACGCCTCGAAGCCACCCCCTCCACCCGAATCGCGCCGCACGAGCAGGTCTCCACCGCGCACGACAGATCCGACCGCGCCGACGCGGTCGGACCGCGCCACCCTCACGCCGGCGGCGCGTCCACGGACGCGCCGAACGCGCCATCCACGCCGCCCCACGCGCCGATCGCGCCGAAAACGGCGCCGGACGCGCCGGTCGGCGCGCCCGAGACGGCGCGGACCGGCGCGATCCGCGCCGATCCGCCACGCCAGGTCCTGCTCCGCCGCGCCGAACTCGCCGCCGAAGCCGTGCTACGCGCCGCCGCGCTCGCCGACCCGCCACCTGAGCTGCTTGCCCGCATCGGCCCGCGCCCGGCCGGCGGGCCGGCACGCGCCGGCTGGGAGGACACGGTCACCGCGCTCGCGATCTACCACGCCCGCCACCAGCCACCCGCCCCCACCCACGAGGTCGGCCCGCCACCCGGCGCCACCGCCGCCGCCCGCCGCCGCGACCCATGGCTGCGCCACCACGACGACGCCGTCCACCTCGCCACCACCTGGGCAGCCACCCTCCTAGAGCCCGCCCGAACACGGTTCCACAGCGGCGGCGAGTCCGTGGCCCGCGCCCAGGCGATCGCCGGCCTGCACACCCTGCTCGACCACGGCCACCCCGCCGACCAGCTGGCAGCCGCGCTCACCCACGACCCGGTCACCGACATCCGAACCGGTGCGGCGGTACTCGCCCACCGGGTCGCCGACCTGTGCCACCGAGCCGGCCTCGACCCGACGCACTACCAACTACCCGCCCCGCGCACCGCCCAGGACGACTGGAACCACGCCGCCCACCTCTTCACCACCGCCGAGATCAACCACCTCGTCACCTGGCCCACCGCCACCCTGGCCGCCGAACACCGCACCCTCGACACCCAGCTCCGCCCGGTGCACCATCCCGCCACGACGGACGGGGCCACGGCGACGCGCTTCCAGGCACAGGCCCGCCGGGCCCTCCTCGAGACCGCGCTCGACCGCCAGACCAGCCGCGCCGCCCTGCGCGCCCGCACCGAACCACCCGGCTACCTCAAGACCCTCCTCGGCCCCCGTCCGGCCGAGCGGTCCACTACCGCCTGGGATGAGGCCGCCCACCGCGTCGAGCACTACCGCCACCACGAACTCGGCCTTGCCTACGGAACCCCCGCGGCCCCCGGCGACCCCGACCCGATCCGCCAAGCCCTCGGCACCCGTCCGAACGAGCCACACGCCGCCGCGGCCTACGACCACGCCTCCCAGCCCGAACCCGGCCTCGACCTCCAGCTACCGCTCTGACCACATCAGGATCATCGGCCCGGTAGCCAAGAGATATCCCTTCAGCGCGGAGTACTCCTTGGGGCAACAACAGCGGGGCACTGATATCGGAGTGCGCTCCGACGCGAATATCAGGCCGGTGTCCACCGCGTGAAGCTACAAGCCCGTTCAATCGCCGCACGCGCCACAACAACGGAGGCGATCATAAAAGCCTTTCATAGAAATCTCAATCAAGCGGGAAGCGGGATC
Source organism: Frankia nepalensis (assembly GCF_016786325.1). GTDB lineage: Bacteria > Actinomycetota > Actinomycetes > Frankiales > Frankiaceae > Pseudofrankia > Pseudofrankia nepalensis. The sequence goes on along the minus strand of NZ_JADWYU010000136.1, from coordinate 4,713 downwards.
ATGCCGGAGCGCCGGGAGCCCTGGACCGCGGGCCTGGGGCCGCCCCGCAGGGCCGCCGGCGCCAGCCACTCCGAAAGGCACCGCCTTCGGAAGCGGCAACTACAACCCCTCGGTGGTCACGCCGACGCTCCGGCACACATGGCGATTGCGCTGACGCGCAATCGCCCAGAAAAGGTCCGGCGTTCGTGCCGCGCCGTGCGGACGGCCGGTGGTCGGAAAATGGAGCACTGGGGACTGATTGGTCTGGTCAGTGCTGGTCGCGCTGGGCAAGGGCCATGCTGCCGCGCCGGTCTGTGCCGTGGACGCTGGCGCGCCCACGGCACAGACCGGCTTGCCACCGGATGGCGGTGGACAGGCGAGCGGCGTGGTCCGAATCGACGCCGAGCCCCATCGCAGACTCGCCACAGCCTTCACCGAACTCGCATCGGCCGTCTGACCAGGCAACCAACCCGCCCTGCCATGTTCTGCGCCGGCTCGACGCAACAGCCCGCCCTCTTACTGGCTGATCGTGATGGAAAGGATCTGCGGCTTGCTCGCGGGGGCGCCGCCGCTGCCACGCCCTCGACACCTGGGCTGGTGATCTTGTCGAGGATGTCGAGGCCCTGGGTGATCTGACCGAAGACGGTGTAGTTGCCGGCGAGCACCGAGGCACCGTCGGCCGTCGGGTCGGCGTAGTTGATGAAGAACTGGCTGCCGTTGGTGTCGGCGCCGGCGTTCGCCATCGCGAGCACGCCCCGGTTGTAGTTCACGCCCTCGGTGTTCTCGTTCTTGTACGTGAACCCAGGGCCACCGCTACCGGTGCCGGTGGGGTCGCCGCACTGCAGCACGAAGATGCCGGCCTCCGCCCCGGCGGTCTCCCGGTGGCAGGGCGTGTCGTCGAAGTACTTCGCCTGGGCCAGCTGCAGGAACGCGCGTACCGTGCACGGCGCCTTCGCCGCGTCCAGGGTCGCGACCATCGTGCCGAGGCTGGTGTTGATCGTCATCGTCGCCGGCCTGGTGTTGACCGTCGGCGCCGACGGCGGCATCGCGACGTCCCTGGCCGGCGCGGCGCCGGAGCCGTCCTTCGTGTAGACGCAGTCGCCGACCTTGGACGTCGCGAGCGTGTCGGCGCCGAGAGCGTTGACGCCTAGAAGTAGTGGTGCTGGGACCGCTCGCGGTGTCTGGAGAGTCGTCTGCCGATGAGCCACCGCCGGTGGACAGCACAATGCCTGTGATCGCGCTAGCGATGACGACCACGAGGAGGGCGATGATCAAGCCGTAGCGCCGCGATCGGCTGGTGAAGGGACCTGTTGGCCGGCTTGGCGTCGCGTTGCCTGCCGCGAAGCGGCCGGAACCCGTAGGTCCACCGCCGGTGTACCAGGCGGCGATGCGGGGCCAGCAGCGTCGCCGGAGTCACCAACCGGCATGCCCGGACCTCCCGGGGGAGCGACCGGCCCACCACGGCCAGGACCGCGCGGTCTGGCCAGGTGAACCGAGGCCGCCCGACCTGTCGGCGTAGGACCGAGACCTCATGGCGCAGCACCAGCAGCACTAGCGTCCTCGCCGCGTCGCTACGCGTCAGCAGGACGAGCCAGCCGAACACCCGCACCATGACCAAATACATCAGCCGCCGCCCCATGGTGGCGATCATGTCAATGGCGCCTGGCGGCGAACCCGCAGGTCAGCGGCCCGACATCGACTTCTGGCACGGTACAGCTACGCGGACGGCCGTCCTGGGAACAGTGGGACGACCTGACCACCATGCCCGCCGTACGACCGCAGAGCAGATGTGGTCACGCACCGACGTACGGCCCGCGGACGTCTCCAGTCCTCAACTGTCACCGCCGGGTTCCAGTCATGCGGATGGCCGCCACGTCTCGCCCTTGTGGAACAGGCCGCGCGGGCGGCCGAGAGGAAGGTCGAGGTGGGTGCGGACGCCCGGCGGTGCGGCGACGACGTCGTGGATCAGGTTGACGGCGGACATGCCGGTCCAGATCCGGCCGGGGTAGCCGGGGTCACCGGTCGCGCTGGGCTCGAGATGTTCCAGGGTGATCTTCGTGGCTGGCTCGCCGAAGAACTCCAGAATGTAGCGGTTCGTGCCGTCGCAGATGTCCGGCGTGAGGTCGTCGGCCATCTTCCAGTTCGACAGGAAGACCAGGGCCGGGCGGCCGTCGACGATCGCCTCCCAGCGCCGGCGCATGCCGGCTACGGTCCCGGCCCGGATCACCCCGGCGGCGATGGTGAGATCCCGGTCGCTGACGGCCATGGTGAGCTCGTGCGAATATCGCTCGACGTTCAGGCCGAGTGCGGTGGCGAGCAGTGCCATCGACTCCGCATAGGGAGCGTCGACCTCGCCCATGATGGCGACGGCGTGCTTGCGGGCCTCGTCGGGCGTGAGGCCGAAACCGAAGAGATCGAAAATCATCTTGGCGCCTGGGTGGTCGCTGAAGTCGCACACCTCGGTGACGACCAACTGGTCGATCCGGCTCAGCAACCGGGATGCGACGAGCGGGAAGATGTCACCGACGAACCCCGGGTGGATGCCGCCTCCGTGCAGCGTCGTGCCCCCGGCCTCGCAGGCGGCCTGAAGGCGGGCTGTGCGCTCGTCGTCTGGCGGCGGGAAGGTGAGGCCCACGGCCGTGACGACGTTCTTCCCGGACCGCAGCAGCTCCTCGAGTTCGTCGATGTCGACCTTGAGTGGCAGGTAGTTCACACAGTCCGCGTCCAGGGCGAGGAGCGCTTCCCTGTCCGTCGTGGCGGTGACACCGAGGGGGCCGATCCCGGCGAGGGCTCCCGCGTCGACGCCGTTCTTGTCCGCCGAGGTCGTATAGACGCCGACGAGCTCGAACGCCGGGTTCGCCGCGAAGTGGCGGATGGCGATCTGGCCGATCTTTCCCGTGCACCACTGGATGACACGAACGGGTTGAGATGAGGTGGTCATGAGTCCTCTCCTGTTGAGGTGGTCGCAGGCGGCTACCTGGCTGTGAGGCTGTTGTGTTGTGAGGAGTCGGAGCACGCTGGCCGCCTCCGGTTAGCACGAACCAGGACGGCCAGCACCACGGCCGGCGGCAAGATGGACTTGCTGGTCTTCCCACCGCTCGACCGCCCCAGTAAGGCAACCGCGGCCATGCTGACTTCGCCTACGGCGCCGTCGCTCCGAAGAGGTTTGTAGAAAGCCATTCGGGCCGGCGCCGGCCCGGGCGATCGTCGCGGCGACCGCGTCAGGCCGGCCGGTGACGAGAAATACGCCGGCCGTGAGCCTTCTTCGCTGAGCAGGTCCGTCGTGGGAACAATCGGTCTCGGCAGGCGATGCTGTCGAGCATCGCACTGACCCACGGCTTCGGATTCCGACGGACGAACGTCTGGAAATCCGCAGTCCAAGCGCCGTGAGGTGCGCGTATTTTCTGATGGTTTCCGCGGTGGAGAAATTCTGCGGCAGCCGATTGTGCTCCCCGCGTTCTCCAAGAGCGGGGCCAATGGGGAGGGGTGCCAGCTGACCGGCTGACCTCGCGGCTAAGCCGCTTGCTACCCGGCTGTTCGCGCGCGGACCGAGCCTGCGGTGATCAGAGGTAGCTCGTCGACGGTCACCAGTCCTGGCGGGGCGGCGACGACCGCGGGGATCGCGTTGACCGCGGGGTTGGCGGTGTGGGCGTGGTAGTCGATGGGGTCGTCCGAGTTGAGATACTCCACGCGCATGCGGATACCGGGCACGCCGACGATCTCCACCCGGTGCCCCTCGTCGATGGGCCAGTTCGGCTCCATCGCGTTGCCTAACCGCCAGAGCAGGCCGATCTCGACGAGCGGATGGCCGTCGACGATTCCAGACCAGGTGCCGTTGATGCCGCAGACGGTTCCCTTGGGGATCTGCATCCAGCCGAGGTCGATGTCCTCGGTGGCCAGCCCGAGCTCCCGGGTGTAGCGGACATCGTCCAGCTCCACGCCGACCGCCTTGGCTAACATTTCTACCGCGTCCATAAAGACCAGCTGGCGCAGGCGAGCGAACTCACCGATGCCTGGGGTGTCGGGCGTCTTCCCGAAGCCAAGCGCCGACCAGGTCTCCTCTGACTCGTAGGAGGAGCAGTCCGCGGCCTCGAAGATGGAGATGCGCTCCAGTTCCCGGCATCCGGACGCGGCGGTGAGCGTGATGGCGCCGATCAGGCCGGGGCTGATACCGGTGCCGTAGACGGAGACCCCGCCGCGGCGGGCGGCCTCGTCGATGCGCTTCATCTCGCCGTCGCCATACGAGTGGCCCGTGATGAAGTTCGCCGTGGAGATGACGTTGATGCCCGACTCCAGCAGCCGCACCATCGCGTCGACGTCCCACAGCAGCGGCATATACAAGACGACGTCAGGCTTCAGGGCGATGATGTCATCGATGTCGGCCGTCGCGATGATGCCGATCGGGTCGGTGCCGAGCAGTTCGCCGACGTCCCTGCCAGCCTTCTCGGGGCTCCACGCGAAGCAGCCCACCAGCTCCAGCGCGGGGTGCTTGAGCACACCCCGCACCGCAGCCTTGGCCACGCCGCCCGTTGTCCACTGAACCACGCGGATCGCCACGCTGATACTCCTTCGCGCCGTCGAACCGATGTGCGCCGTTTGCCTCGCCCAACCTACGCAGCCATGCTGACCACGGTCAACATCCTGGGTCGTTGGCCTGGCTCCGGTAGCGTGAAAGCATGGCGCCCGACGCTTCGACGACCCGTACCGCCGGCGCCCGTGCTGGGCAGGGTCAGC
>NZ_JADWYU010000242.1:14286-22082 GCF_016786325.1 Frankia nepalensis | reverse complement strand
GGGGGTGGGGGGGTGGGGGTGCGGGGCCGGCGCGGGGGGCGCGGCTGCGCGGGCGGGGCCCCCCGCCTCCGTCCCCATGGACGGACGGAAACCAGCTAACGCAACAGCTATCTTCCGTCAGGTCAGATCACGCGAGGTTCACGGTGAGGATGGTGTCACCCGGGGCCCCCGGCCGTTCCACGACGAAGGTGTTCTGGAAGTTGAATCCGGGAGCCGAGCAGGTGACCGAAGCCCTGGCCTTCTTGCCAGACGGCGGCACGTTGGACAGGGTCACCGAATACGAACCGGTCGGCCCGACGCCGGTGGTCCGGTTCTCGACCGGCGGGTCGGTGTTGATGGAAACGGACGTCGGAACGCCCACGCCACACGTCGCGGTACCCCGGATCGTGACCGTGGGATCGTTCAGGTCCGCGCTCGCGGGCACCGCGGCCGCCATAACCAGCGCGCCGGCCGTTCCAACGGAAGCCAGAAGCCCTGTCGTTCGATGGATTCGCATAGGAGAACCTCTCTTTCAAGATGTGTCCCCTGGGTTCTCTGTCCGTCCTCGCAAAAGGTTACCCGAGGCAATGCGACGCCATGTGCTTCCGCGAGCACTTTCTGTCACGCAATTCCGAAGTCCCGGCGGGCGTGGCAACCGGACGAACGGTGTCGGAACCGGCCGAGGCCGGCGCGGCCCCGCACGTTCTTTTCAGCTTATTCCGCCGTTGTCCGGCTCCCCTCGACAGCATGACGCATGGTCACCGGGGTCACCCACCAGGCCCTTTGTCCCACGTCGTTGTCACGCAGCGCGACTCTTCCGCCGGCGGTTACCACCGAGCGGACGCCGGGCCTCGGGGCGGCAAACGCCATCCTCGTGCGCGGCGACGGGTCGTCATCAAGGCATTCACCGTCAACCAACCAATGACGGGTCCGGCTCAGGTCCAGAACTTCTGACAACCCTGTGGCGCGCGGGAACAGGTGGCCGGCGCGAGGACCGGCTGGTCCGCCGCGCCGACCGAGACGGTCCATCTCCGTTCGGGCACGACGAGGCGTCCGCGAGGGCGCTCCCTGGAGACCAGGACTGTGCCTGAGACAGGGCCGAACGCGAGACGGCGCCGTCTATGGAACGGCGTGGACCCGACCTGCGCCGGATCGGCGCCGGTCCGGCCCCGGGTCAGCCGACGGTCGAGGCCCGGGCGACGAGCTCGGGGGTGAACTGGACGGCCTGGTGGGTGTGGGCGGGGTTGCTGGCCTCGTCGAGGAGGAGCTCGGCCGCGGTGCGGCCGAGCAGGTGGCGGGGCTGGCGGACCGAGGTCAGCGGGACGGCGGCGGCCGCCGCGAAGTCGATGTCGTCGTAGCCGACGATCGCGCAGTCGCCGGGTACCGCGACGCCGAGGCCCACGCACCTCTGCAGCAGGCCGAGGGCGACCAGGTCGTTCGCGCAGAACGCCGCCGTGGGGCGGCGCGCGGCGGGCAGGCCGACGAGCCGCTCGGCCGCGCCCCGGCCCTCGGCGACGGTGAGCGCGCCGGTCGCGAGCACGGTCAGCCGGTCCGGCGGCAGCCCGGCGCGTTCGAGCGCGCGCAGGGCGCCGGCGCGCCGGTCCCGGACCTGGCCGAGGGCGTCCGGCCCGCCGACGAAGGCGATCCGCTCGTGGCCCCGCTCGAGCAGGTGGGTGACGGCGAGCTCGCCGCCGAGGACGTCGTCGACGGAGACGGAGCAGCCCTCGCCGGCGCCGGCCACGCGGTCGACGAGCACGACCGGCGTGCCGCGGGCGGGCAGGGTCCGCAGCCGTTCGCCCCCGGCGTCGACCGGGGTGATCAGCACGCCCTGGACGCGCTGCTCCAGCAGCAGGTCCAGGTAGCGGGCCTCGCGGGCGGCGTCCTCGCCGCTGTTGCACAGGAACACCGACAGGTCCGCGGCGGCGGCGACCTCCTCGATCCCGGTGGCAACGTCGGTGAAGAACGGGTTCGACGGGTCGAGCATGACGTAGGCGAGAATCCGGCTGCTGCCGGCGCGCAGCGCCCGCGCCGACTCGTTACGGACGAAGCCGAGCTCCTCCATCGCCTGCTCGACCCTGGCCCGGGTCCGCGGGCTGACGAGGTGTGGCCGGTTCAGCACGTTGGAGACGGTGCCCAGCGACACCGACGCCGCCGCCGCGACCTCCTTGATGCCGGCGGCGCGGCTGGCGCCCGGCGCCCGCCGGGCGACGCCCGCGGCGCGGTCGGCGTCGCCGGCCGCGGTGGGCTGCGGTGGGACGGCGGCCGCCAGCTGGGACGGCTCACCGTCGGCCGCCAGTGATGCCCGCTCGCCCTCGTCCACGCCACCCCTCGCCCGTTGAACCACTTGAAACGTGCCAGACGAGCCAGGCCGGCGAGGCGGCGGGGCTCGGTGCCCGATGAGCGGATAGTACCGACTGTTGCCCACAGTGCCACAACTGCCCCGCAACCAGCCGGCAAATCAGCCCTTGACACCGCCTGAGACGGCAACTACGTTGCGCTGGCAACCGAGTTGAAACCTTTCATTGAAGGGGTGAGATGTCCGCAGAGCATGCGCCGCTGTTAGCGGTGCGCGACGTGTCCAAGTCCTTCGGGGCGGTCGCCGCGGTCCGCGACGTCTCCTTCCCCCTGTACGCGGGCGAGGCGCACGCTCTGGTCGGCGAGAACGGCGCCGGCAAGTCCACGATCGTCAAGATGCTCGCCGGGGTGCACCGCCCCGACACCGGCGCGATCGAGCTGGACGGGGTGCCGCTCGACCTGCGCTCCCCCGCGGACGCCCGGGCCGCCGGCATCGCGGTGATCTACCAGGAGCCCACGCTCTTCCCCGATCTTTCCGTCGCCGAGAACATCGCGATGGCGAACCCGCCGCGGGGCCGACTGCGCACAATCGACCGGGGCCGCCAGCTCAGGGACGCCGAGGCCCTGTTCAGGCGCCTGGGTGTGATGATCGACCCAGCTCGGCCCGCGCGCGGCCTGTCGATCGCCGACCAGCAGGTCGTCGAGATCGCCAAGGCACTGTCCGCCGACGCCCGGGTGCTCGTGATGGACGAGCCGACGGCCGCCCTGTCGGCAGTAGAGGTTGAGCGGTTGTTCACGGTCGCTCGCTCGCTGCGCGACCGCGGCGCGGCCATCCTGTTCATCTCCCACCGGTTCGACGAGATCACCTCGCTGTGCCAGCGGGTCACCGTGATGCGCGACGGCCGGCACGTCTCCACCGACCCGCTCGCCGGCCTGACCGTCGACGACCTGGTGCGCCGGATGGTCGGCCGCGACCTGTCGACGCTCTACCCCGAGCGGACCACCACCCCGGGTGACGTCGTGCTGGAGGTCGACGGGCTGCGCCGCGACGGCTTCTTCCGCGACGTCTCCTTCCAGGTGCGCGCGGGTGAGATCGTCGCGCTCGCCGGCCTGGTGGGCTCCGGGCGCTCCGAGGTCGCGCAGGCGATCTTCGGCGTCGACCCGCGCGACGCGGGCACCGTGCGCGTCCACGGCCGCCCCCTGCGGGCCGGGTCGCCGCGCGCGGCGATGGCCGCGGGGCTCGCGCTGGTGCCGGAGGACCGGCGGTTGCAGGGCCTGGTCATGGATGCCTCGATCTCCCGAAACGTCACGCTTCCGCGCTCCGGGACGCTCGCCCGCCTCGGGCTGCTGTTCGGCGGCTCCGAGCGGCGGGCCGCCGCCGAGTGGACGGCCCGGCTCCAGACGAAGTACGGCCGGCTGGCCGACGCCGTGTCCACCCTGTCGGGCGGCAACCAGCAGAAGGTCGTGCTCGCCAAGTGGCTCTCGACCCTGCCGCGCGTCCTGATGGTCGACGAGCCGACCCGAGGCATCGATATCGGGACGAAGGCGGAGGTTCACCGGCTGATGTCGGGACTCGCCGAGGACGGGGTCGCCGTCCTGATGGTCTCGTCGGAGCTTCCCGAGGTGCTTGGCCTGGCCGACCGGGTGCTGGTGATGCGGGAGGGCCGGCTCGTCGCCGAGCTGGACCGCGCCCAGGCCACCGAGGAGTCCGTCATGTTCGCGGCGGTCGGTCAGACCCGCGCGGCGAGCGCGCAGAGCGCGGCGAGCTCGGGGAGCGACGACTCGCCCGCCGGCTCCGCCCGGACGGCGGACAAGGACCGGAACGCGAGCGCGGACCGGAGCGCCGGCACGAACGCGGGCACGGACCGGAAGACGGGCGCCGGCGCCGGAGTGGAGGTCGCGCTGTGACGACCGTCGAGGACTCCGTCCGGACGATGACGGCACCCGCCGGGTCACCGCGGCCGTCCGCGCTGGAAAGGGTGCTTCGGGCGCGCGAGATCAGCATCGTGCTGGCCATTGCCCTGCTCGTCCTTGTGACGGCCGTAGGCCATCCCAGCTTCGTGAAGTCGCAGTCCATCCGCGACATCCTGCTGGGCACCGCCATCATGGTCGTGCTCGCGGTCGGCCAGACGATCGTCGTGGTCACCCGCAACATCGACCTGTCGGTCGGCTCGGTGCTGGGGCTCGCCGCTTTCGCCGCCGGAACACTGCTCATGGACCACCCCGGCACACCGATCATCATCGCGGTTCTCGTCGGGATGGCGGTCGGCGCGGGCTGTGGCCTGGTGAACGGGCTGCTGGTCCGGTTCGGTGATGTGCCGGCGCTGGTGGTGACGCTCGGGACGCTGTACGTCTATCGCGGCGTCGCCTACCTGTGGGCGGGCGGCCAGCAGATCAACGCCGACGAGCTGCCGGACGGTTTTCTGAGCTTCGGCACCTCGACCATCCTCGGCGTGCCATACCTGGCGTTGATCGCCGTGGCCGTGCTCGTGGCCGCCGGCATCGTGCTGCGGTCCTATCCGGCCGGGCGCCAGCTCTACGCCCTGGGATCGAGCCCCGACGGGGCACGGCTGGCCGGCATCCCGATCGGCCGGCGCACGCTGGCCGCGTTCCTCGCCAGCGGCACGCTGGCGGGCCTGGCCGGGGTGCTCTTCGCCGCCCGGTTCGGCACGGTCGACGCCGCGGCCGGCACCGGCTACGAGCTGAACGTGGTCGCCGCGGTCGTCGTCGGCGGTGTCGCGATCTTCGGTGGCAGCGGCACGGTCTGGGGCGCGGCGCTCGGCGCGCTGCTGCTCACGACGATCGGCAGCGCGCTGCCCGTGCTCGGCGTCGACCAGTTCTGGCAGCAGGCGATCGTCGGCGCGCTGATCCTGCTCGCGATCGGGATCGACCGGCTGATCGCGGCGCGGGTCGCCGCGGCGCTGAAGAAGAGGGGATCCCATGTCCGCTGACGGCAATCGGCCGGCTGGCACTCGCCTGGCCGGCGCCAACCCGGCCGGGATCGCCGCCGGTGCCGCCCTGCCCCCGGGTGGCGACGCGCGGCCGCGAGGCGCCGCGGGGCGCGGCGCGCGGCTGGGGCGGCTGGCGAGCTGGGATCTCGGCGTCGTGGTGCTCGCGGTGCTCACGATCGTCGTCGCCTCGGGGACGGTCGAGAACTTCTCGACCTCGCGCAACTTCACGTTCCTGGTGCTCGACCTGCTGCCGATCGCGCTGATCGCGCTCCCGATGACGTTCGTGATCGTGACCGGCGAGATCGACCTGTCGGTCGCCAGCACGCTCGGCCTGTCGAGCGCGACGATGGGATACCTCTGGAACCAGGGCCTGACGATCGAGACGATCATCCCGCTGTGCGTCGTGCTCGGGGCGGTGCTGGGCGCGGTGAACGGCCTGTTCGTGACGGTGTTCCGGCTGCCGTCGCTGGCCGTGACCATCGGCACGATGGCGCTGTTCCGCGGCCTGGCGCTCGTCGTCCTGGGTGACACCGCGGTCGCCGACTTCCCGGCGCGGTACACGGACTGGGTCACGGGCACGATCGGCGGCTCAGCCGTCCCGAACGTCCTGATCCCCCTGGCCGTGCTGGCGGCGCTGTTCGGCGTCGTGCTGCACGCGACGCCGGTGGGCCGCTGGTCGTTCGCCGCCGGGGCGAGCGAGCACGCGGCCCGGTTCGCCGGGATCCGGGTCGGCCGGCTGAAGTTCTGGCTGTACGTGGTGACGGGCGCGGTCGCCGGGCTCGCCGGGGTGCTGTGGACGCTGCGCTACTCGAGCGCCCGCGCCGACAACGGCGCCGGCCTGGAGCTCGCGGTCGTCGCCGCCGTCCTGCTCGGCGGGGTCTCGATCTTCGGCGGCCGCGGCACCCTGCCCGGCGTGGTCGGCGGGGTCGTCCTGCTCGCGGCCCTGCAGAACGCGCTGCGCCTGTCCGACGTCTCGAACGAGTCCCTCAACGTCGTCACCGGCGCCCTGCTCGTCGTGTCGGTGCTCGTCCCGAACCTCATCCGCCGGACCAGGTCCGCGTTCGCCAGGACCCGTCACCGCCCGGCGCCCCTGTCCCCGCCGCCGCTGCCCGGCTCCTGACGCGCCGGCCTCCGCACCCGGCCGCCGGCCACCGTCGGCGCGCCGACCGCCCACCTCCATCAGTCCACGGCCACCGGTTCACCGGGTCCGCCCACGGATCTGTTCGACCTGCCCACGAGCGATCACATCGAGTAGCGGTTCGCTACAAAATGTGATCAATCCTGGTGGGCGGCCGTGGCGACCCAGCCCACTCCACCCGTCGTTCCGCCACCCATCGCGGCCACAGCCGGCCGACTGGCGGCCACACCGAAGGGAACCACCGCAATGCAGCCACGCCGGTCCAGAAGACTCGTCGCTCCCGCCGCGGGGTTAATCGCCCTGACCGTCGCCCTCGCGGCCTGCGGCGGCACCTCGAAGGATGACGCGAACACCGGCGGGGGTGCTCCGGCGGGCGGCGCCGCGGCGACCGCCAACCCGGACGCGCCGCTGAAGACCGGCGTGAAGATGGCCTTCCTGCCCAAGCAGCTCAACAACCCGTACACCGACATCGAGGTGAGCGGCGGCGAGGCGGCGCTCGGCGAGCTCAAGGGCGACTACAAGCTCGTCGGGCCGAACGACGCGTCCGCGTCGTCGCAGGTCAGCTACATCAACACGCTGATCCAGCAGCAGCAGGACGTCATCGGCATCGCCGCGAACGACCCGAACGCCGTCTGCCCTTCCCTGAAGCAGGCCGCCCAGGCCGGCATCAAGGTCGTCGCCTTCGACTCGGACGCGGCGAAGGACTGCCGCGACGTCTTCATCAACCAGGCGACCACGCAGGGGATCGGCGAGAGCCTGGTGAAGATGACCAGCGACCTCGTCGGCGGCCAGGGTGACATCGCGATCCTGTCGGCCACCCCGAACGCGACCAACCAGAACGCCTGGATCGAGGTCATGAAGACCGAGCTGGCGAAGCCGCAGTACAGCGGCCTGAAGCTGGTGAAGATCGCCTACGGCAACGACGACGACCAGGCGTCGTTCCAGCAGGCGCAGGGCCTGCTGCAGTCGTACCCGAACCTGAAGGCGATCGTCTCGCCGACCACGGTCGGCATCGCGGCCACCGCGCGGTACGTGAGCAGCTCCAGCTACAAGGGCAAGGTCGCCGTCACCGGTCTCGGCACCCCGAACCAGATGCGGGAGTACGTCAAGGACGGCACCGTCAAGCAGTTCGCGCTGTGGAACCCGGCCGACATCGGCTACCTGGCCGCCTACGCGGGTGTGGCGCTGGCCTCTGGCCAGATCACCGGCGCCGAGGGCGAGACGTTCACCGCCGGCAAGCTCGGCGAGTACACGATCGGCAAGGACGGCGAGATCGTTCTCGGCCCGCCGACGGTCTTCGACGCGAACAACATCGACCAGTTCGACTTCTGAGCGCGTCCGGCGCGCCGGCCGCCCACTCCGGGCGGCCGGCGGGCCCGCCCCCCCCCGGCGGGCCCCTCCCGCCCGGGGCGGGCGCCCCCCAGGCCCGGGCC
>NZ_JADWYU010000242.1:0-14276 GCF_016786325.1 Frankia nepalensis | reverse complement strand
GCGGGGGGGCGGGGGGGGGGGGCCCCCCCCCCCGGGGGGGCGGGGGGGGGGGGGGGGGGCCCCCCCCCCGGCGACGGGAGCCGCCGCGGCAACCGGGCGCGAACCACCTCGAGCGCGAGATCGGAACGGAGGATCGCCGTGCGGCGGTACTGCTTCTGCCTGCGGGTCCGACCGGACCGCCTGGCCGAGTACACCGAGCGCCACCGCGCCGTCTGGCCGGAGATGCTCGACGCCCTGCGGGCGGCGGGCTGGCACAACTACTCGCTCTTCCTGCGCGACGACGGCCTGCTCATCGGTTACGTCGAGTCGCCGGACCTGGCGGCCGCACAGGCGGCGATGGCCGCGACCGAGGTAAACGCCCGCTGGCAGAAGGAGATGGCCGAGTTCTTCACCGGCATCGACGGCCGTGGCCCGGACGAGGCCATGCAGCAGCTCACCGAGGTCTTCCACCTCGACTGACCCTCCTCAAAGGAGCGTGATGATGATGTCGAACCTCGCGGATGTGAAAGCCGGGCTGCGTTCGCTGCACATCGAGACGCCGTCGTGGGCGTACGGCAACTCGGGGACGAGGTTCAAGGTGTTCCCGCAGCAGGGAGTGCCCCGGACCCCCTTCGAGAAGATCTCGGACGCCGCGCAGGTGCACCGGTTCACCGGGACCGCGCCCAGCGTCGCCCTGCACATCCCCTGGGACCGGGTCGACGACTTCGCCGGGCTCGCGGCCTACGCCCACGACCAGGGCGTCCGGATCGGCGCGATCAACTCGAATGTCTTCCAGGACCCCGACTACATGCTCGGCAGCGTCACCAACCCGGATCCACGCGTCCGGCGCAAGGCGGTGCAGCATCTCCTGGAATGCGTCGACATCATGGACGCCACCGGGTCACGTGACCTGAAGCTGTGGTTCTCCGACGGCCTGAACTACCCAGGTCAGGACGACCTGCGCGACCGGCAGGACCGGCTGGCCGAGGCGCTGCGCGAGGTCTACGACCGGCTCGGCCAGGGCCAGCGGATGCTGCTCGAGTACAAGCTGTTCGAGCCGGCGTTCTACGCCACCGACGTGCCCGACTGGGGCACCTCCTACGCGCACTGCGTCGAGCTCGGACCCAAGGCCGCCGTCTGCATCGACACGGGCCATCACGCCCCGGGCACGAACATCGAGTTCATCGTCGCGTTTCTGCTGCGCGCCGGCCGGCTGGGTGCTTTCGACTTCAACTCCCGGTTCTACGCGGACGACGACCTGATGGCCGGGGCCGCGGATCCGTTCCAGCTCTTCCGGATCATGTACGAGATCGCCCGCGCCGACGCGCTCGGCCCCGACATCGCGTTCATGCTCGACCAGTGTCACAACATTGAACCGAAGATCCCGGCCGTGCTCCGCTCCGTGATGAACGTGCAGGAAGCGACCGCGAAGGCGCTGCTCGTGGACCGGGACGCGCTGCGCTCCGCCCAGCAGACCGGTGACGTCCTCGGCGCGAACGCCGTCCTGATGGACGCCTACAACACCGACGTGCGCCCGCTGCTCGCCGACCTGCGCGCCGAGTCGGGCCTCGACCCCGACCCGACCGCCGCCTACCGCCGGTCCGGCTACGCCGAGCGGATCATCGCCGAGCGGGCCGGCGGCCAGCAGGCCGGCTGGGGCGCCTGAGCGAAGGAGCACGCGGGCGGCGAAGCGAAGCAGGAACGCTGACCGGGCCTGCCCAGCCGGCCCGGGAGGAGGAACCGACATGACATCCACGACGACCGGCACCCGCACGCCGGCCACGGCCGCGCCCGGTCCGACGGGGCTCACCGACCAGCTGGCACGGATCACGCCCCGGCCGACCAGGGTGGGCCTGGTGGCCGGCGGGCTCGGCGCCTACTGGCCGCAGTTCCCGGCGCTGCTGCCCAAGCTCCAGGCATCGGCGCGAGAGGTCTCGGCCCGGCTCGCCGCGCTCGACTGCGAGGTCGTCGACGTCGGCTTCATCTCGGACGAGCGGGAGGGCGCGCGGGCCGCCGACCGGCTGCGCGCCGCGGACTGCGACCTGATCGTCGGTTTCCTCACCACCTACATGACGGCGAGCATGCTGGTCCCGATCGCCCAGCGCGCCGGTGCCCCGGTCCTCCTGCTCAACCTGCAGCCGACCGAGGCGATGGACCACGACACGTTCGACACCGGCGACTGGCTGGCCTACTGCGGCGCCTGCCCGCTGCCCGAGATGGCGAACGCGTTCCGCCGCTGCGGCGTCGAGTTCCGGTCCGTCTCGGGCTATCTCGCCGACGAACGGGCGTGGACGCGGATCGAGCGCTGGGTGCGAGCCGCCGGGGTGCGCGCGGCGCTGCGCACCGGCCGGCACGGCCTGCTCGGCCACCTCTACCCCGGGATGATGGACGTCGCCACCGACCCGACGCTCGTCTCGGCCCAGCTCGGCGGGCACGTCGAGATCCTGGAGATCGACGACCTGCGCGTCCGGGTCGAGAAGGTGACCGGCGCCGAGACCGACGCCCGGGTCGCGCTCGCCCGCGAGGCGTTCACCCTCGACTCGTCCGTCGTCGACGAGGACCTGCGCTGGGGCGCCCGGGTCTCGGTCGCGCTCGACCGGCTGGTCGACGACTTCGCGCTCGACTCGCTCGCCTACTACCACCGCGGCCTGGACGGCGAGACGCACGAGCGCGTCGGCGCCGGGTTCATCCTCGGCGCGTCGCTGCTCACGGCGCGCGGCATCCCGGCCTGCGGCGAGTACGAGCTGCGCACCAGCCTCGCCATGCTGATGTTCGACCGGCTCGGCGCCGGCGGGTCGTTCACCGAGATCCAGGCGCTGAACTTCCGCGACGGCGTCGTCGAGATGGGCCACGACGGCCCGGCGCACCTGGCGATCAGCGCCCGCCGGCCGCTGCTGCGGGGGCTCGGGACCTACCACGGCAAGCGCGGCTGGGGCGTGTCCGTCGAGTTCGACGTCGCCCACGGCCCGGTGACCGCGTTCGGCCTCGGCCAGCTGCGCGACGGCACGTTCCGGTTCGTCGCCGCCGAGGGCACGGTCACGGGTGGGCCGCTGCTGCAGATCGGCAACACGACGTCGCGGGTCGACTTCGGCCGCGACCCCGGCGAGTGGGTCGACGCCTGGTCGGCCACCGGCGTCGACCACCACTGGGCGCTCGGCACGGGCCACCGGGTCGCCGACCTCGCCGCCGTCGCCGACCTGCTCGGGATCGAGCTCGTCGTCGTCGGACCCGGCGGCGGCGCGTGACCCGCCCTTTCCACCAGAGCCAGACCCCACGGACAACGAAGGGACCCGCTACGCGATGAGCGAGCAGCCAGCGCGACCGGCCGCGGCCAGCGAGACCGGCGGCGAGGCCGGTGGCGACGCCACGACGGTCGTCGACGAGCTTCTCGGCCGGTCCAACCGGCTGGGCGCCGACCCCCGCAACACCAACTACGCGGGCGGGAACACATCCGCGAAGGGCCGGGCGACCGACCCGGTCACCGGCGGCCCGGTCGAGCTGGTGTGGGTGAAGGGCTCGGGCGGCGACCTCGGCACGCTGCGCGCCGCCGGGCTCGCCGTCCTGCGCCTGGACCGGCTGCGCGCGCTGGTCGACGTCTTCCCTGGCGAGGACCGCGAGGACGAGATGGTCGCCGCCTTCGACTACTGCCTGCACGGCCGGGGCGGGGCCGCCCCGTCGATCGACACCGCCATGCACGGCCTCGTCGAGGCCGCCCACGTCGACCACCTGCACCCCGACGCCGGGATCGCGCTGGCGACCGCGGCCGACGGCGAGCGGCTGACCGCCGAGTGCTTCGGCGACCGGGTCGTGTGGGTGCCGTGGCGGCGGCCCGGCTTCTCCCTCGGCCTCGACATCGCCGCCGTCGCCCGCGAGCACCCGGACGCGATCGGCGTGATCCTCGGCGGGCACGGCATCACCGCCTGGGGCGCCACGTCGGCCCAGTGCGAGGCGAACTCGCTGGAGATCATCCAGACGGCGGCGCGGTTCCTCGCCGAGCGCGGCCGGGCCGAACCGTTCGGCCCGCCGCTGGCCGGCTTCGGCCCGCTGCCGGCGGCCGAGCGCCGCGCGCGGGCCGCCGCGCTGGCCCCGGTCATCCGCGGCCTCGCCTCGACGGACCGCCGGATGGTCGGGCACTTCACCGACGACGACGTCGTGCTCGACTTCCTCGCGCACGCGAGCCACCCGCGCCTCGCCGCGCTCGGCACCTCCTGCCCGGATCACTTCCTGCGCACCAAGGTGCGCCCGCTCGTGCTCGACCTGCCGCCGGACGCGCCGCTCGAGGAGGTCGTCGACCGGCTGCGCGCGCTGCACGCCGCCTACCGGGACGACTACCGCGCCTACTACGAGCGGCACGCCACCCCCGACAGCCCGCCGATGCGCGGCGCCGACCCGGCGATCGTGCTCGTGCCCGGCGTCGGCATGTTCTCCTTCGGCGCCGACAAGCAGACCGCCCGGGTCGCCGGCGAGTTCTACGTCAACGCGATCAACGTGATGCGCGGCGCGGAGGCGGTCTCGGCGTACGCCCCGATCGACGAGGCGGAGAAGTTCCGGATCGAGTACTGGGCGCTGGAGGAGGCCAAGCTCGCCCGGATGCCGAAGCCCCGCGCGCTCGCCGGCCGGGTCGCCCTCGTCACCGGCGGCGGCTCCGGCATCGGCCGGGCGATCGCGCTGCGGCTGGCCGCCGAGGGCGCCTGCGTGGTGGTGGCGGACCGCGACGGCGCCGCCGCCGAGAAGGTGGCCGCCGAGATCGGCGCCGGCGCGGCCCGCTCCGCCGACCGGGCGGTGGCGGTGGCCGCGGACGTGACCGACGAGGCGCAGGTGGCCGGCGCGCTCGCCGCCGCGGTGCTCGCGTTCGGTGGCGTCGACCTGGTCGTCAACAACGCCGGCCTGTCGATCTCCAAGCCACTGCTGGAGACGACGACCGCCGACTGGGACCTGCAGCACGACGTGATGGCGCGCGGCTCGTTCCTGGTCTCCCGGGAGGCGGCGCGGATCATGACCGGGCAGGGGCTGGGTGGCGACATCGTCTACATCGCCAGCAAGAACGGCGTCTTCGCCGGCCCGAACAACATCGCCTACGGCGCCGCGAAGGCGGACCAGGCCCACCAGGTGCGGCTGCTCGCCGCCGAACTCGGCGCACACGGCATCCGCGTCAACGGCGTCAACCCCGACGGCGTCGTCCGCGGCTCCGGCATCTTCGCCGGCGGCTGGGGCGCGCGCCGCGCCGCGGTCTACGGCGTCCCCGAGGCCGAGCTCGGCGCGTTCTACGCGAAGCGCACCCTGCTGGGGCGGGAGGTGCTGCCCGAGCACGTCGCGAACGCCGTCTTCGCGCTGACGGCCGGCGACCTGTCCCACACCACCGGCCTGCACATCCCGGTCGACGCCGGCGTCGCCGCCGCCTTCCTCCGTTGACCCCGCCGGCCAGGTCCACAGGCACGCCGCCACCGACGGGAAACGCGCGATGAGCCTGTTCGCCGCCGTCGACCTCGGGGCCTCCAGCGGCCGGGTGCTCGCCGCGCGCGTCGAGCCCGGCCGGCTGGCGGCGGCCGAGGCGCACCGGTTCCCGAACACGCCGCTGCGGCTGCCCGACGGGCTGCACTGGGACATCGGCCGCCTCTATTCCGAGGTCCTCGCCGGGCTGCGGGCGCTCGGCGAGGCGCACGGCCAGCCGCGCAGCATCGGCGTCGACTCGTGGGCCGTCGACTACGGCCTGCTCGACGGCGCCGGCCGGCTGCTCGGCCTGCCCTACCACTACCGCGACGCCCGGACCGGCCCGGCGGTCGTCAACGCGGTCCACGCCGCGTGCCCGCCGACGGCGCTCTACGCGGCCAACGGACTGCAGCACCTGCCGTTCACCACCCTCTACCAGCTCGCCGCCGAGTCCGCCGGGAGCCCGGGCGCGCTGGGCGCGGCAGCCAGCCTGCTGCTCATCCCCGACCTGCTGACCTACTGGCTGACCGGCCAGCGGGCAGCGGAGGTGACCAACGCGTCGACGACCGGCCTGCTCGGCACGCCCGACCGGGCCTGGTCGGCGCCGCTCGCCCGGCTCGCCGGAATCCGGCCGGAGATCCTGCCGCCGCTGGTCACCCCGGGCACGGTCGTCGGCGGGCTGCGCCCCGAGGTGGCCGAGGAGACCGGGCTCGCCGCCGGGACGCCGGTCACGGCGGTCGGCTCGCACGACACCGCGTCCGCCGTCGCCGGCGTCCCCGCCGACGGCGAGAGCTGGGCGTACATCTCGTGCGGCACCTGGTCGCTGGTCGGCGTCGAGCTCGACGCCCCGGTGCTGACCGAGGACAGCCGCGCCGCCGGATTCACCAACGAGGCCGGCGTCGACAGCCGGGTCCGCTACCTGCACAATGTGATGGGCCTGTGGATCCTGCAGGAGTGCCTGCGGGCCTGGGAGCGTGCCGGGCACCGGTGGGCGCTGGCCGACCTGCTGGGTCAGGCGGCGGCGCTGCCGGCCGGCGGCCCGGTCGTCGACCCGGACGCCCCGGAGTTCCTGCCACCCGGCGACATGCCGGCCCGCGTCGCCGCCGCCGCCCGGGCCGCCGGGTGGCGCGCGCCGCGGACCCCGGCCGAGACGGTCCGCTGCGTCCTGGACAGCCTCGCGGCCGCCTACGCCCGCACGGTGCGCGCCGCCGAACGGCTGTCCGGCCGGCGCGTCGACGTCGTGCACCTCGTCGGCGGCGGCTCCCGCGACACGCTGCTGTGCCAGCTGACCGCGGACGCGCTCGGCCTGCCGGTACTCGCCGGCCCGGCGGAGGCCACGGCGCTCGGCAACGCGCTGGTCCAGGCCCGCGCCCACGGGGCCCTGGGCGCGCCGCGGCCCGGCGACAGGGGCGGGGCCGGAGGCGGTGGCGGTGGCGGTGGCGGTGGCGTCAGTCTGGAAGCGCTGCGCGCGCTGATCCGCGCGACGGCCCCGCCGACGCGGTACGAACCAACGAGGAGCGGGGCGGTCCTCGTGCCGGGCCCGCCGTGGCGCGGCGACGCGCGATGAGGAGCTGAGCGATGCGGATCGGGCTGTTCGTGACCTGCCTGGTCGACGGGATGTTCCCCGACGTGGGCGACGCGACGGTGGCGGTGCTGGAACGCCTGGGTCACGAGGTCGACGTGCCGCTGGCGCAGACCTGCTGCGGCCAGATGCACGTCAACACCGGCTACGCCCGTGAGGCGCTGCCGCTGGTCCGCCGGCACGTCGCCGCGTTCGCGGGCTACGAGGCCGTGGTCGCGCCGAGCGGGTCGTGCGCCGGGCTGGTGCGCCACCACTACCCGGCGCTCGCCGAGGCGACCGGCGACGCGGCGCTGGCCGCGGCCGCCGCGGACCTCGCGGCCCGCACCTACGAGCTGTCGGAGTTCCTGGTCGGCGTGCTCGGCGTGACCGACGTCGGGGCCCACTACCCGCACCGGGTCACCTATCACCCGACCTGCCACTCGCTGCGGCTGCTGCGGGTCGGCGACGCGCCGACCCGGCTGCTGCGCGCGGTCGCCGGCCTGGAGCTGGTGGAGCTGCCCGCCGCCGAGGCGTGCTGCGGCTTCGGCGGCACGTTCGCGCTGAAGAACGCGGACACCTCGACGGCGATGCTCGCCGACAAGATGCGCGACGTGCTGTCCACCGGCGCCGAGGTCGTGACCGCCGGGGACTCGTCGTGCCTCATGCACATCGGCGGTGGCCTGTCCCGGCTGCGCGCCGGCGTCCGCCCCGTCCACCTGGCGGAGATCCTCGCGTCCACGGCGCCGGCCGCCGGGCCACCCGTGGCCGCCACCGCCGTCTCCGCCGCCGCGCGGGCGGTCCGATGACCCGGCCAGCGGTCCGGCCGGACGCCGGCCAGGCCTCCTCGGCGACGTTCCTGGGGCTGCCGGCCGTGGTCCCGCCGACGGCGCCGCGCGGCGTGGGAATGCTGCGCGGCGACGAGCCGTTCCCGGCGGCGGCCCGCCGGGCGCTCGCCGACGCGCAGCTGCGCCACAACCTCGGGAAGGCGACGGGCACGATCCGCGCGCGGCGGGCGGGTGTCGTCGCCGAGCTCGACGACTGGGACCGCCTGCGCGCCGCCGGCGCCGCGATCAAGGACGACGTGCTCGCGCACCTGGACGACTATTTGACGCGACTCGAGGAGCAGGTGGTCGCGCGCGGCGGAGTGGTCCACTGGGCGCGCGACGCGGTGGAGGCGAACCGGATCGTCGTCGACCTCGTCCGCGCGACCGGCGCGACGGAGGCCGTCAAGGTCAAGTCGATGGCGACCCAGGAGATCGGCCTGAACGAGGCGCTCGCCGACGCGGGCATCGCCGCCTGGGAGACCGACCTGGCCGAGCTCATCGTCCAGCTCGGCCACGACCGGCCCAGTCACATCGTCGTCCCGGCGATCCACCGCAACCGCGCCGAGATCCGCGACATCTTCGCGCGGGAGATGGGCGCGGCCGGCGGCGTCCCCGCGCCGGACGGCCTGACCGACGAGCCGCGGGCGCTCGCCGAGGCCGCGCGGGCCCACCTGCGGCAGCGGTTCCTGTCCGCGAAGGTCGCCATCAGCGGGGCGAACTTCGCCGTCGCCGAGACCGGCACGCTCTGCGTCGTCGAGTCCGAGGGCAACGGGCGGATGTGCCTCACCCTCCCGGACACGCTCATCACCGTCATGGGCCTGGAGAAGATCGTCCCGACGTGGCGCGACCTGGAGGTCTTCCTCCAGCTGCTGCCCCGCTCGGCGACCGGCGAGCGGATGAACCCGTACACGTCGATGTGGACCGGTGTGGCGCCGGGTGACGGGCCGCGCGCCTTCCATCTGGTCCTGCTCGACAACGGCCGGACGGCTACGCTGGCGGACCCGGCCGGGCGGGCGGCGCTGCGCTGCATCCGGTGCGCGGCCTGCCTGAACGTCTGCCCGGTCTACGAGCGGACCGGCGGCCACGCCTACGGGTCGGTCTACCCCGGCCCGATAGGCGCGGTGCTGTCCCCGCAGCTCGCCGGCGTCACCGACAACCCGTCGCTGCCGTACGCGTCGACGTTGTGCGGCGCCTGCCTGGACGCCTGCCCGGTCGCGATCGACATCCCGTCGATGCTCGTCCACCTGCGCGCCAGGGTCGTCGACGCCGGCCGCGGCACCGGCCGCCCGCCGAGCGCCGAGCGGGCCGTGATGGCCGCGGCCGCCTGGACGATGGCGAAGCCGGGCCGCTGGGCCCGCGCGCTGCGCGCGGCCCGGCTCGGCCGGCTGCTCGGGCGCCGCCGCGGCGCGATCGGCCGGCTGCCACCGCCGCTCGCCTCCTGGACCACCAGCCGCGACCTGCCGGTCCCTCCGGCCGAGAGCTTCCGCGACCGCTGGTCGCGCCGCCAGGCTGGCGACGGCCTCGGGTCCTTGCGGGAGGGGCAGCGATGAGCCAGGCCACGCCGCGACCGGCCGGCGACGCCCGGGCGGAGATCCTCGCCCGCGTCAGGTCCGCGCTCGCCGACCGGCCGTCACCCGCGCCGGTCGGCCGTGACTACCGGACCGCCGGCGCGGGCTCGCCGAGCCTCGCGGCGGACGCGCCCCGGCAGGCTTCGCTGGACCTGCTGTCCCGCAGGCTCGTCGACTACCACGCGCTCGTCCGCCGGGTCCGCCTCGACACGGCGACCGGCGACGGGGCCGTCACCAGCGGAGCCGGCGCCGATGGGGCGGACTGGGTCGACGCTGGCAAGGCGGGCGGCGGGAACGCGATCGCGGCCGCCGTGGCCGCCGCGCTCGCCGACCGCGGGGTCCGACGTCTGGTCCGGCCGCCGGGGCTGCCGCCAGGCTGGCTGGCCGGCGCGGCCGGGGTCGAGGCGGTGGACGACGAGCCGGCGCTGACCGCCGGGGAGCTGGACGCGGCCGACGGCGTGCTCACCGGCTGCGCGCTGGCGATCGCCGAGACCGGGACGATCATCCTCGACGGCGGCCCGGGGCAGGGCCGCCGCGCGCTGTCCCTGGTCCCCGACTACCACCTGGTGGTTGTCCGCGCCGACCAGGTCGTCGCCGGCGTCCCGGACGCCATCGCCCGCCTCGTCACGACCGGGGCCGCCGCGAGGCCGCAGACCTGGGTCAGCGGCCCCAGCGCCACCAGCGACATCGAGCTCAACCGAGTCGAGGGCGTCCACGGCCCCCGAACCCTTGAGGTAATCCTCGTCAGCTGACTCCACGCCGGTCCGGCGGACCAGCCACGCCAACACATCGAAATCGAAAGGCGTGGAGGTCTACACCGAAACGCTGGTGTCCGCCGTAGCCAGACCGAGGGTTCGGCAGGCGATGAGGAGACTCTTGTCGCCGCTGGCGATCACGAGATCGTCCGACGCCAGCATCTGCGCGGCCGCGCAGTGCACCGCGTCGTAGGCGCGCAACGACAGCTGTCGCGAGAGTGTCGCCGCTCTCGCCACCACGCGGTCGTTCACGGCCACGACATCGACATTGGCATACAGCTCGTCCAAACAGGTGAGCGCTGTCTCATGGGCGGACTTGTTGAGCTTCCCGAGCCGCCTCGCCTGCGCGAGAGCAGCGGCGGCCTCGACGTAGAGCAGCCTCGACGACACCGCGCGGTCGGCTGCTTCCCAGAGCCGCGTGGCCGCGGCCGTGCCTGGCTCGTCGACCAGCAGCGAAACGAACGCAGAGGTGTCGAAATAGCAGATCATCCGCGCTGCTCGCTGACGAGGCCGCTGACCGAGCCGCGCGCCGCCACCGGCCTGGGCGTCCTACGGGTGCGCGACTGGGCAGGTTCCACCACGCCCTCGGCGATCAGCTGCTCGAGGGGCGTGGGCTCCGCGACAGGTACGAGGCGGGCGATCGCCCGGCCGTGGTCAGTGATGGTCAGTGTGTGACCCGCGCGCACCGCGGCGAGGTGGCGGCTCAGGTTGTCGCGCAGCTCGCGGATACCGACGTCCACCGTCGCCTCCTGTGTGGCTACATCTTCATAGATCATTGTGACCACAGGCGCCCCTCAAGTCCAGCCTTTACCCTGGCCGACCCATCACTGTCGGCTCAGACACTGCCGAGGTGAACTCTCCCTGACCTTCAGATCGGCGTCAACCGGACATGCCGGACCTGCGAGGTCTCGGGAACGGCTCCAGACGCGAGCACGGCCCCGCACACCTGACGGTCACGGCGGGGGTAGGACGACTCTTTGTTCGCGGCGAAGAGGGGTGCTGGCACGATTGCGTCCGCTTGCCGACATCTTGCGGTCACGGGTCCACAGGAGGTCTTCAGTCATCCCCAAGGGTCCGAGCACACGCTGACCACAGGCACGACGACCGGCGGGAGGAACCAGCGATGCCCAGTGGACCATCGGAGGCATCCGGCGCTACGGGCGAACCGGGCGCCGGCGGCGCCCGCCGAGCCGTCAGGCCACCGACCAGCTGGTTGTACACCGTCGACTGGGCCGCCCGCGACGCTGGCCGCCGATACGCCGACGGCATCGCCGAGCCGTTCACGGGGCCGGGAAGCCGGCAGCTGCACACCGACGATCTCTGACGGCTCTCGCGGCCTCGGGCCGCTCGGGCCGCCGCCGCCAAGAGCGGCCGGACCTACCGGCCTAGCAGGGCGCCGCCGAGCAGAAGGGCCACCCCGCCGGCCATGGCCAGCGCCCACAGTGCCTGGCCGAACGCGGGGAGCTCGCGGAACGACGGGGCGCGCTGAAGCAGGTACAGGACGACAGCGGTAAACACGAACGCCCCGGTGAGGGCCGGGACCCCCAGCACGACGAACATCAAGACCCACCGTGTCGTGGCCGTGCAGGGAGCAGCAAAAGGCGATCCCGTCGCGCTGCCCCTCGGGTGCGCGGGGCGGCCGTCGCGTACGAGACGGCGAAGGCGGTGAGGTACCCAACGGCGAGGACCGCGGCAGCCCAGAGGTAGGCCGGCCAGCGAGGCTCCTCGTCGGCGGCGGGATCGCCGTGGTCAGGATCGTCGATGCCGCTCATACCTTCTGTGACGCGCCAATCGCTGGTTACCTCACCACCGCCGCGTCACCACCGCCGCGTCATCATCGCCGAGCAGTGCCCGGGCGAGCAGCGTGGCCGTGGTGCTCCGCCACCGTTGCGGCGACCAGCCGAGCGTGCCCGTCGCGACCAGGTAGTTCTCGGCGCTGGTGATCAGGAAGGCGAGATCGGCGGCGTCCTCGACGGTGAGTCCCGGGCGCAGCGCCGCGCGGTCGGCGAGCAGGCCGGCGAGGGCGCGGAACGCGGTGCGGCGCTGGCCCTCGTTCACGTCCCACTGCGCCGCGAGGTCGGGATCGGTGCCGACCGTGCCGCGGACGACGGCGAGCAGCGGCGCCACCCGCCCCATGATCTCGAGGCCGCCGGTCGTCCAGAGCTCGATCACCCGGACCGGGTCGGGTTCGGCGGCCAATTCCTCGAGCCACGGCCGGTCGAGGAGCGCGACCGGCTCGTCGTCGCCGACGGCGGCCACGTCGAGCGCTTCCTTGAGCAGCGTCGCCTTGTTCCCGAAGTGGAAGTAGACGGTCTGCACGGCGACGCCCGCGCGCGCCGCGACCTGGTCGAGCGTCGTCGCGCCGTAGCCCTGGTCGAGGAACAGGTCCGCCGCCGCGGCCACGATCCGCCGCCTGGTCTGCCTGGTCTTCTCGGCCCGACTCGGCCTGTCGTGTACGGGACTGCCCACTCGCTAGAGGTTACTCTAGTGACTTGCTAGAGTCGACTCTAGTCAAAGGAGGAGCCATGCCCGAGCTCGCACCGATCCACCACGTGAAGATCCCTGTCAGCGACGTCCACGCGAGCAGCGAGTGGTACCGGCGGGTGCTCGGGCTGGAGGTGGCGATCGAGTTCACCGAGGACGACGAACTGCGTGGCGTCGCCCTGGCGGCCCCGGACGGCTCCACCCAGATCGCGCTGCGGCACGACCCCGAGCGCGCCGCCGCCCTCGCCGGCTTCGACCTCGTCGCGCTCGGCGTCCCGACCCGGGACGGCGTCCAGGCCTGGGCCGACCACCTGGCCGCCCTCGGCCAGGAGCACGGCGGCCTCGTCACCGGCCACCGCGGCGGCACCGTCCTCGTCGGCCTCCACGACCCCGACGGCATAGAGATCCGTCTCTACGCCGGCTGACCGACCATCGACCGAGAAGGAGAATCCCCATGCGACACACCGACTCCGGCGGCGACGGCGAGCCGATCGTCCTGATCCACGCAGCGGTCTTCGCCGACTGGTTCGTCCCGTTCGAGCGCGAGCCAGCCGTCGCCGGCCTGCGGCGGATCCGCGTCACCCGCACCGGGTACTCGGACCCCGCACCCGCCGAGCCGCTGTCGGTGGCCGACCACGCCGCCGAGTGCGCGGACCTGCTGCGCCGCCTCGGGATCGAGCGCGCCCGGGTGCTCGCGCACTCCTCCGGCTGCGTGGTCGCGCTACAGCTGGCGCTCGACCACCCGGAGCTGGTCGGCGAGCTCGTCCTCGTCGAGCCGCCGCTGATCGACCCGCTCCTGCCGCCGGAGGACCGGGCGGCGGTCGCCGCTGTGATCGGCCCTCCCCTGGGCGCGGCGATGGGCGCCGCCGCCCAGGGCGACCTGCGCACCGCCTTCGACACCTTCCTGGCGGCGCTGTGCGGACCGGAGCACCGGTCCGTGATCGAGTCCGCCCTCGGCCGAACCGGCCTGGAACGCGCCGAACGCGACTGCGGCTACTGCTTCGCCGGCGAGGTGCCCTCGCTCGTCGCGTGGCACTTCGACGAGGAGCTGGCGCGCCGGATCGAGCAGCCGGTCCATCTCGTCGCCGGCGGCGAGAGCCCAGTCTTCACCCACCGCCTCGTCGACTACCTCGCCGCGATGCTCCCCGACGCCCGCGCCACCGTCATCCCCGGCGAGAACCACCTGCTCCCCCTGCGGGCCCCCGCCGCCCTCGCCAGCCTCCTCCCGGCCCCGGCACCCATTCCCTGACCGGTCCGACCGCGCCGGGCGCGCCCTCTCGGCTCAGACCTGGTGGCCTGGAGGTGCTTCACAGATCATGGTCCGCGGTCCCCGACCGCCGATCCGCGTACGCAACCACCGATCTTCACGCCGTCTCGGCCGGGTCCCCTAGGTAGATCACCAGATCTGTACGAAGTCCAGCGACAAAACGGACAGAAGACGCCGAATAGCGCACGCATCTGACGATCAACGAAGCCGACGAGCTCGCCACCGGCCAGTAATCATTGGATGTGTGCGCTGTTCGGCGGTCGAGCCACCCCAGCAAGATCGAGGGAAGGGCCGCAAGGGCGTTCGGGCCGTCAACAAGGCCATCTAGACGCAATGCCGTTGCGTTAGGTGGTTGCGGGTGGGCACGCCCTCTGAGGGTGGTGGCGATGGCCGGGAGCGTGCCGGAGT
>NZ_JADWYU010000241.1:17037-22236 GCF_016786325.1 Frankia nepalensis | reverse complement strand
CCACCGGGAAGTTCTCGAACTCGGCCGCCACCGACAGCAGCGCCGCGCTGCGCTGGCGCTGCTGCCACAGCGGGGTGGGCCCGCCCGGCGCCCCCCCCGCCCCCCCCCCCCCCCCCGCCCCCGCCCCCGCGCCGCCGGCCGCTCGGCCCGGTCCGCCGGCCCCGGCGGCGAGCCAGGCGGGCGCGCTCGACGCGCGCCCGCTCGCGGAGCTCGTCGGCGAGGTCGACTTCCCGCTGTGCCTGCCCATCGGGCGCGCCTTCGTCGGCCGGGTCGAGCGCCGCCCCGAGGGTGCCGTCGTGATCGCCTTCCCCGCCCGCAACAGCGGCGAGCTGCTCACCGTCAGCCAGTCCGCGGGCGCCGGCATCGCCGACACCGCCGGCTGGGAGCGCGTCCGCCTGCCCGACGGGACCCCGGCCAGCTGGTGGCCGCCCGACGGCGACCTGCTGCAGGGACACCTGGTCTTCGACCGCGCCGGCACCCGCGTCTGGGTCCGCGGCGTCAACCGCCACGCCATGACCGCCCTGGCCCTCAGCCTCCACCCTGCCCGCCGGCCGTGACCGTGCCCGGCTCCGGCGCGTCGGCGGGGTAGCGAACGCCGAGGGACTCCCGGATGCGGTCGAGGGTCTCGGCTATGCGCAGGCTTTCCGCCGGCGGCAGGACGTCACTGTCGAGGTGCCCGGCGCGCAGCCGGTCGTGGACATGGCGGACCTGGTAGTGCAGGCCGATCCCGGTCAGCGGCGCGTCGATCCGCGTGGCGCCGCCGGGGTCCGGGCCGCCGTGGGGTACCCGCGTGGGGGAGCGGACCAGCAGCGTGTCCGGCGCCCACATCGCCGTCGGGAACTCGATCGCGCCCAGGGTGCCGGTGATCCGGGCCGTTCCCGGCAGGTCGGCGCGCAACGACGACTTCGCGACGGCGAGCGCGCCCGTGCCGTAGCGCAGCGCCGCGACGACGTGCTCGTCGACCCCGGTGGAGCCCACGACCCCCGCCACGGCCACCTGGTCCGGCGCGCCGAGCAGCAGGTGCGCGAGCTGCACCGGGTAGATGCCGATGTCGAGGATGCTGCCGCCGCCGAGCGCCGGGTCGAACAGCCGGTGCGCCGGGTCGAA
Organism: Frankia nepalensis; assembly: GCF_016786325.1. Taxonomy (GTDB): domain Bacteria; phylum Actinomycetota; class Actinomycetes; order Frankiales; family Frankiaceae; genus Pseudofrankia; species Pseudofrankia nepalensis. Next base: position 21,129 of record NZ_JADWYU010000241.1, on the reverse strand, counting down.
CGGCGCGCGGAAGCCGAACTCGGCCTCGACCAGCAGCACGTCGCCGATCTCGCCGGCGGCGACCAGCTCGAGCATCAGCCGGTAGGCGGGCGTGAAGCGGCTCCACACCGCCTCCATCAGGAAACGGCCCGCGTCGGTCGCGGCGGCCTGCATCCGGGCGACCTGGGCGGCGCTCAGCGCGAGCGGCTTCTCGCACAGGACGTGCTTGCCGGCGCCGAGGAACAGCAGGGTGTGCGCCAGGTGGGCCGAGTGCGGCGAGGCGACGTAGACGACGTCCACGCCCGGGTCGGCGGCCAGCGCCTCGTAGGAGCCGTGCCGGCGCGGCACCGCGAACTCGTCGCCGAACGCCGCCGCGCGCGCCGTGCCGCGGGAGCCGACCGCCACCAGCTCGGCGTCCGCGACGAGGGCCAGGTCGCGGGCGAACTCCCCGGCGATCAGCCCGGTGCCGGCTATACCCCACCGAATTCGCTCATCCACGGCCGTCATCCTGCCGGTGGGCCGGCCCGCGGGACAGCCCGTGGGCAGGATGCCTTGCGCGCCAGGGAAGAAGGAACTAGAACTGGTTCCAGTTCGGTTGGCCCGTCTCGGCCGGCAGGCAAACCCGGACCGGGCTTGATCTGGACCGGCCGAGATCAACCACAGTGTCTGAAACGCGAGCGCGGCGGGACGAACGGGCGAGCGGGACGTAACCCAAGGCAACAGGTAAGCGGGACGTAACCCAAGCAGACAAGTGAGACGTGACCATGCGAACACCCATCTGTGACCGGCTTGGCATCGAGTTCCCGATCTTCGCCTTCTCGCACTGCCGCGACGTCGTGGCCGCGGTGAGCCGCGCCGGCGGGTTCGGGGTGCTGGGCGCGTTGGCGTTCAACGCCGAGGAGCTGGAGGTCGAGCTCTCCTGGATCGACGACAACGTCGACGGGAAGCCGTACGGGGTCGACATCGTCATGCCCAACGCCTACATGGGCAAGGGCGAGGGCTTCACCCGGGAGAAGATCTCCGACCTGGTACCGGCCGAGCACCGGGCGTTCGTCGACAGCGTGCTAGCCGAGTACGGCGTCCCGCCGCTGCCCGCGGACACCGCCGACAGCCGCGACATCAAGGCCGCCGGCCTCGCCGTCGACCTGGAGGGCCCCGGCCAGGTGGAGGTGGCGCTCAAGCACCCGACGCGCCTGCTCGTCAACGCCCTCGGCCCGCCCCCGAAGGAGGTCGTCGACCGGGCGCACGAGCACGGCATCCTCGTCGGCGCGCTGGTCGGCAGCCCGCGGCACGCCGTCAAGCAGGTCGAGCAGGGCGTCGACGTGATCGTCGCCCAGGGCACCGAGGCCGGCGGGCACACCGGCGAGATCTCGACGATGGTGCTGGTCCCGGAGGTCGTCGACGCCGTCGGGCCGGATGTGCCGGTGCTCGCCGCCGGCGGCATCGGCTCGGGCCGGCAGGTGGCGGCGGCGCTCGCCCTCGGCGCGCAGGGCGCCTGGACCGGCTCGATCTGGCTGACGGTCGCCGAGGCGGACACCAACCCGGCCGCCGTCGCGAACCTGCTCAAGGCCTCGTCCCGGGACACGGTGCGGTCGCGGTCGATGACGGGCAAGCCGGCCCGGCTGCTCCGCAACGCGTGGACGGACGCCTGGGAACGGCCGGACGCGCCGAAGACGCTCCCGATGCCGCTTCAGGGCGTCGTCTGGGCCGAGGCCGCCCGCCGGTTCACCCGGGCCGGCACTCCGGAGCTCAACGGCTTCCCGGTCGGCCAGATCGTCGGGCGGATGAACTCCCGCCGTCCCGCCGCCGAGGTCGTACACGGTCTGGTAGAGGAGTGGATCGCGACGACGCAGCGGCTGTCCGGCCTCGTCGAGGACTAGGGCGCTTCCCGTGGATCTTCGGCCGCGCGGATCGGCGTCCAGACGGCCGCTCGCCGCGTTGTCGTCGTCGCCCATAGCTCCGCTATGGACTCCTCCTCCGCCTTGCGAGCAACCGCCTGGACGCCGCCCGCATCGACCAAGATCCATGGGAAGCGCCCTAGAGGGAGCCGGATCTCACCCGGGACTGGGCGGCGGGGTCGGGCAGGCCCGCCAGTACGCCGGCGCGGTCCTCGTCCGACCGGTTCTGGCTCCACTTGGCCTTGGCCTCCACGGACTCGACCCGCAGGCAGACGCCGACGATGGCGCGCAGCTGCCGCTCGAGGTACCGCTCCGGCGCGTCGCCGACCGCCCAGGGGAGCTCGCGGCCGGTCTCGTGGCGGTCCGTCAGCCGGGTGACCACGCCACGCAGCCACTCCGCGTCGTCGCGCACGGTCACCCGGCCGCGCAGGTGGACCGCCGAGTAGTTCCAGGTCGGCACGACCCGGCCGTGCTCCGCCTTCGACGGGTACCACGACGGCGACACGTACGCCTCCGGGCCGGTCACGACCAGCAGGGCCGGCGCCCCGTCCGCCGCGCCGCCCGTCGCGATGCGCCGCCAGTGGTCGTTCGCCCGGGCGAGGTGCGCGACGACGAGGTCGTCCTCCCACAGGACCGGGAGCAGGCTCGCGTCCGGCTGGCCGTCGGGGCCGACGGTCACCAGCGTCGCCGACCCGCGGTCCGCCACGAAGTCGCGGACCTGCGCCTCGTCGTCGACCCGGAACGCGACGGGAAGGTACATGCCGCCACCTTACGGGTGCCTCCGCGCGGGCCGCGTCGTCGCTCGACCTGCCTCTGATCTCGTGGGCGGGCGGTGCTTGATCGCCGTTTGTGCCCTTCGGGAGTCGTCATCCGGCCCCGTCGACGACCGCTGGAGGGCACAAACGGCGATCACCGGCCAGGGGCGGTCCGCCACGGATTCTTCTGGTCGTCTTTGGGGTTCTCGCGTTGGTGGCGTTGGTGGCGTTGGTGGCGTTGGTGGCGTTGGTGGCGCGGGTTCGTGGTCATGGCTCGGGGGTGGCCGTCGTCGGGTTGCCCAGGCGGGCGGCGAGCGCGCGGACGATGGCGGCCGAGGCGATGGCGTGGCCGGAGGAGTTCGCGTGCAGGCGGTCGCTGGAGTAGATCGCCGGGTCGGTGCCGCGCGGGTGGTGGTGGGTGTCGACGTGGATGCCGCCCACCTGGGCCGCGACGGCCGCGGTGACGGTGTCGAGGCGGTCGAGCAGGTTGGCCATCGCCGCGAACCGGCGGGGCGCCAGGCTGGAGCGAGGGAGGTCGAACAGGCCGACGGTCACCACCAGCGCGCCCAGGTCCGCGAGCGGGAGCAGGATCTCCAGCAGGTCGCCCCAGAGGCGGTCCACGTCGTAGTCGGGGCTCACGACGTCGTTGCCGCCGGCGACGAACAGCACGAGGTCGGGGACCAGGCCGACTGCCTCCGGCAGCTGGCCGGAGTGCACGTCGGCGAGGCGGGCCCACGGCGCGCCGAGGTTGCGGTAACGCGTCTCGGGGTGCCCGGCGGCGAGCGCCGCCGCGACCCGGTCGGCGAAGGACTGGTCCAGGTAGCCGGGCCGCGGCTCGCGGATGCCGGCGGCGACGCTGTCGCCCAGCACGGCGAACCGCCGCCAGGGGGCGTTGCGCAGCAGCTCCGCCTCGGCGGCGGGAGACAGGCAGTCCGGGTCCGCCCGCTCAGCCCAGGCGTAGACGGCGGCCGTCGTCGCGATGTCGAGGGAGGTCATGGGGGAAAATTTAGAGTACGAACGTTCGTACTTCAATGGCGAACGGTCGATCGTCAAGGTGACCTCCGTCATCCGTGCCCGGGCCGTGATCCGGGGCGCCCGTGCTCGGCCCCGAGGGGCTCTTCTAGATCTTGAACGGGTGCGGCGCGGGATGCCGGGCGCCGATTCGCGCACAGCCGGCGATCTTCGGCTCGCGCGGCCGGGCTCGTCGCTTGATCGCCGAGCTGCGCGCATTCGAGAACTAAGCGGGCATAGATCGCCCAATGGCGCACAGATCTGATGATCAAGGAGGTGATCTGGCTCTCTGGCGGCCTTTGATCGTCAGAAGCGTGCGCGGATCGGCGGTCTGGCCGGCCCGCCAGGGCCTGGCCGATCAGCCGAGGTCTCGCCGATCAGCCGAGGTCTCGCCGATCAGCCGAGGTCTCGCCGATCAGCCGAGGTCTCGCCGATCAGCCGAGGTCTCG
>NZ_JADWYU010000241.1:0-16937 GCF_016786325.1 Frankia nepalensis | reverse complement strand
CCGACCCGGCGAGGTCTGGCCGCCGTGCTGGCGTCACGGATCCGACGCGGATGGGGCGCTTTCGGCCGCGTCGCGTCGCTCCGTGTCGGTCCTGGCCGTGCCCGTCCCGTCCGTCCTGACTCTGTCTGTTCTGTCCGGCAGGCGGCCCAGGCCGACGAGCAGGAGCGCGGCACCCACGACCAGGCGCTGGATGGTGTCGCCGTCGCCCCAGCCCCAGTCCGGCCCTTTTATCAGGCCGACGGCGAGGCTGGCGGCGCCGGCAGCGAGCAGCAAAGCGGTGAGAATCAGCCCGGGAATGCGGCGCGTGCGCTGGGTCGCCATACCGTCGTACGGTAGACCGGCTTTTCGACCGGCGGGCCGTCGGTCTGACGACAGCGCTTTCACACGCCTCCCGTGACGCGTGGGCGTATTCGCGCCACCGATGGCTCCGGCACCGGCGGGCGCGCGAGGGCGTGCCTGTTCCGATGCGCGGGCTGATTCTCGACGACCCGTACCCGCGGGCGGCGAGAGAACGGCCGGCCTTTGGCCCCTCGTGGAAGAAAACCGAACGGCGGCCGTCCGGCCGCCGTTCGGGAGAATCCATGTCGGGTTGGCGAGAGTCGGGTTGAAGAGAACTCGTGTCACCGCGTCGGCGGGGCGTTCCGGCCGTCGCCGGCCGGCGCGCCCCGCCGACGGGTCATGCGCGGACGGTTGCCTCCAGGTCGTGGACGAGGCCCTCGGCGACCTTCTTGGCGTCGCCGAAGATCATGAGGGTCTTGTCCTGGAAGTACAGTTCGTTCTCGACGCCGGCGAAGCCGGCCTTCATGCCCCGCTTGACGACCATGACGGTGCGAGCGGCGTCGACGTCGAGGATCGGCATGCCGTAGATCGGGCTGTTCTTGTCCGTGCGTGCAGCCGGGTTGGTGACGTCGTTCGCGCCGACGACCAGGGCGATGTCTGTCTGGGCGAAATCGGCGTTGATTTCGTCCATGTCGAGAATCTGGTCGTAGGGGACGTCCGCCTCGGCGAGCAGCACGTTCATGTGCCCGGGCATCCGGCCGGCGACCGGGTGGATCGCGAAGCGCACCTCGGCGCCGTTGCGGGTCAGCACGTCGGCGAGCTCGCGGATCCGGTGCTGTGCCTGGGCCACCGCGAGCCCGTAACCGGGCACGATGATGACCGAGCGGGCGGTCTCGAGCAGCATCGCCGCCTCCTCGGTGGTGGCGCTGCGGACCGGCCGTTCCTCGACCGCCCCGCCGGCCGCCGCGGAGGTGTCGGCCTGGCCGAACGCGCCGAACAGCACGTTCGTGAAGGAGCGGTTCATCGCCCGGCACATGATGACCGACAGCAGGAAGCCGGCCGAGCCGTCGAGCGCGCCGGCGATGATGAGGGCCTTGTTGTCCAGCGCGAAGCCCATCGCCACCGCCGACAGACCCGCGTACGAGTTCAGCAGCGAGATGACCGTCGGCATGTCCGCGCCGCCGATCGGGATGATCAGCATGACGCCGAACGCCGCCGCCAGGACCGCGATGACCGGGAACAGCCAGGTCTGGGCCGGGTCGACGACGAGCCACACCCCCGCTCCGACCGCGACCAGCAGAACCGAGATGTTCACGTAGTTCTGCCCCGGATACACCTGTGGGCGGCCCGGCAGCAGTTCATGGAGCTTTCCGAACGCCATCAGGCTTCCGGTGAAGGTGAGGAAACCGAGCAGCACCTCCAGCGTGATCGCCGCCATCGTGAAGGCGCCGATCTCCGGCTGGTGGTTGTAGTACTCGGCGGTGCCGACCAGCCCGGCGGCGAGCGCGCCGAACGCATGCGAAAGCGCGATCCGCTGCGGCATTGCCGTCATCGGGACGAACACAGCCATCAGCGCACCGATGACCGACCCGACGACAAAAGCAATAATGATCCAGGTGAAGTCGATGATCTCCTTGTGGAGGAGGGTCCCGACGATCGCGAAAAGCATGCCGAGTTCGGCGGCCTGTAGGCCGCGCCGCGCGGTCTTCGGCTGGGTGATCCCCTTAAGGCCGACAATGAAAAGGCCGCCGGCGGCCAGGTAGCACAGCGGGATGACATAGTCGTTCATCGGCTGGCCCCCTCGCTGGCGACGACCGCCGACGTGCCAGCGCCGTTCGCCGCGACCTTCGCGGCGGTGGCGGGCTTCCTGGCCTCGCGCGGCTTGAACATCTTGAGCATCCGGTCGGTGATCAGGAAGCCGCCCACGACGTTGATGGTCGACGCGGTGACGGCGATGGCGCCCAGCACCGTCGAGGTGACGCCGTGGTCGGAGCCGGCGATGACGAGGCTGCCGACCAGCGAGATGCCGGCGATCGCGTTCGTCAGCGACATCAACGGGGTGTGGAACAGCGGCGGTACGCGCCGGATCACCTCGAAGCCGACGAAGGTCGCCAGCAGGAAGACGTAGAGCCCGGTCTCGATCGCGGTGGACATGTGGATCAGCTCCCAGCCGTGGTCGGGACGTCGGTCGCCGCGCCCGGCGCGGCGGCGTCGGTGGGCTCGGCGGGCTCAGCGGGCCCGTCCGGCTGGGCAGGCAGGAGCGGGGCGAGACCCAGCAGGTCCCGCACCCGCGGCGCCATGACCTCGCCACCATGGGTGACCAGCGTGTCGGCGATGATCGGGTCGGAGAGGTCGAGACGGACCTCGCCGTCGACGATCAGCAACTTGAGGAAGTTCGTGAGGTTCTTCGCGTACAGCCGGCTGGCGTGCGCGGGCACCGTCGCCGGCAGGTTCGTCGGGGCGATCACTGTCACCCCGCCGATGTCGACCTCCTCGTCCGCGATGGACAGCTCGCAGTTGCCGCCCTGCGCGGCGGCGATGTCGACGATCACCGAGCCGGGCGCCATCGCCCGCACCATCTCGGCGGTCACCAGCACCGGCGCGCGCATCCCCTGCACCTGCGCCGTCGTGATCACGATGTCCTGGGCGGCGACCACCTTGCCGAGCGCCTCACGCTGGCGGCGGTAGAAGTCCTCGTCCCGCGCGGACGCGTAGCCGCCGGCGGTCTCCGCGCCCTCGGTCTCCAGACCCAGGTCGACGAAGGTGGCGCCGACGCTCTCGGCCTGCTCGGCGGCGGCGGCGCGCACGTCGTACGCGGAGACGACCGCGCCGATCCGCTTGCAGGTCGCGATCGCCTGCAGCCCGGCGACGCCGGCGCCGATCACCAGGGCCCTGGCCGGTGGCAGCGTGCCCGCGGCCGTCGTCATCATCGGCAGGATCTTGTTCAGTCGGCCCGCGGCGATCAGCGCCGCCTTGTACCCGGCGAGCGTCGCCTGCGAGGACAGCACGTCCATCGCCTGCGCCCGGGTGATCCGGGGCAGCAGTTCGAGGGCGAAGCTGGTCACTCCGGCCTTCGCGAGCGCGGTCGCCGCCGATGGCGCGCCGAGCGGGTCGGCGAGCCCGACCGTCACCTGGCCCGGCCGCAGCCGGCCGATCAGTTCGTCGGTGGCTGCCGGGTCCGAGCCGGGCGCGCGGACGAACAGCGTCACGTCCGCGCCCAGCACGTCGGCCGTCGAGCCGACGACGGCGCCCCGGTCCGCGTAGGCGGTGTCGGCGAAGCCCGCCGCGGCGCCGGCGCCGGACTCGACCACCACCTCGTGGCCGGCCTTGCGCAGGCCGTCGACCTCCTGCGGGATGAGGGCGACCCGCTGCTCGCCCGGCGCGGTCTCGCGCGCCACACCGATCCTCATCGGGCCTGGCCTCCGCCACCGAGCCGGCCGGAGCTACGGCGGACCTGCCGGGTGGCGCCACGCGCGGTGACGCCTCCGAGGCTTCCTGACAGCGGCAAGGCCACGCGGGGCGGCAGTGGCCCGGCGGCGCTTGGCGCCGGCGGGGCGGGTGTCGGGTACATCGGTACCTCCATGGGTGGGTTGCGGGGGCGCCGAGGCGTGGTGCCCCTGGTCGGGAGACAGGGACCCGCCCCGGTCGCCTGTTTGACGGCAAGCAAATAGGGCGGGTATGCCTAAAAGCTCACGGCGCGGCGCGCTGTGAGCGGCTGGACGGGTGGGCTGGCGTGCCGCGTGGGCGGGTCGTCTGGGCAGGCGGTCTGTCTGGTCAGGTGGGGGTCTGGTCAGGCTTTCGTCTGGTCAGGCGATGTGCGGGCCCGGCCGGGGTATCAGACACCCCGGTGGGCGACCGTTTTCCGATATTCCGGCGGCCTCTCGTCGGGGACGGCTGCCGGGTCCCCTCCTCGCGCCTCCGGAGAATTCGGCGGCATTGCCGAAGGAGAGGTGATCACTGCTGGTGTGCCCCTCTCCGAGCCGTGGTGATGCGGTGCATCAGTTGGTACCGACGCGGCGGTTCGTGGTCAATCACTTGTGTCTGCGGTCGGTTTGTGTTCCGGGCTCGCGTGAGTCGCCATCGCGTCGCGCGCCCCTGATGGGGCGTGGGCGGTCCCGCCGGGCCCGGAGCACGTCGGGTCCACTACCTGCGGAGACGTTTTGGTGAGGCGGTCGGAACACGTCTCACGGTGGTACCGGTGGCGTTGTGAAGGTCACAGCCGGCCCGCGGCGGGAATCGGTGAGGCGGTCCGACCACGCCCGGCGACCGTCCGCCCGAAAGGCCGGGCGCATTGTTCGGTCGGCCGCGTGAAGGCGGCGCGCGGCGTCACCGCCCGTTCGAAGATCGGATCCCGGTGGCGCCGGACGGGTTTCGGAAATGTTGTTCAAGCAAACATGTAAATATTAATGTATACTTTATGCGACCCGTGGTCCGATTGTGGCGGGGGGTGGCGGCCCGGCTGCTTCCAGCGGCTTCTCGCCTGGCGGCTCGACGCGGCGGCCGTCGGCCGGCGCCCGCGGAGAACACGTTCCAGGGCGTGCCGCCCGGCCGGGGTGGGCCCGGGCCCGTCGGCCCGAGCCCATCCGGTGTTACCTCTCGTCCACCCGGGTGAGCAGGTGGGTGCCCTTGACGAAGGGCAGGTCGGCGTGATTGACGATTCCGGGCGGCGCGGCGACCACCTGGGGGATGGCGTTGATGGCCGGCATCGCGGTGGTGACGGCGCCGTCGAAACGGGCCGTGCCGAGTGGCTGCAGCCGGACGCGCACGCCCGGTACGCCCTCGATCTCCAGAAGGTAGCCCTCCTCGACCGGCCAGTTCGGGGTCATGTCGTGGCCGAGCTTCCACACGAAGCGGCACTCGATGACGGACCGGCCGGCGTGGATTCCGGCGATCACTCCCTTGAACCCGGCGATCTGGCCCTTCTCCAGCTTCATGAAGCCAAAATCGGTGTCGGCGTTCGCCGCGCCGAACTCCGCCGTGAAGCGGATCTCATCAAGGTCGACCGCCAGTGCCCGCGCCAGCACGCGGATCTGCTCCTTGAACGAGCCGCAGTTGGCCTCGATCATGCCCGGGGCCGCCGGGTCGTCCGGGTCCAGCCCGATGCTCATCGCGCGGAACATCTTCTCGTTCTCGTATCCGCTCATATCGAGCGACTCGAGCAGCGAGACCCGGTCGATCCTGGAGCACATCGCGCTGGCCGCGAGCACCGTCATCGCCGCGTGGCCGGGGTAGACGCCGGAGGCATAGAGCGAGGAGCCGCCGCGCTCGCACGCCGCCGCGAGACGATCCCGGACGTCTTCGCCATAGCCGGGGCCGGCCAGCATGTACATCGTCGTCACGATGTTGACGCCGGATTCCAGAATCCGTTCCAGGTGGTCGAAGTCCGGCCGGTACGCCATGTACGCCACGCAGTCCGGCTCGAGCGCCAGCAGCGCCCCGACGTCGTCGGTGGCGGCGACCCCGATCGGCTCGATCCCGGCGAGCGTGCCGACGTCGCGCCCGACCTTGTCCGGCGAGTAGGCATAGCAGCCGACGACCTCCAGCGCCGGGTGCCCCACCATCCCGCGCACGGCGGCCGTCCCGGTCTTGCCGGTGGTCCACTGGACCACGCGCAGCTTCTTCATCCCGTTGCTCCTCGGTGTGTTCTTCGCCGTGTGCTCTCAGCGGGCCTGCTTCTCGGGCGGCCGGGTCGACGTCTCCATCAGGCGGCGCCAGGCGACGGTCACCTCGTCCCGGACGCGGCGAGCGACCTCCGGGTGATCCAGGCACCCGCCGGGCTCATGAACGCACGACGCGCGCCGGCTCGGGGCGGAACAGCCCGACGGGCCGGACGAGCGGGAGGTCGAGGTGGGTGTGGATGCCCGGCGGCGCGGCGCGGACCGCCGGTATCGCGTTGACCGCGTTCATGGCGGTCCACACCCGGCCCCAGTAGCCCTCGTCGCCCGTCGGGTGCGGGTGGGCAGGCGCCAGCGTGAGGGTCGTGGACGGCTCGCCGTCGATGGCCACCGAGTACTTGATGGTTCCGTAGCCCCAGTCGGGATCCAGGTCGTCGGCCATCTTCCAGAAGCTGCGGAAGACGATGGTCGGCCGGCCGCCGGAATGCGCGATCCATTCATGGCGCATGCCGCCGACGGTGCCGGCGGGAATCTCGCCGGACCGCACCACCAGGTCGCGGGTGGTGACGGCGACGTCGAACAGGGTGGTGTACTCGTCCACGACGATCCCGAGCCCCTCGGCGAGCAACGCCATCGACTCGCGGAAGATGTTCTCCATCGTGTGGATCAGCGGGCTGGGGTTCTTACGCGCGTCATCGGGGTCGCGGCCGAACCCGAGGCCGTCGAAGTTCATCGCGCGGGACGGGTGCTGGGCGAGGTCGGCGACCTCCTGCACGGTGATCCGGTCGATCCGGGTGCACAGCCGGGCGACGGTCAGCGGCAGCAGGTCTCCCGAGAAGCCCGGGTGGATCCCGGCGCCGTACAGCGACGTCCCGCCCTCGCGGCAGGCCGCCGCGAGCCGCTCGACCGGCTTCTGGTTGGCCAGGCCCTGGGGGAAGACCCAGCCGGTCGGCGTCACGATGCTCTTGCCGGACCGCAGGATCTGGCACATCTCGTCGACATCGGCATACAGCGGCGCGTAGTTCACGCAGTCCGCCTCGACCGCCAGGATCTCGGCCACCGACCCGGTCGCCGCGACGCCCACCGGGTCGAGACCGGCGAGCGTTCCCGCGTCGACGCCGGCCTTCTCCGCGTTGGTGACGTACACCCCGACCAGCTCGTAGGCCGGGTTGTCCACGAAATGTCGGATCGAGATCCGACCGATCGACCCCGTCGCCCACTGGATGACCCGGTACGGACGCTCCTGTGGCATGGCAACAGCACCTCGGCTCTACGCTGTCGGACTCTGGGTGGTCGGGCACTGGGTGGCGCGGGCACTGGGTGGTGCGGACGCTGGGTCGTCGGGGGCTGGGTGACCGGACTGCGCGCTCCGGCAGCGGAAGTCGCCCGTGGGCACGGCCGCGTGTGCTGGCCGGTAATCCTGGAAGACACAGGCCCGGAGCGCCGCGGCGCGGGAAGCGGTTCAGGACAGCCACTGACCGCCGTTGACGGCGACGTGCTGGCCGGTGACGACCGTCGCGAGCTCGGAGGCAAGGAAGAGAACGGTCCCGGCGCACTGGTCGGGGGTCGGGACGAGGCCGAGCGGCATCTCGGTGGCCTTCGCCTCGAGCCACTCGTCCAGGCTCGCGCCGGCCGCGTCGGCGGCCCCGGCGCCGAGCCGTTCCAGGTTCTCGCCCAGCACGGGCCCGAGGAAGACGCCGTTCACCCGGATTCCCCACCCGCCGACCTCGATCGCGAGCGTGCGGGCCAGCGCCGCCAGGGCGGACTTCGACGTCGAGTAGGCGCCCATCGTCGCCGGCGTGCGCACCGCCGCGCCCGAGTTCACCAGGATGATCGAGCCGCCGCCCCGGGTCCGCATCACGGGCACGGCCGCCTGGACGAGGTGCAGCGCGCCGAACAGGTTGACCTCGAAGATGCCGCGCCAGACGTCCGGATCGGCCGCGAGGACCGGCCGCCAGTCGCCCTCGTGGTGGCCGTTCTGCACCAGGATGTCGACGCCGCCGAACCGGGCCACGGCCGCGTCGACCAGCCGGCGGCAGGCGTCGGCGTCGGTGATGTCGGTCGGCACCACCAGTGGCTCGCGGCCCAGGGCCAGCACCTCGGCCGCGACCGCCTCGAGCCGTTCAGCCCGCCGCGCGGCCAGCACCACGTCGACCCCGCCGCGGGCGAACCCGAGCGCGATGCTGCGCCCCATCCCGGGACCGATCCCGGTGATCACCGCGACCCTGCCCGGTTCGAACATCGTGAGCCCGGCCGGGCCGCCCGCCGGTGCATGGGCTAGCTGGTCCTCGCCACCCGCCTCGCGCCCGCCGTCATCCACGCGCGTCCGCCCTTCGAAGACGACACCGACCAAGTGCACGACCATCAGCTGTGACTGGCATCACCACAAAATCACATAGTGTATCCTTTATACAAGTCTTGGCCGGGTGGCGGCATCGGTGATGGCAGTCGAACGGGCCGCGGCGGAGAGCCGGCCCGTGGGGTCAGCTGGCGGCGCGCAGGGCCGCGAGACCGAGACGGCGCAGCAGGTCGGCCATGCGGGCGCGGCCCAGGCGGGCGGCGCCGCTGGCGCTGTACGGGGTCGAGTTGAGCAGCCCGAACGTGGCGTGCACGGCGGCCCGGGCCGCGTCCTCGCCGAGGTTCGGGTCACGGGCGCGCAGCTGGGCCACCCACACCTCGACATACCGGCGCTGCAGCCGCCGCACCGCCCGGGCTGCCGCCTCGTCCATGCTCGCGAGGTCGCGGTCCTGGATGCGGATCAGCTCGGGGGAGCCGAGCGCGAACGACACGTGCCAGCGCACCAGCGCGTCCAGCGCCTCGTCCGGGGTCACGGCCGCCGCCACCCGGGCCGTTCCCTCGGCCAGCAGCCTCTCGCTGATCCCGACCAGCAGCTCGGTGAGGATCGCCTGCTTGCTCGCGAAGTGCTTGTAGACCGCGGGTCCGGAGACGCCGGTCGCCGCGCCGATGTCGTTGATGCTGACGCCGTGGTAGCCGCGGTCGGCCATCAGCCGCGCCGCGGCGGCCAGCAGCTGCTCGCGCCGGGCACCCGGCGCCGCGGCCGGCGAGGTGTCGTCGTTCGTGGCCCCGTTGTTCCCGGTGGACGGCCGCGCCGCGCCGGTACCGGCGCGCACCGGCTCGGCACGGGTGGTCTCGGCGCCCCCAGGCATGCTGGCAGGGTACCGCCCGGCCGTGCCTGATCGGTCCGGCGGGTTAACATCCCCTAACCCCGTCTGTGGTTAGCAGGCGCTAACCGCGGGTCGGGCGGGCCCAGGGCGGGTATGCGTCGTGGCGCTCCTGGGCCCGGACGGGGGTTGGTGAACGGCTGTGGCCTGGGGCCGCGGCGGCGAGAGGAGTGCGCGGTGACGGTCGACGGCGGGGACCTGCGGGTGGAGCTGGCCGGCGCGGTCCTGATCCTGACGATCGACCGGGAGGCGCGGCGCAACGCGCTGAACGACGCTGTCCTGGAGGGCATGCGCGCCGCGCTGGCCGCGCCGCCGGAGGCGGCCCGGGTCGTGCTGGTGCGCTCGGTCGGCGACCGGGTGTTCTGCGCCGGCGCGGACCTCGCGGTGATGGACAACAGCGAGGTCACCGGCCTGGAGCTGCACGAGACCCGGGGCGGGGTGCGCCGGGTCGTCGAGGCGATGCGCGACTGCCCGCTGCCGGTGGTGGCCCGGGTGCAGGGCCTGTGCCTGGCTGGCGGCACGGCGATCGCGATGGGCGCGGACATCGTGGTCGCCGCCGAGACGGCGGCCTTCGGCCTGCCGGAGATCGACCGCGGCCTGTGGCCGTTCATGGTGAGCGCGCTGCTCACCCGGCACGTCTCCCCGAAGATCGCGATGGACCTGATGCTCACCGGCCGCCGGGTCGGCGCCGCCGAGGCGCGCGAGCTGGGCCTGGTGTCCCGGGTGGTGCCGGCCGCGGACCTCGACAAGGAGGTCGACGAGCTGGTCGGGGCGCTCGCGGCGAAGGCACCGGTCGCCGTGCGCCTGGGAAAGGCCGCGTTCGTCGCCGCCTCCGACACGCCGTCGCTGCCGCTGGCGCTGACCGCGATGCAGGCCCAGCTCTCCCTGCTCACCCAGACCGCCGACGCCGCCGAGGGCGTCGCCGCCTTCTTCGAGAAGCGCCAGCCCCGCTGGACGGGCCGTTGACGGCACGCGGGTGGACGTTAACGTTACGTTTCCGCGATTCTCCTCCGAAGCGGCTTCCCAACCGGCACAGTCAGAGCAGAAGTGAGGCTTACCTGAGTCGCCGGGTGGAAGTGGGGTATGTCCGTGCGCGCCGTCGGCGACCTCCCCACCGCCAGCTCGCCATCGGACAGCTCGCTCTCGGTCCGCCTCGCCAAGACCGACGGGCCCGACCCACCGCGTTGGCCGGCGGCGCCGGGGCCCGATCGGGGCCAGCCCGCGCCCGTCCCAGATCCCACGGCCGCGCCCACGGCGCGGCGGTGGCGGGCGCGCGCCGCCGGCCTCGTGGCGGCCGCGGCGGCGCTCGCGCTCCTGTCGCTGCTCAGCGTCGGGCTCGGCTCGAACCGGCTGCCGCTCACCGACGTGTGGCGGGTCCTGTGGCATGACGACGGGTCCGAGGCGGCCACCATCGTCCATGACCTGCGGCTGCCCCGGACGCTGCTCGGCATCGCGGTCGGCGTGGCGCTGGGCGGCGCCGGGGCGCTGGCGCAGGCGCTGACCCGCAACGTGCTCGCCGACCCGGGGCTGCTCGGAGTGAACCTGGGCGCGTCGGCCGCCGTCGTCACGGCGATCGCGTTCCTCGGGGTGTCGGCGCCCGCCGGCTACGTCTGGTTCGCGTTCGTCGGTGCCGCCGGCGCGTCCGTGCTCGTCTACCTGCTCGGCGCGACCGGGCGGGCCGCCACCCGTCCCGATCACCTCGTGGTGGCCGGCGCGGCCATCAGCGCCGTGCTCCTCGCGTACGTCAACGCCGTCTCCATGGCGAAGCCGAGCGCGTTCGACCAGTTCCGGTTCTGGGACGTCGGCTCGTTGAGCAGCCGCGGGGCGGCGCAGCTCGACGTGCTCGCGCCGATCATCGCGGTGGGGGCGGTCCTCACGCTCTGCCTGGCACGCCCGCTCAACGCGCTCGCCCTCGGCGAGGACGCCGGGCGTGGGCTCGGCGTCCACGTCCGGCGCACCCGGCTGCTCGCGGCGATCGCGGTGACGCTGCTGTGCGGGGCCGCCACCGCCGCGGCCGGGCCGATCGTGTTCGTCGGCCTGGCGGTGCCGCACGTCGCCCGCATGATCGGCGGAGCCGACCAGCGCTGGGTACTGCCCTACTCGATGGTCCTCGCCCCGATCCTGCTGGTCGGGTCGGACGTGGTCGGCAGGGTCATCATCGCGCCCGGGGAGCTCGAGGTCGGCGTGATCACCGCCTTCGTCGGCGCGCCGGTGTTCATCGTGCTGTGCCGCCGGGCCAGACTGGCGCGGCTGTGAACACGGCGGCGTCGAACACGGCGGCGTCGCGCACCGCGGCCTCGGAGACCGAGGGGATCTCAGGGACCCCGGAGACGTCACGGCCCCTCGCCGCCCTCGGGCCGCCCGGGCGAGGCGCGCCCGCCGCGGGAGCGCCGGGCGCCCGGCCCGAGCGCCTGACCGGGCCGCTCGTGGTGAGCGCCCGGGACGGCCGGCTGTCGCTGCGCGTGCGGACCCGTGTGGTGCTCGTGAACGCCGTCCTGGTGACGCTGGTCGCCGGGGTCGGCGTCGCCACCCTGCTCACGGGTGACTTCCCGGTCACCCCGGGCGAGGTGCTCGACAGCCTGCTGGGGCACGGCGCCCCCGGCGTGGACTTCATCGTCCGCACGCTGCGGCTGCCCCGGCTGCTGACCGGCCTGCTGGTCGGCGCCGCGCTCGCGGTCAGCGGATCGATCTTCCAGAGCGTGACGCGCAACCCGCTGGGCAGCCCCGACATCATCGGGTTCACGGCCGGCTCGGCCACCGGCGCGGTCGTCGCGGTCATCGTGCTGAACGCCGGGGCCGTCGAAACCCAGCTGGGCGCGCTCGCCGGGGGTGTGACCACCGGCGCCGCCGTGTACCTGCTGTCCTACCGGCGTGGTCTGGCCGGCCCGCGACTCGTCCTGATCGGCATCGGGTTCACGGCCATGCTGACCTCGGTCAACTCATACCTGATCACCAGGGCGCAACTGGCCGAGGCGATCGCGGCGCAGCTGTGGCTGATCGGGAGTCTGAACGGCCGCGGCTGGGAGCAGGTGAGGCCGCTGGCCGCCGTGACCGCGGTGACGATCCCGCTGGCCCTGTGCTGCAGCCGTCGGCTGGCGCTGCTGGAGATGGGTGACGACACGGCGGCGGCGCTCGGCGTCGCCGTGGAACGCGGCCGGCTCGCGCTGGTCGCGCTCGGCACGGTGCTGGCCGCGTGCGCGACCGCGGTGGCCGGGCCGGTGGCGTTCGTCGCGCTGGCCGTGCCGCCGCTCGCCCGCCGGCTGGCCGGCTCGCCACGGCCGGCCCTCCTCACGAGCGCGCTGCTCGGCGCGCTGCTGGTGGCGGCGAGTGACCTGGCCGCCCAGCGGGTCTTCGCGCCGACCCAGCTTCCGGTGGGGGTCGGTACGAGCGCGATCGGTGGGCTCTACCTGGTCTCGCTCCTGCTGCGCCGCCGTCGCGACGGGTGACGTTGTGATTTCGCGGTATTTCGTTGACATTGCCGTGATCAGTTAACTAAGGTTAACTTTAGCTCGGATCGTCCTCTCCGCCCTCCCGCCGGCCCGGGAGGTCGGTGCCGTGGTCCGGCCGCCTGGGCCGGGTGCCGGCCGGCTCGGGCGGCGCCGCCGGCCGGTGGCGTCGCCGAGCGCCACCACTGGCTGACAAATAGCCAACCTTAGGCTAAGTTCACCTAACTGAAGCGCGGTTAACCGCGCTTCGGCAAGGAGGTCGCGTTCATGTCGACGAACCCCTTCGATGACGAAAACGGAACTTTCTACGCGCTGGTGAACTCCGAGGGCCAGCATTCGCTGTGGCCCGTATTCGTCCCGGTTCCCGCTGGCTGGACCGTGGTCCACGGCGCCGGAAGCCGGCAGTCGTGCCTCGACTACATCGAGGCGAACTGGACCGACCTGCGGCCCGCCAGCCTGGTGGCGCGGATGGAGCCCGCGGGCCAGGACCACCGCGACCCGACGCCGTCCCGGTGACCGCCCCGTCCCTGACCGCGTTCGCGCCGCCAGGCCAGCCGGGCGGCGGCCGCGTCGGCGACGCGGCCTACCAGGTCACGACGGTGCCGCTGGCCGCCGACCCGCTCCTGGTCGCCGCGCGTTTCGCCCGCGCGGCCACCGGGCCGCTGGTCGTCTACGAGCGCGGCGGCGAATGGTCGTGCTGTTCCGGCGCCGCCGCCGAGATCGTCCTGGGCAGGCGGGAGATCCGGTACCGGATGGGCGGCACGGAATGGCGCGCGGAGCCCCTCGGCGAGGACCCGTTGCGCCGGGTCCGCGCGCTGCTCGACGCGCTCGGCCTCGCCGACTGGCGGGCCTACGGCTGGGCCGGCTTCGAGCTGAGCCTCGTCCTGCGGGGACTGCCCGTGCCGGCCGGCACGCGCTCTGTGCTGCACCTGGTCGTACCGGAGCGGGAGGCGCGCCTGGCCGAGGGGGTGGCGACGCTGCGGGCGCGCGGCGCGGCCGACCTCGTCGGGCTCGCCCAGCTGGTGACGGGACCGGAGCCCGCGCCGGACCCGACCGACCTCGGCGCGCCGGACCCGGGCCGTCCCGCCGTCGCGGCGGCGGCGCCGGGCTCGTCGGGCTCGCCGCTGGTGGACAACGACGCGGACGACGTCCGCTACCGCGCCGCCGTCGCGGCGGCCGTGGCCGACATCGCCGCGGGCCAGCTCCAGAAGGTGATCGTCTCCCGGGTGGTGCCGGTCGAGGCCGACATCGACCTGGTCGCGACCTACGTGGCGGGCCGGCGTGGCAACACGCCCGCGCGTTCCTTCCTTCTCGACGTCGGTGGCCAGCGCGCCGCCGGATTCAGCCCGGAGACCGTCGTCGAGGTCTCCGCCGACGGCCTGGTGTCGAGCCAGCCGCTGGCCGGCACCCGGGCGCTGACCGGCGACCGGGCGCTCGACGCCGAACTGCGCGCCGAACTGCTCAGCGACCCCAAGGAGATCTACGAGCACGCCGTGTCGGTGCAGGCCTGCCAGGACGAGCTGCGCCCGGTCTGCCGCCCCGGCTCGATGGTCGTGGACGAGTTCATGAGCGTGCTGGAGCGCGGCAGCGTGCAGCATCTCGCCTCCCGGGTCAGCGGGCGGCTCGCGGCCGGCCGGGACTGCTGGGACGCGCTGGCGGCGGTGTTCCCGTCGGTCACCGCGACCGGCGTCCCCAAGACCGCCGCCTGCGCCGCGGCCGGCCGCTACGAGACGGAGCCGCGCGGCCTCTACGGCGGCGCGGTGCTCACCGTGGGCGCCGACGGCGCCCTCGACGCCGCGCTCGTCCTGCGGACGGTGTTCCAGCGCGACGGCCGCGCCTGGCTGCGCGCCGGCGCCGGCGTCGTCGCCCAGTCCAACCCGGACCGGGAGCTGGAGGAGACCCGGGAGAAGCTGCTCGGCGTCAGCCGGTACCTCGTACCCGCCATGCCCGTGACACCCGCCGTGCCCGCGATGCCCGTGCTGCCCGCCGTGCCGATGCCGTCGGGCGCCCCGGTCGCGTCGGTCGCCCCGGGCGCGCGCGCCGTCGCCGCCGCGCCGGCGGCGCGCGCCGCGGCCGCGCAGTCAGGACCGGCGACCCTGGCCGACCTGGCCGCCCCCGAGACCTCGCCCGAGGCGCACACGCCGACGGCCGCCTCCGCGGCGCCCGTCGTGGCCAGGGCGCCGGTGCCCGCGGGGGCCGGATCCGGCCAGAGCCGCGACGAGGTGCGCCTGGCCGTCGCGGAACTGCTGGACCTCGACCCAGCCACCGTTGGCGACGAGACCAATCTCTTCGAGCTCGGGCTCGAGTCCATCGCGCTGATGCGCACGGTCGGCCGCTGGCGGCGGGCCGGCATCGACGTGACCTTCGGTGACCTGGCCGAGACCCCGACCGTGGACGCCTGGTACAAGCTGGTGTCCGCCGGCAGACCGGGCCCGGCCGAGAGCGAGGCGGCCGAGGAGGCCACCGACGGCGGCGAGTTCCCGCTCGCCCTCATGCAGCACGCCTACTGGGTCGGCCGGGGCGACGAGGCGCCGCTCGGCGGCGTCGCCGCCCACCTGTACACCGAGTTCGACGGCGCCGGCGTCGATCCCGGGCGGCTGCGCGCCGCGATCGCCCGGCTGGTGGCCCGGCACGGCATGCTGCGGGTCCGGGTCACGGGCACCGGTGGCCAGGTCGTCGAGGCGGCCGCCGGCTGGCGCGGGCTGGCCGTGCACGACCTGCGCGGGCTGCCCGACACCGAGGTGGCCACCAGGCTGGCGGCCGCCCGGGACCAGATGTCCCACCAGATGCTGGACGTCGAGCGGGGCGAGGTGTTCGCGACCGCGCTCAGCCTGCTGCCCGGGGGGCGCACCCGGCTGCACCTGGACGTCGACATGGTCGCCGCCGACGCCGTCAGCTACCGGATCCTGCTGGCGGACCTGGCCCGCGCCTACGAGCGACCGGACGACGAGCCGCCGGCCCTGGCCTACGACTACCGCTCCTACCGCGCGGCCCGGACCGAGGCCCGCGGCGAACGGGCGCGCCGGGCCGCCGACTGGTGGGCCGGCCGGCTGCCCACCCTGCCTGGCGCGCCGGACCTGCCGCGGGCCTCGGCGCGGCGGCCGGCGGGAGGCGAGCCCGCCCACCGGCCGCGGGCGTCACGGCGGCACCTCGTCCTGTCGACGGCGGACCGGGCCGCGCTCGGCCAGGCGGCCCGCGCCAGGGGCGTCACCCCGGCGATGGCGATGGCCGCCGCGTTCGCGGAGATCATTGGTGGCTGGAGCGCCCAGCGGCGCTTCCTGCTCAACGTCCCGCTGTTCGACCGCGAACCGGTGCACCCCGACGTCGACCTGCTCGTCGGCGACTTCACCAGCTCGGTGCTGCTGGAGGTCGACCTCACCGAGCCCGCGGACTTCGCGACCCGCGCGCGCGGGCTGCAGGCCCGCCTGCACGCGGACGCGGCCCACGCCGCCTACTCCGGCGTCGAGATCCTGCGCGACCTGAGCCGCCAGACCGGCGCGCAGGTGCTCGCCCCGGTCGTGTTCACCAGCGCGCTCAGCCTCGGCGAGCTGTTCGCGCCGTCGGTGCGCGAGCGGTTCGGCGACCCGGTCTGGATCATTTCCCAGGGTCCGCAGGTGCTGCTGGACGCGCAGGTGACCGAGCTCGACGGCGGGCTGCTGGTCAACTGGGATGCCCGTGAGGACGAGTTCCCGCCCGGCCTGGTCGACGCGATGTTCGCCGCGTTCGCGGCGCTGGTCCGCGGCCTCGCCACCGGCGGCGAGACCTGGGACGCCCCGGTGGCCGACCTGCTCCTGGAACCGGTCCGCGCCGTGCGCGCGGCCGTCAACGACACCGCCGGCCCGCCCTCGACCCGGCTGCTGCACGAGGGCTTCTTCGCCCGCGCGGCCAGCGACCCCGACCGCGTCGCGCTGCGCTGGGACCCGTCCGGGCCCGGCGGGCGGCCTTCGCCCGGGTCGCCGCCAGGCACGCTCACCTACGGGGAGCTGGCCGAGCGTGCCCGGCTGGTCGCCGGCGGGCTCGCGGCCCGGGGGATACGCCACGGCGACCTGGTGGGGGTACGCCTGCCGAAGGGGCCGGAGCAGGTGACCGCGGTGCTCGGTGTGCTCGCCGCCGGCGGGGCGTACGTGCCCGTCGGCGTGGACCAGCCAGCCGCGCGCCAGGAGCGGATCGCGGCGGCCGCGGGCTTCGCGGTCCTGATCACCGACGGGGCCGCGGAGGCGCCGGACGGTGTCACGCCGGTCGGCCTGGCGGAGCTGGCGGCTGGAGCGGCGGGCGTGGGCGTGGGCGCGGGCCGGGCCGGCGCGCTGTCGCTGTCGGCGGCGGACGCGCCCGCCGCGCTCGACCGGCCGGCCTACGTGCTGTTCACGTCCGGCTCGACCGGCCAGCCCAAGGGCGTGCAGGTCTCCCACCGGGCG
>NZ_JADWYU010000240.1 GCF_016786325.1 Frankia nepalensis | reverse complement strand
GGGGCGGCCCTGGGTGTCAGTGGGCGGGGCCGAACCCGGTCGGGAGGGACGCGGCGGCGAGGCGGGCCCGCTGCTCGGCCTCGAACCCGCCCGACTCGTTGGCGCGCGGGAAGGGATCCGCCGGGACCGGAATCCCGAGGAACGAGCAGAGCGGCTCCCAGCCCTGGGCGACGTCGAACACGAGCAGGCGGTCGGCCGGGATCTCGCGCCGGACCGCCGCGTCGTGCTCCGCGAACACCCGCAGGGCGTGGTCCCGGTCCGCGAACCGACCGCCGAAGGTGCCGTCCCAGATAACCAGGTCGAGGATCCTGATGAGTGGCGCGACCTCGGGCGGCAGCTCCGCCGGAATTCGTAGCCGCGTCTGGTGGAGTGTGTTGCTCACGCTTTCATACCACTCTCCCGGGTCGCGTACCGTGAGAATGACCGGGGCATCTGGGTAGTATTCGGCGAGCTCCCGCCAGAACCGCGCGCCCGGCCAGTCGACGGTCGCCTTGTACTGGCCGTAGACGGCGTCCCAGTCGACGGGCCCGCCCTCGGCCGCGCTCAGCCATTCGGGCACGGCCTCCCGCTGGGTCATCAGGTCGTAGCCGTGGTGGCAGGGGCCGAAACCAAGCTGCTCGAGTGCCGTCTTGAGCGAGAGCGTGCCGGTCCGCCCGAAGCCCGCGCCGATGATGCCGACCATTTTCCTCCTCGGATTTCCCCCCCTCGAAGAACCGCTGCGTGGGCAGGCTATCGACCTTGGTCGGCGGGCTGGCGGGGGAAGTTTCCTGTTGAGGAAAGGGTCTGCTTGTTGTTCGTCAAGGGTGGCGGCTGGGCCAATGCGCGCCAACATCCTCCACCGAGAAATAACAATGCAAATTCCATCGAAATGGTGAAGAACGTGTCGGTCCGCGACCGGCCGGCCGCTGGCTGTCGTCGGCTCCCGCGGCGGGCCGGCCTGGCGGACACGAGGCGTGCGGGGATCGTCAGATCGTGCCCAGTGGCAAGTCGCCGGCGACTACCCGGAGGCGACCGAGATCGGCGAGCGCGGTGAGGCCGCCGGGCCGGGTCGCCGAGGTGTGCTCCCAGAGTGAGGCCGACGGCGGGCCCGGGCGGGCCACCGGCGCGGCGCCCGGCGACGCCGGTCAGGCGCCCACGGCTCGGCCGCCGGAGGGCGGTCCCGTGGCCGTGAGGTGGCGGATGAACCAGTCGCGGGCCAGCCCCGCGACGGCCGCCAGGGCGCCGGGCTCGGAGAACAGATGGGTGGCCCCCGGGACGACCGCGACCCGGCTCTCGGCGCGCAGCAGCTCCCGGGCCCGCTGGTTGAGCTCCAGGACGAGGTCGTCGGCGCCACCGACGATGAGCAACGTCGGCGCGCGCACCGCGGGCAGCCGCTCGGCGGCCAGGTCGGGCCGGCCGCCGCGGGAGACGACGGCGCCGACCCGGGCGCCGGGCTCCGCCGCGGCCCACAGCGCGGCCGCGGCCCCGGTGCTGGCGCCGAAGTAGCCGACGGGGAGCCGCGCGACACGCTCGTCGCGCAGCCAGTCGGTGACCTCGAGGAGCCGGCGGGCGAGCAGGCCGACGTCGAACACCTTCGCGCGGTCGGTCTCCTCGTCCGGGGTGAGCAGGTCGAACAACAACGTGCCCAGCCCCGCGTCCGTGAGCTCGTCGGCGACGGCGCGGTTACGCGGGCTCAGCCGGCTGCTGCCACTGCCGTGCGCGAACACGACCAGGCCACCGGCGCCGTCGGGCACGGTGAGCTCGCCGGGCAGGCGCGCCGGCCCGGCCTGGATCTCCACCGGGACGGCCGGGCCACGCACGGGCCGCCGGCCCAGATCCGCCCCGTTCTGGAAGGTCACGCCACCCACCTCCTCGTGCCGTCGCCTCAGTCCGCGCTCCGGCCGGGACGCCGCTCGCCGCCGGCCGGCTCCCGGGGCGCTACCCGCTCGCCGCCGGGTAGCGCAGCAGCGCTCCGAGACCCTCCGCCGGCCCGTTCGCCGCCCCCGGCGGGAGGACGTGGACGCCGGCGCCGGTGCCCAGGGCGGCGCGCGCGGCCACGTCGGCGAGCCTGCCCGCGGTCGGCGAGGTGACCAGGCCGGCGAGCGTTCCCGGATCGGTGGCGAGGTGGGCGGCCTCGGGGCCGAACCACGCCACCCGATCGTCACCGGGATCGTCGACGACGAGCAGCGTCTGGGCCGCCGACCGGGTGAGCGCCTCGACGGTCGCGCGGGCGCCGTCGGCCGCCAGGCCGTGAGCGCGGTCCTCGACGAAGCGGGCGAGCAGCGCGTCGCCGCTGGTCCTGGCCTCGGCGTCGACCAGGTCGTGGATCTCCTGGTCGCGCAGCCGGTCACCGCGGCTGGGATGCCGCGCGCCGTGGTCGAGCTGGCGCACCAGCGGCGCGACCCGGGCCGGCAGCTGCTCGCGCAGGAGCTGGACGGCCCGCACGTCGCCCGCGACGGCGACCAGCGCGGCGTTCACCTGCTCCGTCAGCGCGGTCACCGCCTCGGCGACCTTGCCGGCGTTGTGCGCCCAGGAGTCCTCGGCGCGGTCTTGGAAACGCCGCTGTGACCATCCGCCGGGAGCGTTGCGCTCGATCTCGTCGTCGCTGCCCTCGACCTGGGCGAGGATGCGTACCCCATCGATGTCCGCCCGCAGGTCGGCGCCGGTCCGGTCGGTGAGCACCACCAGGTGGGGCACGATGCTCTGCTCGTAGGCGAGCAGCGGCAGCACGCAGGGCAACGGTCCCCAGACGGCCCGGTCGTCCAGATCCGAGGGCAGCCGCCGTGACCAGACGACCCGGCCGTCGGCGGCGAACGCCGCGAAGGCGGTGTTCTCTGGTCCCACCGCGATCACCGCGTCGTCCAGGGCGCACAGATCCGCGGGCGCGGCTCCCGCCGCGTCCAGCTGGTCACGCAGCCGGCGCCACCGAAGCGCCCGCCGCGGCTCGATCTCGGCGAGCTGATCCGTCAAACCCAGATAGAGGGTCGCGAACGGGCCGGTGGTCGCGAAGAGCCGTCCGACGTCCATATCCGCGGTCACTAGGGCAGTCACTGCGGCCTCCTCTGTTCGTCCAGACCTGAACCCCCTACCCGCCTGGTCGGCGATAGTGCGGCACGTGCCCGGCGGCGGCCGCCGCGGTCCGGTGGAAGATCCTCGGCGGCCGGCGGGCGGGCGCGCCGGCGCAGCCGGCCGACGGTCGCGGCCAGCGCCAGCCAGAACAGCCCGAAGGCCCAGCCGCCGAGGACGTCGCTGGGCCAGTGGACCCCGAGGTAGACCCGGGAAACCCCCACCCCGACCGCGAGCACGGCCGCCGACGCGACGATGACCGCGACCGCGCGGCGGGTGGGGGGCACCAGCCGCAGAAGCAGGCCGGCGGCGAGCCCGTACCCGATCGTCGCCGTCACGGTGTGCCCCGACGGGTAGGAGAACCCGAAGGGCTCGGTGAGCCAGCTCACCGACGGGGGCCGGGGCCGGGCGACCGCGCGGTTGATCGCCAGACGTGCCAGCTGGCCGGCGGCGAGCAGCGCGGCGGCGCCGGCGAGCGGCGCCCAGCGCCCGGTCCGCCGCCACACGGCGAGCCCGAGGGCGACGAGGACGGCATAGACGACCAGGCCGTAGCCCAGGTTGGTGACGACGTGGACGAGCGGCGTCAGCCAGCCGGCGCGCAGGCCGATGACGTCGCGCGACAGCCGGACGTCGGCGCGGACGACGCCCGTGCCCGTCGCCGTGTCCCAGGCGAGCCCGGCGAACAGCAGCCCGGCGGTGACCAGCGTCAGGATCGACGCGATCAGCCACCGGTCGGCCGGGGCGGCCCGGGTGGGCCGGTCGAGGCGGACCATCAACGCACAGTAGCTACGACGGCTACGACCTGGCTGCCACCGGCCGTAGTGGACTCGGTATCCCGCACCTCGGGTCTTATTCCGCGCCTACGGACTTTTACCGCCCGCCGCGTCACTTCTGTCCCGGAGCGCCCGGCCGGTGGGCGTGGGCTCGGGGCGACCGCGAGGCCGGGCGCGGGGCGGCCCGGAGCGCGCCCCCGCGGCGGCACACCAGGCACCTCCCGGGGCCGGTGGTGTTAGCACGTCAATCGGCTCGCGAAGGCGGTCCCGCGGGCGACAGAGGCAGTACGGCGGGTCCCGCGCCGGTGATGCTTCGAGCACCCCCCTCCCGGGGGCCCGCCGGCCCCCCGCCCGGGCCCCCCCGCGCGGGGCGCAGCAGCCACACGAAAAAATAGGGCGGGGCCCCGCCGCCCCCCCCCCGCGGGCGGGGCCGGCGCCCCGGCGCCCCCCCCGCCCCCGGGAGGTGAACAGGAAACCGATCTAAAGAATGGGACGGGCACCATGCTGACGGCCAAGGACCTGCTGCCGATCCGGCTCCTTCACAACGGCATGCGTGTCGAATACGGCCGGCTGGCCGCCGTGGCGCGGGCGCCCCGGGATGTCGCGCACGCCGCGCTCATCGAGGACCAGATCGCCCTCACGCTGAACATCCTGCACCACCACCACACCGCCGAGGACACGCATTTCTGGCCGGCGCTGCGGGCGCGGGCGCCGCGTTCCGTCGCCGGGCTGGACCGGCTCGAGGCGCAGCACGCCGAGATCGACCCCCTGTTGCGCCTCGCCGGCGACACCAGCATCACCCTTCCCGAGCGGGCCGGCATTCTGGCCGAGCTGCAGACCCTCATCGGCGCGCACCTCGACGAGGAGGAAGCGATCGGCTTCCCGCTGATCATGGAGCACTTCACGCCCGAGGAGTTCGCGCGGATCGACGAGGAAGTGCAGCAGGGAATCAGCCGCCGCGACATCCCGGTGCTGTACGGCTGGCTGGCGAGCGCCGCCGACCCCAAGCTGCGGGCCGACGCGCTGGCGACGGTGCCGTTCGTCCCGCGCATCCTGTTCAGGCTCATCTGGAGCCCCTCCTACCAGCGCCGGTTCGCCCGGCTCGGCTACCCGGCCGCCGCCACCGCCCGCGAGACCGTCCTGACCGGTGACGGCGCGGCGTCCTGACCCGGCCGCGTGGTCTCCCGCCTCCCGCCACCCGCCACCTGCGCGACCTCGGCGACCTCTGCCGCGTCCTGCCTCCGCTGGCTCCGGTCGGCGTTGGCCCGGCTGGGTCCTGGCGCGGCCGGCGAGCCGGCAGGCCTGGCGGGCCGGCCGCGCCGGCCGGCTCGCCGGGCGGCGCGGCGGCCTGGCGGCGGTGGGTGCCGGCGCGCGTACTCTTCGGAGAACCCGCTGATCAGCGGCCCGTTGTGCACGGTATTGTTTGCTTTATGACAAAAGACGGGGAGCGGCACCTTCACGCGGTGCGCGAGGACTGGCCCGCCGTCGCCGCCGCGCTCAACGAGCGGATGACGGCCCGCCGCCTCAGCCAGGCGGAGCTCGCGCTGGCGGCCGGCGTGTCGGTGGCGACGTTGCGGGTCCTGCAGCGCGGCAACGGCGCGCGGCGGGTGCAGAACTCGACGTTGTTCGCCGTGTCCCGCGCGCTTGGCTGGGCCGAGGACCACCTGGTCAGAGTGCTGCTCGGCGCCCGCCACCCGGAGCCGGGCGGCGCTTCGGCTCCCGCCGGCGCTGCCGGGAGCGGGCCGTCGCCGACGGCGGCCGACGCCGACGCCGACCTCGCGGCCAAGCGGCCCCCGGGAGAGGACGCCGCTCGTCGGACGCCCGCGGACACCAGAACGCGGCGGCCGAGCCGCGGCCAGCCAGATTCCCGCGCCCAGCCGGACCTGCCCGCGCAGATCCTGTCGACCCTGCGGCGGATCGAACGACATGTCGACGACATCGCCCGCCACGTCGTCAGAGCCTGAGGCCGCGGCCGACGGTGTTCCGGCTCGTCCGTGACCGGCGAACTCCCCGGCTCGTCCGTGACCGGCGAACTCCGAGTACCCGCCCGCTCTGCCGACCCGGATGGCTCATTTCTCGTTAAAAGGGCGCTTTCTTACGAAAGGCTCCCACGCCGACCGGCGCGGCCGCGGTCCGTCTCGTCAGGCCCTTTCGAAAACCGGCACGAGCATGTCGCCGCGCTGTTCGAAGGCGACGCGGACCGGCATGCCGACGGCGACCTCGTCCGGCGGGCAGCCCACGATGTTCGTGGCCATCCGCAGATCCGTCTGCTCGGCGAGCTCGACGATGGCGATGACATAGGGCACCGGGATGGCCGGCTGGAACGCGTGGTGGTTCACGGTGTAGGTGAAGACCGTGCCTTCCCCGCTGACGGGCTCGGCCGCCAGCGGCCCGGCGCAGACCGGGCAGCGTTCGGCCTCCGGGTAGACCCAGCGCCGGCAGTCCACGCACCGGTGGACCAGGAGCTGGCTGCCCGCGTTGACCGCCGGCGTCGTCATGTGGCCTCCGGGCGCGATGGGGATGGGTGGCGGGGCGCCCTCGACCGTATGGCGGCTGGCCGGGCTCGCGCACCTCTGGGCGGCCTCGCGCACCTCTGGGCGGCAAGGCGGCTTTGGCTGACGGCAGGGCGGCCTTGGCGGCAAGCGGCTTCGGTGGTCGCCCATTCCACCCTCGATCGCGTGACGGTGCCGTGTCTCGGGCATAGCGTCGCCGCATGACCGAACTGCCGGAGAGCCGCGCGATCATCTCGGGGATCGGGATCTCGCGGATCGGTCGACGAACCGGCATCCCGGGCCTGGAACTCACGGTGGAGGCCTCCCGGCGGGCGATCGCGGACGCTGGCCTGGATCCCGCCGACATCGACGGCGTCGCGACCCTGGGGGAGACACCTCCGCGGGACGCGTGCGCCGCGCTGGGACTGGCGCCGGCCTATCTAGGCGGCGGGTTCGAGGCGGGCGCGCTGCTGGCGCCGGTCATGGCGGCCGTGCGGGCGGTCGCCGCCGGCCAGGCGCGGCACGTGCTGGTCTACCGCACGGTCCAGATGCTGGGCGGCGTCGTCCTGCCGGGGGGCGACGCCAACCACCTGAGCGGAGCGACCGCGGACGAGGCTCCCGCGGCGCGGACCTCGTCGACCCGGGCCTACCCGGCCCGGGACGGCCAGGCGGGCGGCCTGGCCCAGCTCATGACCCATCGTGCCTACTCCGCCGCGAACTGGCTGGCGCTGCACTGCCGCCGGCACATGTACCAGTACGGCACCACGAAGGAGCAGCTCGGCGCCCTGGCCATCAACAGCAGGCGCAACGCCGGACTGAACCCCTTGGCCGTCTACCGGAGCCCGATCACGTTGGACGACTACCTGTCCGCCCGGCCGGTGTCCGATCCGTTCGGGCTGCTGGACTGCGACGTCCCGATCGACGGCTCGGTGGCGCTGGTGGTGTCGGCAGCCGATCACGCGTCGGCCTGCGAGCACCCCGTCCGGATCGAGGCGATGGGAGGCTCCACCGGCCCCGGCGGCTGGTACTTCCGGCCTGACTACCCGAAGATGGCCTCGGCCGACGCCGCGGCCGAGATGTGGTCACGCACCGCGCTGCGGCCGAGCGACGTCGACTTCGCCGAGCTCTACGACGGGTTCACGTTCCTCACGCTCGCCTGGCTGGAGGCCTTCGGGTTCTGCGGCGACGGCGAGTCCGGCCCGTTCGTGGCCGACCCGGGCCGGATCGCGCTGGAAGGCTCCTTCCCGATCAACACGTACGGCGGTCAGCTCTCCGCGGGCCGGATGCACGGCTACTGGATCGTCCACGAGGCCTGCCTGCAACTGCGCGGCCAGGCCGGCGAACGCCAGGTCGCCCGCCACCAGGTCGCCGCCGTCGGCGTGGGCGGCGGCCCCATCGCCGGGGCGCTCCTCCTCGCGGCCGGATAGCCGCACGTGCTCACTGTTGGATAGCCGCACGTGCTCACTGTTGGATAGCCGCACGTGCGCTGGCCGAGGAGGCCGGTGGGCGTCGACGCCCAGTGCGCTCAGTTCGCCGGCCCGCCCGCGGACGGCTGGGGCGCGGTGCCGGTGAGCAGGCGGGCGGCGGCGCGGACCTGGGCGATGGCGACGTGCCAGGCCGCGTGCAGGACCGACCCGACCGCCTCCGGCGCCGGCCAGAGCAGGCAGGAGGGCGGCAGGCAGATCCGGTAGGTGAGGGTGCCGGTCTGCTCGTGCGCGATCCAGGCCCCGCAGGTGGGCTGGGGGGCCGACCCCGCGATCAGGGTGAGGGCGGTGGCCAGCTCGGCGTCGTCGGACTGGTGGGCGTCCGGCCGTGAACCGCCACCGCCCAACGGGTCGAGACCGCCTGGCCGGGTGAGGCCCGGGTCGAGGTGGGTGTCGAGAACCAGCACGCCTGAGCCATAGAACGGGTGGTCGCCGGGGTACGGCGGGGCCAGCCGGGCGACGGTGCGCGGCCCGTGGCTGGCCAGTCCGAGCTCGTCGGCGAGCGTGAACCCGGCCGTGCCGGCCTCCGGGGACCCGGCCTGGGCCTCGGATGCCTGGCCGGCGTCCGGTCGGCTCTCGGGGAGCGTCCCGGCGGGGACGGCGTCGGGCCCGGCGGGCGGCTCCGGCTCGGCCAGGACGAGGAAGCCGGTGCCGGCCCCGTCGTCCGCGATCTGGCCGTCGAACAGGAGCCGGCCGAGCGCGTCGCGGACGTGCGCGTCCCGGAACGAGTTCCCGAGGCGCCCGGGAACGGTCAGCGGGCGCTGGCCGCCCACGCCCGGCTCGGCGTACCCGCCCAGGTCGGGCAGCCACGTGCGGCTCCCGGCCGTCAGGGTGGCGAGCAGCAGCGCGAGCGGGCCACGCAGGCCGTCGAGGGGCAGCTCGAGGCGGGTGAGCAGGCGGGGCCGGCCCGGCTCGCTGGTCGGCTGGGCCAGCCGCGGCCAGCTCATCAGCTCCTCATGCGCCGGCGGGGTGTACGGGCGCGCCAGCTCGACCACGACCGTGCCCTGGTCGGCGGTCTGGCCGCCGCCGGCCCCCGCGCCGGCCCCGCCCTCGCCGGTGGCGGCGGAACCGTCGGCGGTGGCGGCCGAGCCGTGGGCGGTGTCCACGAAGTCGTGGGCTGTGCCGGGCGCGCGGGCGGTGAGAGACAGGCCGGCCGGGTAGTCGAGCACGGAGCGCAGCGCGCCGAACATCGACGGCAGGCCGGCGGCGAGCTCCGCGGCCGTGCGCGCGTCCGTCACGGGGGTGACCGGCGAGTCGGCCAGGCTCACGAACACGATCCACTGCTGGTGGCGCAGCAGCCGGGCGAGCGCGCTGGCGACCTCGTCGGGATGGTCGCCCAGCAGCGTCTCCGGGAAGAACCAGGTGGTCAGGCAGGGCGTGTCGGTGTCGTCGAGGCCCCAGCCGCCCACGACGGTCAGGTCGTCGGCCGCCGCGTCGGCCAGCAGCGCGCGGTTGCGGTCGTTGCACCAGGCGGCGCGCTCGTCGACGTCGCCGGGCAGGTAGTCGAGACAGGTCCGTACCCGCGTTCCCGGCCCCAGGTCCGGGTGGTCGAAGCTGTCCAGCTCGGCGCGGCAGCGCGCGGCCACCCCGGACGGGTCGAAGGAGCGGGTCCACCACTCGGCGGTGAGCGCGCGTCCGGGGCGGTGGCCGGTGACCCGATGCGGCGGCGCCATCAGCGCGGTCAGCGCGAGCGGCGGCACGAGCGGGCGCGGCCAGTCGCCCTCGCCCGTGGTTTCTCGCGCCCCGGCGCGGATGTCGGGCAGCGCCTCGAACAGGACGTCCCGGCTGGGCCGCGGGCCACTGACCGGGTGCGCGGAGGCCGCGGCGACGGCCCCACGGCTGGGGCCGCCGAGGCCGGTGAGCTCCGCCGCCGCCTGCTCGGCGCGGACGAGCTGGTAGATCGCCGCGAGCCGCGCCCAGGTTCGATCGGGCGTCCACGGCGTCGGCCCGACGTGGAACCGCGCGACCGTCTCCACGGTCCCGGACCCGGGGTCGAGCACCAGGGTGGAGCAGCCGTCGGCCGCGTTGCGCCGCGCGAGCAGCCGCAGCACCTCCGGCGTCGCCCGCGCGCCGCTGGCGACCTCGGTCGAGACGCGCAGCGAGCCGGCCCGGCGCCCGTCGGGGACGGGGCGCGGCGTCACCCGGACACGCTGGCGCCCGCGGTGCGGCCACCAGTCGAAGCCGGCGTCCCCGAGCACGGACCACTCCACGTCCGGGCCGACCAGCCCGGCGTAGAGCGTGTCCAGCGTCAGGGCCGGCTCGTCGCCGCTGGTGGTGTCGGCGGCGAACGCCAGGCCGGCCGGCCGCAGCGAGGCCGGGCCGACCGGGCGCCGGTCGAGCGCCGTCAGCTCCTCGTCCGCGAGCAGCACCCGGCGGGCGAGCAGCGACGCCCCGGCGGCGGCGAGCAGCACCTCGCGCAGCACCGCCACCGTCGTCGCCGGGTGGCCCGAGGCCATCGCGTTCGGCAGGAACACCACCCAGGTGGGAGCGTCGTCGCGCAGGACCCAGGCGCCGATGCCGTGCCCGGCGCCCGGGTCCTGCGCGTCCTGGCCGTTGAGCGCCGCCAGCAGGTGGGCGACGTCGTCGCCCGCGGAGCCGTCGGCCCGCCTTCGCCGGTCGGACGCGGACCCCGGGACGATCACCGGCGCGCGCATGGTGAGGTACAGGCCCTCGCCGGCCTCCGGATGCGGGTCGTGCCGGCTGGCCTGCACGAGGCTGGTCAGGGCCCCCTGGCCCGCCGGCTCGCGGGCCGCGACGACGTCGACGGGCCGGTCGTCCGGCCCCGGGGGGAACGGGCCCCAGCCGAACGGGACCTCACACCGGAAGCCACGCCCGTCGCCGGCGCCCCACACCGGCCCGCCGTCGGCCTCCTGGTCGTAGCGCAGCTCGTCGAACGCCGTCAGCAGCCCGCGCCACAGCGGGGTGTTGTCCGTCTCGGCGCCCGCGTGCAGCGCGTCGAGGTAGTGGACGACGCGGTGCCGGCTCGGCCGGACGGCGCCGTCGTCGCCGCGGACCAGGTACGGCACCCCGGCCACCTCGTCGTGCAGGCCGGCGGCCAGCGCGCCGACGGCCGTCGCGATCTGCGCCCCGACCGTGGCGACCGCGAGCTGGGCGAGCCCCGTCGTGTCCGGTGCGTCGTCCCCGGTGTCGCCGTCCTCGTCCTCGTCGTCCTCCTCGTCGTACTCCCGCGGCTGATCGCGTCGGCCGACGACGAACGAGCAGGACAGATACAGCACGCCCGGCTCGACGGCGGTGCCGTCCGGTTCGGCCTCCTGGGCGTCCTGCCCGCTCGCCGGCCCGTCCGGCTCGTCCGGCTCGTCCGGTGACGGGACCGGCTCGCCGGCGGCCGGGGCTGCCAGGTCCTCGACGTTCGAGGCGCCCCCGGCGTCCGCCACGCCGGCGGGCGCCGGTGGGTCGACGGGGCCGGTCTGACCGGGCAGGCGCATGTCCCATCCCGAGCTGTCCTGCGCCTCGTCGTCGTCTGGATCGTCGTCCAGGTCGACGGGGTCGGGGATGGCTGGCCAGGGGCCGGCCATCCAGCGGTTCAGCGTGCAGGCGTCGTTCAGCCGTTCGCACAGCGCGGCGGCCCGGGCCGGGTCCCCGATCGTCGAGACCGGTGTCGTCACCCGTAGGACGGCGACCGAGGAGGCTCCGCGCGGCACCGCCAGCAGCTCCAGGAAGGTCGCCAGCTCGCTGTGCCGCCAGGTCAGCCCCGTCCCGTCGGGACCACGGCCGACCCAGTCGTCCTCCGCGCCCAGCCGGCGCAGGACGTGCGCGCGTAGCTCGGCGGCGAGCGGCAGGCCCGTGTTGAAGGCCAGCGCGTCACTCACCGGCGCCGCCCCGCGAGGCCGGGAGGTCACGTGGGGCCGGGGCGATCTCGCCCGCCAGCCCGGTGGGCGCCGGCCCGGGCTCCGGAGTGGTTCCGGCCGCCTGGCCCGGCTCCGGGACCGGCGGCGGTTCGCCCGGCGCCGCGGCCTCGGCGTTGGCCGGCTCCGCCGCGCGCGCCCGCGCCCGGGCGATCGCGGCCTCCTCCTCGGCCTCCGCCCGGGTCCGGTCCGCCTGGGCCGCGGTGGCCGGCGCCCGGAGCGGGTCGGGTAGCGCGGTCTCGACGCGGACGCTCTCCCAGCCGAGCTCGCGCGGCTCGACCAGCTCGTCGCAGGGCACGAGCGACCACGCCGTCCGCGTCCACTCGAAGATCGCGTCCTGTTCGAACTCGGCGCCAAGGGCGCGCGCGCGGGCCCTGCTGAGGCCGGCGACGGCGATGCCCGGCTCCGCGTGCCCGCCGGCGCCGCCGACGGCGGGCCAGGACGGCAGGCCGGTCGCGGCGACCTGGCCGGCCAGCGACCGCTGCCGGCCGGCGTTCTCATGCGGGCGCAGCCGCCGGGAACGGGGATTGAACGCGGTCAGGACGTGCACCCGGTCGACGCCGGGGAACGGGAAGTCGCCGGCGGTGGTGCCGGGCTCGGCCGGGCTGACCGTCACGGTCGCGGCCCCGACGCCGATCCGGACCCGTGCCCGCTGGTAGTCGGCGAGACGCCTCGCGACGCCGTCGGCCGCGCGCAGCCGGCCGAACGCCTCGTCGAGCCGGCGCACCTCCGCCCGGCGCGGGTCGGGGTCGGCGGCCAGCAGCTTTCGACGATGTTCGAGATAGGAGCGGCAGGCCGCCGTGGCCGAAGCTCCCGGCGTGGCGCCAAGAATGGCCAGCAGCTCGGTACGGCTGGGATTCGCGGGCGTCGGCACGTGAACCTCCGGGGGCCTCGGTGGACCCCCGTGACCAGGCCGGCCCGGGAGATCCGCGTTATCGCCGTCAGCTGTCACTGGCGGCGATCAGGTCGTTCCTGGGGCACCTTGCGCGAAGGTTGCCGGACGGCGAGCCAGGCCTTGACACCATCCTCTTGACCGAGCGTCAGATTAGAACCTCCGTGTACATTTCGCAACTATTTGGTCGATATGGGAAGATCTGGGATCTCCGTCCGGGCCGCGCGAGCGGCAGGAGCCGTCCCACGCCCGGCTGGTCACATTCAGAAGTTGAATGCGTCGCAATGCTACCGGTGTGGTCCGACACTTCTGCCCGGATCGCCGATGCCGGCCGCCCCGGGAAATCATCATCGGCCCGCGCCGCCCGTCCCCGTCGATCACCGCTGACGGACGGCTGGCCGGCGGGCAGGGGAAGATGCCCACCGGGCCGGCACTGTCCGTGGGGAAGGTACTGCCCGCGCAGGCACGGCCAGCGAGCAGGCTCAGTCAGGGGACCCCGGCCGCGCCCAGGCCCGCCGCGTCGCCGCGACGACGCGCGTCCGGCCGGCCGTCCCGGCTCCTCGCGGGCGACGGGCGACCTCCGCCCGGCCACCCGGCCCGAGCCCCCCTCAGGACCCGGGCCCCTCAGAACCTGAGCGCCCTCAGGACCCCGTCGCGGGCGTGGTGGAGACCGGTGGCGGAGGGGTCGTCGTGGTCGGTGTGGTGCCCGGGCCGGGGGAGCCGCCGCCGTCCGGCGGGTTCTGCGCCACGGCGACGGTGATCGTGACGGTCGTCCCGCGCCGGACCATGCCGGACGGCGGGTTCTGCGCGAGCACCGTGCCCGCGGGCTGGCTGCTCGCCTGCTGGCGCACGGAGACCACGAGACCGTAGGACTTGAGCGTCCGCTCGGCCTGGGCGCGCTGGCCGCCGACCGTGTTCGGCACCGACACCTGGAGGCTGACCACGGTGATCGTCACCTTGCTGTTCACCGTCAGCTCGGTACCGGGCACCGGGTCGACGCTGCGCACGAGCCCCGGCCCGACGGTGGTCGGCCCGGTGTCGGACACGGTCTCGACCACCAGCCCCGCCTTCTCCAGTGCGGCCCGCGCGTCCGCCTCGGGCTGGCCGACGACGTCGGCGACGGCCGTCTTGCCGGGGCCGGTCGACACGGTCAGGGTCACGGTCGTGTTCTTCGCCGTCGACCGGCCGGCGGGCGGGTCGGTCGCGGTCACCGTGCCGGCGGTCTCCGAGCTCGTCGCGTAGGTGAGGGCCACGTCGGTGAACCCGGCCGCGCGCACGGCCGCCTGCGCGTCGTCGGCCGGCCGGCCGACGACGTTCGGCATGGTCGCCAGCGTCCTCCCGCCGCCCGCGACGACGACGGTGATCGTGATGGTCGAGCCGGCGGGCACCTGGACGCCGGCGGTGGGATCCACGGCCGAGACCCGGCCGCGGCCGACCACCGCCGGGCCGGTGGTCGCCTTCACCAGGACGGTCAGGCCGTACTCCTGCAGGGTGGAGCGCGCCGCGGCCTCCGTCAGCCCGACGACCTCCGGGACCCGGACCGACTCCATGCCGGCGGACACGACGAGCGTGACCGTGTCCGTCGAGTCGATCCGGCTGTCGCCGCCCGGCCGGACCGCGAGGACCGTGCCCTTCTCCTTGAGGTTCGGGGTCATCTCGAGCCGCACGTGGCTGAAGCCGAGCGCGCGCAGCCGCGCCTCCGCCTCCTTGGACGTGAGCCCCACCAGGTCGGCGGGAACGGTCAGCTCCACGAGCGCGCTGACGGTGCTGGCGGGCCGGCTCGGGGAGCCGCCGAGCGCCGCCACGGCGGCGACGGTCACCGCCGACAGGGCGACCAGCACGCTGAACACGCTGACGACGGTCGTCCAGGGAATCCGCCCGGTCACGGCGAGCCAGTGGCGCCGGCCCGGGGTGTCCCGGGAGGAGACCAAATCGTCGCCCCGGACGACGACCAGGTCGGCCGAGGTGGTCGGCTGCTCGGAGTAGAAGCCCGGCCGGGCCGCCGGGCTGGGCAGCGCGACGGTCTCCATGGTCCGCGCCGGGCTTCCCGCCCCCTTCAGTACCAGCGTCCGGTGCTCGATCGCCTCCGGGCGGGGCCCGCCCTCGCGCTCGCCGGAGCCGCGACCGGCGTGGGCCTCGTCGGCGACGGGCGGCCCCGCCTGGGCGGCCGCCCCGTCGTCGCCCGCCTCGGCCGCGTGGTCGCCGGGGGCCATCGGCTCCCGCGCGGCCTCGGGGCCGTCTGACCTACCAGGCGCGTCGGGCGTACCGGGCGTGTCTGGCGTGTCTGATGTATCGGGCGTGTCGGTGCCGCCGGCCGCGCCGTCCTCGACGGTGGCCGCCGACGGCTCGGCCGGGGCTCGCTCCTGGGCGGCGTCGGTCCCGGTGCCGGCCGGCGCCGGGACCGCGTCCGCGGTCTCCCGGACGTCCTCGGCGGGTGTGCCGTCCTCGACGGCTTCCGGCCCCGCGGGATCCGCCGAGACCACCCGCGCGCCGGGCGTCCGCGCGGACACCATGGTCTCGCCGGCCTCGCCAGCGCGGACGGCCTCGTCCGCGGTGCCGGCCTCGTCGGTGCCGCCGGCCGCGCCGGTCACGTCGGCCTCGCCGGTGACATCGGCGTCGTCGAGGCCGGCGGAGGCGCCGGGGCCGCCGGAGGCGGGGAGGAGGCCGTTCGGGGACCCCTGGCCGTTCGGCTCGCTCGGGATCACGAGCGGCGGGGTGGGCCGGGTGGCGCTGAGCGCCTGCAGCCTCAGGACGATCTCGGTGGCGGTCGGCCGCCGCGCCGGGTCGCGGAGCATGGCGTCGCGCACCACGCCGGCGAGCGCCTCGTCGACCCCGTCCAGATCCGGGTCGGAGTTCACGATGCGGAACAGCACAGCCGGAACCGCGCCGTTCCCGAACGGTCGCCGGCCGGTGGCCGCGAAGATCACCAGTCCGCCCCAGGCGAAGACGTCGGCCGCCGCGGTGACCCGCTCGCCGCGCGCCTGCTCGGGAGCCATGAAGGCGGGCGTCCCGACGACCAGGTCGCGGGTGACGGTCACGCTGTCGGGCGCCCAGGCCACCCCGAAGTCGATCACGCGCGGGCCGAACTGGGAGAGCAGGATGTTCGACGGCTTGAGGTCGCGGTGCACCAGGCCGGCGGCGTGGATCACCGTGAGCGCGGAGGCCACGCTGACGGCGACCCGCTCCACGTCCGCGGAGGAGAGCGGGCCGTGCGTCGCCACCGTCTCGGCCAGCGACGGGCCGTCGACGAACTCGGTGACCAGGTAGGGCGGCCCGTCCGGTGGGTCGACGGCGTCGAGCACCTCGGCGGTGCAGTAGCGCGACACCCGGCGCGCGACCTCGGCCTCCCGCCGGAAGCGGTCCCGGTACTCGGGGTCGTCGGCGAGTTCCGGGCGCACGACCTTGACGGCCACCCACCGGCCCGTGGGTGACCGGCCGAGGTAGACGGTGCCCATGCCGCCCTCGCCGAGGCGGCTCAGCAGCTGGTAGCGGCCCAGCTCGCTGGGGTCCGACGGGCGCAGCGGACTGCCCGGAACGGACGCGGCCCGCGCCGCGGGCACCGCCGGCGAACCGCCAGAACCCCGGCCCGTGGCCGCGGCGTCGTCCCGCCGGGGCTCGGGCCCGGTCTCACGGCGCGCGAACAGGCCGCGCCTGATCGCGGCGGGCGCGGTGCCCGCCTTTGCGCGTGAGCTCACGTTGCCCCCGGTCACCTTGTCGAAGTGGTCGGACGGCAGCGCGTCCCTCCTTCAGGACGCATGGCGGCCCGAGCTGGTTGTCTCCTGTCGTATATCCGACACGTATGACAAACTCGGTCGCCGACTCGCCGGCCGGTGCTGGAACCCTCCCCGCCGTCACCGCTGACCAGGAGCCAGAGGCCGCGCCAGCGCCCGGCTCCCGGCTTGCTGGGAGCCGACTCGTCAAGGCCGTGTGGCGACCTCGGGGCGGGTTCCGGTCGACCTCCGCGCGACCAGGCGCGCGGACGTCTTCCCTGTCATCGATACCACCGGTTCGGGGCGAGGACGGCCAAGGGCGTCGAGTTTTTCCCGAACTGACAGGGAGGCGACTCTCCGCGTGCGCGGCCGGCGCTATCCGTGGATGGCGCCAACCAATAGTGGAGGGTGTTGGTTGTGATTGGTTGACCCATTGATGTGTGTGGGCGGTGCTCAGGCCGGGCCGATGAGATCCCAGCGGTTGCCGGCGATGTCGAGGAAGACGACCACCCGGCCGTAGGGCTCGGTGCGTGGCTCGCCGACGAATGTGACGTTCGCGGCAACCATCCGCTGGAAGGCCACTTCGAAGTCGTCCACCCGCAGGAAGAAGCCGACCCGCCCGCCGGCCTGGGCGCCGACCACCGCCGCCTGCCGGTCGCCGTCCGCGCGGGCGAGCAGGATTCCGGTCTCGGCTCCCGGCGGCCGGACCACCACCCATCGCTTCGTGTGGCCGGCGTTCGTCACCGCCGGTGAGTCCTCGGCCAGCTCGAAGCCGAGAACATCGGTGAAGAACGCGATCGCGGGGTCGTAGTCGTCGACAACCAGTGCTACCAGGCCAAGATGCACTCGACGAACGTAATGCGTTTTCCCGAATGCCCGCGCGCCGGTCGCCGTCCCGGGCGGCTGAGACCCGTCCGGGTAAGTTCCGGCCGGCCCCGGCGGCCGGCGGCGCCGCCGTCAGGGCGCGCCGGTGGGCCGGGCCGCGAAGTCGAAGATGAGGCGGTCGGGGCCGGTCAGCTCGGTAACGCGGTAACCCGCCTTCCCCACCAGCCCGATGCCGAGATGGATGTAGCCCTCGAAGTCACCGGCCAGCATGATCTGCTGGATCGTCGGCAGGCCGCCACCACCGGCGACCGGGGCCCGCAGGGTGGACTGCCCGGCGTCGTCGTGCGCGGCCGCCGGGTACAGCACGATCTCGAAGTCGGACGGCCCCGTCAGCGCCAGCGCCGAACCCTCACCCGGCCTGACCACCTCGTCGACGTAGCGGGCCGAGTAGCCGGGCAGGCCGCCGGTGAACTCGAGGACCACCCGGTCGAAGCTCAGCCCGTTCTCCTCGTTGTGCGCCGCGCGCACCTCGACCAGCCGGGGCGTCGGCTGGATCGTTCGCGTCAGCGAGGTCGGGTCGCTCGGCCAGTTCGGCGCCTGGGCGGCGGGGGCCCGCGCCGGGCCGGGGCTCGAGCTCGTGCCCGGCGTCGCGGCCGGGTTCCCGGCCGTGGCCGGAGTGGTCGCCGGGCCGCCGGTGGATCCCGGCTCCGGCGAGTCGCCGCCGGAGCAGCCCGCCAGGGCGCCGACGACCAGGGCGGACGCGAGCAGGAGGGCACGGGTGGCGCCGGCCCGCCGCCGCTCGTGGGCATCGTGAACGGCCCGAGCCCCCGGTGTGGACGTCGTGGTCCGCGACCCACGTCTCGTCATGACGGCCTCCGACCTGTGCCCGGCCCGTCTGGCGACGGGCGACGGAGACGACGACGGTACGCCGGGACCGCGCCGTCGGCTCGTGAATGTCCGGATGATGACTGGGCCTCGGCGAACGTCCCCGCTCGGCGCTCTCGCCGAGGGCTGGGCCGGGTCATGACGCGGCGCCGCCGGCCGGCTCGCCGGGATCGGCGGTCGGCTCCGGCCCCGAGGTACCGGTGGGCTCCGGCTGGGGCGTCACGGTGCGGGTCGCCGTCGGCTGGGGCTCCGGCTGCCGGGTCGTCGGCGGCTGGCTCGGGCCGGGCGAGGGATCCGGCCGGCCGCCGTTCGGCCCGCCGGGCTGGCCGCCGTGCCCGCCGCCGCCGCCGTTGCCCTGGCCGCCGCCGTTGCCCTGGCCGCCCGCGCCGTCCTGGCCGCCGCCGGGCCGGCCCCAGCCGGGTGGCGAGACCTGGCCCCGCCCGTTGCCCGGCCCGCCCCCGCCGCCTGAGCCGTCGCCGGCCGGGACCGACCGCTGGGCACCGGGTGTCGGCCCGGGGGGCAGCGGTCTGGGCGTGCCCGTGCGGGTGCCTCCGGGCAGCGACGAGCCGAACTTGAGGATCGGCCGAGGGGCGCCGCCGTCGACCAGGACGACGTTCGGGCCGGCCTCGTCGTTGATCCAGAGCCGGCCGTCCTGGATCTGCGCGGTGATCTTCGCCTGCCCGTTGGCCGGCGCGACCGGCACCGGGGCGGCGAACCGACCCGTGGCCGGGACGTAGTCCCAGACCACCCCGGCGTCCGAGTCCGGCAGGTAGACGTGGCCGTCGTGCCACGCCGGCGCGCCGAGCCGGCGCCCGCCGGCGGCCGGGCCTCCCGTCGAGCCCGGCGTGCCGGCCGTGGCGCCGCCCTGGGCGGAGCCCGCGCCGGTGAGCGCGGCGATGTCGACGGCGGTGTCGCCGACGGCCGGCAGGGCGACCGCGCTCACCTCGCCGGCGGCCAGGTCGACGAGCAGCAGCTGCCCGCTGGCGGGATCGACGAGCGCGAGCACGTCGCACGGGGTTCCCACCAGATCCGGGAACCCTGCCCGGCCGGCGGCGCCCGGGGTCCCTGGCGGATCGGCGAAGCCGGACCGGGAGCCCGGGGTGCCCGCCAGGCGGGCGACGCTCCCGGAGGCTGGCTGGCAGGACGTGGTCCGCGCCTGGACCAGCAGCGCCGCGCCGCCGCCCGCGGCGACCGGCAGCCCGATGGCGGCCTCCACGTGGTCCGCGGCCAGGCGTGCCACCGTCCCGGCGGTCCGGTCGACGACCACCGGAGAACCGGCGGCGACGATCACCTCGACCTGGTGGCCCGCCGGCGCGCTCGCCACGGGGGTGGCCGGGGAGCCGGAGCGGACCGGCACGACCGTGCCCGCGCTGGGAACCGGCACCCACAGCGTGCCGTCCGGGGTCTGGGCCGCGCCGCCGAGCCCGGGCGGGAAGGCGACCGGCGAGCCGAGCTCGGCCAGCGTGCGCGGGTCGAGCCGGCTCACCCGGCCGGAGGCGGCGTTCACGGTGTAGGCGGCGCCGTGCGCGGCGGTGACCATCGTTCCCGGCGGATAGGCGACGGTCGCCGTGATCTCCAGCAGCGAGGGGTCGATCCGCCGCACCGTGCCGGTCACCGTGTCGACGACGATCACCGCCTCCGCCTCGTCTGAGGACCACCCCTCCGGCAGCGGCGCCTCGTCGCCCCAGGCAGCCGGGCCGCCCGGGGCTCCCGCCGGGTCGGCGGAGCCGAGCGGGTAGGTCGTGGCGCCTGGTCCCGTCGGCGCGGCCGGCGCTTCCGTCGCCGCCGCGTCGCGGGTCGTGGAGCCGGGACGCGCCGTCGGTGGGCGGACGAAGTCGGTGATCACGACCAGGGGGTGTCCCGCCGCCCCCGGCAAGGTGATGGCCGCGTCGGCCCGGCCCGACGGGCCGTTGACGTGGAACAACAGGCCGAGCGGCTCATTCGTGAGCCAGCCGCCTCCGTCGGTCAGGTCGAGGGTCACTGGGCGGGCGCCGCGACCGAACGCGGCCGTCGCCGCGACGGCGACCAGCGCGAGCGCGGCGACGATCGACGTCGCCCGGCGAGTCCGGCTCGTTCCGCCCGGACCGTCGTCCGAGAGGGCGGCCGTCGCGCCCGGGCCGCCGTCCGCGGAACCGGCCGTCGCGCCCTGGTGATCCCATGGCTCGCGGCCGGCGGCCCCCGGCCCGGCCGGGCCGGTCGGCCCGGTCGGCCCGGACCGGCCCGCCGCGCCGGCCCGTCCAGCCGGCTCGGCTGGGCCGGCCGGCGTTGGCCTGTTGGGCGGTATGCGCGTCACGGCTCGTGTGACGAGCAGCCACCCTGACGGGTTGCGATCATCTCCGGACCAGATGTGATCACTTGTGTTCGGTTCGTGCTGGCCTCACCCCAGGACGAGCCCGGCCCCAACTTCCTCGCGAACCAGGACAACGAACCCGAAGAGTTCCTCGTCCTAGTCAGCGAACCGATTCGGGCCGTGGAGACACGGCCGCGCACACCGGATCGGTTCCGGGCGGCTCCCCCCGCCGCCCGCGGGCGGGTCGCGCCGGGTCGTCCCCCTCGGACGGCGCGGCCCGCCCTCACCGCGGACCCGTACCGCTGGTCCGCCGCGGACCCCGTGCCGCGGTCCCGGTCCGCCGACCTGTGGAAGCTCGACCGCCCGCGAACGCCGGGCGGGCCCCGAACGCGCGCCGGCGCCGCCCCACGGGCCGAGCTCCGGCGGCGTGTCAACGAGGAGGAAGTTGGCCGTGGCAATCGCCGGACCCGCTGGGGCCCTCGGGCCCGCGACACAGGAGGCCTGTCGCGCGCCCGCCGGCCGAGGGGCGCCG
Organism: Frankia nepalensis; assembly: GCF_016786325.1. Taxonomy (GTDB): domain Bacteria; phylum Actinomycetota; class Actinomycetes; order Frankiales; family Frankiaceae; genus Pseudofrankia; species Pseudofrankia nepalensis. The sequence goes on along the minus strand of NZ_JADWYU010000240.1, from coordinate 1,589 downwards.
ACCAGGCCGCCCCTCCCCGCTCGCTCCGCGGCGATCAGGGGCGGCGAGGCCGGGCGGGGGCGGCGCGGGAGCGGCGCTCCTCACGGCGGCGACCTGGGCGGCGCGAGGTGAGCACCGAGCTGGAGACGTTCGCGACCGCGTTCGCCGACGTCGTCGCGAACGTGGAGCGGGTGATCCGCGGCAAGCGGGAGGCGATCGAACTCGCCGTCATCTGCCTTTTCGCCGAGGGGCACCTGCTGGTCGAAGACGTTCCCGGCCTGGGCAAGACGACGCTCGCGCGCAGCCTGGCCGCGTCGGTGAACGCCAGTTCCCATCGGATCCAGTTCACCCCGGATCTGTTGCCGTCCGACATCACCGGCACGACCGTCTATAACCAGCGGCTGGGCGAGTTCGGCTTCCGGCCCGGTCCGGTATTCGCGAACCTCGTCATCGGGGACGAAATCAATCGGGCGTCCCCGAAGACCCAGTCCGCGCTGCTGGAGGTGATGGAGGAGCGGCAGGTCACCGTCGACGGGACCCGTTACCAGGTGCCGCTGCCTTTCATGGTCGTCGCGACGCAGAACCCGGTCGACATGGACGGCACCTATGCCCTGCCGGAGGCGCAGGTCGACCGGTTCCTGATGCGGCTGCGGCTCGGCTACCCGGGGACCGAGGCGGAGCTGGAGATCCTGGAGGCCTGCCAGGTCAGCCGCGGGGTCGAGGACCTGACGCCGGTGATGCGGGCGGAGGACGTCGTCGCGCACAGCGAGCGCACCCTGGCCGTGCACGTGGCCCCGACGCTGCGGCGCTACATCGTCGACCTGGTCGCCGCGACCCGGCGGATCCCCGACGTGCTGAGGCTCGGCGCCAGCCCGCGCGGCAGCATCGCGCTGCTGCGCGCGGCGCAGGTGCGCGCGGCGGCCGCCGGCCGAGAGTTCGCCACCCCGGACGACGTGAAGGCGCTCGCCGGCCCGGTGCTCGCGCACCGGCTGGTGCTCAGCCCGGAGACCGAACTGAAGCGCGTGACGGCCGAGGACGTGGTCGGCGAGGTCATGCGCGCGGTTCCGGCGCCGCGTCGCCTCGTGGGCGTGTAGCCGGTGGGCGTCGACGAGAACGCCCCGCCGGCCGCTCCCGCCGCCCCGGTCGCGGTGACGGAGCCGGAGGCCGTCACCCGGATCACTCCGCTCGGCCTGGGACTGCTCGCCACGGCCGTCGCGCTGGCGGCCGGGACGGCCGTCCTGCGCTATGCCGAGCTCGCCGCGCTGGCGGCGGCGGCGTTCGCCGCGCTGCTGATCGCGGCGCTGGCGGTGGCGCGCCGGCCCCGGCCGCGAGCGACGCTGCGCGTCAGCCCCGGCGCGGTGCCCAGGGGCGAGGCGGCCGTGCTGGTGGTCGAGATCCACAATCCGTCCCGGCGGCCGTCCCCGCCCGTGCGCCTCGAGATCCCCTGGGGCCATGGGCCCCGCCTTCCCTGGGGCCAGGGGCCCGGCGTCCCCCGGGGCCGCGGGCCCCCCCCCCGGGGCCCCCCCCCCCGCCCCCCCCCCCCCCCCCCCCCCCCCGCCCCCCCCCCCCCCGGGCGCCCCCCCCCCCCCCCGGCCCCCCCCCCGCCACCG
>NZ_JADWYU010000239.1 GCF_016786325.1 Frankia nepalensis | reverse complement strand
GTGATCGTGCTGCACGACCTCAACCTCGCCTGCCGGTACGCCGACCACCTGATCGCCATGAAGGCGGGCACGGTCGTGGGGGCCGGGCCCCCCGGGGGCCGCGGGAGATGGTCAGCCGGTGACCGGGACCGGCGCCCCCGCGACGGGGCTCACGCCCGCGGGGGGCGCTCCGGCACCCCCGCCGACGCCGACCCCGACGACTCCGACGCCGACACCGCCAGCCGCGGGACCGTCCTTGCCGTCGTCCTTGTCTCCGTCCTTGCCCCCGTCCCCGAACGGGAACGGGACCGGGACCGGGATCGGGATGGGCACCAGCGCCGGCCCGACCGGGCCGACCGGCGCCGGCCCCGCGGCCTGGCCTGGCCCCGCCACCGGGGCGGGCTCCAGGACGGCCGGGTCAGGCGGACCGGACGGCGGCGCGAACGGCGTGGCGGCCGGGGTGGGCGCGGCGCCGGCCGGCGCCGGCCTGGTCGGCTCCGCCTCCGGCGTCAGGGCCGGGGCGACCTCCGGGGTGGTCGGCGTGGGAGCCGGCGGGGCCGCCGCGAGGTCGGGGGCCGGGGTGAACTTGTCGTCCGGGATGGTGAGGGACGACGGGTTCGAGCTCACCGTGACACCCTCGGACTCGACGATCCCGGTGGCCGTGGCGAGGTCGGTGACGAAGGCGCGGTCGTAGTCTGCCTGGGTCGTCACGTAGGTCGCCTCGCAGGTCTTCGACGCGCCGCGCGGCAGCGGCCCCTCGGGGCACGAGACGTCCGAGACCCCGGCGGCCTCGTTGTGCACGGCGACGCCGTAGAGGGTCTGCTCCCCGTTGTTCGTGACGACGTAGGAGAGGGTCAGTGTCTGTCCCGGGGCGGTCCAGCGCGCCGGCGACGAGGTGGTCGTCAGCGCCAGCGAGGACGATGGCTCCGCGCTGGCCGGGGACCCGGCCAGCGTGAACGTCGTGGCCGTGGCCACGGAAAGCGCGAGCGCGGCGGGCACCGCCAGCCGCGCGTCCATGACGGAGTTCCGGATTCCTGGTCGGGGTCTGCCGGCGACACGCACATGAGCTCCTCGAACACTGCCCGCGCGCCGTCACCCGCGACAGGGAACCTCGTCGCGAGGCTGGGCGGGGGCACGATTGGCACGACTGCCCTGCGCACGATAGTTACACTGTGTAATTAGTTAGCCACATCGCGCTGGCCGGCGTGTCGGGAGGGGCGAAGCGCCGCCATTCCCGGTCAGGGCCCGGGCCCAGTTCAGGGAGCCCTCAGGGCGTCGAGCCACCGGTGATCGTCACCGGGGAGCCGGCCGGCACGGCGCGCAGCCTGGCCAGGTCGGCCAGGTGCAGCCGGACGCAGCCGTGCGAGACCCGGGCACCGGTGGTCCCTATCTCCTCCTCGGCGCCCAGCGGCCCATGGATACCGACGATCGCGTCACCGGACGAGTCCCAGTCGGTGATCGTCTCCGAGTGCGCGGAGGTGACCAGAATGAAGTCGCCGTAGCCGGGCCCTGGCGGCGCGGCGAACAGCGCCAGGAAGAACTCGCCCGCCGGGGTCGGGTTGTCCGGCACGCCTACGCCCGCCGGGGCGTCGAGGGTCAGCCGGTCGCGCTCGTAGAGGCGCAGGCGCATCGCCGTGACGTCGACCTCGATCCGGTAGGCGCTGGTGACCAGCCGCGCATCGGTGGCCCGGATCCAGGCGGTGGAGAAGTTCGGCCGCTGGGCGAGGCGCACCCGCAGCCAGCCGGGCCTGCTGTCGATCACCGGCAGCGCGGCCGCCCCGCCGCGCCACCGCCCGGGCACCACCCCCACGCGGGCACCCTCGTCCGGCTCGCTGAACCGCGGCACGTCATGGGACAGCTGAGCGATCACCGTGAGGTCGGGCGGCACGGTGACCCCCGCGCTGACACCCGCCCCCGGCGGGCCACCCAGGGGCGACCCCGGCCGGTCGGTCCGGCCGATCGTCAGGAGGAGGGCCGCGAGCACCCCGGCCGCCAGCGACAGCGCCGCCACGTACCACCGCCGCGCCGCCAGTGCCGCGCCGAGCCACCGGGGGCCTCGTGGGCCTGCGTCCCGCTCGCTCACGGCCGGTCCCCTTCCGCTTCCGCCGCCACGACCGGGATTGTGTCACTGAGTAATCTCTAAGACACGCATAGCGACAGACGGGCTCCCTGAGGCGGTCAGGAGGGCTGGGCGCGCGCCCGGCCGCCGGATCGGGCCGGCCGCCGCCGAACGGCGGCCCCCGTTGCGCGGCGGCGACGAGGAGTGCGCCGGGCGGGTTCGCGGTCGAGGCGATTTGTGCTGACGGCACATCGGGCCTGACCGGTGGCAGTTCCTAGCATCTGGGCACGGGACGGCGGCTGGTCAGCCGGGCGGCCGGGCGGCGCGTCGGGCCGTGGGGTCCGGCCGCGACCGGTCGGGCCGGCTGTGCCGCGAGCATGCCACGGGGTACAGCAGCAGTGATTATGTCCTCGACCCGGGTCTCGGCGGTGCCCGCCGGCGCGACGCGACGGCGCGTCGGGTGGCGCGGCCGCCCTCGGCCCGGCCCAGCCCCGTCCCCGGCGGGACGCGCCCGCCTGACCCGACCCGATCCACCGGGGCCGGCCCCACGCGGGCCTGGCCCGACGAGCCGACCGACCGGTGCCCTTCAGCACCGGCCACAAGGGGAGTGACGCCGGTGACCACCGACTCGACGCAGACAGTAGCCGCCCCGGCGGAGACCGGCGGCTCCGAGATCAGCCAGCCCCGCTGGACGCACATCGCGCTGCCGAGCGGCGACCTGGACGCCTCGATCGAGTTCTACACGACCATGACCCCGCTGGTCGTCGTCGCCACCCGTGAGGACGCCGACGGCCGCAACGCCTGGCTGTCCAACCCGGGCCAATGGGAGACACCGTTCGTGCTGGTTCTCTCCGCGTTCAACTCGGCGGCCGGTACCCAGCAGGGCATCATGAAGCCGTTCGCGCACATCGGCATCGAGGTCCCCAACCGGGAGGACATCGACACGATCGCCGCGAAAGCGCGCGCGAACGGCAGCCTGTGGTGGGAGCCGCGGGAGATGCCGGATCCGATCGGCTACATCTGCGCCGTGCACGACCCGGACGGCAACGTCATCGAATTCAGCCACAACCAGCGGGTGTTCTCCACCGTCCGCAAGCTGTGGGGCCCGGAGTCGTCGTGACGGCCCAGGCCTCCGGCGCCGGCTCCACCGGCCCGTCAACGACCGGCGCGGACGGGCCGGCCGTCGCCGGCGAGCCAGACGCCGCCGGCGAGCCAGACGCCGCCGGCGAAACGGACGGCGCTGGCGAGACGGACGGCGCTGGCGAGACGGACGGCGCTGGCGAGACGGACGGCGCTGGCGAGGTGGACCACGCCGGCGAGGCGGACGGCGCGGCGCACGGGGCCGGCTGGAGCGGGCTGCCGGCACCGGCCGCGGCCTACGTCGCGGCGATGAACGCCGGCGACCCTGACGCGATCGCCGCCCGCGTGACCGTCGACTTCCGCAACGAGCACGCCTCCCCGCACGGCCGCGGCTGCGTGGGGCGGGCGGCCTACCGGGAACGGCTACCGGGCTTCCTGGCGTCCTTCCCTGGCCTGCGCTACTCCCCCGACCCGGACCAGGCCCCGGTCGCCGCCGGCGACCGGCTGGCCATGCCCTACGTCATGACGGCGACGCTGCCCGCCGGCCCGCTCGAGCTGCGCGGCCTCTGGCTACTCACGCTGCGCGATGATCTGGTCGCGGCGCGGCTCGACTACTGGGACAGTGGCGCGGTTCCGCGGTAACTCGGTTCCTCGGTAACGCGGTCGGTCGGCGGCTCAGTCGGTCGGCGGCTCGAGTCCTAGCTCCGTTCCCGGGAGGCTCCGTTCGCCGGTAGCCCGGTTTCCCCGTCGCCGGCCGCCGGGGGTGAGCGACCAGCGGGCGGACAAGACGCTGGGTGACGCGCCCAGCGGGCAGGGCCGATGTGAGAATGTCGTCCCCACCAGCGTGTTTGCGTGAACGACCCGATCCGCGTGCGATTCTCACAGCGGTGCCCGAACCGGGGCGGACCGGTCGAGCAAGGACGCCGGGGCACCGAGGTAGCAAGGGCGACAGCGAGGTCGCCGGCCGTCGACACCGAGGTCGGCACTGAATCCCGCCCTGCTGCCCTCGAGAGGACGCGACGCCGTGGCGAAACCCGACCTTCTCGCCCTTCCTCTGCCCGCTCGGCAAATGATCGCCAGTCCGCCTAACGTGATCTCCGTGCCCCATCAGCCGTCCCGTCAGGCTCCGGCCGTGCCGGCGCCGCGACCAGCTCCGCCGCGGCGCGACCCGGCGGAGCTGGCGAGGGAGCTGACCGAGCTCGCCCTGTCCGGCAACAGCTGGCGGCCGATGATCCGCGCGATCGCGTCCGCGACCGGCCGGCCGGTGCGCCTGCTCGACGTCCACGGCGGCGTGCTCGCCGCCAGCGGCCCGGCCACCGCCGAGGCCGCCGGCCTCGCCCCGGACGAGGCATCGACCGCCAGCGGGGTCGTCGGCGGGGTCCCGGCACTGCTGGCCCGCCCGGGATTCACGGAGGTGACCTGCGAGGACGGCTGGCGCGGCCGGGGAGCGACGGTGCGGGCGGGCTCCCGCTACGTCGGCCTGCTGCTGGTCGCCGTCGACCCCGGTGAGAGCGACCTGGGCTGGCTGGACGAGCGGGTCGGCGCCGCGCTCACCGCGCTCGCGATCGTCGCGGTCCGCCACGACGCCGAGGCGGCGGCCCGCGCCGAGAGCGCCAGCCGGCTGATGAGCGAGCTGCGCTTCGGCTCGCCGCGCGGCCACGGCGAGCTGCTGCGCTCCGCGGCCCGGTTCGGCCTGGACCTGACCGTCCCGCACGCCGCCGCGCTGTTCTACTACGACGGCCGCCACGGCCGGACCTGGACCACCGGCCTGACCTGGATCGAGAACGGCGCCGCCCAGGACGGCGAGCTGGGCTGGACCGTGCTCACGGGCGACGTCGAGCGCGAGCTGGCCCGGATCCGCGACCGGCTGCAGGGCATGGTCGGGCCCGACCGCCCGGTGCTCGCCGCCGCCGGCCCGGTCGTCACCGACAACGGCCACGACCTCGCCGAGACCGCGGCCTCCTTCGCCGAGGCCGACGCGGTGCTCGCCCTGCTGCGCCACCGTCATGACCTGAGCGGCAGGAACGGCCGGGGTGACCTGAGCGGCCGGGACGCGACCATCCTGGTGCACTCCCAGCTGGGGCTGGCCGGGCTGCTGCTCGCCGTGCCGCGCGGCCGGCTGGAGGCGTTCGCCCGCGCCGAGCTCGGCCCGCTGCTGGAACGCCCCGACCTGCTGGAGACCCTGGCCGCCTGGCTGGAGACCAACGGCAGCCGCGCCGCGGTGGCCGAGCGCATCCACGTGCACCGCAACTCGGTCGGCTACCGGATGAACCGCGTGCGGGAGCTGCTCGGGCTGGCCGACGACGAGCCGGCCCGCATGTGGCGCCTGCACGCCGCCGTCATCGCCCGCGAGGTGCTCCAGGCCCTCTCCGCGGCCCCGAGCCACCCCGACAGCCGCGCCTGACGGCCGCGCCAGACGGTCGGTCGCGCCCGGCCAGGGTCAGCCCTTCGCGCGGGTCGCGACATGGAAGCCGGGAAGCTCGCCGCCGCCGTGGACCTCGAGGTCGGCGCCGGTGACGTAGCCGGCGAGCGGGGAGGCGAGGTAGAGGCAGGCGGCGGCGACGTCGGCCGGGACGGCGGCCCGGCCCATCGGGACGACCGCGTCGATCGCCGCGGTCGCCTCGCCGTAGAAGCCGCCCGCGTCGACGGCGGTGTTCGCGAGCCCGACGGTGACGTGGTTGACCCGCACCTTCGGCGCCCACTCGAGCGCGAGCGACGCCGAGAGCGCGACCAGCCCCGCCTTCGCCGCCGCGTACGCCGCGGAGCCGGGCGCCGGGCGCCGGGCGGACACGCTGCCGATGTTGACGATCGCGCCGCCGTCCTCCTGGGCCTGCATGACGGCGTTCGCCGGCTGGCTGAGGTAGAACGCGGCGTGCAGGTTGAGCGCCACGACCCGCTCGAAGAACCGCGGTGACACGGTGGCCGCCTCGGCGACCGGCGCGCCGCCGGCGTTGTTGACGAGCACGTCGAGGCGCCCGTGCCGGCCGACCGCCTCGTCGACCACCGCCCGCGCCTGCCCGGCGTCGCGCACGTCGGCGGCGACGAAGCTCGCCGCGCGGCCCCCGACCGCGGGCAGCGCGTCCGGCTCCTTGCGCCCGCAGACGACCACGTCGGCGCCGGCGGCGAGGAAGGCCAGCGCGATGGACCGGCCGATCCCCCGGGTCCCGCCGGTGACCACCACCGACCTGCCGTCGTAGCGCGGCCCCTGCGCGGCCACCCGGACCTCCCGGATCGGCTCCTCCGATCCGGTGGGAACCCCGGCCGCCGCCGCGTCGCCGTCGGTCCGCGTCATCCCGCCCTCCCGATCTTCACCACGTTCGGTAGTGGGCCGCCCGGCCGGGCGGCCCACCGCCCGCGGGCTGGCCGCGCCGCATGGTCAGCCGCCTGGTCGGCACGGTCAGAGGCGCTCGATGATGGTGACGTTGGCCTGGCCACCGCCCTCGCACATCGTCTGGAGGCCGAAGCGGCCCCCGGTGCGCTCCAGCTCGTGCAGCAGGGTGGTCATCAGCCGGGCGCCGGTGGCGCCGAGCGGATGGCCGAGCGCGATCGCGCCGCCGTTGACGTTCACCTTGTCCAGGTCGGCGCCGGTCTCGGCCGCCCAGGCGAGCACCACCGACGCGAACGCCTCGTTGATCTCGACCAGGTCGATGTCGTCCAGCGTCCGGCCCGACTTCGCGAGGGCGTGCGCGGTCGCCGGGATGGGCGCGGTGAGCATCCAGACCGGGTCGGCGCCGCGCACCGACAGGTGGTCTATCCGGGCCCGCGGGGTCAGGTTGTGGGTGCGCACCGCCGCCTCGCTCGCGATCAGCAGCGCCGCCGCGCCATCGGAGATCTGGCTCGCGGTGGCGGCGGTGACCCGCCCGCCCGGGGTCAGCGTCGGCAGCGAGCGGATCTTCGGCCAGTTCGGCTCGCGCGGCCCCTCGTCGGCGGACAGGCCGAACGCGGGCACGATCTCCCGGTCGAAGCGGCCCTCGGCGCGGGCCGCGATCGCCCGCTCGTGCGAGCGGACGGCGAACTCCTCCAGCGCGTCCCGGCCGAGCGACCACTTCTCGGCGATCATCTCCGCCGAGCGGAACTGGGAGACCTCCTGATCGCCGTACCGGGCCCGCCAGCCGGGCGAGCCGCTGAACGGGTCGGGGAAGCCGAGCGCCTGGCCGGCGGTCATCGCGTAGGAGATCGGGATCGCGCTCATGTTCTGCACGCCGCCGGCGACGACCAGGTCGGCGGTGCCGGACAGCACCGCCTGCGCGGCGAAGTGCACCGCCTGCTGGGACGAGCCGCACTGCCGGTCGACGGTGGTGCCAGGCACGTGGTCGGGCAGCCCGGCGACCAGCCAGCAGGTACGGGCGATGTCGCCCGCCTGGGGCCCGACGGTGTCCACGCACCCGAAGATCACGTCGTCGACCGCGGCCGGATCGGCCCCGGACCGTTCCAGCAACGCGCTGATCGCGGCCGCCCCCAGGTCCGCCGGGTGCACGCTGGCGAGCCCGCCACCGCGCCGCCCCACCGGTGTCCGGACCGCCTCGACGATGTATGCCTCCGTCACGGCACCTGACGCTACCAAGCGCTTGCTCGGCAAACCAGCGATGGGACCGGCGAGCTCAGCGCCCGGCGCCGGCGGCCAGGGTGAGCTCGGGGTTCTCGGCGCTGAACAGGCCCCAGGGGCTCTCCCAGCCGGGCACGACCCAGGCATGCATCATCCACAGCCGGCTGCCGGACCGGCCGCCGGCGCTGGTGACGCCGTCGAGCCCGCCGGCTACGCCGCCGAGGCGCGCGCACGACTGGGCCGACGGCTCCGCCACCGGGATGACCAGTCCGCTGGCCTGGCACAGGCCGGTGTGGAAGTGCCAGAGGTCGTTCGGGCCGGGCAGCCCCTCCGGGGGCGTGTCGGCCGGCGCCCTCCGCAGGTAGCTGACGCCGACGACCGGCGCGGTCGGCCCGTTGCCGGCGTACAGCAGCATCTCCGGCTTCGCCGGGTCGATGGCGCCAGTCGTCAGGTAGCGCAGGTTCACGTAGTGCGCGGCGATGCCGGCGATGTATGGCGTGATCATGGAGTAGCCGGCCGCCTGGGCGTCCGCCGCGGTGGGCGCGGCGAGCGCGGCTGAGCGCGCCTGCTCCAGCGCCGTCGCGAGGCTCGCGCGCGTGGCCGGGTCGCCGATCGGCTGCCAGGGCGCCAGGCCCGAGTGCCCATGCGGGCCACTGGCCTCGGTCGCGCCCGTCGAAGCCGCGTCCGTCGAACCCGTGCCCGCCGCGGCCGTGCCCGCCGCGGCCGTGCCCGCCGAACCCGTGCCCGCCGCGGTCCCGTTGCCGCCGCCGTCCGCGATCGACTCCCGTACCCCGGCCTCGACGACCGCCGCGATGTCGTCCCTGCTCGCCGCCCCGCCGCCACCGTTGTCGATCAGATAGTTGGTGGTCCAGGCGACCTCGCCGTCGATGGCCGCGGCGATCTGGTCCGGAGTCATGCCGGCGGTGAAGGCCGCGTACCGGCTGAGCGGCGGGCCGGAGCCCGCGTCGTGCGCGGCGGCGTCAGCCGCGCCATGGCCGTGGCCGGCCGCGCCGTGGACGTGGTCGTCGGCGCCGCCGGCCAGTGCCGCCGGGATCGCGACCGCCAGCACCAGTGCCCCGGCGACGGGCGTGAGCCAGCGGCGGGCCGGCGACGGGCCGGCGAACCGGCCCAGCAGGAGCAGGCCGGCGAGGGTGGCCACCGCCTCCAGCCCCGCGACCGCCGCCGCGACCGCGGTGAACGGCTCCGGCTCGCGCAGCGCGCCGACCGGCGCCCCCGTGGTGTGCCCGAGGACGAGCACGAGCGCCGCGCCCGCGTTGACGGCGACACCCGCCGCCACCAGCGGCCAGATCGCCCACGCCCAGGCGAGGAGGGCGAGCAGGCTCTGCGCGGCCGCCACGGCGAGCATCCCGCCGCCGAGGAGCGTGCCCGGCCCGTGCGCCTGCGTCACCGGTATGTGCACGATGCCCGCCGCCAGCGCGGCCAGCGTGTAGACGTCGAGCACGGCCCGCCCGTCGCGCCGGGCGGGCGCCGGCCGGGTCGGTCTGGTCGGCCGGGTGGCGCCGGCGGGCGCCGGCGGCCCGTCTGAAGAGCCTTCCGCGACGGACCCGGCCGAGGTGACAGATCTGGCCGGCGCGATGGACACGACGGCCCCGGCCGATGCGACGGCGCGGATCGGCGTGGCGGGCCTGGTTGGCGCCGCGGGCGCCGCCGGGGTGCCGACCGCCGCGGGCTCGGCGGGCTCCGGGCGCTTGGTGGGCGGATAGGTCGTCATGGCACTCCCCGCTGGGCGGTGGTCGGACTCCAGTCGCACCCTTCTTGACGCAGCCGGACCACCATGCAATGCCGAGGTTTGGACCTTTCCAAGCCCGCGTAAGCGGAATGTGAGCGCCCCGGCCGTTCGGGTGGACGTTCAGCCGGATGCGCGGCAGTGGCCGGCGGGGAGTCGGACACTGGTCCCATGGCGACCGGCGCGGCGACGACCTCGACCACGGCCCGGCAGGAGGCCAGCCGAGCGTCCTCGGACGCCGGGACGTCCCCGCCGGTGCTGCGCGCCTTCGTCGACGGCGCCTTCGTCGACTCGGCCGGGGCCAGCTGGGACAAACTGGACCCGGTCGACGGCTCGGTCCGCGCGCGCGTGCAGGAGGCGGACGCCGCGCTGGTGGACCGTGCGGTCCGCGCGGCCCGCGCCGCGCTCGACGGCGCGTGGGGCGCCGCGCCGGTGGCCCAGCGCGCGGCCCTGCTGCGCCGGGTCGCGGACCGGATCGAGGAGCGGTTCGAACAGTTCGCGCGCGCCGAGAGCGCCGACACCGGCAAGCCGCTGGCGCAGGCCCGCGAGCTGGACGTCCCGCGCGCGGTCGCGAACTTCCGCGCGTTCGCCGACACGATCGCGGCCGCCGGGCAGCCGTCGTTCCTCACCGACCTCGAGGGCGGACGCCAGGCGCTCAACTACGCGGTACGCAAGCCGCTCGGCGTGGTGGCGGTGATCGTCCCATGGAACCTGCCGCTGCTCCTGCTGACCTGGAAGGTCGCGCCGGCGCTGGCCTGCGGCAACACCGTCGTCGTCAAGCCCAGCGAGCAGACGCCGACGAGCGCGGCCCTGCTCGCCGAGGTGCTCGCCGAGTCCGGGCTGCCGGCGGGGGCCTACAACGTGGTGCACGGGTTCGGGCCGGCGTCGGCCGGCCAGTTCCTCACCGAGCACCCCGGCGTCGACGGGGTGACGTTCACCGGCTCGTCCGCGACCGGTTCCACCATCATGCGCGCGGTGGCGCCCCGGGTCCGCCCGGTCTCGTTCGAGCTGGGCGGCAAGAACGCCGCCGTCGTGTTCGCCGACGCCGACCTGGAGCTCACGCTGGCGGGCCTTGCGCGCTCGGTGTTCGCCAACACCGGCCAGGTCTGCCTGTGCACCGAGCGGGTCTACGTCGAGCGGCCGGTCTTCGACGAGGTCGCCGCCGGGCTGGCGGACCGGGCGGGCGCGCTGCGGCTCGGCCGCCCCGACGACCCGGCGACCACCACCGGCCCGCTGATCTCGGCCGAGCACCGCGCGAAGGTGCTCAGCTACTACCGGCTGGCCGACGAGCAGGGCGCCGAGACCCTCGTCGGCGGCAACGTGCCGGTGCTGGGCGGTGGTCTGGACCACGGCTCGTGGATCGAGCCGACGCTGTGGACCGGACTCACGAACGCCGACCGGCCGATGCGGGAGGAGATCTTCGGCCCGTGCGCGGCGCTGGTCCCCTTCGACACCGAGGACGAGGCCGTCCGGCTCGCGGGCGACACCGACTACGGGCTCGCGTCCGCGGTGTGGACGACGAACCTGTCCCGCGGCCACCGGGTCGCGCAGCGGATGCGGGTCGGCCTGTCCTGGGTGAACACCTGGTTCCTGCGCGACCTGCGCTCCCCGTTCGGCGGGGTCGGCCTGTCTGGCATCGGCCGGGAGGGCGGCGCGCACTCGCTCGACTTCTACTCCGAGCTGACCAACGTCTGCGTCGCGCTGTGAGCGAAGGAGGGCGCGCGCGTAGTGGTCGTCCCAGGCGGACCTCCCAGATCGGCTCCGCAAGCTCCACCGATCCGGCAGGAACCCCGGAGGACGGCCGCGAAGCGCGCGACCCGAACCTCCCAGATCGGCTTCGCCGATCCGGCAGGAACCCCGGAAGCGAACCAGAGATACAGCGCGAAGGAGGGCGCGGGCGCGAGGCCCGGGGCGTCGCCGGGAAGGTGACGCCCCGGGGGCGGTTTCCGCTTGTGAAGCGGGCCGGGGACTTCGTCCATGTCTCCGGCACGTCGTCGCGGCGGCCGGACAACACGTTCGCCGGGGCGTCGGTGGACGAGTTGGGCACGACGTCGCTCGACATCCGGGCACAGACCCGAGCTGTGATCGAGAACCTCGACGCGCTGCTCGCCGGGGTTGGCGCGGGGCTTTCCGACCTGGTCAGCGTCACCAGCTACCTGGTCAACATGAACGATTTCGGCGGCTACAACGAGGTCTGGGCCGAGTACTTCGACGAGTCCGGGCCGGCGCGGACCACCGTCGCGGTGCACCAGCTGCCGCACCCGCTGCTGCTCATCGAGATGCAGGCCGTGGCGTACGTGCCGAGAAAGGACGAGTGAGCACCCTCAACTCGCCCACGACCTGAGACCAGAACCGTTCCGCGCCGACGGAGCCGACGGAAAGGCCAGTCATGACGCTCCCGCAGCCGATCAACTTCGCGAACTGGATCGAGGAGAACCGGCACCTGCTCAAGCCGCCGGTCGGCAACAAGACCATGGCGGTGGGCGACGACCACATCATCATGATCGTCGGCGGTCCGAACTCCCGCACCGACTACCACGTCGACCCCTACGAGGAGTGGTTCTACCAGCTCAAGGGCAACATCCACGTCAACGTGATCGACGAGAACGGGAACCCCCGGCGGATCGACATCCGCGAGGGCGAGACCTGGCTGCTGCCCCGGGGCGTCCCGCACTCGCCCCAGCGGCCCGAGGAGGGCTCGATCGGCCTGGTCGTCGAACGGGTCCGGGAGGAGGGCCAGCTGGAGAAGTTCCAGTGGTACTGCCCCGAGTGCGGCGCCCTGGTGCATGAGGTGGAGCTGCGGGTGCGCGACATCGTCAAGGATCTGCCACCGGTGTTCAACGCGTTCTACGCCGACGAGCGGGCCCGCGCCTGTCCCAAGTGCGCCGCCGTGCACCCGGGCAAGGGCTGAGCGTCGCCCATGGACCCGCGCGGGCAGGTCGTCGACGTCCACACCCACTACGTCCCGAGGGGCTGGCCCGACCTCGGGCCGGGCACGCCGACGCCGCGGTTCGAGTCCGAGTCGGAAGTCATGATCATGCTGGACGGCCGGGAGTTCCGCCGGGTCGGCGCGGACTGCTGGGACGCCGAGACCCGGCTCGCCGCGATGGACGCCGACGGGATAGCGAAGCAGGTCGTCTCGCCGACGCCGGTGTTCTTCTCCTACACGCACGACGTCATCCAGGCGTCCAGGATCGCCCACATCCTCAACGACCTGGCCCTGGCGATCTGCGCGCCGGCGCCCGACCGGCTGCTGCCCATGTGCCAGGTACCGCTGCAGGACCCGGACGCGGCCTGCGCGGAGCTGGAACGCTGCCTGGCGGCCGGCCACGTCGGCGTCGAGATCGGCAACCACGTCGGTGACCGCGACCTCGACCACGAGGGCGTGGTGACGTTCCTGCAGCACGCGGCGGCGCTCGGGGCGCCGGTGTTCGTGCACCCCTGGGACATGCCGAGCTCGCCCCGGCTGGACCGGTGGATGGCCCAGTGGCTGGTCGGGATGCCCGCGGAGACCCACCTGTCGGTGCTCGCGATGATCCTGGGCGGGGTCTTCGACCGGGTGGACGAGCGGCTGCGGATCTGCTTCGCGCACGGCGGCGGGTCGTTCGCCTTCTGGCTGGGCCGGTTCGGCAACGCCTGGCACCAGCGGGGCGACGTGATCGGCACGTCCGCGCTGCCTCCCGAGCACTATCGCGGCCGGTTCTACGTCGACTCGGTGGTCTTCACCGAGCACGCGCTGCGGCTGCTGGTCGACACGATCGGCGCCGACCGGGTCGTCGTCGGGAGCGACTACCCGTATCCGCTCGGCGAGCGGCCGGCGGGCGCCGTCGTCCGCGAAGCTTCGTTCCTGGACGACGCGACCCGGGCCCGGCTGCTGTCCGGCAACGCGGCAGAGTTCCTCGGCTCACCGGTCGTCGGCTCACCTGTCCTCGGCTCCCCCGTCCTCGGCTCACCGGTCGTCGGCCGCGCCGAGCCGACGACGCCGGCCGCGGCCAAGGAAGCCGCGCGATGAGCCCGGCCCCGCCGGGCGGGTCGCCGGCGCGGGAGCAGCCGACGGAGAAACAGCCGACGCAGGAGGAGCGGGCGCGCGGTCTCGACGCGAACGACCCGCTGCCGACGCGGCGGGCCGAGTTCCTGATCCCGCCGCATGACGACGGCGAAGTGGCCTACTTCGCCGGCAACTCGCTGGGCCTGCAGCCCAGGGCGCTGCGGGCCCGGCTAGGCGAGGAGCTCGACGACTGGGCGCGCCTCGCCGTGGAGGGACACCTGGAGGGCCGGCGGCCCTGGTACTCCTACCACGAGCTGCTGCGCGAGCCGGCCGCCCGGCTGGTGGGCGCCCGGCCGCGCGAGGTCGTCGTCATGAACTCGCTGACGGTCAACCTGCACCTGCTGATGGTCAGCTTCTACCGGCCGACGCCACGGCGGCCCGCGATCCTCATCGAGGACAGCGCGTTCCCGTCCGACAGCTACGCGGTGCGCAGCCAGGCCGCCCTGCACGGCCACGACCCGGACAAGGTGATCATCCGGCTCGCGCCGCGGCTCGGCGAGGCGACGCTGCGTTCCGAGGACGTCGTCGCCTACCTGGCCGAGGAGGGCGACCGGGTAGCGCTCGTCCTGCTGGGGGCGGTGAACTACTACAGCGGCGAGCTGCTCGACATCGAGGCGATCACGGCCGCCGGCCACGCCGCCGGCGCGGTCGTCGGCTGGGACCTCGCGCACGCCGCCGGCAACGTCGAGCTCCGGCTGCACGACGCGAACGCCGACTGGGCGGCCTGGTGCTCGTACAAGTACCTCAACGCCGGCCCCGGCTCGCTCGCCGGCGCGTTCGTGCACGAGCGCCATCTGGCCGACCGGAGCCTGCCGAAGCTCGCCGGCTGGTGGTCCACCGACCCGGCGACCCGCTTCCAGATGGCGCCGACGGTGACGCCGGTCGACTCGGCGGATTCCTGGCAGCTGTCGAACCCGCCTATCCTGTCGATGGCGGCGGTGCTGCTCTCGCTGGAGATGTTCGACCAGACCGGCCTGGCGGCGCTGCGCGCGAAGAGCCGCCGGCTGACGGCGTACCTGGAGGCGCTGCTCGACGGGGTGTGCGCCGGGCGAGACGCCGAGATCCTCACGCCGCGCGCGCCGGAACGCCGCGGGGCGCAGCTGTCGGTGCGCGTCCGCGGCCGCGACGTCGGCCCGCTCACCGCGCGGCTGCGCCACGAGCACGGCGTGGTCGCCGACGCCCGCCGCCCGGACGTCATCCGGCTGGCCCCGGCGCCGATGTACTGCACGTTCCACGACTGCTGGCGCGCGGCCACGGCGCTGGCGGCGGTGCTCGATGACTGATCCTTCTCCGTCCGCCCCGCGGGACGGAGCCAAAGCTTCCAGATTCCGGACGAGTGGGGAAAGGTCCATGGAGCCAGACACGGCCACGGCCAGGCCGGCGCCCCTGCCAGCCAGGCCGGAGGTCCCGGTCTCGGGCACCCCCCGAGTCGGCGCGCCCAAGACCGTGACGGCCGCGCGGCGGACCGGGCGGGCGCCGGCCGACGGGCGGCGGGTCGTGATCGTCGGCGCGGGGCTCGCCGGCTGCCTGCTCGCGACGCTGCTGGGCCGGCGCGGGATCAGCGTCGTCGTCGTCGAGCGGCGCGCCGACCCGCGTGCCGCCGAGCCGGAGCGCGGGCGCTCGATCAACCTGGCGATCTCCGCCCGCGGCCTCGACGCGCTCTCGGCGGTCGGCCTGCGCGAGCAGGCACTGTCGCGTGCCCTGCCGATGCACGGCCGGATGGTGCACGACGCCGCCGGCGGGCAGAGCTTCCGCCCGTACAGCGCCGACGGCCGGCGCGCGATCCACTCGATCAGCCGCGCCGAGCTGAACCGAGCCCTGCTCGACGTCGCCGCGAGCACCCCCGGTGTGCGCCTGACGTTCGGCAGGCGGCTGACCGAGGTCGACCTGGTCACCGGCAACCTGCTGTTCGACGTCGGCGGCGGGCAGGCGTCGACCACGGCGGACGTCGTGCTCGCCTGTGACGGCGCCTTCAGCGCCGCCCGCCGGGCGGTGACCTTCCGAACCGGCTTCACCGTCAGCCAGGAGTACCTGGACCACCGGTACAAGGAGCTGACGATCCCGGCGAAGGACGGCGACTTCGCCCTGGACCCGGACGCGCTGCACATCTGGCCGCGCGGATCGTCGATGATGATCGCCCTGCCGAACCTGGATCGTTCCTTTACCTGCACCCTGTTCTGGACGTCCAGCGAGTTCGCGGCGCTGACGACGCGGGACGAGATCCTGGCCCACTTCCGGAAGCACTACCCAGATGTCGTCGAGCGGGCGCCGGACCTCGTCGAGGACTACCAGCGCAACCCGATCGGATCGCTGGCGACGATCCGCGCCTGGCCGTGGGTTCACCGGGGCACCGGCGACGCCGGCGGCCCGGACGGCGGCGACACCGGCGGCGATGACATCAACGGCGAAAACGGCCGTGACGGCAACGGCGAGAACGGCCATGACGGCAACGGCGAGAACGGCCATGACGGCAACGGCGAGAACGGCCGCGGCATCAACGGCGGAGGCGGCCGTGACGTCGGCGGCGCGATCCTGGCCCTGGTCGGGGACGCCGCGCACGCGATCGTCCCGTTCTTCGGTCAGGGCGCGAACTGCGCCTTCGAGGACTGCGTCGAGATCGACCGCTGCCTCGACGAGGCCGGCGGTGACTGGCCGGCGGCGCTGGCCGCCTACGAACGGCGCCGCAAGGCCAACTGTGACGCGATCGCCGAGATGGCCCTCGACAACTTCGTCGAGATGCGCGACCGGGTGAACTCCAGGGCCTTCCGAGCGAGGGTCGCCGCCGAGCACTGGCTGGAGCGCCGCCTGCCCGGCCGCTACGTCTCCCGCTACGAGCTGGTCTCGTTCACGACGATGCCGTACGCCAGGATTCCCGACCGCCTGCGGCGGCAGAACCGGCTGACGGCGCTGGCCGCCGCCGGCGTCGGCGGCGCGGCCGCGGCGCTGGCCGCCGGCGCGTTGCGCGCAACGTCCCGACTGCCCCGAAGGCCCTGAGGACGCCCATGACGAACGCCGACGAGCACCCCGGCGAGCTCACCGACGGGCTCACCTATGGCGCCTACCTGCGCCTCGACGAGCTGCTGTCCTGCCAGCACCCGCGCACCGACGAGCACGACGAGCTGCTGTTCGTGATCATCCACCAGGTCTACGAGCTCTGGTTCAAGCAGATCCTGCACGAGCTCGCCCTGCTGCAACGCCGCCTGGAGGCCGGCGACGGCATCGGCGCGCTGCAGACCGCGCGGCGCATCACGAAGATCCTCAAGACGGTCGTCGGCCAGATGGACGTCCTGGAGACGATGACCCCGCGCCAGTTCACGCGCTTCCGCCCGGAGCTCGGCACCTCCAGCGGCTTCCAGTCCTTCCAGTTCCGCTGGATCGAGGCGACTCTCGGCCGCCGCGACTTCCCGGGCCCGACCCGCGATGCCACCCTCGGCGCCATCCTGCGCCGCCGCTCGGTCTTCGACTCCCTGCTGCGCTACCTCGGCACCGCCGGCTGGAAGCTCCCCGACGAGATCCTGGAGCGTGACCCCCGCGCGCCCTGGCCCGGTGGCGACGATCTCGTCCTCGCCGTCCTCGCCGGGGCCTACGCCGATGAGCGCGGCGTCCCGGCCGGCGTCTGCGAGGCCCTCGTCGACCTCGACGAAGGCGTCCAGGAATGGCGCTACCGGCACGTCAAGATGGTCGAACGCGTCATCGGCGCCAAGTCCGGCACCGGCGGCTCCCCCGGCACCGCCTACCTCCGCTCCACCCTCTTCCACCCGTCGTTCCCCGACCTTTGGGCCATCCGTTCCCGCGCCTGACCCGTGCCGGCGGGGCCGCGGACCGGGCGTCAGGTGGTCCGCAGCTCCTCGGGATCCATGCTGGGGCGCAGGAAGAGCAGGGCCAGCCCGGTCATCGCGAGGACCGCCAGGATCGCCCCGCCTCCGAAGAGCGCCAGCTCGGCGAACGGGATCGGAACGTCGTGCGTGAACACCCTGAAATGCGGCTCCGGCGGTGGCTGGCCGTCGGTGGGCACGGCCAGCGCGTAGCCGGCCTCGATGCGTACCTCGGACATCAGCGACCGGGTCATCGTCAGCCCGACGGCGAGCGCGGCCGCCACGGCCGGGACCACCGGCGCCAGGGTCTGCCAGAGCAGCGAGCGGGCGAGCACGCCGCGCGGGACGCCGGTCGCGACCAGCGTCGCGTACGTCCGCCGGCGGGCGACGATCCCCTCCGCGAGCGCGACCAGCAGGCCGAGCACCGCGATCGCCATGCCCACCAGCACTGCCGCGTCGACCAGGGTCATGGTCCGCGTGTAGAAGCTGTCGCCGCTGTCCGGGATGTACTCGAATCCTCCCTGGAGGGCGGTCCAGCGCCCGCCTTCCTCCTGCACGGCGGCGTCCGCGACGAAATACGCCCGCACCCCGGCCGCGCCGCCACCGAACAGGACGCAGGCGAGCACCGCCGCGAAGACCCGGCTGCCCGCCCACGGGTCGGCGGCGAGCCGGCGGCCGGCCAGCAGCGCCGCCGGGCGCCTCGCCACCCGGTACAGCACCCGCCCGGTCATGTGGCTGATCCAGCCGGTGCCCAGCAGAAGGCCGACGAGCGCGAGCAGGGCCCCGCCGAACAGCAACGCGGCGAGGACCCGCTCCGGGACGGCGCCACCATGCCGGTCGGAGTACCGGGCTACCGGGCCGAACAGCGCGAAGCAGGCCACTCCGGGCACGATCAGGAAGGCCGGCCACGGACCAGGCCCCCGGCGCCGCTGGGCGCGCACGACGCCGAACGGCGTCAGCCGGACCCGCCGCAGCACGACCGCCGCGACCAGCGTCGCGACGAGCGGGAGCCCGACGGCGACGGCGAGCAGCGCGGGCCACGCGGGCAGGACGTCGGTCGGCAGCGGCAGCCGGCCGTCGGGCGCCGGCCGGTGCAGCGCCCGGCGCCCGACGAAGTACACCCCGAAGCCGACGCCCACCCCGACGACGCTGGCGAGCCCCGTCTCCGCCGCCGCGAGCGCCACCGCCTGGCGCGGGGTCGCCCCCGCCATCCGGACCGCGGCCAGCCGCCGGTCCCGGGCGGGCGCGCCGAGGCGGCCGCACTGCCCGGCGAGCGCCAGCACGGGGAGGGTCAGCAGCGCCAGCGCGAAGACCACCCCGGGCCGCAGCCCGGGCTCGCGCAACAGCGCCTTGTTGTACTGGGTGGCGTATCCCCGCGGGTTGTCGGGGGACGTCACCTCGGGAATGGCCAGCATCGTGGCGGCCGCCAGCACGGCGAGGGTGGCCAGCAGCGCCGACAGCGCCGTCAGCGCGACTCGCAGCGTGTCGGCGCGGCTCCCGGCGAACGCGAGGCGCACCAGCGTCGCCGGCCTCACCGCGCGGCGTCCGTCTCGGCCACGGCCGCTGTCTCGACCGCTGCCGCCGCCGGGCCGGCCCAGGCCGCGGGCGCTCCCACGACGGCGAGGCCCAGGCCGGTCGGGTCGAGCTGGCCGTCGCGCAACGCGATCTCGCGGTGGGCATAGCCGGCGACCCTCGGGTCGTGGGTCACCAGGACGACCGTCGTGCCCTGTTCCCCGGCCAGCCGGACCAGGTGGGAGAGCACCTGCTCGCCGGCGATCGTGTCCAGCGCGCCAGTGGGCTCGTCGGCGAACAGCAGCCGAGGCTCGGTGACCAGCGCCCGGGCCAGCGCCACCCGCTGGCGCTGGCCGCCGGACATCTCCCCCGGCAGCGCGTCCGCCACGTCGGCCACCCCGAGCCGCTCCAGCCAGGACAGCCCGGCGGTGCGGGCGCGGCGACGGCTTACGCCGGCGAGCAGCAGCGGAAGGGCCACGTTCTCCACCGCCGGCAGCTCCGCGACGAGCTGCCCGAACTGGAAGAGCACGCCGAGCTCGGAGCGCCGCAGCCTCGACCGGTCGGCCTCGGACAGGGTGTCGATCCGCCGGCCGCGGTAGGTCACCTCCCCGGCGTCGGGCCGCAGGATGCCGGCGAGGCAGTGCAGCAGGGTGGACTTGCCGCAGCCGCTCGGCCCGGTCACCGCGACGATCTCGCCTTCCGCGACGGCGAGGCTCACCCCGCGCAGCGCGGGAGTGGCTCCGTACGACCGGACGAGGCCGCGCGCCTCCAGCAGTGGAATGGTCATCCAGAGCCCTCCCGGGTGTGTGCGGCGACGCGTTCGAGCGTGGTGCGCAGCCAGCGAAGGTCGGCGTCGAGGTGGGTGATGGCGTAGTCGAGGGCGATCACGTCGGACAGCGACGTCGCCGGGTCCGCCTTGATCGCGGTCAGCTCGCGCAGCCGGCCGGTGTGCGCCGCCCGCTGCGCGACGAGGTAGTCCCGGGCGGTGGCCGAGTCCGCCGCGAACAGGGCGACGACGACCTTGGCGAGCAGCGTGCCGGAGATGTGCGGCGCCGGCGGTTCCACCGCGGTCAGCCAGGCCCGCAGGCCGGCCAGGCCCTCCTCGGTGATCGCGTAGCTGGTGCGCTCGGGGCCGCCGGCCTGGTCCTGCCCGGCGGGAGTGACGAGGCCGTCGCGGACCAGCCGGGCGAGCGTCGTGTAGACCTGCGCGAACGCCAGCGGGCGGGCCCGCGGCAGGTGCTCGTCATAGGACCGCTTCAGCTCGTACCCGTGCCGCGGCCCGCCGGCCAGCAGGCCCAGCAGCACATGCGCCGTCATGGATCCGCTCAAGGACACATCGCGACTATGTACTGAGTTAATAGCTGCGGTCAACCCATGGCCCCTGGATAGGGTCGAAAGATGATCCCTGGTGGGAACCTGGCCGGGTTCGCGGCGGCGGCGTTCGTCCTGATCGTGGTTCCGGGCCCGAGCGTGCTGTTCGTGGTCGGGCGCGCGCTGTCGCTGGGGCGGGGGCCCGCGATCGCGAGCGTCGTCGGCAACGCGCTCGGCAACTACACCGTCGCCGTGCTGGTCGCGTTCGGGCTCGGCACGCTGGTGGAGCGTTCGGCGGCCGCGTTCCTGGCGGTCAAGCTGGTCGGCGGGGTGTATCTCGTCTGGCTGGGGATCCAGGCGATCCGGCACCGCCACGAGCTGGCGGCGGCGTCCACCGCCCGCGTCGAGGCGATGTCGAGATGGCGGACGGTCCGGCAGGGCTTCCTCGTCGGGATCACCAACCCCAAGGCACTGATCATGTTTGGCGTGGTGCTGCCGCCGTTCGTCAGCCGCGAGGCTGGGCAGGTGCCGGTCCAGATGCTGCTGATGTCGCTGGTCGCGATCGGCATCGGGCTGGTCTCCGACAGCGGGTGGGCGATGGCCGCGAGCGCCGTGCGGGCCTGGTTCACCGACAGCCCCCGCCGGCTGGCCACCGTCGGCGGAGCCGGCGGCCTGGCGATGATCGGCGTCGGCCTGCACGTCGCGCTCACCAACCGCCGCCTCTGAGAAGCAACCTCGAAGACCGGCAGCCCCGGCGCCCGGGGGGACAGCCGCGCTAACGGGGCGGGCTGACCAGTTCGGCGAGGGCGCCGACGACCAGTGCCCAGTCGGGGGTGGCGGGGTCGATGAGGGTGTAGTGGTCGCCCGGAGCCTCGAGGAGGCGGGCCGTTCCGCCCGCCCGGGTCACGGCCGTGACATACCGGGCGCTCTGTTCGAAGGGGACCTCGTCGTCGGCGCGGGCGTGGACGCACAGCACGGGTACGCCGGTCGGTGGGGCCGCGGACGGGTCGGCCAGGCGGTAGCGGTCCGGCAGGTCGTCGGGGCCGCCACCCATCAGGTCGGTGACGGCGGTGTGGCCGATGCCCGCGCGCGCCGCGTCGGCGAGCGCCAGCACGCCCGCCTGGGCGACGACGCCGGCGAGCGCGACCCGCGGGCCGGCGCCCGGGGCGCCGGGCGGCAGCGCCGCGCGCCCGGCCGCCCAGGCCGCGAGGTGACCGCCGGCGCTGTGGCCGACGGCGACGACTCGGGAAAGATCGAGCGAGGGGCCGTCGGCCGCCACGCCCGCGAGCGCGTCGATCCCGGCGGCGACGTCGGTGAACGTCGCCGGCCAGCCACCGCCCAGCCCGACCCGCCGGTACTCCAGGTTCCACACGGCATAGCCGCGCGCGGCCAGGTCCGCGGCCAGCGGCCACGCCAGCGACAGGCTGTAGCGGGCCCGCCAGAAACCCCCGTGGACGAGAATCACCGTGGCCACGGTGGGTATGCCGTCCTCAGGCAGCCACAGTTCGCCGAACTGGTCCACGCCCCGGCCATACCGGTACGACCTCGGCCGCATCGCATCACCTTCCGCGGCCGGCCGGCCAGCGAACCCCGCCGGTACCGCCCATGCCGCCGTCTACGCCGCGGGAGGAACATTCCCGCTCCGCGATCGGCTGAGCTGCCAGCGGGCCGCGCTCGACGTAGCCTGATCACGGGGCTATGCCCGCCCGGCGACGAGGCGTGCTCATGCCCGCGTCGTGGTTGGGGAGCATCATGCCAACAGGCCGTGCCCACGCGCACGGGGAGGTGGCCGCCGATGAGCCGGTACGCGGTGGATGTCCACGACCACATGCTTGTGGTCTCGTGGGACACCGGGCTGGGGGACGTGGCCGAGCGGGTCGCCCGGTTCCCGACGACCGTCGACCCGTCGGACGCGTTGCAACTGGCGCGCACGCTGACCTTCCTGTCGGCCGCCGCGTGGCGTACCTACACCCACCCGGAGGAGGCCGCGCTGCAGGCGCTGCCCGCCGGGGGTGACGGGCTGGCCGGTCGCGACACGGAGGTGTTCGGCAAGGTGATCGCGGCGATCGAGCACCCGCACCTGCCGCACGACGGGCTGGTCCGCCAGGCCCTGGTCGTCGTCGAGGAGGCGGCGCACCGGGTCGGCCGGGCGTTGCACGCGATCGCCGACGCCGCGCTGACCACCCAGGTGGCCGCCGACGTACGCGCCGAACTCGACGCCGTCGAGCGCGCCGAGCTGGGTGAGCTGTCCGGCCGCGCCCGCCAGGCCGTCACGCTCAGCCGCGCCGACGCCTCCCCGCTGCAGGTCGCCGCCGCCGACACGCTGCTGCGGACCGACCCGCTGGGCTCCCGGGCCCTGTTCACCGACGTCGAGCCGACGGCGGCGGCGATCGCGGCGGCGCACTGGCTGCACGCCGCGGCGATCGTCGCCGCCCAGCACGCCGACCTCGACGTCACCCAGGTGGTCGCCGAGGCCGACGCGATCGAGCCGCTGCCCCACCGGACGCCGACCCTGGTGCTCCACCAGGTCGAGGCGGGTGACTCGCCGCGCGAGGCGGTGCTCGACCTGATCTCGCACGCGATGGTCGTCGCCGAGGGCCGCAACCCCGACCTCGACGACCTCCTCGAATGGGTCACCGAGATCATCGACGGCGCTGGCGGCGACACGGACGCGGAAGGACGGCCGTCGCGCCGCATGACACGCCCACTGCCCCCGGTGGAGGGCCTGGCCATCGAGATCCGCGGCGAGCCGGACGACGGCGACGACGAGGACGACGACACCCTGAGCGCCCTCACCGACTACGACGAGAACGACGACGAGGACGACGACGAGACCAGCGAGACGGTGGTGCTGCCGGACCGACTGACCCCGCTGGACCCGCGCCGACCCGCCGTGGACCTGTTGGAGGACCTGCTCGCCGGGATCCACGGCTGCTGGCTGCTGTACCGCGAGTTCGCCGACCCGCCCGGCGTGTCGCAGCCGCCGGAGCCGGCGGCGGCGAGCCTCGCCCCGACGGCCGAGACGATCTCCGCCGCCCGGCGCGGGCGCCGCGAACAGCTGCGCCGCGCCTTCGACGACGAGGTCCGCGCCGCCGCCGCCACCCTGCGCGACCAGCTCGTCTAGGGCTCCGCGGGCGGGAGGGAGCGTTCCCGCCCGCCCCCCCCCG
>NZ_JADWYU010000238.1 GCF_016786325.1 Frankia nepalensis | reverse complement strand
CGCCGTCCGCACCCGCCGAATCCAGGCCACAGCCCCACGGTAGAGGCACCAATTAGTGCCTCAGAACAGCCCTCCCGACAACCATCACCCCAGGCCAGCGCACTACACCATGATCGAAAACGGCGAGGTGACCGAACTCAGGTCAGGCGGGCGGCCTCAGTCCGTCGCGGGCTCGCCGTCGCGCAGGCTGACGCCCCAGTAGTCGCCATACGGATAGAGCGTGAGGTGCGCGGCACGCAGCACCCTGGTGACGACGACCACGCTGTCGCCCGGGCGCGCCGTCTCGGGGACGAACAGCGCGATGTTCTCCGAGGTCCCGGCCAACGTCTCCGGGACCAGCGTGGACAGGTAGAACCCGTTGTTGGGAATCTTCGGCGGCGTTGACGCCGGGCGGTCGGCCTGGGTGGAGGCGACAGCGGGCACGTTCCCCGCTGTCGCCTCGTCGGTCGGTGCCGGGCAGTCCGGGGACCCGGTCCGGCAGGTGAAGGTGACGAGCGCGAGCACCAGGTCATGCTCGGTGTCGGCTTCCAGGATCGGCTCACCCGCCGTCCAGCCACCGGCCGGCACGGCGCCGGCGCCGAGGCGGGGCGTCGTGGCCACCGCCGTGACCCTGATGACGTAGTCGTCCGCGGCCAACGCGCCCCCGTCGGCGGGCAGGTCGACGATCCGGGCGTCGGCCCCCGCGAGCCGCGCGAACCCGGCCCGGTCGACGCCGCGGCAGCAGGTGTCGAAGGCGTCCATCGAGGGGTTCATCGCCTCGTCCACGACGGGCGCGAGCGGGCCGCACCCCGCCGCCGCGACCGCCGCCACCAGGCCGGCGGCCGCCGCCACCCGCGGCCGCCACCCCCGCCGGGCGGCGGGCCGGCGCGCCGGCCGCCGGCGCGCGAACGCCGGCGTGGAGACCGAGCCGGACTGCGCGGGCGGCCTCGGCCGCGCCTCGAACGTCATCCGCCCATGTTTGTCATTGGAAGGGCGGTATGACCCCGGCTGTCCGTCACCCGACGGTCGTCCGTGTGCCGCGTGACCGCCGGCCGCGCGGTCGCGAGCCGCGCGGCGGCCAACCTCGCGGCCCGCCGCGAGGCTCGCGACCGCGGAGCGGCCAGGGCGGAGCGGCCAGGGCGGCGTGGTCCGAACCAGGCGGGGTCGGGGCAACGGAATCAGGAGCGGCGGGACGCGTCGGTCTCGCCCGCACGGGCGAGGGCCTGCCCATGCCGGGCGGCGGCCGCGGCGGCGTGGCCCCGGAAGCTGGCGAGGACGCGGCGGACGGCGAGGCGTTCGGCGTGGTCGGGCCGCGCCAGGGCGATCAGGTAGCGGGCGGTGTCGAGGCCGGCGACCTCGCGCAGGACAAGGCCGCGGCCCGTCGGAGTCGTGAAACGCGGGAGCACCGCGACCCGGTCGCCGCGCACGACGAGGGCCTCGATCAGACGGTTGTCCCGCAGCCGCTGCGCGACGACGACCGATCTCCCGGTCGCTTCCTCGACGGCGAGGCGGACGGTGTCGAACGGGTATCCGTACGGGACGCCGTACCACTCGGCGTCGACGAGGTCCTCGGCCGTCACCCGGCGCCGGCGGGCGAGCGGATGGCCTTCGCGCATGGCGATGTCGAGCGGCTCGCGGGCGAGGACGACGGTCACCAGGCCGTCCGCGCCGGCCGGCGGCTCCCTGGTCAGGCCGTGGCCGATGACGATGTCGAAGTCGGTCACGAGGGCGGCGTACTCGTGCTCCGCCACGTCGACGTCGGCGCAGTCCAGGGTGACGGCCGTGGTCTCCAGCTCGGCCAGGACGTCCGGCAGCAGCAGGGTGGCCGCGCTCGGCAGCGCGGCCACCCTGACCAGGCCGGCCGGCTCGCCGCGGAACTCGTCGAAACGAGCCTGCACCTCGGCGAGCACCCGGGCGACGTCCCGGCCGGCCTCGGCGAGCAGTCGGCCGGCCTCGGTGAGCCGGATGCCGCGGCCGCGCGGCTCCACCAGCGGCACGCCGAACTCGCGCCGCGCGGTGCGCAGCTGCTGGGAGACCGCGGACGGCGTGCGGTGGGTGGCGGCGGCGACCGCGGTGACGCTGCCCCGCGCGGCGAGCTCGCTCAGCAACTCCAGGTGGCGGACATCCATGTAGGCAACCTACATAGTCGATGCAGATTATTTCACTTGTCCTAATGCTTTTGCCTGGTCACAGTGGCCGACATGCCGCCTCGCCATCGCCTGCTCGCCGTCCTCGTCGCGGTCACCTGGGGCGTGAACTTCCTGGCGATCGACGCGTCGCTCCGGCATTTCCCGCCGTTCTTGCTGGCAGCGCTGCGGTTCACCGTCATCGCCGTTCCCACGCTGCTGCTCGTGCCCCGTCCGGCCGTTCCGGGACGCTGGCTGCTCGGGCACGGAATCGGGTTCGGGATCCTGCAGTTCCTGTTTCTCTACTGGGCGATGTACGCCGGGATTCAGCCGGGGCTCGCGTCCCTGGTCCTGCAGTCGTCGGCGCCGTTCACCGTTTTCATCGGCGCTGTCGTCTTCGGTGAACGGATCACGCGGCGCCGGCTGGTGGGCCTGATGGTCGCCGTGCTCGGCCTCGCGGTCGTCGGCTGGCAGCGATCGCAACTGGCGGGCGCGCTCGGCCCGTTCCTGCTCGTGCTCGCCGGCGGCTTCGGCTGGGCGATCGGGAATGTCTGCAACGCGCGCGCGAAGGCGCCGAACCCGTTCCATCTCACGCTGTGGATGTCGGTCATCCCGCCGCTGCCGATGTTCGCGCTTTCACTTCTCGTCGAGGGCCCCCGCCAGATCGGCGCGGCCTTCGCGACGACGGAACACCTGGCCGGCGCGCTCGGCGGCCTCGCCTACACGGTGCTGATCGGCACGCTGCTCGGCTCGGGAGTCTGGAGCTGGCTGATGGCTCGCCACCCGGCCAGCCTGGTGGCGCCCTTCTCGATGCTCGTCCCCGTCGTCGGCCTGTCCACCTCCGCGGCGCTGCTCGGCGAGCAGCTCACCGGCCTGGAGATACTCGGCGCCGCGCTGGTCGTCGGCGGCGTGCTCTACGGCGCCGCCGGCGCTCGCCGCGGGCCGAACGCCAGAAGCGCGGTTCCGCCTTCGGCCCAGGACCACGCGGCCCGCGGCCAGGCCGTCAGCCCTCGCCAGCGCCAGACAGCCGGCAGCGCGTCCTGAAGCCGTCCGAGCCTGGACCGCGCCCCCGCGCGGGCGGGCGAGCTTCACCGCGCGGAGAGCGGCTGGCGAGCGAACGTGGGCCGTTAGGGGCCATCGGGGCCGTTGGACTACGGCCGAGGGCATTTCCGCCCGAACGGGCGCACGAACGCTGACAATCTTGGACAATGAGCGGACAACAAAAGGTCAACTTCATAGGCGGTCGGGGGACGCCATCAGGGAGCTCGCCGATGCACGACCTGTTCGACGATCGCACGCAGCGGGTGATCGTCCTTGCCCAGGAAGAGGCCATGAGCCTCGGCCATGACCAGATCGGCACCGAGCATCTCCTGCTCGGGCTGCTGCACCGGCGTACCGGCCCCGTACGCTCGGCGCTGGGGTCGCTCGGCGTCACCCTGGCCGGCACGCGGGCGGCGATCGAGACCGTCGTGGGCCGCGGGACGGCCAGGACACCCACCAGCCGCGGGAAGACGCGCCGGGGCCAGGTGCTGCCGCTCACCATGCGGGCCAAGTGGATCCTGGAGCGGGCGCGACGCGAGGCCAAGGCCGTCGGGCACGACCACGTCGGCCCCGAGCACCTTCTCCTCAGCCTGCTGCGCGAGGACGGCGGCGAGGCCTCGAAGGTCCTCGACCAGGTTCAGGTCGACCGCGAGGAGGCGCGCCGGCGGGTGCTGGCCACCCTTGGCGTGTTGCCCTACCCGGGCCCGACCGTCCTTGACTCGGTGTCGGGCGACCTCGACAGCCGGATCGAGGCGCTGCGGGCGGCCAAGGACGAGGCCCTCGACAACCGCGACTTCGGGCTGGCGGTCGAGCTGCGGCACGCCGAACGGACCCTCCTGAGCAGGCGCGAGCGCGCCGGCCAGTCGTCCAGGACCGCCTGACTCCACCGGAGCCGGCGGCCCCGCCGACCCGGCCGGTCTACGGCCGGCGCGGCGGGACCGCCGGCCGAAGCCGTCCGTCCTCGCGCCCGGCCGGCCGCGTCATCGCGTGGGGCCGTCCGTCGCCGGGCCGTCGGCGGGGGTCCCCGCCTCGGCCGGGACGCCACCCAGGCCGCGCAGGCAGAAGGCCCAGACATGCTCGGCGATGGCCTCCACCGGTTCGTCGGCCGGGGCGAAGGCGTAGTGGTGGTAGACGGTCATGAGCAGCTTGTTGACCAGGGCGGCGTCGCGGTCGGGGTCGGTGGGGGTGAGCAGGCCGGCGGCCTGGGCCTCGCGCAGCTCACGGGCGATCAGATCGGTCATGGGCTGGGTGGCCCGGGTCATGTCCTCCGGGAACCGCTGGTGCAGGCGCCAGTGCTGGGCGGTGATGAACCGGGGGCTGCTGCCCCGGGGCGAGCGGCCGGGCTCGTCGTCCTCCCCGCGTCCGCCGCGGCCGGACCCGTCGCCGCGGGCCACCTCGAGGCCGCGCAGGACGGCCGTGAGGTAGTAGTGCAGCCGGGCCACGGGATCGGGCAGCTCGCGCGCGGCCGTGGCGTAGCGTTCGGCGTACTCGGCGATCAGGTCCTCGATGACGGCGACCAGCAGCTGGTCCTTGCCGGGGAAATGCCGGTAGAACGTCTGGAGGGCGACCCCGGCCTCGCGGGCGAGTTCCTGGGTGGTGAACTGGTCGCCCTTTTCGTCGACGAGGCGGCGGGCCGCCTCGACGATCACTCGAGCCTGCTGGATGGTACGCAGGCGTGACCGCTGGACCGAAGGCGATCGGTCGGCGGCGCGTTCGGCCCAGGACACGGTACTGACGCTACCGTTCGTCGCCCCGTCGGCGGCGGGCAACCCGGCTCGGCCGGCCGGCCCGCCGCCGTCGGGAGTCGTCGCGCTCACCGTCGCGAGAACCCGTTCTCAGCCACCGCGGGCCGCGACGAGGGCACCACGGTTGACCTTTGTCGCCTCGCTTCGCGGAACGGCGTCGACCAGCTCGACCGTCTTCGGCGCCTTGTAGTGGGCGAGCCGGCTCTTGGCGAAGGCGATGACGTCGTCCGCGCTCGGAGGGTTCGCGGGGTCGGCGGGCTCGACGATGGCGTGCACCCTGCGGCCCCATTCCGGGTCGCGCAGGCCGACGACGACCACGTCGGCGACGCCGGGGTGGTCGATGAGCGCGGACTCGACCTCGGCGGGGAACACGTTGGCGCCGCCGGTGACGATCAGGTCGACGCGGCGGTCCACCAGGTACAGGTATCCGTCGGCGTCCAGGTAGCCCAGGTCTCCGGCGGTCTGGAACCCGTCGTCGGTGCCGCGCAGCCGCGGCGCGTCGCCGAGGTACTGGTAGCCGCCCGCGTAGGAGGCCGGCGACCGCAGGTAGATCTCCCCGATCTCACCTGCCGCGACCTCGGCGCCGTCGGCGCCGAGGATGCGCAGTTCGGTGCCGCCGAGTCCCCGCCCGACGCTGCCCTGGTGGGCCAGCCATTCGTCGCCCCGGATCGCCGTGAGGCCGAGGCCCTCGGTCATGCCGTAGGCCATGACGATCCGCTCCGGGCCGATGAGCCCGGCCCAGCGGTGAACCAGGGACGGCGGCATCGGCGCGGCGCCCTGCACGAAGAACTCGATGCTCGACAGGTCACGGCTGTCGGTTCCCGGGAGGTCCGCGATCCGCTGCAGCATTGTCGGGGTGGCGGTGAAGTTCGTGATCCGGTACCGCTCGACGACGTCCACGACCCGGGCGGCGTCGAACTTCTCCATCACGAGCAGCCGGTCTCCCGACAGCAGGCTGAACAGGGTCGAGAACCCATTGGTGTGGTACATCGGGGCCAGCACGAGGATCGTCTGCGGCCGGGGCACAGGGCGCCAGTTCTCCATCAGCGGCCCGGCGAACAGTGGGCTGTAGATGCCCGGCCGCCCGGAGACGATGATTTTCGGTGTGCCGGTCGAGCCGCTGCTGCAGATGCCGTTGACATGCGGCGAGACGACATCGGGCAGGTCGGGTACGTCTCCCTGCTCGGTCGCGTCGATCCAGTCCAGATCCGCCGGCCCGAGGTAGATCTTCGGGTCGATGACCTCGCGCAGCCGCGCGAGCTCCCAGTCGGGTACGTCCCAGCGCACCGGCACCGGGACCGCGCCGAGTTTCCACGCCGCCAGCACGCTCAGCACGAACTGCGGCGAGTTGCGCAGCCCGAGCCCGAGCCGGTCGCCGAGCCCGAGGCCTCGCTCGGCGAGCGCGCCGGCGAGCTGGCTGGCCCGTCGGTCGAGCATCGGCCAGCTGAACGCTGGCTCGGCGCCATCCAGCCCAATGTGGCGGAACACCAGGTCGGTCGGGTTCTCTTCGGCGAGTTGCCGGATCCGACGAGCGATGCTGACCTCGGTGGTCTCGGTCCCGCTCGTCTCGGTGTCACCGGCCTCGGCCTTTAAGGCTGCTTCCACGCCCGTCCTTTCGGGTTTGCGTTCAAGGCTTCCGCTGACGAAAGGCTTCGGTTCACGGACTTGCGCGCCAGGCTCCCCGCGCCA
This sequence comes from Frankia nepalensis, assembly GCF_016786325.1. Classification (GTDB taxonomy): domain Bacteria; phylum Actinomycetota; class Actinomycetes; order Frankiales; family Frankiaceae; genus Pseudofrankia; species Pseudofrankia nepalensis. The sequence goes on along the minus strand of NZ_JADWYU010000238.1, from coordinate 16,700 downwards.
GGCTCCCGCATCGGAGCGCGGACGGCGCTTCGGCTACGGCCGGCTCAGCCGGACGCGGCGGTGCCCATCGCCGTGTAGGTCTCGGGCACGCCCTTGTCGTCCAGGGTGGCGACCAGCGTGCCCCGGGAGCAGAAGGTGGCCGACATCGTGCTCGCCTTGCCGTCGCACTTGAACTTGATGCCGCCGCCGGCTGGCAGCTCCGACTCGGGCATCGCCCTGATCGTGGAGGTGACGCTGGCGGGCGTGATCTCACCGGTGATCCCGGAGAGCGAAGTCTGCAGGGCCGCGATGGTCGTAAACATGATCATTCCGGCGGCCTTGCTGGTGTCCACGCTCGGCGCGTACTTGTCGATGACGGCCTTGTAGAGCTGCGTGGCAGGGTTGTCGGTCCCGATCGGGGTCGCCGCCGAGATCTCCATGCCATCGAGCACATCGCCGGATACCGCCTTGCGGGTGGCGTCCGTGACGCACTGGGCGATCGCGGAGATCGGGCCGGTGAACCCGACGGCGCGCAGCCCGTTGAAGGCGCTGATGCAGAAGGCGTCGTTGCCGAGGACGAACGCCAGGCTCGGCTCGCCGGAGGTGACGGCGCCGAGCTGCGGCGTCATGTCGGCCGTGCCCGGCGGGATGCGGATCAGCTCGAACTCGATCCCCGCCTTCTCGTACTCCGCCGGCGCGACGTTCGTCTGCAGGGCGGTCGCGGCCGGGACGTCGATCACGATCCCCGTGACCTTCTTCAGGCCCTTCTCCTTGGCCACCTGAATCGGCAGGCCGATGGTCCCCGCCGTCCCCTCGAGCAGGACGAACGTCGAGTCCTTGTCCGCGAGGATGCCCGGATCGCTCGTACCGTTGATCATCACCGGGATCTTCGCGTCGTGCAGCGGCCGCCACGCGGGCTCCATGACCGCCGACTCGCCGATCACGGCCGCGACCACATTCTCCTCGACCATGAGGTTGCCGCAGTCGGTCGCCTTGCCGGGGTCACCGAGCGCTTCGCACGTCACCACCTGGATCGGCCGGCCCTCGATCCCGGAGCGGTGCTCGTTGAGCCACTGCACGGCGGCGTCGACGACCGGGTCCTGGACCGACATGTCGGAGACGGTCGACTTGCCCTCCAGGATGACGCCGATCTTGACGGGTTCACCCTTCGCCGGGGCGACCGGCCCGAGCACGGAGGCCGCGGCGCTCGCCGACGGGGTCGGCGTGGCCGGTTCGTCGCCGTCGTCCCCGCAGGCCGCGACCAGCCCCACGGTCGCGGCCAGCGCCAGGGCCAGCCCGGATAAGCGCGATAAGCGGGATAAGCCGACGCTCGCCGGGTGGTTCCGTCGGCGGCTGGGCCTGTCCAACGAGATTTTCGTGGTCACCTCTTGCCCTCACATCACGGTCGAAGGCCCGGCGCAGCCCGAGGCGGGCCGGGAAGGACTGGTCGAAGCGGCGACGCCCGAAGGCGCGGACGCCGACGCGGTCGGTCGGAGGGATCGGCGGCATGCCCCGGAGGGAGTGCCACGGGAGTACGCGGCCGGAACGAGCCGCGTCGGCGGGTACCGCGGTGTCGTCAGGGTCGGCCGGTGGCGGGAGTGAACGCATGCTCGCAACATTCAATGAGGACGTCAAGCTCTACCTGGAGGTGAATTTGGGGCTTCTCACCGACGAGAGTCTCGTTCTACACTGTGACGACTGTCACGACCTACTGGCCCGGCCGGACGCCGCGAGCAGCGAGGGAGGGCCAAGGCGTGGACCTGTCTAGCTCAGACGCGAACCCGGGTCCAGTGCGCGCCCGGACCAACCCGCGCGGGACGCGTCCGGCTCACCGGAACGCGGTCGCCCGCGGCCGACCCGCCGCGCGCATCTCCATCGCGCTCCGGGCGGGCATCTCCGTCGCGCTCCGCGCCAGCGGCGACACGCCCGGCGCCTGAACGCCTCCACCGAACCGAATGCCTCGACGCCGGCGGGGGGCAGGAGGAAGGGTCGTCAGTGGCGACGGTCGGCCATGGACCAGACGGAGGAGCGCGGGCGTGTCAGTGGGCGAGACGAAAGACGAGGCAGGCGGGCTCAGGATCGGCTTCCACGCCCCGGCGGACCTGGAGCGCGTGACGGCACTGGAGGCACTGTCCATCGACTCGCTGTGGGTCGGCGGCCATGTCGCCTCGCCCAACCCGACGAGCGAGGCGATGACAAGCCTCGCCCGGCTCTCCGCGGTGACCCGGCGGGTGACGATCGGGACCTCGATCCTGTTGCTCCCGCTGTACACGCCCACGATCGTCGCGAAGCAGGTCGCCGAGCTCGACCGGGCCACCGGCGGGCGGGTCGTTCTCGGGGTGGGCATCGGCGGCGAGTACCCGGCGGAGTTCTCCGCCTGCCAGGTGCCGCTCCGGGAGCGCGGCCGGCGGACCAACGAGGCGATCGGGCTGCTGCGCCGCCTCTGGACGGGCGAGCCGGTCACCCACGACGGCCCGTTCTACCCGATGGAGAACGTCAGGATCCATCCCGCGCCGGCCCGGCCTGGTGGCCCACCCATCGTGGTCGCCGGCCGGCAGGAGGCCGCGATGCGCCGCGCGGCGCTGCTCGGCGACGGCTGGATGCCCTACCTCTACTCCCCGCGCCGCTACGCCGCCTCGGTGGCGACCATCCGCGAGCTGGCCGCCGACGCCGGCCGGGACCTGACCGGCTTCGACTGGTACGCGTTCGTGTTCGTCAACGTCGACCCGGACGGCGACGCGGCCCGCGAGGGCGCCGCCCGCATGCTGGGCGGCACCTACCGCCAGGACTTCCGCGCGATGGTCGACAGCGTCGCCGCGGCCGGCACCCCCGCCGAGGTCACCGCCAAACTGCGGGCCTTCGTCGACGCCGGCGCCCGCCACTTCATCTTCCTGCCCGCGCCCGGCCCGGACGGTGACCCGGATCCGGTCATCCAGCGCCTCCTGGCCGACATCGTCCCGTCGCTGCGGGACTACGCCCGGGCAACCCGGACGTAGCAGGCCCTCGCCCGGCCCCCGACTGGTCGGCGACAGTCGGGCCGATGGGACAGGATGGGCAGGTGAGCGACCCGCGGGCGTTGGCCGAAGCCCTGGCACGGGCCGGGGTGGCCGAGGTGGACATCTCGGCCCGGCGGCGGGCGGAGTACTCGTCGGACGCGTCCAACTACCGGGTCGTGCCGGCGGCGGTCGTCCGCCCCCGCGACGACGACGAGGTAGCGGCGGCGCTGGCGGCGGCCCGTGAGGTTGGCGCGCCGCTCACCGCCCGCGGCGCCGGCACCTCGATCGCGGGCAACGCGGTCGGCCCGGGGCTGGTGCTCGACTTCTCCCGGCACCTGAACCGGGTGCGGTGGGTCGACCCGGAGGCCCGCGTCGCCCGCGTCCAGCCGGGCACGGTCCTCGACGACGTCACGGCCGCGGCCAGGCCGCACGGGCTGCGGTTCGGCCCGGACCCCTCGACCCATTCCCGGGCGACCATCGGCGGGGCGATCGGCAACAACTCGTGTGGCTCGCGCGCGCTGCGCTACGGCCGCACCGCCGACAACGTCGTCGAGCTCGACCTGCTCACCGCCGCCGGCGACCGGCTCACGGCCCGACGCTTCGGCCGCGACGGCCTGGCCGCCGCCGGGCCGGTCGGCCAGGCGCTCGACGCGGTCGTCGCCGGCAACCTCGGACTGATCCGGACCGAGTTCGGCCGGTTCACCCGCCAGGTCTCCGGCTACTCCCTCGAACACCTGCTCCCGGAGAACGGCGCGGACCTGGCCCGGTTCCTCGTCGGCAGCGAGGGCACCCTCGGCGTCGTCCTCGACGCGACGGTCCGCCTGGTCGCGTCGCCGGCCGCGGTCGCGCTCGCCGTGCTCGGCTACCCCGACATGCCCACCGCCGCCGAGGCCACCGCCGGACTGCTCCCGCACGAGCCGGTCGCGCTCGAGGGCATGGACGCCCGCCTCGTCGAGGTCGTGCGGGCCCGGCGCGGCCCGGCCGCCGTGCCAGACCTGCCGCGCGGCGGCGGCTGGCTGTTCGTCGAGACGGCCGGCGCCACCGAGGCCGAGGCGGTCGCCGCCGCCCGCCGGCTCGTCGCCGACGCCGACTGCCTGGACGCGGCCGTCGTCACCGGCCCGGCGGCCCGCGCGCTGTGGCGAATCCGGGAGGACGGCTCCGGGCTCGGCGGGCGCACCCCGGCCGGCGAGCCCGCCTGGCCCGGCTGGGAGGACGCCGCCGTCCCGCCCGAGCGTCTCGGCCCCTACCTGCGCGAGTTCACCGCCCTGCTCGCCGACCACCGGCTCGACGGCCTGGTCTACGGGCACTTCGGCGACGGCTGCGTCCACGTCCGCATCGACTTCCCGTTCGCCTTCGGCCGCGACACGAAGCCGTTTCGCGACTTCATGGTCGCTGGCGCCAAGCTCGTCGCCGCCCACGGCGGGTCGATCTCCGGGGAGCACGGCGACGGCCGGGCCCGCGGCGAGCTGCTCGGCCACATGTACTCGGCCGAGGCGCTGGCCGTGTTCGGCGCCGTCAAGCACGCCTTCGACCCGGGCAACGTCCTCAACCCGGGCATCCTGGTCGACCCGCGCCCGATGGACGCCGACCTGCGGGTCCCGCTCGCCCGCCCGCTGCGCCGCGGCCTCGCCTACGCCTACCCGGACGACCAGGGCGACCTGTCGATGGCGGTCCACCGCTGCGTCGGCGTCGGCCGCTGCCGGGCCGACAACACCGCGGACGGCGGCGTCATGTGCCCGTCCTACCTGGCCACCCGGGACGAGAAGGACTCGACCCGCGGGCGGGCCCGGGTGCTGCAGGAGGTCGCGAACGGCACGCTGGTGCGCGGCTACCGCGCCCGAGAGCTGGCGGAGTCCCTGGACCTCTGCCTGTCCTGCCGGGGCTGCGCCTCCGACTGCCCGACCGGTGTCGACATGGCGACCTACAAGTCCGAGGTCCTCTACCAGAAGTACCGCCACCGCCCCAGGCCCGCGGCGCACTACAGCCTGGGGTGGCTCCCCCGCCTGGCCCGCGTCGCCTCCCGCGCGCCCCGCCTGGCGAACGCGCCGCTGCGCCGCGGGATGCCCTCCCGCCTGGCCAAGCGCCTCGGTGGCATCGACGAGCGGCGCGAACTCCCCGAGTTCGCCGCCCGGACCTTCCGCCAGTGGTTCCGCGAACGCCGGGCGCCGGCCGTGTCCCCCACCGCCGGCCCCGTCCTCCTGTGGGTCGACACCTTCACCAACCACTTCACTCCGCAGGTCGGCCAGGCGGCGGTCCGGGTCCTGGAGGCGGCCGGCTACGCGGTGGGCATCCTCGACAACCCCGTCTGCTGCGGCCTCACCTGGATCTCCACCGGCCAGCTCGACACCGCCAGGCGTCAGCTCCGGCGCACCCTCGACGCTCTGGGACCGGCGCTCGCGGCCGCGACCCCCGTCGTGGGCCTGGAACCGTCGTGTACCGCCGTCCTGCGCCGCGACGTCACCGAGCTGCTCCCCGACGACCCGCGCGCCGCCCAGGTGGCCACCGCGACCCGCACGCTCGCCGAGCTGCTCACGGCGACCCCGGGCTGGGCACCCCCGAGCCTCGCGGGCGTCCGGGCGGTGGCCCAGCCCCACTGCCACCAGCACGCCGTCCTCGGCTGGGCCGCGGACGCGGCGCTGCTCGCCGCGTCCGGCGCGGAGGTCACCGCCGTCGGCGGCTGCTGCGGCCTGGCCGGCAACTTCGGCGCCGAACGCGGCCACTACGACGTCTCGGTCGCCGTCGCCGAGACCGCCCTGCTGCCCGCGGTCCGCGCCGCCGCCCCGGGGACCGTCGTGCTCGCCGACGGCTTCTCCTGCCGCACCCAGCTCACCCAGCTCGCGGCCACCCGTTCCCGCCACCTCGCCCAGCTCCTGGACGACGCGGGGCCCGGCCGGGCGGGAGACTCATGATCTCCTGATGACTGGAGCCTGGTGCCATGCCTGGCGGCGTTCGCCCGGCACCGGCGTTCGCCCGGCACCGGCGTGCGGCTGTGCGCCCGTCCTGTCCGACGTCGCGGGGAATCGTGTCAGACACCAGAGCGATGACCAGCACTGTTTCGTAACCCTGATGTCTGGCAGGGCGTCCGGAATCCCTCGGGTGTCTGCCACGACGTGGGAGCGGAGCACGGATCGATCCAGGCATTCCGCGGGATCGGGTCATGGGTTGTGGTGCCGGACGAGGTGGATTTCGGCACCACAGCGTCTGGGATCATGGTCGAACACACCACAGGTCATGACCGGCCGCTCGACGGCGCCGCCCACATCGACCAAGATCCACGGAACCGGCGCGGCTCCATCAGCGCTGGTAGCCGGCCCGCAGGTCGTCGACGATCCGCGGGTGGTCGAGGGTGGAGGGCTCGAGAATGCGCGGAGCCCGGTCTGGCGCGAACACGCCGGCGGCGGTGAGCACGGCCTGGTCGAGGAATCGGGCCGGGGCGGCCTGGGCGGAGAGCACGAGCGGCGGCGGGGTCTCGCTGTTGCTCGCCAGCACGAAGCCCCAGTCCCCGAAGCTGGGGACGTCGACGTGGTAGGGCGTGGTCGCCAGGCCCGCCGCCCCGACCGTGCTCACCGTGCGCCAGTAGGCATCCGGGGTCGCGTACGCGCTGCCGGCCTGCACGGTGAGCAGGCCGCCGGGTGCGAGGACCGAGCGCACCAGGCCGTAGAACTCCTGCGAGTAGAGCCGGCCGAGCGCCGGAGTGTCCGGGTCGGGCATGTCCACGACCACGGCGTCGAACGGCTCGGACGGTGGGTCACGCAGCCAGCGGAACGCGTCGGCCACCACCACCCGCACCCGGGGGTCGTCGAGCGCGCCGCGGTTGATCCCGGCGAAGGTCGTCCGGGCGAGCTCGATCATCCGCGGGTCCAGCTCCACCTGCACCACCTGGCGCACCGTGGGGTGGCGCAGCAGCTCGCGCGCGGCCAGCCCGTCGCCACCCCCGAGGACCAGGACCCTGGCGGGATCACGGGCGAGCGCGGGGGCGACGAGCGCCTCGGTGTAGCGGTGTTCGTCAATGCTGGAGAACTGCAGGTCGCCGTCCAGGTAGAGGCGCAGGTCGCCGCCCCGGCGGGTGACGACGATCTCCTGGTACGCGGACCGGGTGGCGACCACGATCGGATCCGCGTAGAGCCGCTGACGGGCGTCGATCTCGATGTCGTGGGCGCGGTAAAGCAGGGTGCCGAGCAGGACGGCGGCGGCCAGGAGCGCGGCGAACGCGGTGAGGAGCGCGCGCCGGGTCAGCCACCGCCGCAGCAGCAGCGCGGCGACCACGGCCGCGGCGGCCACGTTGACCAGCCCCGCCAGCGCGGCTCCCCGGATCATGCCGGCGGCAGGCAGCAGGACGAACGGCCAGATCAGCCCGCCGACAAGGGCGCCGGCGTAGTCGGCCGCGTTGAGGTCGGCGAGCAGCCGGCCGCTGCCCCGCGCGTCCATGTCGGTCCGGCCGGTCTGCAGGAGCGTGACGAGCAGCGGCACCTCGGCGCCGACGAGCGCGCCGAGCAGCGCCGTGCCGAGGACGAGCACCGGCCCGCTGGTCGCGTAGAAGCTGAAGGTGACGTAGAGCGTGACGGCACTGAGCCCGCCGAGGACCCCGAGCAGGGTCTCGACGGCGACGAAGGCGGCGGCCGCGTGCCCGAGAAAGGGCTTGACCAGCAGCGCCCCGGCGCCGAGGGCGGCGACGAACCCGGCGACGATCAGTGAGGTCTGGGTGATGCCGCCGCCGGCGAGGCTCGTCGACAGGGTGAGCAGGACGAGTTCGTACACCAGCCCGCAGGCGGCGCACACGGCGACCGCGGCGAGCAGGAGTGGGCGGGCTCTCCGCGGCAGCGGGCTGACCGCCGGGACGGCCGTCAGGCTCGCCGTCGAGGTGGCCGGTGTGCTGCCCGCCGGAGCGGCCGCGGGGGCGTCGGTCGCCACGGCCGTCGTGGCGTCGGTCGCCCCGGCCGGCCGGGGCGTCAAGACAGCGCGGCCGCGGTGACCCCGCCGATCGCGACCAGGCTGGCGGCGATCGCCCAGGCCGCCGGGCTGAGCGTCGGCTCGTCGACGACCGCGCGCAGATGGCCGGGAACGACGCCGTCGAGCACGCGGAGCGCGAGCGCCTGCAGCGCGATCCCGACCAGGCCGTAGACCGCCGAGTCGACGAGGCCCTGGGCCAGCGAGTCCGAGCTGGTCAGGATGGCCGTGACGACGATGATCGCCAGGGAGAGGTGGTTGGCCGCGAGCAGGACGGTGGCGTTCGGCCGGCGGTCGACGTAGACCTGCCGGCGCAGGTTGCCGGGCGTGAGCAGATCGAGGACCAGGAAGCCGAGCGCGAGGACGCCGGCGCCGACCACGAAGTAGAGCAGGGTGGCGACGACACCCTCACCGACGTCGCCGACATCCACGCTGCCGAAGGTCACGAGGCTCTCCCGGTGATGTGCGGGGCGATGGGCGCTGGGATGGACACTGGGATGGGCTGTGGGACACGGGGACGGTTCCGCCCGGTCGGGCCGCGACGGCGCCGGCCGGGCTCACTTCCCATCGCCGGGACCGCCGTCGTCGCCGGCCGGCGAGCCGGGGGTGAACCCGCTCCCGAGGAAGGCGTACTGGCCACGGCGGTACGCGTCGTCGAGGTCCTCCACCCGCACGGTGCTACCCCGCGCGGCAGCGCTCACGATCACGATGTCGTCCGCGAAGCGGAGGTATTCGGTGCCCTTGTCGCTCGCCCGGGCGGCCGGCTCGATCCCGTTGGCGATCGCCGCGACGGTCCGGTCGACCGGCTCGGCCGAGGTGTAGCGCACGGTGTCGGCCTGCGTGCCGGTACGGCTGTAGTGGTCGCCGAGCCAGCCCCGGATGTCGTTGTCGCTGCCGCAGGCGGGTAGCACCGCGAGGGCGAGGGCAACGGGGACGGCGGGCGCGGCGCGGCGGGCGCGGCGGGCCAGACGGGCGGCGGCGGTCATCGCGGCTCCCAGCGGCTGTGGGTGGTCACGACCTCGTGCGCGCGGGCGCTGGCCCGGTCGCGCGAGCCGGGGTAGAGATGCCAGGTGCGCCACTGCCAGCCGCGCGGCGTCGGCGCGCCGGTCAGGGCGGTCACCGCCCGCTCGTCGCCGGGGAAGGCGGCGCACAGCCAGTCGGGTCGCCCGGCCCCCTGGGCCCGCAGGCTCGCCGCGAGCGCGTCGAGTTCGCGGCGGTCGACCGTGCGTACCCGCGCGGTCATGGTGTAGCCGTTCTCCTCCGCCCGCGACGGCAGCGGGCGGCCACCGGCCGCGACCGCGTCGCAGGACACCTGTTCGGTCAGCCGGCGCGGGCCCGACGTGGCGCTCACCGCGTGCGAGGCGCCGAGGACCGCCAGGGTCAGCACACCGTGCGGCGCGTGCATGTCGACGCTGGCCAGCGCCGGCGGGCTGGGCGCCCCGAGCAGCAGGCCGAGAGAGGCGGCGCGGACGTCGCGGGGCACGACCGACAGGTCGAGGGCCGTCACCGGGCGGGGACCGCCGCGCGATGAGCTGGTACGCGGGGGGCCTCGGGCACCAGGCGTCCTCTCGGGCGGGCAGGGATCGCCAAGCACGTATCGGACTCGGCGGACGAATCATGCCACAGGCCACACACGGCCGAGTAGGGGCCGGGCGCGGGGCCGCCGGACCGGCGGGGGTGCCACAGCACCCGGCCGCGGCGGCGTTCGCCGTTCCCCGCCGTCTCCTGCTCGACGCCGCCCTGTGGTGGCGGCGGGAGCGGCGGGGCCGCCGGAGGCCCGCGCGGCCCGTCAGCCGGTCAGGCGGACCGGTCGCTGGCCGCGATGCCCACGAGGCCGCCGATCACCGTGCCGATCACGACGGGGAACCCGTCGGGTACTTCCTTGTCCATGAGAACCATGGCGATCCAGCCTCCGATGGAGGCGAGCATGGCGACGCCCAGCAGGTAGAGCACCACGAAACGTGGCTCCCGAGACTTCCTGGCCCCGAGCGGGCCGAGCTCCGGCGTGTGCGCCGTCTCGAGCGGCACCTCGGCCTCGTTCGTCGACATCCGTCCTCCGTCGCGACGTCCATGGGACGGCGGCACCGACCAGAGCCACGCGATCCCGCCCCCACCAGCCGAGATGACTAGCAGCGTAGCCGATCAGCCAAAGGGGACCCAGAGGGGACATAGCGACCATTCCCGGCAGGGTCGCGATCGGCCGGGAAGCGCGGCGACCCGACGACCCGGCGAGCCCGCGGGCGGCGCCCCGCGGAGCCGGCGGAGGCACCGCCCCTGTGGACCATGCGGCACGGCCTCCGGGCGGGCGGCGGCCCTGGCCGACGAGGCCCGGCCGGTCAGCCAGACGAGGCGGGGCCGGCGGAGGGCTCGGTGGGGAACAGCGCGGCGGGAGGATGCGGCCGCATCGCGGGGGGAATGTTCGGCTCTGCCTCGACGACCCGCATGAGCAGGCCGAGCAGCTGCTCCTGCTCGCGCGGCGCGAGCGCTCGCAGCGAGGCCGGTGGCACGGCCAGCAGTTCCCGGGCCCGCGCCAGGACGTACTGGCCTTCCTCGGTCATCACCACCGTCTTGGCCCGCCGGTCGGTGGGGTGCGGCTCCCGGCGGGCCACGCCGCGCCGCTCCAGCAGGTCGACGACGCTGGTCAGGTACGACGGGTCGTGGCGGAAGGCCTCGACCAGCTCGCGCATGGGCCGCGGGCCACCGGAGAGCACCATGAGGATCTTCAGCGCCGCGGGCGTCAGGTCGACGGCCTGGCAGACGTCATGCATCCGGCTGTGGGCCTCACCGCCCAGCGTCAGCGCCAGCATCGCGCGCCAGACCTCGCCCGCGACGGCCTCGCGTGCACCAGCGGCGCGCGGGGTGTCCGGAGCGGCCTCGATCATGTGTCGATCGTAACCGGCCACGACGCCCTTGGTTCATTGTTACGACAATATGTTTGACACAACTCAACGACCGCCGGATGCTGGCCCTGACAAGGTTCGTCCCACCAGCCGCCGACCGAGCGGTGCCCGGGTTCCCGTCCGACCGGCGAAGCCAGCCCGGCGGGATCCCGCCCGGCCACCGTCCCGGGCCAGCCACCGTCCCCCGGGAGCACACCGTGCCCGACCATCCACCCGAAGCCCCGCCGCCGGCCGGCTCCGAGCCCGGCGCCGCCCCGGCCGCCGCGGCCGCCCCGGAAGCCATGGGCACCGGCGGCAGCTCCGCCAGGCTCGACCCGGCCCTGCTCAAGCTGTCCGCCACCGTGATGCTCGGCGCGATGATGGTGATCCTGGACACCACCATCGTGTCGGTCGCGATCCACGCTCTCGGCAGCGAGTTCGAGACCTCCCTGTCGACGATCTCCTGGGTGACGACCGGCTACCTGCTGGCGCTCGCGGTGGTGATCCCGCTCGCCGGCTGGTCGGTCGAGCGGTTCGGGGCGACCCGGATGTGGAACCTCTCGCTATCCCTGTTCATCCTCGGCAGCGCGCTGTGCGGGCTCGCCTGGTCCGCGGAGGCGCTGGTCGTCTTCCGCGTGCTCCAGGGCTTCGGCGGCGGAATGATCATGCCCATCTGCATGACGCTGCTCGCGCAGGCCGCCGGGCCCCAGCGGATGGCCAGGGTCATGAGCATCATCGGCGTCCCGACGCTGCTCGCCCCCGTGCTCGGCCCCGTCATCGGCGGTGTGATCGTCGACAACCTGAGCTGGCGGTGGATCTTCTATGTGAACCTGCCGGTCGGGGCGCTCGCGCTGTTCCTGTCCTGGCGGATGCTGCCGCGCGGCGACCGGGGCTCGGCGCACCACCGGCTCGACGTCCCGGGCCTCGCGCTGGTCTCGCCGGGGCTGGCGGCGCTGGTCTTCGGCCTGTCCGAGGCCGGCAACGACGGCGGCTTCGGCACCGCGAAGGTGCAGGTCAGCATCGCCGTGGGCGTGGTTCTGCTGGTGGGCTTCGTCGTGCACGCGCTGCGCAGGGCCGACCCGCTGCTCGACATGCGGATGTTCCGCAACCGCGCCTTCTCACTCGCGAGCGTCGCGACCTTCGTGATCGGCGCGATGCTGTTCGGCGCCATGTTCCTGCTGCCGCTCTACTACCAGGTGGTGCGCGGGCAGAGCGCGATGGACGCCGGCCTGATGCTGGTACCGCAGGGCATCGGCGTGATGCTCACCATGCCGCTCGCCGGCAGGATCGCCGACCGGCGCGGCGCGGGCTACGTCGTCCCCGTCGGCATGGTGCTCACGCTGCTCGGCACGATCGCCTTCACCCAGGTCGACGGGCACACCAGCGAGGTCCTGCTCGCGGCCTGCCTGTTCGTGCGCGGCCTGGGCTTCGGGGCGGCGATGATGCCCTCGATGGGCGCCGCCTTCGAGACGCTCGCCCCGAGCGAGGTCCCGCGGGCGACCACGACACTCAACATCCTGCAGCGGGTCGGCGGCTCGGTGGCCACGGCCCTGGTCGCCGTCTGGCTGCAGCGCGGCATCGCCAGCCGGCTGCCCGGCGTCGACGCGGCCGAGAACGCGCTGTCCGTCTCCGCGGGCGCGAAGCTGCCCGACCAGATCGCCGACCGGGTCGGCGAGGCCTTCGGCGCCACCTTCTGGTGGATCATCGGGCTGTCGGTCCTCGGCTTCGTCGCGAGCCTCTTCCTGCCCCGCCGCCCCGCCCCGCCGGCCGCGCCCGGGCCCGCGGGCACCGGCACGCCCAGCCCCGAGCGGCAGGTTGTCGCCGTCGAGTAGCCGGCCCGACCGCCGCGAACGACTCCGGCCCGCGGGACCCGCCCCGCGGGCCGGAGTCGTTCGCGGGTGTTGTCCCCGCGCGACCGGGTAGTCGCGGCGCATGACGAAGTGGGGCTACTTCCTGTCCAGTGAGGAGCTGAGCCCGCCGGAGATCGTCCGCAACGCGCGGGTCGCCGAGGAGGCCGGCTTCGACCGGGTGTGGGTCTCCGACCACTTCCATCCCTGGCAGTCGAGCCAGGGGGAAAGCCCGTTCGTCTGGTCGGTGCTCGGCGCGATCGCCGCGACGACGAACCTGCGGATGACGACGGCCGTCACCTGCCCGACCTTCCGGATCCACCCCGCGATCCTGGCCCAGGCGACGGCGACCACGGCCACCCTCGCCCCCGGCCGGTTCACGTTCGGGATCGGCTCCGGGGAGGCGCTCAACGAGCACATCCTGGGCGACGCCTGGCCGCCGGTCAGCGTCCGCCACGAACGGCTCACCGAGGCGGTCGAGCTGATCCGCCGGCTGTGGAGCGGCGAGACGGTCACCCACCGGGGCCGGCACTACACCGTCCACAACGCGAAGATCTTCAGCCGGCCGGACGAGCCGCCGCCGATCTACGTCAGCGGCTTCGGCGACAAGGCCATCCGGCTCGCGGCCCAGGCCGGCGACGGCTGGATCACGGTCCGGCCCGACGCAGACGGGCTGCGGTCCTATCGCCGCTTCGGCGGCCAGGGCGGCACCCAGGCAGGGGTGAAGATCTGCTGGGCGCCGACCGAGGAGGAGGCGGCCGAGACGGCGTGGCGCCTGTGGGGCCACGAGGGAACAGGCGGCCAGGCCTCGCAGGACGTGCCGACGTGGCACACGTTCGAGGCCCTCGGCGCCGCGTCTTCCCCCGACGAGGCCGCGCGGAAGGTCGCCTGCGGGCCGGACCCGAAGCGCGCGGCGGACGTGCTCGCCCAGTACGCCGACGCCGGGTTCGACGAGGTCTACGTCGCCCAGATCGGCCCCGACCAGGCCGGCGGGATCCGGTTCCTCGCCGAGGAGGTCCTGCCGCTCCTGCCGCCGAGGTAGGCCCGCTCCCCCGGGCCCGGTCGAGCGGTCCTTTGCCGGCGGACGGTGTGACAGGATCGGCGACGTGCCTGTGCGCCTCGTGCTGTGGGACATCGACCAGACACTGATCGACGCGCGCGGGATGGGCCGGCTGGTCTACCAGCGGGTGTTCCCGACGGTGACCGGCGTGCCGCTGCAGGAACTGGTCGCGCTGCAGCATGGGCGCACCGAGCTGGAGACCATCCACGACACGCTCGAACGGCACGGGCTCGCCGCCTCCGACGAGGTGGTGGCCGGCCTGCTCGCGGCGCTGGCCGCCGGTTTCGAGGCGGCGCGCGCGGAACTCGCCGGCCGCGGGCGGGTGCTGCCCGGCGCCCGCGAGGCGCTCGGCGCGCTGGCCGCCCGGACGGCCCTGCGCCAGAGCGTGCTGACCGGCAACACCAGAGCCATCGCGCAGATCAAGGTCGAGGCGTTCGGGCTCGATCCCTTCTTCGACTTCCGGCTCGGCGCCTTCGGTGACGATCACCGCGACCGGGCCGCGCTCGTCGCCGTCGCGCGCGACCGGGCCGCCGCGCTGCTTGGTCATCCGATCGAGCCCGACCAGGTCCTGCTCATCGGGGACACGCCCAACGACGTCGACGCCGCGCTCACCACCGGCGCCCGGATCCTCGCCGTCGCCTCCGGCAGCTACTCCGTCGACGACCTGCGCGCCGCCGGCGCGCCGACCGTCGTGGCGTCGCTTGTCGATCTGACAGGGCTGGCGGATGGCCTCTTCGACTCCACGGACCAGGTCCCGGCCGGCTGACCCTCGGCGGGTGGTCACCGCGGGGATGGCGCACCGACCGCGCGATATTGGCGGCAGCAATGGGTGTGAGAGAGATCGGCAGTGGAAGCGACGACGTCGCCCCAGAGCGGAGGCCGAATCCGTCACCCTCCGAAACGGAGAATGAAAGATGCCGGCGAGCCAGGCGCGGTACGGGGGGAGCCGCGCCGGCCTCGCCGGCACTACGACAGATGATGCCTGAACATCGCCGAAATGTCGATACCGCCAACATCGGTCTTCGGACGACCCTCTTGGCATCCACCTTCGGCGACCGATCCGGCTCTCAAGGTGGCCGTGGGCCCGCTTCCGCACATGAACCGCGGGGGCACGCTGGAGCGCCACAACCGAGAAGGGGCAAGGGGCGACGCCGCGTCCCGCCCCGCTGGGCGGGGCATGCCGCGGGCGCCGCGGCCGGTGGGCGGCCCGCCGAGGGCCGGCCCGGGGCTCCCACGGCCAGGCCGACCACCCGAGCACGGCCAGGCGACCACCCGAGCCGATGTGATCACGGATGCGCGCGACCGCCCCGCGTCAGGTGATCCACGGGCAGCCGTGGACCATGAGCGCATGGTTATCCCCGCCCCGAACGTCAGCGGGCTTGCTGACAGCTATGAGCGCACGCGCCCGCGGTACCCGGTCGAGCTGTTCGCGCACGCGGTCGGCCTGCTGCCGGCGGACGCCCGACCCACGGTCGTGGACGCGGGCGCCGGAACCGGGATCGCCCTGGAGGCCCTGCTTCCGCTGCTCCCGGCGGACGCCGAGGTCCACGCGGTGGACGTCTCCGGCGAAATGATCTCCCTCGGCCAGGAGAAGTTTCCCCAGGTGACCTGGGAACGGGGCGCGGCCGAGCAGTTCCTCGCGGGCCGCGACGGCGTCGACCTGGTCGTCGCCGCCCTGTCCTACCAGTGGATGGACCGGCCCGCCTTCCTCGCCTCGGCGGCCCGGGCGCTGCGCCCGGGGGGCGTGTGCATGGTCGTCCAGAACGACCGCGACTACCGGCCCGGTGGCCTCCCGGCCGACTACGAGGACCTGCTCAAGGAGATCTCGCCCTTCTACAGCCCCGGCTACCGGGGGACGATCGACGTCGAAGGGGAGCTCGCCGCGGCCTTCGACCAGGTGGAGCGCCGCCGAGAGGTCTGGCGGCAGCCGCTGCCGGTCGACGAGTTCATCCGCGTGAGCTCCACGTCCACCCAGGGCCAGCGCGCCATCGCCACCGCCGGGCCGCTCTACCTGAGCCGCCTGCGCGCCCTGTGCGCGCGCCACGCGCGCGACGGCCTCGTCCACGTCCCGCACGTCACCGAGGCCTTCTACGGCAGGGCCCGCGGCTGACCAGGGACGCGGCTGGCCAGGAGGTGGCCCACCGCCGACCGGCCCGCCCGCCCCGGCCCACCCAGCGGGCGGGCCGGGCCCACAAGGACCACGTCAGGTAGTCACCCTTACCGGGAGCCGCTATCCACAGGTTGCCTGCTGTGACTACTCAAGCGCCGGTATGTGTGGTACCACCTGGTTGCCGGTGAATCAGCCGGGACTGTCCCAAGTCCCGGCACGCCCAAGTCCCAGCAAGGGTGGTTCTCCGGTAGGCGGTCGGCCAGCCGGCCGCCGGTGGCCATGTGCGCGGCCACGTCGTTCCGCCTCGCGGCGGGCGCCAGCAGGGGGTGCTGCGCCCGTCGCGCCCGCCGCCGTCCCTCGGCGGTCCTGAAGCGTCAGCGGTGAACGGCGTCCTAGCCACGCCCATGGGAGGGCTCATGCCTTGCGGCACTGGTCCGCGCACACGTCCGACAGTCGCCGGAGCCGGGTCATGACGACGGCCATCACGCGACGCGCCCCCGGCTCCCCCCGGCCAGCCGCCGGCCGGCCGGCTGGCCCGGGCCAGATCCTGCGCGGCCTGCTCGCCCTCGCCAGCCTCGGTGGTTTCGTCGTCGCCGGGCCCCTCGTGCTGTGGCTGTGGCTCGGCCACCCGGTCCCGGTCATCGGGCAGGCCGGCGGCGCCCTGGACGTCGTCGCCGTCGTGGTCCTGCTGGTGTGGTCGTGGCTCGTCGTCTGCGTCGGCTACGAGATCGTCGCCCAGTCCGCCGAGGCGCGTGGCCGGCCCAGGACGATCATCGGCTCGGCCGCGTCGGTCACGTCGTTCGCTTCCACGCCCCGCGCTTCCACGCCCCGCGCTTCCACGTCGCGCGGTTCCGCGCCGAACGGCGCACGCCGCCGGTCGCC
>NZ_JADWYU010000237.1:13090-23425 GCF_016786325.1 Frankia nepalensis | reverse complement strand
GCCCGGCGGGCGGCCCACCCACCGCGTGCGTCGGTCGAGGGACTCCGGGTCGAGGGGCTTCGGGTCAGGCGCCGAGCTTCGGGCCCGGGGTGAAGCGGACCGGGAGGTGGCGGGGGCCGGAGATGAAGTTCGACGTCAGCCATTCGGTGGGGCCGGCGGGTTCGAGGTCGGGCATTCGGGTGAGGATCTCGCGTAGCAGGGCGGCGATCTCGACGCGGGCGAGGTGGGAGCCGAGGCAGAAGTGCGGGCCGCCGCTGCCGAAGGCGATGTGGTCGTTGGGGGAGCGGGTGACGTCGAAGGTCTGGGGGTTGGTGAACACCAGTTCGTCGCGGTTGGCGGAGCCGTAGTACAGGACGACCTTGTCGCCGGCGCTGATCTTTCGTCCGCGTAGTTCGGTGTCCACGGTGGCGGTGCGGCGCATGTAGACGACCGGGCTGACCCAGCGCAGCATCTCCTCGATCGCCGTGTCGAGCCGGCCGTCCAGGTCCGCCGTCAGCACGGCGCGCTGGTCCGGGTGTTCGAACAGGGCGTGCATGCCGCCGCCGACGAGCTGGCGGGTGGTGTCGCCGCCGGCGTCGATGAGCAGCATGAAGAACAGGTTGAAGTCCATCTCGTCGAGCCGGTGGCCCTCGACCTCGGCGGCCAGCAGCCGGCTCGACAGGTCCTCGCCCGGGTTTCTGCGTTTGGCTGCCTGCAGGTCGCTCGCGTAGGTGAACATCTTGATCGCGGCGTTGAGCTGGGTGCCGTCGGGCACGGTGTCGGGGGCGGCGTGGATCAGCTCGGTCAGCTTGTAGAGTTCGCGGCCGTCGGCCAGCGGCATGCCGAGCAGGTCGGCGATCACGAGCGACGGCATCTCGCCGGCGAGGTCGTCGACCAGGTCGCACTCGCCGCGTTCGATGACCGCGTCGACGATCTGGCGGGCGAGTGCCTGGACCCGGTGGGTGAGCGGTCGTACGGAGCGGGGCACGAAGTCGGGGCTGACGAGCTTGCGGTACCTGCTGTGCCGCGGTGGGTCCATCATCAGCATCATCTGGTGGTCGCCCAGAGCGGCGCCGTCGCCGTGGACGTCGGCGATCTGCACGGACGGCGAGTTGGAGAACGTGGCGGGGTCGCGGGCGACGTGCCGGACGTCGTCGTAGCGGGTGAGGGCCCAGAACCCGGGGCCGTCGGGCTCGCCGTGGCGGTGCACCGGGTCGTGCTCGCGCAGCCAGGCGAACTGGTCGTGTGGCTGGCCGTTCGCGAACGACGCCGCGTCGAGCAGGTCGATCGTCGGCGCGGCGGTGGTGGTCGCCACTGTCATGGTTCTCCCCAACCTCGGGCCGGCGCAGGCGGGCCGTGCATGGGGCCTGCGGAGCCGCGCCCGATCAAAGGTGTAGATATCTTCGCTCGTCGTCGCGCGAAACACCAGGCTCTCGGCGGGCGGCCTCCCAAGCCCCGACGGAGTCTCTCGGCCTCGGGCGTCCGCCGCGCCCTCCTGCCGCCATCAGGGTCCGACGCCGCCCATCGCGGTCTGACCCGGCTCGCGCGCATCCTGTTCGACGTCGCGGGCAATCCTGTCAGACGCCGGGGGCGGGCCTGAACCGGTCTCGTGCCCCTGGCACTGTCGGACAGGATGTCGGCGATGCTCCGAGGGCTGGCCGGACGTGGAGGTCGGCGGCGGAGGCCGGCTGAGCGGCACCGCCCGGTGGGCCTCCCACCCGCCCGAGGCCACGACGGGTCGCGTCAGACGCCAGGGGCGCGGAACGATGCTCGTCGTGCCCTTGGCGCCTGACAAGGCGTCCGCGAACCACGGGCGGCGGCGCCGGAGCGGTGGCGCGGTGATGGGAGTGGTGAGCCAGGATGGCGATGGAACTCGATCTCGAGGGGCACCGGGTGCTCGTCACCGGCGCCGGGCAGGGCGTCGGCCGGGGTATCGCCCTCGGCTTCGCCGCGGCGGGCGCCGAGGTGGTGGTCAACGACCTGCGGCTCGAGCGCGCGGCGCGGGTCGTCGAGGAGATCACGGCCGTCGGCGGCGCCGCGGTCGCGAGCCCCTTCGACGTCACCGATTACGCGGCCGTGGCGGCGGCGGTCAAGGCGCTTGGCGGCGTCGACGTGCTGGTGAACAACGCGGGCAACGCCGGGGCGGAGGGCTGGTCGGGCCTGGCGACGTTCGTCGACACCGAACCGGCCCAGTGGGAGCCCTTCCTGCGGGTGAACCTCTACGGCGTCCTCCATTGCTGCCGGGCCGCGCTGCCCGCGATGATCGCCAAGGGCTGGGGCCGGATCGTCACGATCATCTCCGACTCGGGCCGCACCGGCGAGGCCAACATGGCCGCCTACGCGACCGCCAAGGCCGGCGCCGCGGGGCTGACCCGGGCGCTCGCGCTGGAGAACGGCCGGCACGGCATCACCGTCAACAACATCTCGCTCGGCACGATGCGCACGCCCGTCACCGAGAAGACCTGGTCCGACCCCGACAATCCCATGGCCAAGAAGCTGATGGCCCGCTATACGATCCGCCGCCCGGGCCTGCCGGAGGACGTCGCCGCGCTGGCCGTCTTCCTCGCCAGCCCGCAGGCGTCCTGGATCACCGGTCAGACCTACCCGCTGAACGGCGGGATCTCCTTCGCGCAGTAGGTGGCTGCCGGCTCTCGGGGGATCCGACAGTCCGCGATGGCGGGAACGATGGCGACCAACCGCTGGCCGATCAGAAGGAAGACGAATCCTTCAGCGCGGATCACTCGTGGCGATCCTTTGCTCCTGTGTCGGTTGTGTCGGTAGGCCTGCCGTCGTCGTCGCCTGCCCCCGACAGTGCCTGCTGGCCTTCCGGACCGGGATCCCGCCCAGTGCCCCTGATCGCCGACGGGGGTCACCGGCTGGGCTGGCTGCTCCCAGGCGGCTTCTGGACGGCGCTCAGCGGAGCCGGTGGAGCGCGAGGTTGTCGTCGAGCGGAAGTACGCCGGAGACCGTGGCGGTCACCTCGATCGATCGGAGGGCGATGATGCCTCGCAGGACGTTGAGGAAGGCGGTGTCCGTCGCGTCGCGACCGGTCGCGACGCGGACCATGCCTTTCCGAGGGGCTCGGCGGGTGGCGTCGTAGGTCCACCAGGCGCCGTCGAACCATGCCTCGAAGACGGCGTGGAAGTCCATCGGAGCAAGGCCCGGGGCATACACGGCGGCGAATCGTGCCGGTATTTGAAGGGCCCTGCACAGGGTGATCCCGAGGTGGGCGAAGTCCCGGCATACTCCCTGCCCGGTGAGCAGGACGTCGGTGGCGGAGCTGTGAACGTTGCTGGAGCCCGGGACATAGCCCACCCTGTGCTCAATCCACTGCGTGATCGCCTCCACCCGGGCTCGTCCGGGTGGCAGGTGGCCGAACTCGGCGACCGCGAATCCGACGGCCTGATCCGACGGGCAGTAACGGCTGGCCCGCAGGTAGGTCAACTGCGCCAGGTCCGGCAGGTCGCGGCGGATGGCCGCGGCCGGCTGGCCGGCTGAGTCAGGTGAGGCGGTGAGTTCCGCCCGGTAGGACACGGACAGGATTCCCCGGGGCGTGCGCAGGAGATGCAGCCGACCGCCGTGCGGTGTGGCCAGTTCGACCGGCGCCGGGAGCGCCTTCCCGTCAGTCGCCACGTCGAGCCGCTCGGTATGGACTACCCAGCTGTTGGCGGCGGCGATGTGAAGGACGATGTCCGCGGGTTCCTCGACCTCGAACGTGAGGTCACAACTGACCACGCGGTCGGCTGCCTCACCGCCGGGATGTGTGGACGGTCGGCAATCCGCCGACGACACGTCGGTCATGTGGGGGGCGTCACCCTGGCGGTGCGCGGGATCGCGTCCGTCGGACCGGCCAGCGCCCCGGCGCCTGCCGGCCGGAGCATTCCCCGCGCCGTCACGACGGCCGCCTCACCCCGACGGCACCCCGCCGGATGGCAACAACCAACAACCACATCGATATCATATCGATGCTAGCAAATCGTCAGCCTCTTCGGATTTTACCACGTCGGAGACACCTCGAGGAAGATCGCGTAGGCGGGCGCGACGATTCCCATCGGTCGACCGGCTCTTTGCGGAGTATCCGCTGAATGCGATCGGGTAGACGCGGGGCGCGGGCATGGCCACCGCATGACCTGAACCCGAATGACGCGGAATCACTCTTCGTACGCCACCACTGAGCTGACCGCTTCGGAAGCCGAGGGCGGCCACACACGAAAGCCCTCGCGGGCGACCGCCTCCTTCCTGTCCGCCCTGGCCGTGTGCCTTGTGCGCCCTGGCCGTGTGCCTTGTGCGCCCTGGCCGCGGGGCGGCCGGCGCCACCTAGGATCGCCCGCATGGAGCAGAGGGTGCTGGGACGGACCGGCCGAGCCGTGTCCGTCGTCGGGCTCGGGACCTGGCAGCTGGGCGCCGACTGGGGCGCCGTCGACGAGGACGCGGCGCTCGACGTGCTGGCCGCGGCGGCCGAGGCCGGGGTGACCCTGTTCGACACCGCCGACGTCTACGGCGACGGCCGCAGCGAGCGCCTCATCGGCCGCTTCCTGCGGGAGCACCCCGGCTCTGGGATCATGGTTGCCACCAAGATGGGCCGCAGGCTCGCGCAGCTGCCCGAGAACTACGTGCTCGCCAACTTCCGGGCGTGGAACGACCGGTCGCGGCGCGACCTGGGCGTCGACCGGCTCGACCTCGTGCAGCTGCACTGCCCGCCGTCGGCGGTGCTGACGAGCGACGAGGTGTACGACGCGCTGGACACGATGGTCGCCGAGGGGCGGATCGCGCACTACGGCGTGAGCGTCGAGACGGTCGCCGAGGGGCTCGCGGCGGTCAGCCGCCCGGGCGTCGCCAGCGTCCAGATCATCCTCAACGCGTTCCGGCGCAAGCCCGTCGAGGAGTTCCTGCCGGCGGCGCGCGCGGCCGGCGTCGGGGTGCTCGCCCGGGTCCCGCTCGCCTCGGGGCTGCTGTCCGGGCGCTACGACGAGCACACCGTCTTCGACCCGTCGGACCACCGTTCCTTCAACCGGAAGGGCGAGGCGTTCGACGTCGGCGAGACCTTCTCCGGGGTGGACTACGCGACCGGGGTCGCGGCGGCGCGTGAGTTCGCCGCGTTGTCCGACCATCCGGCGCGGCTCGCGCTGCGCTGGGTGATCGACCAGCCGGGGGTCACCACCGTCATTCCCGGCGCGCGCAACCGGGCGCAGGTCGTCGACAACGCCGCGGCCGCCGCGGCGCCGCCGCTCGACGAGCCGCTCGAGGAATCGATCCGCGACCTCTACGACCGCAGGATCCGCGAACTGGTCCATCACCGCTGGTAGACGGCACCGCCAGCCCGAAGGTGGGGCTGCCCATTTGGCCCGGGAAAGTCTTGCGTTGGTGCGGGATGATGCCCGGCATGAGCGCCGAGACCATTGAGCACCGTCCTACCGGATGGGAGCTACGGCGCGAGCGCGTTTCCCGGCACCTGGAACGCACCGCGCTGACGCTGTTCGCGAACGAACGGCCGCAGGACGTGACGGTCGAGCGGATCGCCGCGGCCGCCGGGATCTCGATGCGCACGTTCTTCCGGTACTTCGCGAGCCGGGACGAGGTCCTGGCCTCCCTGCCGCGCAGCCTGATCGAGCTGTTGTGTGCCCGGGTCCGGGCGCGGCCGGCGCACGAGTCGCTGGTCGAGGCGTTCTCGGCCGCGGTCCGGGAGACCGACCAGGGGCGCGACGCGGACCGCGAGCTCCTGCTCGCCTGGGGTCTGGCGGTGCACCGCTCACCGGAGACCGTGCTGCTGGCGCTCGCCCGCGGCGCCGTCAGCACCGCGGCGGCCTTCCAGAAGGCGGTCACCGCGCGCCTCGGCGTCGGTCCCGACGACGCGCGCGCCGGCGCCTACGCCGCCGCGCTCTGCGGCGTCGTCAGCTATGCCTTCGAACGCTGGGTCGCCCACGGCGGCACCGACTCCCTGTCCGACACCCTCCTCGACGCCCTCGCGACCCTCCCCGACCTGCGCTGACCTCCGACCCGCGCCGACCTTCCGACCCGCGCTGACCCTCCGACCCGCGCCGACAGGCTGGTCGAGCCTGCTCGGGCTGTATTGCCGCGCGCCAGGCGGCGCCACCGGACGCCGGGCCGGGGACCTGGCGCCGGCGGGCTCACCGCCGAGGAGGGTGCTCGGGCGCGTGCGCGAGGCGGGTCGCGGTGTTAGCTTGCGGATCTGATGGGTTGTCAGGTATCGGCCGCTGACTCACCAGACTCCGCCCGCCCTGGACGCGGGCCGGCGGGCGAGGCCCGGGCGCGGTCCGCGGACACGAGGGGTGGCGGCCATGGGTGAGGCCCGGACGGTGCCGGTCGCGGCGCTGAAGGAGGACCCGGCGGCGAAGGAGGTCGCGGCGGCGTTCTGGGAGGCGCTGTACGCGCGCGACTGGCCGCTGATCCGGAGCTTCTTCGGACCGGACTCGATCTACTACGACGTGCCGACGACGCCCGCGGCCGCGGCGCGCGGCCCGCGGGACATCGAGGCCCGGCTCAGGCTGGCGCTGGCGGGGCTGTCCGAGTACAGCCACGGCGAGTCGCGGATCGTGGCCGAGGGGGACACGGTCGTCACCGAGCACGAGGAGCACTGGGGGTGGCCGACGGGCGAGCGGGTCACCCTGCCGTTCGTCTCCGTCCAGCGGATCGAGGACGGCGTGATCGCCCTCTGGCGCGACTACTGGGACATGAACACGCTGATGGCGGCGGCGCCTCCCGGCTGGCAGGAGAGCCTGGCCGCCGCCGACCTGTCCTGGGTCTTCGACGCCACCGGCCTGGCCTGAGAGCCGGACCGAGACGGCGTCGGCCCCTGCCTCACCCACCCGGCACGAACCCGAAGGCGAGCGTCCGATGACAGCACCGACCGTCCGCCCCGATCTCAACCTGCTCGACGGGCATTTCTACGCCGGCGAGCACGGCGACCCACGCGCGGTCTACGCCTGGTTACGGGCCAACGAGCCGGTGTTCTTCGACGAGGGCAGCGGACTGTGGGGCGTGGCCAGCTACGCCGCCGTGCTGGAGGCGGAGAAGAGCCCGCGCCGCTTCTCCAGCGCGCACGGCTCCCGGCCGAGGACCGGCCAGATCCCGCACATGATCGACATGGACGACCCGGAGCACACGAAGCGCCGCAAGCTGGTCAACCGGGGCTTCACGCCGCGCCGGGTCGGCGCCAAGCACGACTACCTCGTCGAGGTCTGTGACCTGCTGATCGACGCGGTCTGCGAGGCGGGTGAGTGCGACTTCGTCCGCGATCTCGCCGCCCCGCTGCCGATGATCGTGATCGGGGACATGCTGGGCGTCGCCCCCGAGGACCGGGCCAAGCTGCTGCGCTGGTCCGACGACATGCTCTCCGCGCTGGACATCAACCCGTCACCCGAACTGGTCGCGCGCACCGCCGAGGCCTACACGGGCTGGAACGACCACATCACCTCGGTCGTCGAGAGCCGCAAGGCCGAGCCGACCGACGACCTCGTCAGCGTCCTCGTGCACGCGGAGGTCGACGGTGACCGGCTCTCCGACCAGGAGGTCAAGTCCGAGTCGCTGCTGATCCTCATCGGCGGCGACGAGACCACCCGGCATGTGCTCTCCGGCGGCATGGAGGCCCTGCTGCTGCATCCCGACCAGAAGGCGCTGCTGCTCGCGGAACCCGCGCGAATCCCGGCCGCCGTCGAGGAGATGCTGCGCTGGGTCTCGCCGATCAAGAACATGAACCGCACCGTCGTCGCCGACGAGACCTGGTACGGCAAGGACCTGAAAGCCGGCCAGCAGATGCTGCTGCTCTACGAGTCGGCGAACTTCGACGAGGAGCGCTTCGAGAACCCGGAACGCTTCGACGTCACCCGCACGCCGAACGACCACCTGGCGTTCGGCTTCGGCACGCACTTCTGCCTCGGCAACCAGCTGGCCCGCCACGAGCTCACGGTGATGTTCGGCCGACTGCTCGACCGCCTGCCCGACATGGAGCTGGCGACCGACGCGCCGCTTTCGCGCCGCGCGGCCAACTTCGTCTCCGGCATCGAGTCCATGCCGGTCCGCTTCACCCCGTCCGCCCCGCTCGCGCCCGGGAGGTAGGCAGGCAGCGGGTGGGCTGGCCAGGTCCAGGTGCTGGCCAGGTCCAGGTGACGGAGGCCCCGGCCCGTCACCGTCCCGGCAGACGGACGACGACGAGCCGGCCCTTGCCGCCGCGCTTGGCCTGGTACATCGCCGCGTCCGCGTGGCGCAGAAGATCCTCGGGATCCGCCGGCCCAGGGCCGTCCTCGATCGCCAGCCCGAGGCTGGCCCGGATCCGGTAGGGCCGTCCGCCGATCTCGAACGGCTGGCCGAGCGCCGCGACGACCCGCCTCGCCACCCGCTCGGGCAGGTCGCCCGGCGCCGCGTGGCCGTCCGCGGCACCCCTCGTCCCGGTCAGCGCCGTGGTGTCGCCGTCGATCGGGAACGGCGTGCTCCAACTGTCCGTCGATGATCCACCGACCGTCGGTGAGTCGTCGAGCAGGACCGCGAACTCGTCACCGCCGAGGCGCGCGGTGACGTCCTGCTCGCGCACGCTCATCCACAGGCGGTGGGCCGTCGCGCGCAGCAGTTCGTCGCCGGCGGCGTGGCCCAGCGTGTCGTTGACGTTCTTGAAGTCGTCGAGATCGCAGAACAGGATCGCGAGCTGCCCGTAGCGGGCGGCGCGCGGGCGGGTGGCGACGCCCCCGGCCTCGCCGGCGGCGAGGCACACCGGCTCCTCGTCGGCGCGCCCCACAGTGTCGGCGCGCTCCGCGGTGTCAGCGCGCTCCGCGGTGTCAGCGCGCTCCGCCGGGTCAGCGCGCTCCGCCGGGTCAGCGCGCCCCACCGTGGCCGGGTCCCACGGCCCACCACCATCGGGGTGGACGGTGGCCTCGATCGTGAGCGCGCGGGCGCGGTTCCTGGCGGCTACGCGCGCGGCGAGCGCGTCGGCGAACTCGGCCCGGTTGGCCAGACCGGTCAGCGGGTCGTGCCGGGCCTGGTAGCGCAGCTCGCGCTGGCTCGCCTCGACCCTGGCCAACAGCCGGGTGTTCTGCGCGACGGTGATCAGCTGGCGGACGAGGACGACGACGACGAGGCCGACCGCGAGCGTCACCGTCACCGTGTCCATCCCATGGCCCACGGCGAGCAGGCCGACCACGACCCCGGTGGCGGCGCCCAGCGGGATGTAGGGCAGGAAGACATGCGCCCACAGCGCCAGCCGCTGGGGCACGCCCGCCGCGGGCGCGGCGCGGGCGCGGACGGCCGCGCGGGACGGGCGGGCCGGGCCGGCGCGGGGCGGGCCCGGGCCAGCCCGGAACAGGTCCGCGGGCGCCGCCGTGGCGAGCGCGATCAGGAGCGGGCCGACGAGGAAGCCCAGGCCGGCCAGCGGCCCGGGCTCGCCGGCGCCGGTCTGGCCCAGATAGTTCAGCATCGCGTGGGAGAACGCGACCGCGATCAGGCCGACACCCAGGAACGTCACCGCCGGGACGTTGCGCGGCCGGCGAAAGGCCGCGATCAGGATGACCAGTACCACCTCCAGGGCCAGCATGACGGCCTGCGCGGCGGCCAGCCAGGCGTCCTTGCCGAGCAGCCGGCCGTGGTGGACCACGTCCGCCAGCAGCCCTTCCCAGGTGATGAGGGTGATCGAGCCGACGATGATCATCGTGTCGAGGGTGAGCTGGGCCGTCCACCGGTGGGCTCGCCACCAGCCCGCGCCGTGCGTCCCCGTGCCGGCGGCGGGCTCGACAGGGACGGCCGTGGTCCCGTCAGGGCCGGCGTGGGCGGCGGGCCCCGCGCGGGCCGGTACGGTCGGGCGGGCCGCCAGCGCCGGATGCGCGGGGTCGGTGGGGATGCACAGCAGGCCGGCGATACCGAACACCGGCCCGATCAGGAACAGGACGCCCGCGGGCAGCGGGCCCGGCCAGGAGGCGCCGTCGGACGCCAGCCCCACCAGCCAGATGGTCCCGCTGACCGTGCCCAGGGCCAGCATCACGGCGACGAGCAGCCGCCATCGCCGCTCGGCGGCCCAGTGGTCGGCGCCGTCCCGACCACTCTCGAGGAGCGCGCCTCGCCAGACGGTGCCTCGCCAGACGGTGCCTCGCCTGGCGGTGCCTCGCCGGACGGCGGGTGGTCGCGGGCCGCCACCGTCGGCTGGCCGGCCACCGTCCAGGCCGGTCCGGGATCCCACGCCAGCCCGGGATCCCACGCCGGCCGGCGCCCGCGGGCGGGCGCGCAGGCCGCGCCAGGTCGCCCAGCTGGCGACGGCCAGCGTCTCGAGGACCGGCGTCAGGTACATCACCCACAGCCGGGCCGTCCCGGTCGTGGGGGGCGCCGGCCCGGCCCCCCCCCCCCCCGGGCCGCCCC
>NZ_JADWYU010000237.1:0-13080 GCF_016786325.1 Frankia nepalensis | reverse complement strand
GGGTGGCGCAACCCCACCCGCGCGCCGGCCGTCCAGGAACCGCCACGTTTCCACGGTTGGCGCTTTCGGGCATCCGCGCCGGCGCAGCCGAGGAGCGCGGCGACGACGAGGAAGGCGCGGCGAGACAGCGCCGGGCCGCCGGCCGAGCCGGCGGAACCCGGCCCGGGACTGGCCCGCCCGCGTTGGGTGGCGCAACCCCACCCGCGCGCCGGCCGTCCAGGAACCGCCACGTTTCCACGGTTGGCGCTTTCGGGCATCCGGTCAACCGGACCGGGACGGCCCGGGAGCCGCGCGGGGCGGCCGATCAGCCGCGCGGCGGCGACACCCAGGCCCGACGCGCCCCACGTCCCGCGGCTCCAGGCCGATTGGTCCTGGAACGTCCTGGAACGCCGCCACCAGGACCGTTCGGCTACGAGCCGATCATGACGGTGGAGGCCTCCCAGAGGCGCGTGGCCGCCTCCGGGTCGAGGGCATGGGCCGCGACGCCCAGGCGGCCGTCGCGGCCTACGGGCTCGGCCTCGTTGCAGTCCTCGAAGTAGCGCCCGCCGACGCCCTCGACGAGCGGCGAGGCCGCGAGCAGCGCGGAGGTCGCGGCTCCCTGCGCCGGGCTCTTGGGGCCGCCCGGCCGACGCGCGCCCTCGCCGCCGGTGGGCGCTTCGCCGCCCGTGCCGCCGCTCGCGCCGCCGCTCGCGGCACCGCCGGGCTGGCCGCCCCTGCTCGCGGCGACCGCGGCGGCGGCCCCGATGCTGATCCGCTTCAGTTCCTCGCGGGAGAGATGACGCCCGAGGTTCGTGGCGATGATGCCGGGGTGCAGCGCGTTGGCGGTGATCCCGTCGTCGGCCCAGCGTCGCGTCAGCTCGACCGCGAACAGCACGTTGGCCGTCTTCGACTGCCCGTAGGCCATCCAGGGGTTGTACTCGCGAGCGTTGAAGTGGATGTCGTCGAAATGGACCGCTTGGCGCAGGTGCGCGGCGGAGCTGACCACCACGACCCGGGCTCCGCCGCCCGCCGCCGCGAGCGCGCCGCGCAGCCCGACGGTCAGGGCGAAGTGCCCCAGGTGGTTGGTGGCGAACTGCCGCTCCCAGCCCTCGGCGGTGCGCCCCAGCGGGCACGCCATGACGCCGGCGTTGTTCACCAGGATGTGCAACGGCCCGGTCCAGGCGGCGGCGAGCGCCCGCACGGAAGCCTGGTCGGCCAGGTCGAGCGGCGCGACCGCGACGTCGGGGTTCCCGGTGGCCGCGACGAGGTCGGCCGCGACCCGCTCCCCGGCCGCGACGTCACGCACGGCGAGCGTGACCGCCGCGCCCACCCCGGCCAGCGCCCGCGCGGTCTCGACCCCGATCCCGGACGAGCCCCCCGTGACGACCGCCCGCCGCCCGCCCAGATCGGTTCCCGCCACGACCTCGGCCGCGGTCGAGCCCGCGTCGAAGGGGGTCAGGATCCTGTCCGCCGCCCTGCCTGCCACCATCGCCGATCCCATCCGTCCGTCCGCGCGCCCGGGCGGTCGGTACGGCCCCACCAGGCCGTACCGGGAGCCAGAGATCCCGCCCGCGCGACCGTAGGCGCCCCTCCTCCACGGGCGCAACCAGTGCGCCCGCGCGAGGAGGCCGATGGGCGCCCGGCGCCTGCCCGCGACGGGCTACCCGCCCGCGCTGTGGTCGCAGGGGGCATCGCTGTCGGGGGGAGCATCGCTGTTGGGGGGTGCGTGGTTGCCGGAGGGCGCGTGGCGGTCGGATGCGCCGTAGCGGTCGGACAGGGCATAGCGCAGCAGGACGACGTCCTCGAGCTGGCGGACCTCGACGAGCCGCGCGGGGCGCCGCGGGGTCCAGGGGAAGGCGCCGTCCGCGACGAACCGCGGCGCGGCGGCGTCGCCGACGAAGAACGGCGCGACCACGAGCTGAAGCTCGTCGGCGAGCCCGGCGGTGAGGAAGGCGGTGTGGATCCCGCCGCCGCCCTCGACCATCAGCCGGCCGACGCCGCGCGCCGCGAGGTCGGCGAGCGCCCTCGGGAAGGACAGCGGCTCGCCGGCGTCCACGACGCTCGCGGCGTCGCCGAGGCGCTCGCGGGCCTTGCCCAGGGCGCCGGTCGCGCTGTAGACGATCTTCTCGACGTCACCCGCGGTGAAGAACTGCGCCGCCGGGTCGAGGTCGCCGCCGCCGCTCACCGTGACCTTGAGGGGGGACGGCGGCAGCCCGCGCCCGACCCGGGCCTCCCGGCGCCGCTGGGAGCGCACCAGCAGCCGTGGGTCGTCCCGGCGGATCGTGGCGGCTCCCACCAGGATCGCGTCGCAGGTGGCGCGTACCGCGTCCACCCGGTCGAAGTCGGCCTCGTTGGAAAGCCGCAGTCGCTCGGCGCTGGCGTCGTCGATGTACCCGTCGATCGACATGGCGCAGCTGAGCAGCACATAGGGACGGTCACCCGCGAACGGTGCTTCCACGGAGGGCGAGGATAGCCGCCCTCCGCCGCGGGGCCGGGGCGATGTCGCGCGGCTTTGCGGCGGAAAGGCGAGGTGTCGAGGGCCAGGGCCGTCTACACTGACGTGACGCAGCTCACATGTGGTGGAGATGTGCTGTCCCGCTAGGACGTGCCGCGCGGGTCGCGTGGCGGGAGCTGCCGGATGGAGGACATTGCCCGGTTGCCGCGGCGCCGTGGGCGTGGAGCGCGGGAGCGCCGGGCGGGGAGCCACTCCGCGGCGTCGGCTCGCGTGATGCGCCGCTGACCGTGTCGGTCCGGCGGCCGGCTCCGGGTGGGACCTGTGAACACCCGTGAACAGGAGTGACTGTGGCAAATGCACCCGGCCAGCCCTCGCCGGCGGACTACGTCGCCATCAACGAACTGCTCGCGCGGTACTGCGTGACGCTGGACCTCGACGACGTCGAGGGCTGGCTGGACCTGTTCGCCCCGGACGCCAGCTATGACGTCGACGGGCGTACCTACCAGGGGCGGGAGACGCTGCGCCGGCTGGCCAGGACCGTGCCGCGCGGCCTGCACCTGGCGGGCCCTCCGATCGTGGAGACCGACGGGCCCGACCGGGCGCGCACCACCCGCAACGCGCTGTTCGTGAACCGGCACAACGGGACCCTGCGTCACACCTATTACGTCGACGACCTGGTCCGGACCGGCGAAGGCTGGCGCATCGCCGCCTGCCGCTGTCGTTTCGTCACCTCGCGCGGCGTCGCCGACTGGCCCGACGGCCAGGCCGCCGAGTCACTCGTCCACGGCGTCGACACCCCCGACTGGGCGGACGCGTAGCCGTCGACCGGGACGGCGCGGCGGTGCCCCGGGCCGGACGCGCGGCGGCGGCGCCCCCTGAAGGGGAACGCCGCCGTTGCACTCGCTGTCCGGCCGTCGTCGCTGTTCGGCCGTCGCGCGCCCCGGCGACCACACCGCCAGATGATCGTGGTCGCGGCCGGTCGTCGCCGGACGACCGCCGCCCGCGGCCGCGCGCTGGTTGCCGGGCCGGCTACCGGCGGCTGCGCCTCGGCCTCCTCGCCGCCCAGACGCGCTCGAGGACGAGGACGGCGACCGCGGCCGCGGCGATCTGCAGGATGTGGCGGATCCAGTCGAAGCCGTCGGTGTCGCGGACGTCGATGATGCTGGCGATCGTGTTGCCGATCAGCGCTCCGATGATGCCGGCGACGACCGTCAGCCAGATCGGAATGTTCTGCTTGCCGCGCAGGACCATCCGTGCCACGACACCGATGATCAGACCGGAGATCAAGATCCCGATTACCTGGAACACCGCGGTTCCCTCCCCCTGTGTGGCCGTACGCCCGTGGCGTTTCGCCATCCGGGGCCGGACGGTATCGCCCGGCCTTCGCATGAATGGCGCCTATTTGCCGGCCAGTCGCGCTTTGACGCTGGTCAAGCGCGCTGTCTGGCACCTTGGTGCCTGCCGGGGTCAGACCGGGTAGTCGCGGGGGAGCGCAGCGGCGTGGGTGTCGACGAGCACTGGGCGCCTCCTACCGGGCGTGCGGGTGGACCGAGACGTGCAGCGGGCGCTCGCCGGGCACCTCGCCGGCGAGCGTCTCGATCGCCAGCGCGGTGTCGTCGAGGCCGAACGTGTGGGTGTGCAGCTTCGCCAGCGGCACCCGCCCGGACTCGATGAGCGCGATCGCCGCGGCGTAGCCGGCCGCGTCGACGCCGAACGCGCCCTGCACCGACAGGGCCCGGTTGATGATCAGGTCGGTGTTCAGCGGGACCGTGCGGCCGCCCTTGAGGCCGGCGAGCACCACCCGGCCGCCGTGGCGCGCGGCGAGCAGCGCGTCGGTGACCGGCGCGGTGGCCATCGGGGTCAGCTCCAGCACGACGTCGGCCAGCGCGCCGCCGGTGATCTCACGGACCCGCTCGACGGTGTCGTCCGCGTCCGGCCCGTCGACGACGATCGTGTGGTCGGCGCCGAACTCGCGGGCCAGCGCCAGCTTGTGCGCATCGCGGGCCAGGCCGGTCACGATGATCGTGCCGGCGCCCGCGGCGCGGGCCGCGATCACGGAGGCCAGGCCGCGCTGGCCGGCGCCCAGGACGAGCACCGTGTCGCCGAGGCGCACCCCGCCGAGGTGGACGGCCCAGCGCACCCCGGCGCCGAGCGGGTTGAACATCACCGCGATCTCGGCCGGCAGGCCCTTGTCGATCCGGTGGACGATGCTGGTCGGCGACAGGTAAAGGAACTCGGCGAAGCCGCCCCACAGCGCCGGCGCGGTGTCCACACCGGTCACGCCGTGGCCGTGCCGGCGGTTGCGGCAGGCCTGGTAGCGCCCGGTCAGGCAGTCCTGGCACGAGCGGCACGGGACGATGACCTCGACGGCGACCCGGTCGCCCGGCGTCACCCCCCAGCGGACGGCGGCTCGCTCCCCGATCTCCTCGATGATCCCGACCGGCTCGTGCCCGGGGATGAACGCCGGCCTTGGCGCGCCGGAGCTGCCCGTCGGCGGGAGGTGGCCCTTGTAGGTCTCGACGTCGCTGCCACAGATGCCGTTGGCCTCGACGCGCAGCAGGCCGTCGTCCGGCCCGACCTTCGGGCGGGGGAACTCCCGGATCTCGATCTTGCGGGGGGCCACCTGCACGGCGGCGCGCACCAGCTCGGTCATGGGCTCTCACTTCCCGTGGCGGTGTGTTTCCGTGGCGGTGTGTTCCTGCGGGGTCGTGTTTCCGTGGCCGCTCGGCCCGGCGAGGCCGGCCCGGCCCGGCGCGGCCCGAGCGTCAGCCGGGCAGTCGCCGCTGGGGCTCTGGCGCGCCCGGTCGGATTGAGGATCGCGTTCGGCGGTATGCCCGTTAATGCAGGTTCAGACGGCGAAACGCGGTTTTGCCGGCTTCGGCCGCGCCTTCGGTGGACTCGGTTCATGTCGGCGGAAGTAGGCGCGATCGGGGTCTACGATCGCACCGCCGGCCGCCGTGGTCACGAGTCGTGAACCCGCGCGCCGCGGATGTTCTTTCCGTCGTCTGGGTCCTCGTATGCCTCGTTTATCTGATCGAGGGCGTATTTCCCAGCCTGTGGATTGATCGTCAGGCGTGGCTCGGCGCGTGCTTTTGCGATGCGGAAGATCCCATTCCGTCACGCCAAGTGCGCGCTATTCTGCGCGGTAGCCGGCAGCGGAGATCTCAGAGTCCGCTCGCCCGGGTAAGGCGCCTGGTCAGCAGGTGCTGTGGAAGAGGCCGCCGACCGGTTCACTGGCCGCGAGGCGGTTGTAGATCGCCACCGCCTCTGTGGTCTCGGCCTGATGGACGGCGATCGCTCGCTCCTCGAGCAGCCTCAGGGTGGCAGGGGCGGTCAGCAGACGCAGGTGCATGCCGCGGGAAAGCACCACGGCCTTGACGCCGCGAACGAGCAGTTCATCGACGTCGGCCGGCTGGATCCCCGGCTCATGCCTGGTGCCGGTCTCCGACCAGTCCCACTCCCGTCCGCCACCGGGATACAGCTTGAAATCCTTGCCGTCCGGCAGCCCCTCGACCCGCATCTCCCCCCACGCCACATGCAGGATCCTCGGCGATCGGGCCAGCTGTTTCGCCATCTCGTCCTCCCACGGGCGGTAGCCCGCGCCTCGACCCGCGGCGTCGCCCGGCGAATCGTCCTGGTCGAACTCGACCGCGTCGTCGCCCAGGCAGGCTCATCCATGGCGACACCCTGAGTGTCGCATCGCCCCAAGACCGTCGCCCGGCCCCAGGCCTGCCACCCCGCCAGCATCCGGATTACCTTCGAACGGCCGGTCGGGTCGGCCGGGCTGGAGAACTGGAAGGTGCGGCCATGCGGCTCGGGGTACTGATCCTGCCGGAACTGCCCTGGGCGGAGGCGGGCGCGCTGTGGCGGCGGGCCGAGGATCTCGGCTTCGACCACGCCTGGACCTACGACCATGTGGCCTGGGGCGTGCTGCGGGACGAGCCCTGGTATGGCGCGGTCCCGACGCTCGCAGCCGCCGCGCTGAGCACAACCAGGATCCGGCTCGGAACCTTGGTCGCGTCGCCCAACTTCCGGCATCCGGTGCCGTTCGCTCGAGAGCTGATCAGCCTGGACGATCTGTCCCGCGGCCGGCTGACGCTCGGCATCGGCGCCGGGGGCACCGGCTGGGACGCCGGCGTGCTCGGTCAGCGTCCCTGGCCGCGCGCGGAGCGGGCCGGGCGGTTCGCCGAGTTCGTCGAACTCACCGACCGGCTGCTGGCCGGCTCGCCGACCACCTACGCGGGGCGGTACTACGCGGCGGAGCGAGCGCCCACCACGCCCGGCTGCGTGCAGCGGCCCCGCATCCCGTTCGCGGTCGCCGCGACCGGTCCGCGGGGGATGGCCGTCGCCGCCGCGCACGGCCAGCTCTGGGTGACCGCGGGGGACCCGGCGCACGCGGGCGCCGCGCTGCCCGCGCCGGCCGGAGCCGCGTCGGTCCGCGCCCAGATGGACCTGCTGGACGACGCCTGCGGGGCGGCCGGGCGGGATCCCGCGTCGATCGGCCGACTGGTCCTCACCGGGCCACGCCTGGACGCGGGCCTGACCTCCGTCGAGGCGTTCCGGGACGCGGTGGGCCACTACGAGGCGGCCGGCGTCACCGACCTCGTCGTGCACTGGCCACGCCCACAGGAGCCGTTCGCGGGCGACCTCGCCACCTTCGAACGGATCTTCACCGCCTGAGCCGGCCGGCGGCCGGTCACGCCAGAAGCAGTAGCCGGACTCCGCCATCCGAGTACCCGCTCGCTGCCCGATACGGACGGAGGGCCGCGGCAGCGCTGGCGAGAGGTCGAATATTTCCTGGATTTTCCTTTTCCCGAGCCGACGCGGGTGGTTCTTATTCCGCCCGGAGCATGTTGGGCCGCGGTGAAGGTGAAGACCGCCTTTCTCCGCTTCCCGTGATTGCGGTCACCTTCGCTCGATCAGCAGTTCGACATCCTGACGGCTGATGACATGACCGATTCCCCAAACGGCGTGGGCGGCGTTGACCTTTTTGGTCAGCTTGTCGAGGAGCGCTGCTTCAGCGGCTGGGGTCTCGGTGCCCGCGGCGATCAGTTTGGTGTAGCGGACGGTGTCGACGACCGCGGACTTGACCCGCTCGTGGCCGAGGTAGATGGCGAGGTCACTCGTCCATTGCGTCGAGGCCTCGGCAGGGACCGAGGCGTGCCAGGCGGCGCGGGCGGACCGCTCCTCGTCGGGCTCATAGGCCATCTTGTGGAGGTGGACGGCCAGGTCGTAGACCGGATCACCCCAGAGGGCGAGTTCCCAGTCGAGGAAGTAGGTCTCGCCGGCCTTCACGATCATGTTCTGGCGGTGGAGGTCGGTGTGGAGGAGGCGGAACGGACGCGGGGAGAGCGTTGACCAGCGTTCCAGGATGGGCTCGAGTGGGTCCTTCGGGAAGCCGAGCGCCGTGAACAGGTCGCCGAACTCCGGGGTGAAGGTCGCGAGCACGTCGGCGGTGACGTTGGAGAGCCGGTAGGCGAACCCCGCGGTGTCACCGTCGGCCGGCCAACCCAGGGGCAGGGGCGGCAGCCATTCCAGCGGCACTCGGCCGAGTTGGCGGAACAACTCCCCGAGATCGTCGACCACGTGGCCTGGTACCCGGACGCCGTGCGGCGCCACATTGGCGAGCAACTCGCCGTCGATCCAGTCCAGGACCTGGTAGCGAGGCTCATCGCTACCGAACAGGACCCGCGGCACCCGCTCGACGGTCCAGTCGATTGCTCGCATCAACTCGGCCTCGGGCCAGATCGTCAGATCCATCCGGTCGGCGCCCGTGATCGGAATCCGGACGACTACAGGCCCATCCGGCGTGTCCACCCGCATGTTCTGGTTGTAGAACCCGGCCATCCGCTCCGAGCCGCCGAGCGCCACTCGATACAGCTCATTGCGGACTCCCGCCGCGTGGCCACCAGCCGCGATTTCCTCGCCCTGGCGGGCACCAGTTGCCGAGTACTCCGTCCCCATCGGCGTCTCCTCCCTGCCTCGCCGGTCCAGCTGGCGTCGCCGAGTCTGTCGTAGCCATCAGTGTCGTAGCCATCACCGATGGTGCCTCGCGCGGGTGGGGGTCGGTTACGTTCTGTGTGGCCTGACCGCCCTCCGGCCGTCTTCTTGGCTGCTGATGCCAGCGCGGGCCGAGGCCCGAGCCCACGAGCGGACGCGGTTCCATTACCCCGCGGGTAATCGACCGTTGGCGTGGGGCGCGGGATGGTGGTCGTGCCGGAAGGGCCGGCCAGGAATCCGGACACAGTTTCGGAACGATTTCCTGAAACCGCGCGGGAGACCGTCATGGATATGCACGAGAAGGCCGTCGAGCGTTATCTGGCCGCCTGGAACGCGACCGAGCCGGCCGGGACCGCGGCGGCCGTCGCGGCGGCGTGGGCCGAAGACGGCGGGTACACCGACCCGCTTGCGGCCGTCCGCGGGCACGAGCAGATCTTCGGACTGATCGGGGCCGTCCAGGCTCAGTTCCCCGGTCACCTGTTCCGCCAGGCCGGCGCCGTCGACGGGCATCATGACGTCGCCCGGTTCGGCTGGGAGCTGGTGGCGCCGGACGGGACGGCTCCGGTCGCCGGCTTCGACGTCATCACGCTCGACCCCGACGGTCGGATCCGCTCGGTCGTCGGCTTCCTCGACCGCGTACCCGCGCCCGCCCCGGCCGGCTGATCCCGCCACGGCTGGCTGATCCCGCCACGGCGGCCGGTCCGTCCGCCGAGCCGGGGTCGGCCCCGGGCTTGGCGGCGGCCCGGCCGGCCACCGGCGGTCACTCACCGTCGCCCGGCCCGGGCTCCGGCGCTAGCGACTGGCGGGCGGTGGCGGGGGTGCGACGATGCGGCGCAGGGCGTCGGGAGTGAGGTCGCCGAGGGTGCGGTAGCCGTCGACGGCCATGATCAGGTCGGCTTCGGCGAGGAACGAGCGGAGCACGTGGATGATCCCGTCGACGCCGCCGAGGGCCAGGCCGTAGGCGTAGGGCCGGCCGATCCCGACGGCCGTGGCACCCAGGGCGAGTGCCTTGACGATGTCGGCGCCGGAACGCACGCCGGAGTCGAACAGGACCGGCAGGCCGCCCGCGGCCTCGACTACGCCCGGCAGGCAGTCGAGCGCCGGCAGGCCGCCGTTGGCCTGGCGGCCGCCGTGGTTGGAGCAGTAGATGCCG
The DNA here is from genome assembly GCF_016786325.1 of Frankia nepalensis. Taxonomy (GTDB): domain Bacteria; phylum Actinomycetota; class Actinomycetes; order Frankiales; family Frankiaceae; genus Pseudofrankia; species Pseudofrankia nepalensis. Next base: position 3,493 of record NZ_JADWYU010000237.1, on the reverse strand, counting down.
TCCACACCCTCGTCGGCGGCGCGGCGGGCGTCGTCGGGGTGCTGGATGCCTTTCAGGATCAGCGGGAGCTTGGTGAGCGAGCGCAGCCAGCGCAGGTCGTCCCAGGTCACCGAGTGGCCGAACGTCGTCACCCATTGCAGGACGGCGGCCTGCGGTGCCGACGCGGGGTCGGTGCCGAGCATCGACCGGAACCGAGGGTCGGTGAAGTAGTTCGCCAGGCAGTGGCCGCGCAGCTGCGGGAAGTTCGACGTGGCCAGGTCGCGCGGCCGCCAGCCGGTGACCCAGGTGTCCAGCGTGACGACGATGCCGGCGAACCCGGCCCGCTCGGCGCGGCTCACCAGGCTTTCGGCCAGCTCCCGGTCCTTGGGGGTGTAGAGCTGGAAGAAGCCTGGCGTGTCGTCAAGCTCGGCCGCGACGTCCTCCAGGGGGTCGACGGAGAGCGTCGAGGCGATCATGGGGACGCCGGCGCGTCCGGCCGCCTGAGCGGTCTCGAGATCACCGTGCCCGCCCGGCGCGCACAGCCCGATGACGCCGATCGGCGCGAGGAACACGGGCGCCGGCCACCGCCGGCCCCACAGCTCGACCGACAGGTCGCGTTCCGTCGCGCCGACCATCATCCGCGGGACGAGTCCCCAGTGCCCGAACGCCGCCACGTTCGCCCGCTGGGTCGCCTCGTCGCCCGCGCCGCCGGCCACATACGACCAGACCGACGCCGGCAGGGCGCTCTCCGCCCGCCGCTCCAGCTCGTCGAACGCCATCGGCATCGTTGGCAGGACCCCGCTCAGGCCTTGCAGGTAGATCTCCACCTGGTAGTCCCCGAACGGCCGCGGAAGCCCGTCACCCACCCTGCGCCCTCCCGTCCCGCCCTGAACCCGGCCCCGCGATCCTCCCAGAGCTGACGCCCCGTCACCTTCATTCCGCGCTTGTCCGGCTCACCAACTCCCGCGTCTGCCTGCCCGCTCCAGCCGCGCCGGGGCCACGCATCCCCGGCAGCTCTCAAGGTGAAGATTCGCCCTCTTCATGCGTCGATGGCGACGCACCGGACGTGGGCGACCACTGACCCCCGCGACGGGCCCGCTACCCGCCGCGGCACCCTGCCTCGACCGAAGATCAGTCGTGCCCAGGGCGTCACCAGCGGCGCGCTGGGCACGACTGATCTTCAAGCTCGAGGGAGTCGGGGGTTTCGGCTGGTGGGTCCATGTGGGGTAGGCGGGCGGTACGGTGCTTTGATGATCAACGAACATGGGGAGCGGCGGGCGCGTGAGGTGCCGGCGGTCGAGGACTGGAACCGGCTGCTGGACGGGCGGGTCGCCGTGGTCACCGGGGGCGGGGACGGGATCGGGGGCGCCGTCGCGCGGCTGTTCGCCGAGCACGGCGCGCTCGTCGAGATCGCTGAGATCGACGCCGCGCGGGCCGAGCGCTTATGCGCCGAGATGGCCGAGACGAAGGATGTCGCCGGGGCGGTCCGCGCGCACGTCGTCGACGTGACGGTCGAGGAAGACGTGGCGCGGCTGGCCGAGGACGTCCTGGCACGGCATGGCCGGGTCGACGTGCTGGTCAACAACGTCGGCGACTACCGGCCACTCGTGCGGTTCCATCAGTCGTCGGCCCCGTCGTGGCACCAGATGTACGCGACCAACCTGCTGCACGTCTTCGCGGTCACGCGCGCGTTCATTCCCGCGATGATGGCGCGGCGCCGGGGGAGCATCGTCAACGTCCACTCGGTCGAGGGGATGCGCGGGTACCCGGGAGATCCGGTCTACGCCGCGATGAAGGCCGGCGTCGCTCATTTCACGACCAGCCTCGCGGTGACGATGGGCCGCCACGGCGTCCGGGTGAACGGCCTCGGCCCCGACCTGACCCAGACCCCACAGGTCGACTACCTCACGGGATACGAGGACCACGACGACCTGTGGGGCTCATGGGCGCCCGTGGGCCGGCTCGGCTGGCCGGAGGACCAGGCCCGGGTCGCGCTGTTCCTGGCCAGCGACCTGTCATCGTTCGTCACCGGCCACAACATCCCGGTCGACGGCGGCACGAGAGCCGGCGGTGGCTGGTTCTTCTCCCCACGGGAGGGCCGCTTCGTCAACCGTCCCAGGAACCTGTGACGCCCGGCGGCGCGAGCCAGGCCCACCGGGCCGGCGGCCGCGGCCAGCCCACCGGGTGAGGGGTCGCCGTTCGTGACCCCTCACCCGGTCGGGCGCTACTTCTCGGCCGAGGTGAGGTCTCCCGCGTGAGCGGCCTCGCGGGCCTGGGCGGCCCGCATCGTCTGGTCGATGAGGACGGCGATGGTCATCGGGCCGACGCCCCCGGGGACGGGGGTGATGTAGGAGGCGCGCTCGGCGGCCGGCTCGAACTCGACGTCGCCGCTGTTGTCGGCGTATCCGGCGTCGACGACGACGGCGCCCGGCTTGATCCAGTCTCCCTTGATCAATGCGGGTCGGCCGACGGCCGCGACGACGACGTCGGCGCGGGCGACGTGGTCGCCCAGGTCGGCGGTGCGGGAGTGGCAGTAGGTGACGGTGGCGTTGCGGGCCAGCAGGAGCATGCCGACCGGCTTGCCGAGGATCGGGCTGCGCCCGACGACGACGGCGTGCCTGCCGGCCAGCGGGATGTCGTAGGCGTCGAGCAGCGCCATGATGCCGCCGGGGGTCGCCGACCGGAAGCCACCCTCGTCGAACGCCATCATGGCGAACGACGTGCGGGTGACCCCGTCGACGTCCTTGGACGGGGCGATCGCCTCGAAGGCGGCCCGCTCGTCGATGTGGTCGGGCACCGGGTGCTGCAGCAGGATGCCGTCGACCTCCGGGTCGGCGGACAGCTCCCGGATCGTCTCGATCAGCGTTTCCGTCGAGATCGACGCGTCCAGTTCGAGGCGGCGCGACTGCATGCCGACCTTCGCGCACCGGTTCGCCTTCATCCGGACATAGGTGTGCGAGGCCGGGTCGTCACCGACGAGCACCGTGGCCAGCACCGGAACGCGGCCATGGGCGGCGACGAAGGCCGCCACCTCCTTCTCGACGCGATCGAGGATCGCCGCCGACTGGGCCCGTCCGTCGAGGATCTGCGCTGTCATACGGTCTACGTCTCCTGGTTCTAGAAGACGACGGTCGAGTTGCCGTCGCGGATGACCCGGTCATCGCAGTGCCAGGCTACGGCGCGGGCCAGCACCAGGCGCTCCACGCGGGCGCCCGCGCGGGCCACGCCGACGGGGCGTCGCGGTGGGAGACCCGGATGACGTCCTGCTCGATGATCGGGCCCTCGTCGAGGTCCCGGACGATCGTGGCCGGTGAGACAGGCACCGCCGGCCGGGCCGAGCGGGAGCGGCGGGGCCCCCCCCGGGGCGGCGGGGGGCCCCCCACCCCCCGGCGGATTGGGCTCCCCCCGCCCGGGGGCCCTTTGGGGGGCGGGGGCCCCGCGGACCAGAAACGACGGCACTGATGACGGCCGGGCGCAAGCCACCGGCAACACGGGGTGCGGAAGGTGGAGGGCA
>NZ_JADWYU010000236.1 GCF_016786325.1 Frankia nepalensis | reverse complement strand
GCGCGGATGTTCACCAGCGTCACGCCGGGCGCCACGCCCGCGAGGCCGAGGCCGTTGATCGGCGAGGCGATCGTGGAGGCCACGTGGGTGCCGTGGCCGTCGTCGTCGTGGTCGACCGGGTCGACGCAGGACGAGTACTCGCATGGCCCGTCCATCTCCTCGCCGGAGACCGGGTCGACGGGGATGTCGGTGACGAAATTGCGGGACAGCCCCTTGTTGAAGTTCGGCGCGATGTCGGGGTGGGAGCCGTCGATGCCGGTGTCGATGACGCCGACGAGCACCTTCTTGCTGCCGGGCTGCTGCCGGTAGGACTGGTCGGGTGTCGCGCCGATCATCCGCATGTCCCACTGGAGGTCGGCCAGCGGCTCGTCGCCCCGTGTCCGCGGGCCGCGCCGCGGCGCGGTGGCGCCGCCCGCCCGGGAGTCGGCCTTCTCCTTGGCGACCGCCGAGTCGCCGCCCGCGCCCGACGCCCCGGCGGTGCCGACCTCGGGGGCGTGGCCGATCGGGGTGTCGGCCGCCGCGCCGACCAGCCCCGGCTGCTTCGCGGCCTTCGCGAGGAACGCCGCGTCCGTCGACGTGACGGTCGCGACCCCGATCGCGGTGTTCTCCGCCTCGACCGTCGCGCCGAGCGCGGTCAGCGCCGCGCGGCCGGCCTCGGTGGAACCGGAGTAGACGACGACGTAGCTCGTGGCGGTGCCGGCGCCGGCGGTGCCGGGCAGGGCGACGGCCGCCGGGACCGCGAGCAGCGCGGCGGCTAGCCCCACCAGCCCTGCTCGCCTGCGCGGGGCTCGGGGTCGAGGAGGGGGAGGGGGAGGGGCGGCGGTGGTGCGGAGCGCACGGCGCATGTACTCACTCACCTCTGGGCCGTGGAAATGCGCGGATCCGGCGGATCCCGCTCGAAGCACCATAGTGGGCCTATCAAACGTTATCTAGCCCTTTGGGTACGAAAGACGGACTTTCCGCCGAGTATCGTCTCCATGGGTGTCGCCCTGTCCGCCGCGGCCGTCGGGTAACGCGGATGTTTCCGTTGTTTCGAGAGTTTCGCCTGGTTCGTGTCATCGGGACCGTCCGTCGGCGTCGCGGGTGGGCGGACGGGGGTGGGGCCGCCGGCGGCGAGGAGGAGCCCCGCCCGCCCGCGGGCCAGGCGGGCCCGTCGGAGACGGGCGCGGCGGGCGCCGCGATGACCACCGCGGTCACCGTCTGGCCAGGTCGCGGGGCCGGGCGCCGGCGCGCTCGACATCGTTTGGGTCTCTCCGTGACAACCCCCGCGACGGTGGAGGGCGGAGCGGGCGGCCTCGCGGACGGACCCGCGACCATGCGTGGTGACCACCCTGGTCCCGCTTCCGCCGGCAAGGTCATAAATGGGTAATAACGTACGATAGATGCTGGCACGACCATGATCGGGGGACCGTGACATCCTGTCCGGATTTGGCTGATTCGCCATCCCGTGCCGCCTGCCAACGAATCTGTATTTCTTGGACGGGAAACAACCATGATCACTGCTCAGGTGGCGCATGAGCACGTCAGCCACGACCCGGTCTTTGTGGCCGCGTCCATCGGGTTCGCGCTGGTCGGCTCGTTCGCCGCGCTGGTGAGCTCCATCCGGATCCCGAATGCCCGGGGCGCTGGCCGGCTCCGCTGGATCGCCGCGTCGGCGATCGCGCTCGGCGGCGGCGCCATCTGGTGCATGCACTTCATGGGGATGCTCGGATACCACGTGGCCAGCCGGCAGATCGAATATGACATCCCGCTGACCGCGCTTTCTCTGGTGCTGGCCATCGGTGTTTCCGCCCTGGGACTCGCCATTGTCGGCAAGAACCCGGGCAGCCCGGCGAGGCTGCTTTTCAGCGGCGTGCTCGCCGGTGCCGGGGTGGCCGCGATGCACTACACCGGAATGGCGGCGATGCGGGTGGGCAGCTCGGTCCACTACGACCCGGCCCTGGTCGGCGCGTCCATCGCGATCGCGGTGGTGGCCGCGACGGCGGCGCTGTGGATCGCCTTCCGGGTCCGCACCACCGCGCAGATCGCCGGGGCTTCGGTGATCATGGCCGTGGCGGTGTGCGGGATGCACTACACCGGGATGGCCGCCACCCAGGTGTCGCTGACGGAGAGACTGCTGCCGGTCAACGGCGCCGACCCGATCACGCTCACCTTCGGGGTGTGCCTGATCGCCTTCACCGTGCTCGCGCTCATCATCTTCGCCGCGTTCGGCGGCCTGTCCGACGAGACCGCCGTCACCAGGCATGACGCGCGGCCGGTGCCGACCGGCCGGCACTCCGGCTGACCAGTCCCGGGCAACCGCCGAGGGCCGGAAGCGCGCGCTTCCGGCCCTCGGGCCTTCCCAGCCCGCCGTCGTTCGCCGGGGGGTGCTTACTTGACGGCGAGCGGGGCCACGGGGCCACCCAGGCCGCCGACGAGCGGCTCCGGGGTGGCGTGCAGCAGGAACGTGTAGACGCCGTCGTCGGCGCAGTCGTCGGCGAGCGCCTCCAGGTCGAAGTTCTGGCCCTGGGTGAGGCCCATCTCGACCAGGTGCAGCAGGTGCACCGGCAGCGCCATGTCCTCCCGCTCGTAGGGGTAGACCTCGAAGACGACCGTGTCGGTCGCCGCCGCGGCGACGTCGTGCTCCCGCATCCACGCGACCGAGCGCATCGACAGGCCCGCTGCCGGGTAGAGGTAGCCGACCTTGTCGCCGGCGTGCAGCGCCCGCATCTGGCCCGTGCGGACCAGCACCAGGTCGCCCGGTGAGACCCTGACCCGGGCGAGCTCCGCCGCCGCGTCCAGGTCCTCGCCGGTGATCGCGTACCCGGGCTCGAGCCGGTCGAGGCCCCTGGCCCGGGCGACGTCGAGCAGGACGCCACGCCCGACGATCGCCCCGGCCTTGTCGATCCCGCACCGGGCGGCGCCCGCCTCGGTGACGCTCGCCGCCCCGAAGCCGTTGTAGATCCGGCCGTCGTAGGACGCGTGCGCGAGCGCGTCCCAGTGCGTCGCCGCCTGGACGCCCATCTCGAACCGGTCGTCGTTGAAGCAGACCTGGGACGGGTCGCCGGTCAGCGGCTCGTTCAGCGAGATCATGGTCCGGACCGGGTTGGTCCTGCCCGGGATGAAGCCCAGCTGGGGGCCGTCCTCGGACAGCGGTATCGCCAGCGTGAACCGCTTGCCGGTCCGCGCCTGCGCCACCCCGCGGCGCACCGCCTCATCGGTGAGCAGGTTGAGCGTGCCCCGCTCGTCGTCCGGCCCCCACCGCCCCCAGTTGTTGACCTTGCCGGCGAGCGCGTGGAACTCCTCGGGCAACGACACCATGACCTCCCTTGACCGACCTGCCCGCCGTCCGGTCCCCCCTGACCGTCCGCCGGCGCCGGCGCGCTACCCGAGCGTCGACCGGACGATCCACATCGCGAAGTACTGGGCGCCGCCGCCGTAGGCGTGGCCCAGCGCGGTGCGGGCGCCGTCGACCTGGTGCTCGCCGGCCCGGCCGCGGACCTGCAGCGCCGCCTCGGCGAAGCGCAGCATCCCGGAGGCGCCGATCGGGTTGGACGAGAGCACCCCGCCCGACGGGTTGACCGGGAACGAGCCGCCGATCTCGGTCTCCCCGCTCTCGACCAGCTTCCAGCCGTCGCCGGGGCCGGTGATGTCGTGGCCCTCCAGCCACATGGGCTCGTACCAGCTGAAGGGCACGTACAGCTCGGCCACGTCGATCTCGGCGAGCGGGTTGGTGATGCCGGCGGCCCGGTACAGGTCGTGCGCGCAGTCGACGCCTGCCTGAGGGCGCACCGGGTCGCGCCCCGGGAACGACGTCGGCTCGCTGCGCATCGCCGTGGCCGCCACCCACGCCGGCGGGTTCCCACGAGCCGCGGCGTCGCGCCCGCCGGCCTCGTCGGTCAGCACGACGGCGCACGCGCCGTCGGACGACGGGCACGACTCCAGGAAGTGCAGCGGGTCCCAGAGCATGAACGACTCCCGCACCTTCTCCACCGAGATGTCGGCGATCTTCAGGTGCGCGTAGGGGTTCTTCAGCGCGTTGAGCCGGTCCTTGACCGCGACCTGCCAGCCGATGTGCTCAGGCGCGCCGGACCGGCGGATGTAGGAGCGGATCCAGGGCGCGAAGATCCCCCCGGCGCCCATGCCGCCGGACTTCCCGCCCGCCAGCCCCCACTGCGCGTTGCCCTCGGACTGCTTCTCGAACGCGACCGCGAGCACCCGGCGGTGCCTTCGGGCGTGGATCAGGTGCGCGGCGACAATCCCGGTCGAACCGCCGACGCTGCCGGCGGTGTGCACCCGCATGATCGGCTTTCCGGCGGCGCCGAGCGCGTCGGCCAGGTAGAGCTCGGGCATCATGACGCCCTCGAACGCGTCCGGCGCGGTGCCGAGGACGACCGCGTCGATGTCCGGCCAGTCCAGGCCCGCGTCGGTGAGCGCCCGGCTGGCGGCCTCGCGCAGCAGCCCCGCCAGCGACACGTCGAGGCGCTTGCTCTTGTGATGCGTCTGCCCGACCCCGATGATCGCGCACGGCTCGCCGCTCATCGCGCCTCCTCCGTCGAGGCCTCGTCCAGGACGCAGACGAGGTTCTGCTGCAGGCACGGCCCGCTGGTCGCGTGCGCCAGCGTCCGGCGCGCGCCTCGTTCCCGGATCGCCCGGGCCGCCTCGACCACCCGGACCAGCCCGGTGGCCATCGTCGGGTTGGCGGCGAGCGCCCCACCGGACGGGTTGACCTCGCAGGTGTCCGGCAGGCCGAGCGCGCCACGCAGGATGATCTCCTCGTGGCTGTGGAGCGCGCTCAGCTCCGCCACCTCGACCGGCCCGCCGTCGGCGAGCCCCGCGGCCTCGCCGGCGCGCCGGGTGGAGACCGAGTCCGTCAGGTCGCGCATGCCCGGCTGGTGCGGCTCGACGAAGTGCTCCAGGCCGGTGATCCACACCGGGGTGATCCCCTGCTCGGCGGCCAGCCGGCGCGCGACCGTCGCCGTCGCCAGGACCACCGCGCACGCCCCGTCGGTCACCGGCGGCGTGTCGTGCGCGCGCAGCGGAGAGCGCACGTACTCGGCCGCCAGCAGCGCGTCGATCTCAGCGTCCAGGTCGCCGACGGCCGCGGCGCCGGCGGCGGCGACCGCGGGGACCGCGAGCGGGTTCGTGGCGGCGGCCCGACGGGCCCGGGCGGCGACGGCGGCCAGGTCCCGCTCGGTGGCCTTGCCGGCCTCCAGCAGGGCCCGGGCCTGCAACGCGGCCAGCGACAGCGGGTCAGTGCCCAGCGGCGCCAGGTAGTACGGGTCGGTCTGCAGGGTCAGCACCCGGGAGAGCTCGCCGGTCGAGGCCTTCCCCGAGCCGAACACCAGGGCGGTGCGCTCCTCGCCGATCAGCAGCCGCACCCACGCCTCGTGCAGCGCCCACGCGCCGTCCATCTCGACGTGCGACTCGCGGATCGGCGGCCAGGCGCCGACGGCGTCGAGGTTGGCCACGAAGGTGAACGTCCCGCCGGACAGGTAGTCGGAGCTGCCGGAACAGGTGAAGTCGATCTCCTTGCGCCCCAGCCCGGAGCTCGCCAGCGCGGCGGTGACGACGTCCAGGCAGAGCTGCACCTCGGTCTGCTCGGCGAACTCGCTCATCGGCGACACCGCGTAGCCGACGATCGCGACCGGCTCGCCGAAGGTCTTCCCGGGGGCGCCCGGCTCGTCGGCGCTCATCAGAAGACCCGGTCGATGTAGCGCTCGACGGGCAGGTCCGGCTCGCCGGTGGCCCGCCAGCCGGAGATCGCCCCGGTCGTCGACCCCCAGCCCCGGTTGCCGAACTCCTCGGCGTTGCGTTCGGACTCGGGCAGCCAGACCGCCTCGACCCGCATGCCCACCCGTACCTCCTCGTTGGGGATATCGACGACCGGTTGCAGTCCCATGAGCGCCTCGACGTCGTCGAGCAGCACCGAGACCCGCACGAACGGCTCGGTCTCCTTCTGGCCCGGGTACGGCACCGGGGTGACGATCGTGAAGTTGGTGATGACGCCGCGGTCGGGCAGCGCCAGGTCGTGGCCCTCGTCGAGCCGGATCCCGTCGATCGAGCAGAAGTCGCGCGGGGGAACGAAGACCTTCGCGCAGGTCGGGCACTTCTGACCGAGCAGCGTCCCGGCGAGCATCGAGCGCGCGTAGCGCGCGGTGGCCGGCGACACCGCCTCCTTGTAGGTCAGCGACGACCAGAACTCCATCGTCTGCACCGGCTCGGTCGACACCCCGGCCGCCGCGGCGCCGGCCGCGGCGGCCGCGGCGTCGACGACGTCCGGGTCGGTCGTCTCGGTGCCCTCCGGGACGAAGTAGGCGAGGTCGTCGGTGCGCCCCTTCGGTTGGGCGCGGAACCGGGCGGTCACCCGCAGGCCGGCGCGCAGCGCGTCCTCGCCGCCCGCGTCGACCGCGTGGACCATCGCGGTGTCCGCGCCGTCGAGCTGGATGAGCGCGAACGCGAACGGCCGGTCCAGCGGGTGGCGCGCGTCCGGCGCGGCGACCCACGTCCACGACCGGACGGTGCCCTCCGGCCCGACGTCGACCAGCTCGCCGTCGGTCGCCGCGCCCGTGTCCGGGTCGTACTCCAAGGGTGGGCACAGCACCCGGCCGCCGCCGCGCACGCCAGTACTGCGCACCCCAGTGATCTGGCCGCGCGCGAGCGCGGCGACGAAGCCGCCCACCACCGGCCCGAGGCTGCGGCGGTAGGGGAACTCGACGGTGTTGGTGGTGACGCTTGGCCCGTACTTGGTCTCAGCTGACACAGGCAAGGCTGCCTCCCGGCGGCGCGCCCGCGGCGGCGCGCGGGCGGCGCGCGGGCAGGGGCGACGAGAACGTTTCGGCGACGACGTCCAACGAGAACGCGTTCCTGTGTTCTACCGCACGACGAGAACCGGTTCTAGTCTTGCGGCGGTCGCCGCGACGGGCGGCTGGCATGGTGACGCACGCTGAGTCGCAGTTCTGGTCATGGTCCGCGGGCTCGGGACCAACATCACGCCAATCGGGCGCAGTGGCGCGTTCGCGGACGGATAGCCCGAAAACCTTGCTTGATCAATTGAGAACGTGTTCTATGTCCGGTGCGAGCTGTGGCGCGGGACACAGCGGCCGTCGGACGGCCGCTCGCCCGCGCGAGAAGTCGGGGCGGGCACGGAGCGGGACGGGAGGTCGGCGCGTGCACGAGTTCCTGGTCTTCACGATCAGTGGCCTGACCACCGCGGGGATCTACGCGATCAGCGCGTCCGGGCTGACGCTCACCTACGTCACGACCGGCGTGTTCAACATCGCCCACGGCGCGACCGGAATGCTCGCCGCCTTCACCTACTGGCAGCTGGCGGTCGCCTGGGGCTGGCCGGTGCCGCTCGCGCTGCTGTTCTGCGTCCTGGTCGCCGCCCCGCTGTTCGGCCTGCTGCTCGAACGGGTCGTCATGCGCCGGCTCGCCGGCGCCCCCGAGTCGACCCGGCTGGTCGTCACCGTCGCGGTGCTCGTCGTGCTCGTCTCGGCCGCCCAGTGGCTCTGGGACCCGAGCACCTTCCGGCGCACCCAGGGCCTGTTCGCCGGCAGGGGCTTCGAGGCTGGCGGCATCCTGGTGCCCTACAACGACGTGGTCGTGCTCGGCGTCGCCGCCGCCGTCGCCGGCGGACTGTGGCTGCTGCTGCACGTCAGCCGCGCCGGCGTCGCGATGCGCGCCCGGGTCGACGACCCGTCGCTGGCGATCCTCAACGGCGCCCGGCCGGCCACCTCGGCGCGCCTGGCCTGGATGATCGGCACCTCGCTCGCCGCGCTCGCCGGGATCCTGATCGCCCCGAAACTCACCATGTCGGCGATCCCGCTGACGCTGCTCATCGTCAACGCCTACGCCGCCGCCGTCATCGGCAGGCTGCGCAGCCTGCCCATGACGTTCGCCGGCGCGCTCGTCGTCGGCCTCGCCGCCGACTACGCGATCGGCTACGTCCCGAAGATCTCCTATGGCCAGCAGTACCTGCGCGGCGTGCTGCCGGTCATCCCGGTGCTCGTGCTGCTTGTCGCGCTGCTGGTGCTGCGCGCCTCCCGGCTGCGCGGCAAGCCGGCGCTGGCCATCCGTGAGATCACCCCGACGCCGACCTGGGCCGGAACCGGCGTCTTCGCCGCCGCCGTGGCGTTCGGCGCGGTGATCGCCGCGACGACCCTGGCGAAGGCCGACCTGTACTCCTCCACCGCGCTGTGGGGGCTCGCGATCGTCGGGCTGTCGATGGTGCCGCTCGTCGGCTACGCCGGGCGGATCTCGCTGTGCCAGCTCAGCTTCGCCGGCATCGGCGCGGCCGTCGTGTCGCACGCCGGCGGCGGGAGCAACCCGGCCGCGCTGCTGGCGGCCGCGGCGGTGGCCGCCATCGTCGGCGCCGTCGTGTCGCTGCCGGCACTCCGGCTGTCCGGCATCTACCTGGCGTTGCTCACCGGCGCCTTCGCCGTCGCCCTGGACAACTGGATCTTCCAGCTGCCGGCGTTCACCGTCCTCGGCGACCAGTTCGCGCTGTTCACCAACGGCACGCTCAGCGTCGAACGGTTCGCCGTCGGGCCGCTCGACACCACCTCGGACCGGGCGTTCTTCCTCACCGGCGCCGCGCTGTTCCTCGCCGCCGTGGCCGTCGTCGTCGCGGTGCGCCGCGGCGAGCTCGGCCAGCGGCTCATCGCGGTCAAGGAGAGCCCGGCCGCCGCGGCCACCCTCGGGATGAACGTGCGGCTCACGACGCTCGCGGTGTTCACCCTGTCCGCCGCGCTCGCCGGACTCGGCGGCGGCGTCTACGCGTCCGCCGTGCGCTCGACCACGCCGGACGCGTTCAGCTTCTTCACCGGCCTCACCCTGCTGCTCATCGTCGTCGTCGCGGGCGTCAGCTCCATCGGCAGCGGCCTGGCCGCCGGCCTGCTGCTCGGCACCGCCGCGGTCGGCAGCGCCACGGGCGACGACTCCGCGCGGGTGACCGCGACCGTCGTCGGCCTCGCCGCGCTCGCGCTGGCCGCCAACCCCAACGGCCTGATCCCGTCCGTGCTGCGGCCCGCCTACGAGCCGGTGCGCCGCTCGCCCGCGGTGCTCGCCGGTTCCGTCGGCGCCATCACCGCGCTGTGGGTGCTCACGCTGGTCGACGCCGTGGCGCCGAACGTGCTGCCGCTCGGCGTCCTGCTCGTGGCGGTCGCCGCGCCGCTCGTCGCCCGGCCGCTGGCCGGCCGCGCCGCCGCCACGGCGGGCACTGAGCCGGCCGGACGGGACGAGGGCCTGTCGGGCCCGCTGGAATGGTTGGGCTTCGACGCCCCGGTCGGCCGCGCGGACCTCGACGCCATCGACGCCCGGCTCGCTCTGGACACCGCGCGGCTCGACACCGGCCCGCACCTGGCCTCAGGCAAAACCGTGGGGGAGGCCCGCGTTGGCGCTGCTTGAGATCCGTGACGTCACCGTCCGCTACGGCGGGCACGTGGCGCTGCGGGAGGTCACCCTCGGCGTCGAGGCCGGCCGGGTCACCGGGCTGATCGGCCCGAACGGCGCCGGCAAGACCACGCTGTTCAACGTCCTCACCGGCCTGCTCACCCCCGGCGCCGGGCGGGTGCTGCTCGACGGCGAGGACGTCACCCGGCTCGCCCCCTACCGGCGGGCCCGGCGCGGGATGGCCAGGACCTTCCAGATCCTGGAGCTGTTCGGCCAGCTCACCGCGCTGGAGAACGTCGCGCTCGCCACCCGGCTGCGCCGCCGGACCGCGGCCGGCGAGCGGCCCGACCCGGGCGCCCTGCTGGAGCGGGTGGGGCTTTCGGCGTTCGCCGACCGGCGGGCCGACACGCTGCCCACCGGGCTCGGCCGCCGCCTCGAGCTCGCCAGGGCGCTCGCCGTGCGCCCCCGGGTGCTGCTGCTCGACGAGCCAGCGTCCGGTCAGGACCCCGACGAGACCGCCGCCTTCGCCGACCTGCTCGGCGAGCTCGCCGACGAGGGCCTGGCGATCCTGCTCGTCGAGCACGACATGACCCTGGTCATGCGGGTCTGCGCCCACCTGTACGTGCTTGACTTCGGCACCCTGATGGCCGAGGGCGACCCGGCGAGCGTGCGCGCCGACCCGAGGGTCCGCGAGGCCTACCTCGGCACCAGTACCGGCACCGACCCTGGTACCGGCACCGCCGGCGCCGGGACGCTGGCGCGATGACGCCGCTCGTCGAGCTGCGCGGCGTGCGTGCCCGCCACGGCCGGGTCGAGGTGCTGCACGGCGTCGACCTCGCCGTCGACGCCGGCCAGGTCCTCGCCGTCCTCGGCCCGAACGGCGCGGGCAAGACCACCCTGCTGCGGGTGCTCGCCGGCCTGCACCCGCCGAGCGGCGGCGAGGTGCTGCTCGGCGGCCGGCGGGCGAACGGCGCCGATCCGGTGGACCTGGCCCGCCGCGGCCTGTGCCTGATCCCGGAGGGGCGGGGCGTCTTCCCGAGCCTCACGGTCCGGGAGAACCTGTGGATGACGACCCACCGCCCCGCCGGGCTGTCGCGGGCCGAGGTCGAGGAGCGGGCCGTCGCCCGGTTCCCGAGGCTCGGCCAGCGGTTGCGCCAGCCCGCCGGGACGATGAGCGGCGGCGAGCAGCAGATGCTCGCGCTCGCCCGCGCGCTCGTCTGCGAGCCGGCGGTGCTGCTGCTCGACGAGCTGTCCATGGGCCTCGCGCCCTTGGTCGTGGCCGAGCTGTACGCCTCCGTGCGGGCGATCGCCGCCGACGACGTGACCATCGTCGTCGTCGAGCAGTTCGCCGCCGCCGTGCTGGAAGTGGCCGACACCGCCGCCGTGCTGGTCGAGGGGCGGGTCGCGGCCGCCGGCCCCCCGGCCGACATCGCCGGCCAGCTCTCCGGCGCCTACCTGGGCGGCGCGCCGCCCGCGGACCACCGGCCGGCCGGGACCACCTGACGCCAGCAGGCCACGTGACGACGAGGTGAGAGCGTGACGATCGAGACCAGCAACCCGGCCGCGGCCCCGGAGGAGGCCCCCACCCGGGCCGACGCGTTTCGCGCCGAGATGGGCGCCTTACGTATCCGCGATCCCCGTGCCCGCCTCGACGACGCCCTGCTGCGCCTCGGCGCCGTGCTGCTCGTAGCCGGACCCGTGCTCGGGATCATCGCCTACCTGATCTCGCACTCGACCACGAACGAGTACCAGCAGCGCGACGCCATCGTCCTCGCGCTGGTCGGAGTCGCGGTCGGCCTCGTCGGCGCGGCGCTGTTCGTGCGCTACTCGATGGCCGCGTTCCTGCGCTTCTGGCTCGCCCGCCTCCTGTTCGACCGCCAGAACCCGCCCGCCTGAACCCACCCTTCCGAACAGGGGCCCGCATGCGGATCGCCTACACGCCGGAACAGGAGAAGCTGCGCGCCGACCTGCGCGCGTACTACGAACGGCTGCTCACCCCCGACGTCCGGGCGGCGCTGGCCGCCGACTCGACCGGCCCGGCGATGCGCCGGGTCGTGCGCCAGATGGGCGCCGACGGCTGGCTCGGGATCGGCTGGCCCACCGAGTACGGCGGGCAGGGCCGCGGCCACGTCGAGCAGTTCATCTTCTTCGACGAGTCGCTGCGCGCCGGCGCGCCCGTGCCGATGCTGACCATCAACACCGTCGGGCCGACGATCCGCCAGTTCGGTACCGACGAGCAGAAGGAACGCTTCCTGCCCGCGATCGTGCGCGGCGAGACGCACTTCTGCATCGGCTACAGCGAGCCGGAGGCGGGCACCGACCTCGCCGCCCTGCGGACCACCGCCGTCCGCGACGGCGACCGCTACGTCGTCAACGGCTCCAAGCTGTGGACCAGCTACGGCCCGACCGCCGACTACTGCTGGCTCGCCGTGCGCACCGACCCGGCCGCCCCGCGCCACCGCGGCATCTCGATCCTCATCGTCCCGATGGACACGCCCGGCATCACGGTCACCCCGCTGCGCCTCATCGGCGACCACGAGATCGCCTCGGTGCACTACGACGACGTCGCCGTGCCCGTCGCGAACCTCGTCGGCGCCGAGAACCGCGGCTGGAGCCTGATCACCAACCAGCTCAACCACGAGCGGGTCACCCTCGCCAGCCCCGGCATGGTCGACCGGGCGCTGCACGAGGTCATCGCCTGGGCGAAGCGCGCCCGGCTGCCCGACGGGCGCCGCCGCATCGACGAGGAATGGGTCCAGATCCACCTCGCCCGGGCGTACGCGGGATTCTCCACGCTGCGGCTGCTCAACTGGAAGGTCGCCGCCGACGCGGAGCGCGGCGTGCTCGACGTCGCCGACGCCAGCAGCGTCAAGGTCTTCGGCACCGAGCTCTACCTGGACGCGCTCAACCTGCTCTTCGAGGTCGTCGGCGAGGCCGGCTACCTCGCCGGCGACGCCGAGGGCGCCGCGATCGCCGGCCGGCTGGAGTCGCTCTACCGAGGCCTGGTGATCCTCACCTTCGGTGGCGGGGTCAACGAGCTGCAGCGCGACCTCATCGCGGTCTTCGGCCTCGGCATGCCGATGAGCAGGCGCTGACCCGGAAGAGCAGAGCCGACCCGGAAAGACCAGAAAGGCAGGACGCCGATGGACTTCACGCTGGCCGAGGAGGAGGCCGCCGTCGACGAGCTCGCCCGCGCGGTGCTCACCGAGGCGTCCACCCAGGAGCGGCTCGCCGCGCTCGAGGAAGCCGACGAGCCGTACGACCGCGAGCTGTGGGCGACCCTGGCCGCGACCGGTCTGCTCGGCGTCGTCGTGCCCGCCGAGCTCGGCGGCGCCGGGCTCGCGGACGGGGGCCTGCTCGCCCTCGGCGCGCTGCTCGAGCACGCCGGGCGGACCGCGGCCCGCGTCCCGCTGCTGCCCACCCTCGCCTACGGTGCCCTCCCGCTGGCCCGCTTCGGCGCCGGCGGCACCTTGGCCGGTGCCGTGTCCGGCGACACCGTGGCCGACGGCTGGCTGCGCCGGGTCGCCGCCGGCGAGGCGATCCTCACCGGCGCCTTCGCCGAGCCGCTGACGGACCCACCGGCGCCGACGACCACGGCCCGTCCCGTCCCGGCGCCCCAGGAGGGCGACGACGGCTACCGCGCGGGCGGCGCCGGCTGGCTCATCGACGGGGGGAAGGCCTTCGTGCCGGCCGGCACGATCGCCGACGCGGCCCTGGTCTCGGCGATCGTCATCGAGTCGACGGGCCGGCGCGTCGGCGTCGGCGTGTTCGTCGTCGACACCGACGCCCCCGGGGTCACCGTGACCGCGCAGCCGACCCTGACGGGCGTCCCGGTCGCCCGCCTGGAGCTGTCCGGCGTCCGCGTCGCGCCCGACGCCCTGCTGGGCCCGGCCGACGGCTCCGTGCTCGCCTGGACCCTGGAACGCGCCACGGCCGCGAGCTGCGCCATGATGGCGGGCCTCGCTGACGCCGCGGTGCGGCTTTCGGCCACCTACACCACGACCCGCCACCAGTTCGGCCACCCGCTCGCCGACTTCCAGGCCGTCCGCCAGCGCGTCGCCGACGCCTTCGTCGACAGCCGCGCGATCAAACTGACCGCGAGCGAGGCCCTGTGGCGGCTCGCGAACGGCCTGCCCGCCGAACGGGAGGTCGCCGTAGCCAAGGCGATCGCCGCCGAGGCCGGGACCCGCGTCGTGCGCGGGGCCACCCACGTGCACGGCGGCACCGGCGTCGACCGGGCCTACCCCCTGCACCGCCACTACCTGGCCGCCCGCCAGCTGGAGCTCACCCTCGGCTCCGCCACTCCGCAGCTGCGCGCCCTGGGCCGCCTGCTGGCCGCCGCCGACGCCTGACGTCAGCTCGGCTGGAGGTCGCGGCGGCGCAGGCCCACCAGCCCGGCGGCCGTCAGCGCGACGGCGACCGCCGGCAGCGCCACCAGGGGCGTCGGCGTGCTCTCGCCGCCGGGCAGCCGCGGCAGGTGGGTGTAGGGCGAGAGATCCATGATCCACTGACTGAGTCGCAGGGTCGGCCCGAGCTGGCCGATCAGCAGGCAGGCGACGAGGGCGACCCACACGGCCAGGAAGCCGCGCGGCGCGAGGCCGACCGCCGCGGTCGCGAGCCCCGCGAACACCCACACCCCGGCCAGCAGCACCAGCGCCGCGGCGAGCAGCCGGCCGGTCTGGCCGGCGACGTCGCCGGTGCGCAGGCCGTGCGTGATCCCGGTCGCGAGCCCGACGGCCATCAGCGGCAGCGCCGGACCGGCGAACGCGAACCACAGGTGGCTGGCCGCGAACCGGGTCCTGCCAGTCGCGGTCGCCAGCAGCGGCTCGGCCCGCCCGGCGACCTCCTCGGCGCGGATCCGCCACACCGCCGCCACCGCGTAGCCGGCGGCCGCGAGCCCGAACAGGTTGAACATCGCGACCAGGTAGGCGTCGACGAGCTGTGTACCGCCGCCAAACCGGGCGAGCATGTCCCGGACCGCCGGGTTGTCGGACACCAGGTCGGCGACGCTGTGCGCCACGGCGCCCAGCGCGGCGCCCGCGACCGCGTACCCGGCGGTCCAGGTCGCCAGGCCGCCCCGGTGCAGCCGGGCCCCGAGCGCGCTGACGCTCGCCAGCCGGGGGCTCGCGCGCTCCCGGCCGAGCCGCGCGGCCAGCACCCCCGACCCGACGTCGCGCCGGACGAGCAGGACGAACGCGACGGCCAGCAGCGCGCCGGCGGCGGCGAACAGCAGGCCGAACAGCCACCACCGGACATGGACGAACGCCCCGGTGCGCTGCGCCCAGCCGATCGGCGACGCCCACGACAGCCCCGCGCCGGTGGGGTTCGACGCGTCGCCGATCGCGCGCAGCAGGAAGGCGAGCCCGAGTAGCAGGGTCGCCATCGCCTTCGCGGCCCGGGCGCTCGTGAACAGCTGCGCGGTCACCGCCGCCACCGCCGCGAAGAACAGCCCCCCGGCCCCGACCGCCGCGCCGAAGACCAGCGAGCCGCCGGCCGGCAGGCCGCTGGCGACCAGGGTGGCGGCCAGCGCCAGCGCGAGCGCGGCGTTCGCGCCGGCGGTGACCAGCAGCGCGGCCGCGGGCGGCGCGAGGCGCCCGACCGGCGTGGACCGGACCAGGTCCAGCCGGCCGGTCTCCTCCTCGACGCGGGTGTGCCGGACCAGCGTGAAGATGCTCATCAGGCCGGCGAGCACGACGCACAGCGCGCCGATCCGCCAGGCCAGCAGCCCGCCGGCCCGCTCGAGCCCGACCGCCGGGCCGGTCAGCGCGAGCACCGCCGGCGTGAGCCGGGCCCTCTCCGCGAACTGGGCCCGGTCGGCCTCGAGCGGGTAGTACTCGTCCAGCGCCGCCGCGACGCCGGCGGCCAGCACGACGAACGTCAGCAGCCACAACGCCAGCGCCAGCCGGTCGAGGCGCAGCGCGAGCCGCAGCAGCCGCCCGGTGCCCGCGAACGGCCGCGACCCGCCCGACGCCCGGCCCGTCACCGTCAACGCGCCGGCGCGGGCCGCGCCTGGCCGTTCGGGCTGGCGTCATAGTGCCGAAGGAAGAGCTCCTCCAGCGTGGGCGGCCGGGTGGTGAGCGCCCGCACGTCCAGGTCGGCGAGTGCCCGCAGCAGCCCGGCGAGGCCCGGCTGGTCCACCTCACAGGTCAGCAGCACGCCGTCGGCCCCGTCCGGCGACGGCTCGACCGCCAGGTCGTGGACACCGGGAGGCGGCGTGAACCGAGCACCCGGCGGCCCCGCGAGCTCCGCGGCGACCACGGTACGGCGCAGGTGGCGCAGGTCGCGCAGGGTGCCGGACTCGACCGCCACTCCCGACCTGATGATCGTCACCCGGTCGCAGAGCGCCTCCACCTCGCTCAGCACATGGCTGGACAGCAGCACGGTGCGCCCCGCGAGCGCCACCTCGCGGACGCAGTCGCGAAACACCGAGTCCATCAGCGGGTCCAGCCCGGCCGTCGGCTCGTCGAGGACGAGCAGCTCGGCGTCCGCGGCGAGCGCGGCGACCAGCGCGACCTTCTGCCGGTTGCCCTTCGAGTAGGTGCCGGCGCGCCTGCGCGGGTCGAGCGCGAACCGCTCCAGCAGCTCGTCGCGGCGGCGGCGGTCGAGGCCGCCGCGCAGCCGGGACAGCAGGTCGATCACCTCGCCGCCGGACAGCGTCGGCCAGAGCACGACGTCGCCGGGCACGTAGGCCAGCCGGCGGTGCAGCGCGACCGCGTCGCGCCAGGGGTCGCCGCCGAGCAGCCGGGCCTCGCCGCCGTCGGCGCGCAGCAGCCCGAGCAGGATCCGGATCGCGGTCGACTTGCCGGCTCCGTTCGGCCCGAGGAACCCGTGCACCTCCCCGGTGGCCACCGTGAGGTCCAGCCCGTCGAGCGCGACCGTCTGCCCGAACGACTTGCGCAACCCGCGCAGCGCGATCGCGTCCGGCATGCCAGCAAGCTACCGCCGCGCTCGCGCCACCGCCCGGAGTTCGCGGGCAGCGTGTGTGAGAGTAAGGACATGGTGGCGATGAGCGCGGGGGAGTGGCGGGAGTTCCTGCTGGAAGGGACGCGGACCGGCAAGCTCGGGACGGTGCGGGCGGACGGGCGGCCGCACGTGGCGCCGGTCTGGTTCGTGCTCGACGGTGACGACATCCTGTTCAACACCGGGGCGAACACGGTCAAGGGGCGCAACCTGCGCCGTGACGGCCGGGTCAGCTTCTGCGTCGAGGACGACACGCCGCCCTACGCTTTCGTGATCATCAACGGCACGGTGGCCATCTCCGACTACCTGCCGGACGTGCGCCGCTGGGCGACCGCGATCGGCGGCCGTTACATGGGCGTGCACCGCGCCGAGGAGTTCGGCCGCCGCAACGGCGTGCCGGGCGAGCTGCTCGTCCGGCTCACCCCGACCAGCGTCGTCGCCGAGCACGCCATCGCGGACTGACCGCCCCGCCCCGCGCCTGCCCGCCCGCGCCTGCCCGCCCGCGCCCGCCGGTCAGGCCCGCAGGTAGCGCAGGACGGCGAGCACGCGGCGGTTGTCGTCCGGCGACGCGGGCAGGCCCAGCTTGGCGAAGATGTTCGCCACGTGCTTCTCCACCGCGCCCTCGCCGATCACCAGCGCCGCCGCGATTGCCGCGTTGGACCGCCCCTCGGCCATCAGCGCGAGCACCTGGTGCTCGCGGGCGGTCAGCGTCGCCCCCAGTGCCCGGCCGCGCCGGCTGACTCCGACCAGCTGGCGCACCACCTCCGGGTCCAGGGCCGTGCCGCCGGCCGCCAGCCGCCGCAGCGCGTCCACGAACTCGCTCGTGTCGGCCACCCGGTCCTTGAGCAGGTAGCCGACGCCGCTCGAGCCGGCGGCCAGCAGCCGGGTGGCGTAGCGGGTCTCGATGTACTGGGAGAAGACCAGGACCGGCAGCTCCCGGTGGGCCTCGCGCAGGGCGACGGCGGCGCGCAGCCCCTCGTCGGTGAACGACGGCGGGAGGCGGACGTCGACGACGACCACGTCCGGACCGTGCTCGCCGACCGCGCGGACGAGGGCCTCGGCGTCGCCGACCGCCGCGACGACCTCGTGCCCGCGGTCGGCGAGCAGCCGGGCCAGCCCCTCTCGGAAGATCGCCGCGTCCTCGGCGAGCACGATCCGCAGGCGCGTCGCGGTGGCGTCGTCAGGCATGGAGGGGTCGTCAGGCATGAAGGGGGTCAGGCATGGAGCGGGAGGTGGACGGTGACCTCGGTGGGTCCGCCGGGCGGGCTGGTCAGCTCGAGGCGGCCGTCCACGGCGCGGGCCCGTTCGGCGAGCCCGGACAGTCCGCTGCCGCCGCCGAGCCGGGCCGACCCGACGCCGTCGTCGTGGACCCGCAGCACCAGCCGGCCGCCCCGGCTGCTGACCGACACCGCGGCGTGCGCCGCCCGGCTGTGCCGGGCGACGTTGGCCAGCAGTTCGGCGGCACTGAAGTAGGCGATGGTCTCGATCGCCCGGCTCGGTCGGTCCGGCAGGTCGGACTCGAACACGGCCGGGACGGCGCTGCGGGCGACGAGGGTCGCCAACGCCGCATCGAGCCCCACGTCGAGGGCGGGCGGGTGGATTCCGCGCGCGATGTCCCGCACCTCCTCCAGTGCCTCCTTCGCCTGCCGATGCGCCGTGTCGACGAGAGCCAGCGCCCCCGGCGGGTCGAAGGGCACGCCGGGCCGGTGCTCCAGCTTCTCCTTGGCCTGGCCCAGTGTCATCGCGAGGGTGGCCAGCCGCGCCTGCGTGCCGTCGTGCAGGTCCCGCTCGATGCGGCGCAGCGTGCTCGCCGCGTCGTCGACGACCTGGGCACGCGCCGTCTCCAGCAGGCGTACCCGGCTGGCGGTCGTCGGCCCGAGCAGCCCCCGGATCGTCGCCAGGTCCGCCCAGGTCAGCGCGCGTACCACCCATGGCACGGCCAGCAGCGCCAGCAGGCCGCCGAGTGAGACCACCAGCGCCGCCGGCCAGCTGTCCAGACAGTGCTCGCCGACCCGCATCGCCAGGCGATGGTCGAGCGGCCCGGCCGGCGGCGAGCCGGCCCGAAAGATCCAGGAGTCCAGGTGCAGGAGTGTGTGGTCGGCGGCCTGGCCCGGTTCCGACAGACTCCACCACACCGGGTAGGTCAGGCACAGCAGGCCCTGCACCCAGCACGCGGCGACGAGGTAGCAGCCGAGGACGGCGAGCGGCAGCTTCAGCGCCAGGTAGGCCCGGGCCCGCCAGCTGGCCGCGTCGGCGAGCGCGGACTGCAGCCAGCCGAACAGGCCCCGCCCCGGCTGGAACGGGGCCGGCGGCGCCACCCGCTCGCCGAGCAGCGCGCCCGCGAGCCGCCGGTGGCCCGTGCCGAGGGCGCGCACCGCCCGGCCGCTGGCCGCCAGCAGCGGAAGCCCGAGGAACGTCACCGACAGCGCGGCCCCGAGTAGCAGCGACACCGCCGCGAACAGGAACTCCACGACGGCCAGCGGCAGAGAGATCACCACGTAGGCGGTCCCCGCCCAGGTTCGCCGGCTGACCGTGGCGCGCCCGGCCGCGCCGGCCGCGCGCCGGGCGGTCCCCAGGAGCCGCCGCGCCCCGGCGGGCAGCCGCCTCACGCCGGACGCCGGGCCAGCAGCCACCCTCCGGCGCCGAGCAGCACGGCCGCGTACAGGCACAGCATGCCCAGCCCGGCCCACGGCCCCAGCGCCGGCGGTACCGGCCGCGTCACGGTCAGCGAGTCGCCCACGATGGCCACCGGCACGTACCCGACGAACGGACGGACGGCCGCGCCGACGAACTGCGCCACCACGTACACCCCGCCCACCATGGCGGCGACCGCCGCGCCGGTGTGCCGCAGGACCGCGCCGAGACCGAGGCCCATCAGGCCGATCAGGCAGTACCCGCTGCCGGCCAGCAGCACGGCGCGCAACACCGCCGGGTCGGCGAGGCTCGGCGCCGGGATCCGGGCCGGCAGGGCGGTGACGCCGGCGGTGAACGCGACGAACGCGGCCAGTTCCCCGGCGACCAGCGCCGCCCCGCCCAGGACGGTGGCCTTCGCCGCGAGCAGCAGCGGCCGGCGCGGCACCGCGGCCAGCGTCGACCGGATCAGGCCCGAGGTGTACTCGCTGGTCATCGTCAGCACGCCAAGCACACCGGTGACCAGCAGACCCGGCGCGACGCCCGCCAGCAGGTTGTTCGTCACGTCGCCAGCCTGGTCCCGGCTGCCCCTGGCGACGGCGACGGCGACGGTGACCGCGCCGATGACGGTCAGCGCGAGCACCCACCAGGTGGACCGCAGGCTGGCCAGCTTGACCCACTCCATCCCGACGGCCTGGCGGAAACCATGCCGCGCCTGGGGCACGCCGGTGCCGGCGACGTTCCTGGAAGCCGTCATCGTCCCCGCGCCTCCTGCTGCCCGGTTGCCGGCAGGTCCGCTCCCCGGAACCGGGCCGCGCCGGAGGTGAGCGCGAAGAACGCGTCCTCCAACGAGGACGACCGCGTGGTCAGCTCCGCCACCGAGGTGTCGGCCAGCAGCCGGCCACCCCCGATCACGACCAGTCGGTCGGCGGTCCGCGCCAGCTCGCCGATCAGGTGGCTGGACAGCAGCACCGTGCGCCCCTGCGCGGCGAGCCCGCGTAGCAGCCCACGGATCCAGTGGATGCCCTGCGGGTCCAGCCCGTTGACCGGCTCGTCGAGCAGGAGCACCGCCGGGTCGCCCAGCAGCGCCGTCGCGAGGCCCAGCCGCTGCGCCATCCCCAGGGAGAACCCGCCCGCGCGCCGGCCCGCCACCTCGGCGAGGCCCACCAGCTCGAGCACCTCGTCGACCCGCCGGCGCGGGACGCCGCCCGCGGCGGCGAAGGCGGTCAGGTGGGCGCGGGCCGAGCGGCCGGGATGGAAGGCCCGCGCCTCCAGCAGCGCGCCGACCTCGCGTAGCGGCCACGGCAGGTCCGCGTAGCGGCGGCCCGCGATCAGCGCGTCACCGCCGTCGGGCCGCTCAAGCCCGAGCAGCACCCGCATCGTGGTGGACTTGCCCGACCCGTTGGGGCCGAGGAATCCGGTCACCACCCCTGGTCGCGCCTCGAACGACAGCCGGTCGACCGCGAGCGTCGCGCCGTACCGCCTGGTCAGGTGCCGAACCTCGATCACCCGGCCCCCTTCGCCTCGGTGGCGCCGCGTATCGGCGCCCGTCCCGGCCAACGCTAGGAACCGTCCCTCCTGAGTGGAATCCGGCTACCCGCCGAGCCCAGGCGCGGGGGATAACCCCCTGACGCGCCGCGGCTGGCCGCCATCCCGGCATGGAACATGCGCGAAGTGCTGATCCAGGTGGTGCTTGGCTCGGAGACCGGGCCGCGACTGGGTAGCAGGTCCAGAGCGCCGGGATCCCGGGGATCAACGCGGGATCCCTGAGGCCACAACCAGGCAAGCGCATGGCCAGCGCCCCCGATCAACGTGCACGGCGGTGATCAACCCTCACGTTGTCGTCTCGCGGCGGCGCGAACCGATCAGGCCCGCGATCGGCCGAGATCGAGACGCAACGGTTGGAAGGACCGGCTGTAGCGGAATGAGGCTTCGAGGGAGCCGTCAGGCCTCGCCCACGGGGACGCCGTCCGCGGTGGGCTCGGCGCGCGGCCCTGGCGCCCGGCCGGCGAGGATCGCGAGAGCGGAAGCGAGAACGACCAGGACGGCGTAGCCGACGGTGATGTTCACGAGGCTGACGTGACCGGCGAGCCGGCTGGTGACGAGGCCGGGAACGGCCGCGCCGCAGTAGGAGATAAGGAAGACGGCGGACAGCGCGCCGGCGCGGTCGTCCGCCCCTGTCCTGGCCAGCAGGCCGCGCATGCCACCCGCCGACGCGACGCCCTGCCCAACGCCCGCGACGAAGCTCGCGACCAGGAAGGGCACGATCGCGCCGGCGCGCACGGCGAGCGTCACCACGACGGCGCAGGTCGCGAAGACGCCGAGCCCGAGCCGGACCGCCGTGGCCGGCCCGAGCTGACCGGTCAGCGCGCCGCCGACGGGGGAGAGCACCGACAGCGACGCGAAGACCAGCGCGACGACGAAGGTGTTGTCGGTGCCGAGCCGGTCCGCGGTCAGCCCGGGCGCGAACGCCTGGAAAAAGCCGCCCAGAGACCAGGTCGCGACCGCCACCAGGCCGGCGACGAACAGCGGCCGGCCGGCGCCGGCGGGCACGCGGACCTGTGGCCGCAGCCCCCGCGCCGCGGCCCGCGGGTCGCGCTCGACGGTCTCCGGACAGGCCAGCAGCAGCGCGACCCCCAGGGCGAGGGCACAGATCATGATCGTGTAGGTGAGCTGTCGGGGCGCCGGGCCGTACTCGACGATCGCGCCCGACAGCAGCGCGCCGAGCGGGACCGCCAGCGGCGGGACGATGCTGGTGATCAGCGCGGCCAGCCAGCGAGGCGCCTCGGGCGCGGTCTCGATGACGTAGGAGCCCAGCGCGCTGGACGCGACGCCGCAGGCGACGCCCTGCAGGACCCGGCCGGTGATCAGCGTCGGCAGCGTCGTGACGTGCATGAGCGCCAGCCCGCCGGCGATCGAGCTCAGCAGGGCGGCGATGCCCACCGGGCGTCGGCCGAGGTGGTTGGACAGCCGGCCGAGCAGGAGCAGGGAGAGAGCCGTCATCGCGAAGTAGATGACGGTCGTGAGCGCCAGGCCCGAGTTCGAGATGCCCTCCTCGAGCCGGTAGGTGCTGTACAGCGGGATCGGCGTGCCCGACGCCAGGAAGGTCAGGACCAGCGTCGCCGCGGCCACCACGAACGCGGCCGAGCGAGGAAGCCGACGTCGTCCGTACCGGGACCAAGCTGCCATGAACCCCATCTGACCAGCCCAGATGCCCCGCGGTTCGGTTCAGCCAGCCCAGGTAACCCAGAACACCTCCGCCAGAACACCTCCACCCGACGTGGAGAGCCGGCCCGCGACGGCTCGCCACGGCGCCGGTCGCGCCCACCAGGCCTGGCCACCGACGGTGACATGCTGTGACATCGGGAGTGGCGTACGGAGTCGCCGGCGGCGACGGCCGTGGCCACAACGGGATCGCCTCGGCCAACCATCCGTCAGTGGTTTGCGGGGGCGAGAGGCCACTGGTGCTCGACATGTCGCTGTCAGTCGATATGTTGCTGTCCGTCGATGTTGTCCGCTTACCAACCGCGCGGGTGGGGATGCTGCCTCCGGCGTGTTGGGGCCGGTCCGTCGCTCCTCGGGAAGGTGTGATGTCGGGAAGGTCTGTCCTCGTCGGAGCGGCGCCACCGCCGCGCCGGCCGCTTGGGCGCGAAGATCCCAGTCTCGTCCCACATCCACCTATTCGCTACGATCACCCAGTTTGGCGGGTCTGGACCGCGTCCCGAACGGAACGCGTCGCCGGCCCTACCTGTGAGCGAACCCGAGGCGGCGTGTCCGCCATGATCAGGGAGGAGCCACCGCATGCCGACCATTGCTGGTCGCAACCCCTCGCCCTTCGACCTTGGAATCCTCGGGGGTGGTCTCCTGGTCTTCATCGCCTCCTTCCTGCCCTGGTGGGAGATCAAGGAGGAGGGCGGCGATGACCCGATTGGCTGGAACATCGGCTTCGAGGCCTACTTCCCGATCTTCCTCTGCCTCGGGGTCGCGGCGATCGTCGCCGCCGAGACGTTCACTCAGTGGCGCGTCCCTGACTTCGGCCGGATCAAGCCCGCGCTCGTGAACCTCGCGGCCAGCGGACTGGCCGTGGTCGTGATCCTCATTGGCTGGATCGCCCAGCCGCCGTCCACGGCCAAGGCGTACAGCGTCGACGAGCTCGTGGACGAGTTCGGCGCCGACGTGGGCGTGTCCTATGGCCTGTTCATCGCCCTCGTCGGCGCTCTCGTCGTGACGGCCGGCTCGTTCATGCGGTTCCAGGCGGCCTCGGCCAGTGGCCGGCCCGCGCCGGGCGGCTGGCCCCAGTCCGCGCCCCCGCCGAGCTATCCGCAGCCCACTCCGCCCCCCACCGGCTACCCGCAGGCCCCGACCGGCGGCTACCCGCAGGGTGCTCCGGCCGGTTACCCGCAGCCCACTCCGCCCCCTGGCTACCCGCAGGGCACTCCGCCGCCTGGCTACCCGCAGGGCACTCCGCCGCCTGGCTACCCGCAGGGTCCGGCCGGCGGGTACCCGCAGGGCGGGCAGCAGCCCGGCTACCCGCAGCCCCCGGCTGGCGGCTACCAGCAGGGCGCGTCGGACGCGACGGTGAACTGGGGCCCGCCCCAGAACTCGCCGCAGTACGGCGGTGGCGGCTACCCGCAGTCTCCTGCCTGACCGGTCCCGACGCGGCGGCCGAGCGGACGTGTCCCCGCGGGCCCCCCCCCGAGCGCGCCGGGACCCCCTGCCGCGGATGCGGCCCGTCGGCGATCGGGCGGGTCCGGGAACCGAGCCGGGAGGCGCGGGATCCGCGTCGGC
>NZ_JADWYU010000235.1 GCF_016786325.1 Frankia nepalensis | reverse complement strand
CGGGCCCCGGGCGCTGGTCGGCGCCCCGGGCCCCCCGGGGGCGGCCGCGCCCCGGCCCCGCCGCCGGGGGCGGCGGCAGCGGCGATGCGAGAACCGGCGGCGGCTCGGCGGCGGTGCCGTCACCGCCGAGCGCCCGGGCGCCCAGCAGGCCGTCGACGGCCGCCTCGTACCCGGCGGCCACCGCCGCGTCGAGTTCCGCGGGCCGCGCGCCGAACGCGGCGCGCCGGTACAGGAACGCCAGGTCCGCGCGGGAAGCAGCCATGGGGACAACGTCCCAGCCGGCGGTCAGGGCGTCGTGGCCGCGATGTTCGAGGACGGTAAGAGAAAGGCGGCGGTGCCCACCGGCGGGCCGTCGCGAGGGGGGCCGGCCGCACACTGGGCAGGTGGGAACGTCAGGGCTCGTACTGGTCGTCGAGGACGAGCCGCACATCTGCGACCTGATCAGGCTGTATCTCACCCGGGAGGGCTTCGGCGTCGAGGTCCGGCACGACGGCGCGGCGGGGCTCGAGGCGGCGCGCGCGCTTGCCCCGGTGGCGGTCGTGCTCGACATCCGGCTGCCGGGGATGGACGGCCGGGACGTGGTGCGGGCGCTGCGCGCCGAGGACGACTGGACGCCCGTCCTGTTCGTCACCGCCCGCGACGAGGAGGTCGACCGGATCCTCGGCCTGGAGCTCGGCGCGGACGACTACCTCGTCAAGCCGTTCTCGCCGCGCGAGCTGGTCGCCCGGCTGCGGGCGGTCCTGCGCCGGGCGGGGCCTGCCGCGGCCCGGCCGGCGACCCGCACGCTGCGCGCCGGTGCCGTCGAGATCGACCTCGACCGCCGCCACGTGCTCGCCGCCGGCGAGCCGGTCACGCTCACGGCCACCGAGTTCGACCTGCTCGCGGCGCTGCTCGACCGCCCGGGGCTGGTCCACACCCGGGAACGGCTGCTCTCGCGGGTGTGGGGGTACCAGGCGGCGGCGGGCACCCGTACCGTCGACGTCCACGTCGCGCAGGTCCGCGCCAAGCTCGGCGCGGCCTCCCCGATCCGCACGGTCCGCGGCGTCGGCTACACCGCCGATGGCTGACCGGCCGGCGGGCCCGGGCCGGCGGGTCACCGGCGGCCGGCTTCGGCGGGCCGGTGGACTCGACCGTGGCGGCGGTCCCGGGCGCGGCGGCGGGCTCGGGCGGCGCACGGCGCTGGCGACGACGGCGGTCGCGCTGCTCGCGGTCCTCGTCACCGGGGCGGTGCTGCTCGGGCAGCTCGGCGGGGTCGGCGACGCGCAGGCCCGCCGGGCGCTGGGCCGCCAGGCCGACCTGGTCGTCGCGCTCTACGAGCAGCCGGCCGCGACCGCCGAGCTGCGCGCCAGCGCCGCCCGCGTGATCGGCTCCCAGCAGGTCAGCCTCCTGGTCCTGGAACCGGGGGGCACGGTGCGCACGACCGTCGGCCCCTTCGGCGGGCGGTGGGTCCCATCCCTGTCGCCGGCCACCCTGCGCCGGCTGGCCGGCACGCACCGGACCGCCATCGTGCGCACCACCGTCGGCCGCCGCGTCGTCGTCGCGGCCCGGCCACTGTCCGACGGCGCGACCGTGCTGCTCGCCCAGCCGGCCTCGCAGGCCCAGGAGGTGACCTCCGAGGTCGCCCGCAAGCTGCTGGTCGCCTGCCTGGTCGCGCTCGCCGCCGCCACCGCCGTCGGGCTGCTGCTGGCGCGCCGGCTCGCCCGCCCGCTGCGGGCGCTGGCCGCGGCGGCGGGCGAGCTCGCGGACGGGGGCCGCGACGTCGACGGCGCGCTCGCGCTGCCGGCCGGCGGCCCCAAGGAGATCGCCGAGGTCGCGGACGCGCTCGGCGGGCTCGCCGGCGCGCTGGCGACCAGCGAGCACCGCCAGCGCGAGTTCCTGCTGTCCGTCTCGCACGAGCTGCGCACCCCGCTGACCGCGGTCCGCGGCTTCGCCGAGGCGCTGGCCGACGGCGTGACGCCCGCCACGGGGGCCGCCGACGCGGGCCGGGTGATCCTCGACGAGGCCCTGCGGCTGGACCGGCTTGTCCAGGACCTGCTGGACCTCGCCCGCCTGGACGCGGACGACTTCCACGTCGACCTCGCGCCCGTCGACGTGGCCAGGGTCGTCGCCGACGCCGCCGACGTCTGGCGGCGCCGCTGCGCCGCCGAGGGAGTCGACCTGCGCGTCGAGCTCCCGCCGGACGGCCGGCCGGTGGTCGCCGTCACCGACGCCGCCAGGCTGCGCCAGATCGTCGACGGCCTCGCCGAGAACGCGCTGCGCGTCGTACCGGCGGGCGCGCCGATCGTGCTCGCCGTCCGCGCCGAGCCCCCGGCCCACCGCCTCGGCGGCCACGCCGGCCGCCTCCCGGCCGCCGGCAAACCGGCCACGAGCGAACCGGCCACCGCGGAACCGGCCGCGGGTGACGCGTTCGCGAGCGGCGCTGACGCGGGCGTCGCGGTCGTCGAGGTGCGCGACGGCGGACCCGGGCTGACGGGGGACGACCTGGCCGTCGCCTTCGAGCGGTCCGCGCTCTACGAGCGCTACCGCGGTCTGCGGCCGGTCTCCACCGGGCTCGGGCTCGCGCTCGTCGCCCGGCTGGCCGCCCGGCTTGGCGCGCTCGCCGAGGCCAGGACCGCGCCGGAGGGCGGCGCCGCGTTCGCGGTCCGGATGCCGCTCGTGGGCGCGCCGCCCGACGCGGGCGCGCCGTCCGCCGGCGCTCCGGCCGCCCCACGGATCGGATCTGTTGGATAGCCGACACGAGTCACACGACGGCGAAACACGCCGACCGGCCCCGCGCTGGAAGACTTTTCGGTGTGGATCGCAGCCTTCCCCCGTCTTTGCCGGCAAAGCTGTATTTGCTGGCATTCAATCTTGAACGGGGCAAGATGTACCGCGTCCCTGGCTTCGGCCGGACGCTGCGGGCCGCGGCCCTGACCCAGCTCCTCCACGACGGCCTGGTCACGGATACCCGCGGCCTCGTCGTGCCGGTCGAGTCGACCGCCGCCACGGAGCGCCCGATGGACTGGCTGTCGTCCCTGGTGCTCCGGCAGGCGTGGGCCGGGCCGCCGCGGACCTGGGCCCGCTGGATCTCCCACGACCAGCGGCGCGCCGTCCGGATCGTCCGGGCGGAGCTCGCGAAGGCCGGCTGGGTCGACCTCGGCCCCCGGCCCGACGGTCTGCCGCGGCGCGGGCGCACCACCGTGTCGGTCTCGCCGCCGGACCGGCAGACCGTTCGGGTCCTCAACCGCGCGGTCGGACGGGCACTGCGCGGCGAGATCGCGACCCCGGACGTGTCCCGGGAGCTGGCCGCGCTGGTCGCGCTCGGCGCGGCGGGCGACGTCATCACGCTCGTCAGCGCCCGGCAGCGCTCGACCTGGCCCGAACGGATCGCCGAGCTCGCCACGCTCGCCGGCCCGCCGGCGCTGGCCCTCGCGGCGCGAGACTGACCTACCCCTGGCACACACCGGCCGGGTCCGGCCGGTGGCCGGGCTCACGGCTACTGGACGTAGCCCTCGACCTGGTTGATCGGGGCGGGCCGGGCCTCGTCGGGGTCGCGGCCGACGCGGCGCAGCGCGTCCCGCCGCCGTAGCAGGTCCCAGCACTGGTCCAGCGACACCTCGACCTGGCGGAGCCGCTCCAGCTCGGCCTCCGGCTCGATCTGGCCGCCGGCCCGCCTGGCCCGCAGCTCGCGCTCCTCGGCGACGAGCGCGTTGATCTGCGAGAAAACACCTTTCTCATCCATGGGGTCACCCAACCACGGCGCCGAGCCGCTGACGATGGCCCGAGCGCGGCCGGCGCGCCGACAGCCGATTGCCTCGATCCGCGAGGCCGCCAGCCGGACCCGGTAGGACCCTCCCAGACCCGGCCGGACGAGGACGCCCTCAGCCGAAGATGTCGACGGAGATCTCGGCGCCGAGCGTGAACCCGGGGGCGAGCGGCAGCTCGTCGCCGCTCCAGAACCTGCCCGGGTCGTACCAGTTCGGCCGCCGCCCCGGGGCGAGCAGCCCCATCGCCTGGTAGGTGATCGCTACGACCTCGGCGCAGTAGGCCGTCTCCAGGGCGCGCCGTTCCTCGTCGTCCACGGGCGGCTCGGGCTCGACCCGGCGGTCGGCGGGCGGGCGGTCCGCCACCCGGCCCGCGCCGGTGAGCCTGGTCAGGTCCCGCAGCCGCGACCAGCGGCCCTGCGGCTCGGCCACCGTCTCCTGCCCGGCCGGGCCGGCGGCCGGCGGGCGAGAGTCGCCCGGCCCGGCACGCCAGGGGAAGGCGGCGAACCAGGGCTCGGCCCGGGCCTCCCCGATCGCCGGCGTGGCAGATCCGCCTCCCGGATTCCGTGGGGACCCTTTCGCGGATCCGGGAGCGCTCCCGGGCTCGGCGGGCCGGGCCACCGGCCGCGCAGCCAGCGGCCGGCCAGCTGGGCGGTCGATGGGAACGGGGTGCCGTCGAGACGGGCGACGATCCGCAGCGCCGCGTCCTCGGCTTCCCGCGAGACCTCGGGCTCCAGCTGGCGCAGCCAGGCCCGCTGGCTGTAGCGCTGGCCCCAGACCTGGACCGCGTCACGCAGGTCGTGCAGCTGCACGCCGCGATGGCGGTCCCCGGTCCACCGGTCGGGCAGCGATCTGCCGAGCTCCGCGTGCCAGATCATCGGCGGCAGGTCGTCGATGACGACCGCCATTCCGACGTGGTTGACGGGGCTGTTCGTCAACGTCTGGATGGCTCGGTCCGCGGGGGTTCGGCCGCGAAAGAGCCAGAGATCACCGGTACGACTCGCTTCCACGGCGGCGTCCAGACTGACCGGCATGGCACACATGCGTTCAGCCTAGGACGACCTTGCTCCCCGCTGGGCGGACCTGGGAAAGACCTGATCAGCCCGGGCGGCGCGGCGGAGCGGGGATGACCGGCTGGCCTGGGCGCCCGCGACGCCCGCGCCGGCGGCCTGCCCGGCCACCGGCGCTCTGACCGCTTTGGCTGCTGGCCGCCCGCGGCGACGTCTAGCCTGAGGTATGCGCTGGTGGAAGGTAATGGGACTGGCCGGGGTCGTCGGAGTGGCGGCGACGGGCGCGATGGTCGCCCGCGCGGAGCGGGCGCGGCGCTCCTACACGCCGGACGAGATCCGCGAGCGGCTGCGCGCCCGCGTCGCCGAGAGCGACACGGCGCCGTCGTCCAACGGCTCCTCCGGGTCCACCAGCGCCGCCGGCCGGCGGGCCCGCCCCGAGGCGTCGTAGCCCGCGGCCCCGCGTAGCACGGCCCCCGGGTCTTCGGCGGGGGCCGTGCCGCGGGCCGGCCAACCATCGAACGCAAACGGTTTCCTCATGCAACGATTTTGCGGATTCCTTACGCCGTCCTGACGTAGGGATGCGACGATCGGGCGCACATAACCCTGACTGCCCGTGAGGTCGTTGATGCGCCGCAGGTCGCAGTGCTCCCGTCATGTCCGGCCGGACGCGCACCGCGTCCGGCGCCGGGCCGGGCGGTCGGGCGCGACCGGGCTCGCGCTGGCCGCCGTCCTGGGCGTAGCCGCCTGCGGCGGCGGGAGCCAACCAGCGGACGCGGCGCGGGACACGCCGTCGGCGTTACCGTCCGCCGGGCCGGCCGCGGCGGCGTCCCAGCAGCCAGGGGCGGAGTGGGAGACGGTCGACCCGGCGAAGGTCGGTCTCGACCCGGCGGCGCTCGCCGAGATCGCGAAGACCGCCGAGCAGGGGAAGTCCAACTGCCTGCTGGTCGTCCGTGACGGCAGGATCGCCGGCGAGTGGTACTTCCGCGGCACCGACGCGAACACCGCCCAGCAGGTGTTCTCCGTGACGAAGTCGGTCACCAGCACGCTCACCGGCATCGCCCAGGACGAGGGCGACCTGAAGATCAGCGAGAGCGCGTCGACGTGGATCCCGTCCTGGAAGGGCACGCCGTCGGAGGTCGTCACCGTCCGCGACCTGCTCAGCAACTCCTCCGGCCGGCGCTGGAGCGTCGACATCGACTACAACCAGCTCGTCCGGGCCGCCGACCAGACCGCGTTCGCCGTCGGGCTGGACCAGGCCAGCCCGCCCGGTCAGGTCTGGGCCTACAACAACTCGGCGATCCAGACGCTGCAGCAGGTGCTCGAGGGTGCCACCGGCCAGGATCCGGCCGCGTTCGCCGAGGACCGGCTGTTCGGCCCGCTCGGCATGGCCCACACCTCCATGGGGCACGACAGCGCGGGCAACGCGCAGACGTACGCCGGAGTCACGTCCACCTGCCGCGACCTGGCCCGCTTCGGGCTGCTCGCGCTGTCCGGCGGCACCTGGCACGGCAAGCAGATCGTCTCGGCGGACTGGCTGCGCGCGGCGACCGCGACGTCGTCCACCGAGCTGAACGCCGCCTACGGCTACCTGTGGTGGCTCAACCACGAGGGGGTCATCGGCAACCCCCGCGCCGCGACCGATCTCTCCCAGGTCGATGACCAGACCGCCGTGCGCGGCCAGCTGGTGGCCGCCGCCCCCGACGACATGTTCTGGGCGATCGGCCTGGGCAACCAGGTCGTCCAGGTCGACCCCGGCTCCGGCACGGTGGTCGTCCGCCTCGGCACCCCGGAGGTCACCCCCACGCCGCCCACCTTCGGCCCCGCCGAGGCCAGCCGGGTCGTCACCGAGGCCGTCACCGGCCCCGTCGGCTGACGCTCCGCTTTCCGGCGACGCAGCTCTTTCCGACGCTTTCCGTTCCCACGGCGCTTCCCGGTCCCGCGGGTCCTTCCGCGACGCGGACCGCCGCGGCGCTCCCACGGCCGCCGGGCCGAGGCCGGTTCCGAGGACGCGGCCGCTGCCCGGCCCCTCGCGGACGCGCGGGACGCGGCGGGCTCAGAGCACCTTGGTGCCGTACATCTCGCCGAGCGGGTCGGCGATCAGCTCGAGGCGGGCGCCGTCCGGGTCGCGGAAGTAGACCGACACCTCCGAGTGGATCACGTGCTCGACGCCCGCCTCCTCCAGCCTGGCGACGAGGTGGCGCCACCGGTCCGGGGCGACCGAGATCGCGACGTGGTGCAGCCCGCCGAGGACCTCGGCGTACGGGCCGACGTCGAGGCCGGGGAAGTCGAAGAAGGCGAGCAGGTTGCCGTTGCCGATGTCGAAGAAGAAGTGCGAGGAGCCCGGGTAGTCGCGGTTCTCGATCAGCTCGGTGAGCGGGAACTCCAGTACGCCCTGGTAGAACCGGATCGTCTTCTCGACGTCGCGGCTGATCAGGGCGGTGTGGTGCAGCCCGCGGGCGGAGGACACCGGCCGCTGCCCCGCCGGGCGCAGGTAGGTGTCGCGCAGCGCGGCCCGGGTCGCCTCCAGCGCGGGCAGGTCGCGGTCGGCCGGGGTGCTCGTCACCGATGACGTGTCACTACTCATGATCACTCCGATGCTCCTGGGAACGGCCGCGCGCCGTCGCGCCCGACGCCACCACGCACGCAAACTAGTTGCCAGCGCAACATGTTCCCCGAATCCGTCCATCAGATCATGCCGCCGCCAGCCGTCCGCCACCCGCCACCGCCCGCCCCGGGCCGCCTCCGGCCAGGCGGCCTCGGATCCGCCACCGCCGTGGACATCCCCCGACGCCACCGTGGGCGGCGTGACGCCGGACGCCTCCTCGGCCTCGTCCGAGGCACGCCCACCCCGGTGGCGACGGCGGCGGCGACCGGGCGCCGGGCGCTGACCTTCCTCTTACCTGGCGCGCACGGTCCGCTGGCCGTCGTCTGGGAACGTGCGGCGTGCCGGACGGGACAGGGCGTCGGACGGAAGGCGAGCGACGGATGCGGGGCTGGACGAAGGCACCTCGGAGATTCGCGGTGGCGGCGCTGCTGGCCATCGTGGCGGCCACGGCCGCGGCCTGTGGGCCGCGCGACCGGGAGGAACCGGCGCCGCCACCGCCGGCGGGGACACCCCCGCCGGCCGGGACGG
The DNA here is from genome assembly GCF_016786325.1 of Frankia nepalensis. Lineage (GTDB taxonomy): Bacteria > Actinomycetota > Actinomycetes > Frankiales > Frankiaceae > Pseudofrankia > Pseudofrankia nepalensis. The sequence goes on along the minus strand of NZ_JADWYU010000235.1, from coordinate 15,888 downwards.
TCACGCACACGCTGACCGTCGACGGGCGGACCCGGGACTATCGGGTACACATCCCGCCCGGCACCGGGACGACGCCCCGGCCACTGGTCGTCGAACTGCACGGCGGCGGCGGCAACGGGCTCAACATCGAGAAGCAGACCGGCTTCTTCGGCCTCGCCGACCAGGAGGGCTTCCTGGTCGCGAGCCCGAACGGCACCGGCGGCTTCACGGACACGATGCTGACCTGGAACGCCGGCTGGTGCTGCGGGCAGGCGAAGCGCGACCAGGTCGACGACGTGGCATTCATCGCCGCCATGCTCGACGACCTCGCCGCGCACTACCCGGTGGACACCCGCAGGATCTATGCCACCGGTTTCTCCAACGGCGCGATGATGACCTACCGACTGGGCTGCGACCTGGCCGACCGGTTCGCCGCGATCGCGCCCGTCTCAGGTGCCCTCGACTATGACGGGTGCGCCCCCAGTCGAGCGGTGCCGTTGTTGGCCATCCACGGCACCGAGGATCAGAACGTCCCGTACGAGGGTGGCGTCGGGACCGGCGGCGACAAGCGGTTCCCGACCGAGAAGGACCGGGTCGACCGGTCGGTCGCCGACTCGGTCGGGTTCTGGGTACGTCACGACGGCTGCCCGGCGACTCCCACCGAGAACCGCGAGGGCGTCGTCGTCCGGACCAGCCACGGGCCGTGCACCGGCGGCACCGAGGTCGTCCTGGACACCGTCGAGGGCGGCGGCCACGCCTGGCCCGGCGGCGAGCGCGGCTGGCTACGGGGCGACGAGCCCACTGACTCCCTGGACGCCACCGCCGAGATCTGGGCGTTCTTCACCCGCCACCAACTCCCCTAGCCGCGACCGCCACGCATGATCGCCGATAGTGCCCTGTGGAGGTCGTGAACAGGGCGAGATCACGACCCGCCCAGGGCAGAACGGCGATCATGCCCGGGCGTCAACACCGGGCGAACCTTGGCGGCCGGCGCGCCGGCTCAGCTCCTGGCGGCGGTCAACCCTTGGCGGTCGCGCCGGCGTCGACGGGGAGCGCGACGCCGGTGATGTAGCGGGCCTCGTCGGAGGCGAGGAACAGGACGGCGTTGGCGACGTCGACGGCCTCGATCAGCGGGACCGGCATCAGGTGCAGCATCCCGAGGACGGCCGCGGCGTCCTCGATCGTCGGGTTGTCCAGGTCGGGACGCAGCATCCGGCGCAGCGACTCGTTGTCCACCATCGGGGTGTTGACATTGCCCGGATGCACACTGTTGACCCGGATCAGCTGACCGGCCAGTTCGTTCGCGAGCGAGCGCATCAGCCCGACGAGGCCGTGCTTGGCGGAGACGTAGGCCGCCATCCAGCCCTGGCCCTTCAGGCCGAGCATCGAGCTCGTCAGGATGATCGAGCCGCCCCGCCCGCCGGCCACCAGGTGCGGGATCGCGACCTTGGCGGTCAGGAAGCAGCCGGTCAGGTCGATGTCGAGCAGCGTCCGCCAGGCCGTCAGGTCGAGTTGGTCCGTCGCGGCCGCCGTGCCGGACACCCCGGCGTTCGCGACGACGATGTCCAGCCGGCCCAGCTCGGTGGCCCCGGCGTCGAGGGCCGCCGCCAGCGCCGCCTCGTCGCGCACGTCCGCGACGGCCGTCACGATCCGCCGGCCGAGCTTCTCGACCTCCGCCACGGTCTCGGCCAGGTCGGCGGCGCTGGCCATCGGGTAGCCGATCGTCTCGACGTCGGCTAACAGGTCCACCCCGATGATGTCGGCGCCCTCCTCGGCGAGCCGCACGGCATGGGCCCGCCCCTGCCCGCGCGCCACCCCGGTGATGAACGCGACCTTGCCCTCGACTCGTCCCGCCACGCCTGTCCTCCCACCGCTCGCCGACCCGTCCGGATGTTTCTCGCACCGGCGCCGCCCTGGCGCGAGCGATCCGCCGGCTTCCCGGCGGGGCCGCTACTCCGCCCAGCCGGTGAGATCGAGACCGCGGTTGTGCTCCAGACGGAAGCCGAGCTCGATCTGCCGCTTGGCGCCGGGCGCGAGCTCCACCGTCCAGGTGAGCTGACCGAGGTCGGTGTGCTCGTCGACGGCCGGCGAGGTCCGGAGGTCCTTGACCGTGATGCCCTCGTGCCGCGAGACCGGGACCTGGTCGCGGACGGTGACCTTCGCGGGCCGCGGGGTGTGGTTCGTCAGGGTGATCTCGTAGCCGACGTCGGTGCGGCGCAGATTGCCGACGACCTTGCGGCTGGTGGCCCGGCTGACCAGCTCGCGCTCGACGAGCAGCCGGTCGTCGACGCCGAGCTGCAGTTCCACCTCGGCGCCGGGCGGGACGAGCTCGAGTGAGCTGGTCCCGACGAAGTCCGCGCCGTGGAAGATCGCGACCGGGCCGGGCAGCAGGGTGTGCGGCGAGGAGTTGGTGACGCTCGCGCGCAGGTAGGCCTCCGCCGCGAGCTTCGGCGCGGTCAGGTAGTCCAGCTCCGCTTCCAGGTGGAGAACGGCGAGCGTCGTGCGGTGCGGCCGGCCGTCGGCCGGCACCGGCACGGGCCGGGGCGGGCGGTAGGTCGCCGCGGTCCCCGACGTGTCGACGGTGGCGACGGCGTGCTCGACCGGTGGCGGCACCGATGCGGCCATCAGGGCCGCCTTGGGCATGGGAGCCCCGCCGGGCGCGGCCGCGGCCGGCGGGAGCGGCGCGCCCGCGTATGCGTCCGCGGCCCGGGCATACATCGCCGCCACGGGCACCGGCCTGGCGACGTCGACATACCAGGGGGTGAGCTCGGGCAGCCCGCTGCGCAGCGCCGGGCGCGCGGTCGAGAGCGCGAGGTCGCAGAGCGGCCAGTCCTCACCGCTGGACTGCGTCACCATCCCGAACCAGGTGAGCGTGACCACGCCGTCGACCAGCCGGGCGTCGTACCGGGCCGTCCAGGAGGCCTCGGCGACCAGGTAGGAGACCTCGAGCTCGACGTCGAGCTCGCCATCGGCGCCGCCGGCCGGTTCGAGGGCCACCAGGACCGCGCGGGTGTCGGGAGGCCGGTAGCCCCTGCGGACCTCCAGCGCGCGGGTGAGCGCCGCGATCCTCCCGTTCAGCTCGTCCCGCTCGTCCGCGATCTCGCGCAGGCGCGCGTACAGCTGTGCGAGCTGTCCGCCCAGCGCCGCGCCGGCGGCCGCCAGCCGGCGCGCCTCGTCGACCGCCGGGTCACCCGGCGTGCCCGGCTCCGAGGTCCCCGAATCCCAGGACGGCGCGCCCCAGCCGCGGGCCAGCGACGCGGCGCCGTTGCGGGCGGCGACGTCCAGGAACTTCCGGCGGGCCAGCTCGGTCTCGCGGGCGTCGTCGAGCTCGCCGGCGCGCCGGCGCAGCGCGCGCAGCTCGTCCTCCAGCGTGGACAGCTCCGGGTCCGCGGTCCGCGCCCGCGTCTCGACGGCGACGTCGACCCCGAGCACCCGGACCGCCCCGCGGCCCGCGACCCGCACCGAGTCGGGGTCCAGCCCCAGCGGCAGGCCACGCAGCGTCACCGTGCGCTCGGTCGGCGCCGCGACGCCGTCCTGGCCAGTCCCGGTGGCCACGCCGACCGGCAGCGTGACCGTGCCTCGGCGGGTGACCCGCGCCTGCCGCGGATAGACGACCACGGCCGTGATCGGAGCGTCCAGTACCAGCGTCGCGGCCTGGGCTGTCGGGTGCGCCGGCGCGTCCGGATCAACCATGCTGATCACCATAGCCGCCCGGTCCGACATTTCGGCACGGCCGTCACGCGCGCGGCGGCCACCGTCGCCGACGACGCGCCCGGCCGCTCGGCCGGCGAGCGGCGAGGCCGACGCGCGCGGCGGCGGTCAGCCGCCCGCGACGATGAAGGCCACGCCCCAGGCGATGGCGGCCAGGATGACGGCGAAGCACAGCCCCGCGAGGGCCGTCTCGGCACGGGTCCGCGTGGCCGAGGCGGGGGCCGCGCCGGTCATGGCCCCGTCGAGGCCGGGCACGGAGGCCATGGCCACGGCCTCGGCGCGCCGCTCCGAGCGGCTGAGCACGCGCAGCCCGACGGCGAACACCGCCGGCAGGCCGGCGCCGCACAGCAGCCCGATGACGACGATCTTCCACAGGGCGTCCAGGTCGATCCAGGCCGTCATGGCCGTTCCTCCATCACTGGGACCCGCCGGGTCGACCGGGCGGGTCCGTCCGGGTCCTCCGCGCCCATTGCTAGGCCGCGACCGGGGTCTCGGTGGTCGAGGGTGCCGGCGTGGGCGCGTCCGGGCCGGCCGGCTCCGCGTGGAGGTCGCGGTGGCCGACGGGCGCGCGCCGCGACCGCGCGAACAGCGCCGCGGAGCCGGCGACGAGGACCGCGAACCCGACGACGACGCCCGCGGTGCCGCCGATGCCGTGGACCATCGCGTAGCAGCCCGCGCCGACGAGCCCGGCGGCCGGCAGCGTCAGCAGCCAGGCGGTGGCCATCCGACGGGCGACGCCCCAGCGGACCCGCCCGTCCCGGCTGCCCAGCCCGCTGCCGACGATCGAGCCGGACGCGACGTGCGTCGTCGACAGCGAGTACCCGAAGTGGCTCGACAGCAGGATGGTCGCCGCGGACGACGAGTCCGCGGCCAGCCCCTGCGGCGGCTCGATGGTGACGAGGCCCTTGCCCAGGGTGTGGATGATGCGCCAGCCGCCGCAGTAGGTCCCCAGCGCCAGGGCCACGGCGCAGGCCACGACCACCCAGAAGGGCGAGGTCGCGCCCGCGGCGAGGGAACCGTTGGCGATCAGCGCCAGCGTGATGACGCCCATCGTCTTCTGCGCGTCGTTGGTGCCGTGCGCGAGCGACATCATCGACGCGGCGCCTACCTGGCCCAGCCGCAGCCCGCGGTCGCGGGTCTCCGGCCGCACGCCGCGGCTGATCCGGTAGATGAGGAAGGTACCCAGGGCCGCGATCAGGACGGCGACGACGGGCGCCAGCACGGCCGGGATCACGACCTTCTGGACGAGGCCGTGCCACTTGACCGCGTCCGTGCCGGCCGCCGCGAGCGTCGAGCCGATCACCCCGCCGATGAGCGCGTGGGAGGAGCTGGACGGGATGCCCAGGTACCAGGTGGCCAGGTTCCAGGCGATCCCGCCGGCCAGCCCGGCGAAGACCACGGGCAAGGTGATCAGGTGCGTGTTGACGAGCCCGCTCGCGATCGTCGCGGCGACCGACAGGGACAGGAACGCCCCCGTGAGGTTGAGCAACGCCGCGACGGCGACGGCGGCCTTGGGCCGTAGTGCCTTGGTCGCGATCGAGGCGGCCATCGCGTTCGCCGTGTCATGGAAGCCGTTGGTGAAGTCAAAGGCCAGTGCCGTGACGACGACCAGGATCAGCGCGGTGTCACCCACAAGGCCGTTGTAGCTGGCGCACGGGACGATGACGGCGGTCGCACCCAATGTCCGCGTTGTCTTCCGTCAACAGCCATCGTTCGTTCATATATGGTTCATGATCGCATCTGTCTGTCATCGTCGCGTCGCCAATAGATGTCGGGACAGTGACCATCGACTTTCGTGAGCATGACCAATCCTCGAGGCCAGCCAGCCGACGCCGACGCGTCGACGACGTCGCGACAGGCCAGCGGCCAGGCACGTCATGGCCGGCCTCGGCGACGACTGTCCGCCTGGCCGAGTACCCGCCGTCCGACGGTGGAGACCAGGCAGCCACCATTCCCCCGGCTTGTCACTTCCGGCGCCGCGTCGCGGCCCGTGGCCTGGCTATCTTGAAACCGCGCACACATCAGGGCCGTCGACGGCGCGGCGCGGGCCTCGGGCAGCGGCCGGCCGGCATCGTCGGGGCATGGGTGAGACAGCGGGCGGGTGGACTCCGATGGGGGCGCGAACACTGCCGGAGAAGGGGCGGACCGCTGTGGTGGAACCGGTTCCGGGCGAGGTCGTCACCTTCCTGGAGATGACCAGCCCCGAGCAGCTGCGCGCGGGCCGCGTCGCGGACGGGCTCACGCTGAGCGCCACCAACGACGAGGCGCTGGTCCGGGCGACGATCGTGCGGGTCGGCGCGCCCTACCGCTGGCCGAGCGCCGGCTGGGGGGACCCGGCCTGGGCGGAGTGGTTCGCCGACCCCCGCCACCAGAGCTTCCTGCTGCGTTCCGGCGACGACGTCGCCGGGATCGTGGAGACGACGGCCCACCCACCGTACGAGGTCGAGATCATCTCGTTCGGCCTCGTTCCCGAGTACGTGGGCGCCGGGATCGGCGGCCACGCGCTCACCCTCGCCGCCCGGCTCGCCTGGAACCTCAAGCATCCGGCGCTCGACGAGGTCCGCCGCGTCTGGCTGCACACATCGACGCTCGACCACCCGAACGCGCTCCGGAACTACGTGAACCGCGGCTTCCACCCCTACCGCACCCAGACCCGCGGCCACGTCGCGCCCGGCTGATGGCGACCCGGTAGATCCTGTTCCGTGGCCGCCCGGCGCGACGGCGTGGGCGGGTCAGAGAAGGTCGTCGACGATCTTGCGCAGCGCGGCGCCGCTACGGGCCCCGACGACGGAGGCGACCTGCTCGCCGCCGCGGAAGACCTTGAAGGTCGGCATCGCGAGGATGCCGTAGGTCAGGGCCGTGCCGGGTTCCTCGTCGCAGTTGAGCGAGGCGACGGTGAGACGGCCGGCGTAGTCCGCGGCGAGTTTCTCCAGGATGGGGTGCATCATCCGGCAAGGCGGGCACCATACGGCCCAGAAGTCGACGAGAACGGGCACCGGGCTCGCCAGCACGACCTCGGCGAAGGTCGCGTCGGTGACGGTCACGACCGTCCCGGTGGCGACGGTCGTCCCCGCGGCGGCCGGCGTGGTCTGAGGAATCGGCATGGTCTGAGGAATCGACGTGGCCCGGGCGATCGGCGGGCCGGGAGCGACGGCCGGGTTCGGGGCGGCGCCGCGCGGCGCGGGGGCGTGGACCGGTGTCATGACAGATCCGCTCTTTCGTGGGAGTAGGTCTTCGCCGCCGACTGGGTCTGCTCGGCGGACAGGACGCAGGCCGGCGGCGCGGACGGGACGGGCACCCGGCGCGCGGCGTCCACCGCGAGCGGCCCGGCGGGCGCGGGCGGCCCGGCGGGCGCGGGCGGCCCGGGCGACGCATCGGTGACGCGAGCCGGCGGGGCGCCGGGCGCCCGGCTCGCCAGCTCGGCGGCGAGTTGGCCGGCCAGGCCGGCGCGGACCTCGACGAGCCGGGCCAGACACGCGTCGATCTCGGCGATCTTGCGCTCGTAGACGGCGGCGGCGTCCGGGCAGGCGACCCCGCGGTCGTGCCCGGAACGCAGGCAGTCGACGAACGGGCGGGTCTCGTCGAGCGAGAAGCCGATGGCGAGCAGCGACCTGATCTCGGCCACCAGCCGCAGGTCGCCCTCGTCGTAGTCCCGGTACCCGTTGGCCCGCCGCCGGGCGGCCAGCAGGCCCTCCTGCTCGTAGTGCCGCAGCGCCCGCGGGCTCGTCCCCGCCCGCCGCGCCAGCTCCCCGATCCGCATGACCTCGACGCTAAACCCTGCCATCGACGTCAACGCCAGCCCGAGTTCCGGCCCGCGACCGGTCTGAGGCGCTCCGCGCGGGCGCCGCGGGTCGGGGATCCGACCGCGGCGTCAGCGGAGGTTCTCGATGACCTCGGCGAAGGCCTCAAGGGTGGCGGGCTTGGCGAAGTCGGTGAACCAGGCGTAGGTCCGGTCGATGCCCTGGTCGGTCATCCGCCGGTAGTGGGCGGTCAGCTCGGCGGGCGTGCCGGCGACCAGGCCGCCGTTCGAACCCATCTGGCCGAAGCGGCGCTGCGCGGTGGTGAGGATCTCGTCGCGCTCGGCTTCGGTCGCGCCCGGCGGGACGACGGTGATCAGCTGCTGGATCGACACGCGCGCCTTGCCGGCGCGCGAACGCAGCCGCTCGAGCTCCACGATCTTGTTGATCTGCAGGTTCCACCAGTCGGCGTACTCGGCGACGAGCTCGAGCGTGCGCGGGCCGGTGCCGCCGATCGTGATCGGGATCGGCGCGGTCGGCACCGGATGGGCCATGACCTCGTTCAGCTGGAAGAACTCGCCCTGGTAGCTGACCTGCTCGCCGCTCCACAGCAGGCGCAGCACGGCGAGGGTCTCGGCCATCCGCTCGACCCGGACCTTCGGCGTCGTGGAGCCGACGCCGTAGCGGCCGAGCTCGGCGGGCACCGAGCCCCAGCCGATCCCAAGCTCGAACCGGCCCTCGCTGGCGTGGTCGAGCGTCACGGCCTGCTTCGCGAGCACCACCGGGTGACGGAACATGTCACACAGCACCAGATGGCCGACCTTGAGGTTCTCGGTCTTGGCGGCGATCCAGCCGGCCGTGCTCATCGCCTCGTACATCGTCCCCTGGATGTACTGGGGCGGCGCGAGATGGTCCATCAGCCCGATCCCGGCGAACCCGGCCCGCTCGGCGTTACGGGCCCGCTCGACGATCTCGGGCATCGTCATGCGCATTTGTGGGAGGTAGAGATGAAACTCCATTCTACGTAACCAACCACGGCCCTACCGGGCCGCGCCACCCGCGACGGGCAGGTGGACGGGCCACGGACGGACGGCGCCCGCGCCGACCAGCCAAGAGCCGGGCTCACGGATACATCTACTCACCGATGGATCGCACCGAGATCAACCTCCATGCTGAAGCCTGGGCCGGTGGCGCGACCGCCGACCGGCCAACGATCGTCGCGGACGCCGCGTCGTCGTCGCGCCGCCTCGCCCAGCAGCGACCGCGATGGCCCGCCGACGCCAGGCGGCGCCGGCGCGCCAGACCCCGGAGGAGCCATCGGATGAGTACCGAGATCGCGCCGTTCAAGGCGGACATCCCCGAGTCCGACCTCGCGGACCTGCGGCGGCGGCTGGTCACCGCTCGCTGGCCGGAGAAGGAGACGGTCGACGACTGGAGCCAGGGCGTCCCGCTGGAGTGGTTACGCGACCTGTGCGCCTACTGGGCCGACGGCTACGACTGGCGGCGCTGCGAGGCGCGGCTGAACGCGTTCGACCAGTTCGTCACGACGATCGACGGCCTCGACATCCACTTCCTGCACGTCCGCTCCCCCAACCCCGACGCGCTCCCGCTGCTGCTGACTCACGGCTGGCCGGGCTCGGTGCTGGAGTTCCTCGACGTCATCGGCCCGCTGGCCGACCCGGCGGCGCACGGCGGCGAGCCGGCGGACGCGTTCCACCTCGTCATCCCGTCGCTGCCCGGGTACGGCTTCTCCGGCCGCCCCACCGGCACCGGCTGGGGCGTCTCCCGCACCGCCGCCGCGTGGGCCACGCTGATGGCCCGGCTGGGCTACGACCGCTATGCGGCGCAGGGCGGCGACTGGGGCTCGGCGGTGACCACCGCGCTCGCCGCGGTCGACCGGGAGCACCTCGTCGGCATCCACCTGAACTTCCTGGTCGTCGGGCCGGGCTCGGGCGCCGACGCGGCCTCCTTCACGGAGGAGGAGCTGGCGGCGCTGACCGCCGGCGCGACGCACCTGGAATGGGGCCTGGGCTACTCGACCCAGCAGGGGACCCGGCCGCAGACGCTCGGGTACGGGCTGGTGGACTCGCCTGTCGGCCAGTGCGCCTGGATCGCCGAGAAGTTCTGGGCCTGGACCCATCACGACGGCGACCCCTACACCGCGCTCACCCGCGACCAGATGCTCGACGACATCACCCTGTACTGGCTGACCGCCACCGGCGCGTCGTCGGCGCGGATGTACTGGGAGACGGGGGTGGGCCGGTCGGGCGGCGGCGCCGGCGCGTTCGGCGGCGAGGGGATCGACGTGCCGGCCGGGGTCTCGATGTTCCCCGGCGAGATCTTCCGGCCGTCGCGGCGCTGGGCGGAGCAGCGCCTCACCGACCTGCGCTTCTATGAGCGGCCCGAGCGCGGCGGCCACTTCGCCGCCTTCGAGCAGCCAGCCCTGTTCACCGACCAGGTCCGCCGCGCGTTGCGCACCATGCGCTGACCGATCCGCCGTTCCCGGCCCGCGCCGGTCGGGGCCCAGCCATCCGGACCGGTCCACCCAGACCGGACGGGCCGGCCCGTGGACTGTCCACGGGCCGGCCCGAGGGTCAGGTCGGACATCAGGGCGGACCAGGGCCGGTCAGGGTCAGGCTGGGCCGTCGGGCTCGGCCTGCTCGGCGAGGAAGCGCTCGAGCTCGGCGCCGAGCTCGTCGGCGGTCGGCAGGTCGCCCGCCTCGACGGTGGGCAGGCCACCGGTCTCCTTGCCGCGCTTGTAGGCGTCGTACTGCTCCTCCAGCGCGTGCACGAGCGCGGCCATCTCGCCGCCCTTGGCCAGCTCCTGGTCGACCTCGCCACGCACCGCCGCCGCGGCGGAGTGCAGGCCGTCGAGCGGCAGCATGAGACCGGTCGCCTTGGAGACCGACGTCAGCAGCACCTCGGTCGCCTGCGGGAAGTCGGTCTGGTTGAGGTAGTGCGGCACGAGGGCCGCCAGCCCCATCGCGTCACGCCCCTCCTTGCCGAACTCGTACTCCAGCAGGTGGCCGGCGCTGCCGGGCACCTGGACCCGGCGGACCCACGGCTCGTAGCCGGCGATGAGGTCCTTGCGGGTGGCGTGCGCGATCAGCCCGGTCGGCCGGGTGTGCGGCACCGCCATCGGGATCGCGTTCAGGCCGACGGCCAGGTGCAGGTTCAGCCGCCGGGTCAGCTCCCGGACCGCCAGGGTGAACCGCTTCCACATCAGGTCCGGCTCCGGGCCGGCGAGCAGCAGGAACGGGGTGTCCGCCCGGTCCCGCAGCGCGTACAGCGCGAGCGTCGGGTCCTCGTAGTGCTCCCAGTGGTCCTCGACGAACGTCATCGCCGGGCGCCGGGAGCGGTAGTCCAGCAGCAGGTCGATGTCGAAGGTCGCGATGACCTCGTGCTCCAGCGTGGTCAGCAGGTGCTCGCTCGCGAGCCGCACCGCGTTGCCGGAGTCGACGACCCCCGTCATCGCCTCCAGCATCACCGGCCGGCCAAGGTCGGGCAGGTCGCCGTTGACCTGGTAGAGCTCACTCGGGTCGAGCATGGGCCTAGACCTCCCCGTGCCTTCCAGCGGCCCGCGGAGGCGTGCCTCCCGGGGCCGGGTCCTGCCACCGTGACGGCTTCGCCGTCACCACATTGTCACGTCGCGGACTTGCCACCGCGCCGCCACTGCCGGCATAGTCCTTCCTTGCCCGCATGACGCCGCCGCGCCCGAGGGCTTCCCCTCGGAGGCGAGCCGGGCATGCCGGCATGTCGCCGACGCACGGCCCGTCGCGGTCGGACCCGCCCAGCCCCTCGCGATCCGGGTCCGGCGGGCACGCCCATCAAGGTGCAAGCGGCGGTGCCGTCGATCCATTCCTACCGGACAGTCTGCGCTCTCGGGGATGGGGGCGTACCGCGATCGACCATGATCCTTTGGTCGATCGCGGGCGGGCTGTCAACGTCGTTGTCTACAGTGTCAGCGATCGGGACGGGCGGGGAGTGACGAGGGATGGCGATGTCCGCTGAACAGGAGTCCGCTGACCAGGAGCCCGCGGGCCGGGACCTGGACGAGCCGGGCACGGGCGGCGCCGGCGGGCGGGTGACCGTCACCGCCATGCCCGCGCGGCGCACGCCACGGGGCACGCTGTCCCGGCAGGTGCTGCTGGACAGCGCGCGGGAGATCGTCGACATCGGCGGGGTGAACGCGCTGTCCATGCGGGCGCTGGGCGCCAGGCTCGGCGTCGACCCGACCGCGATCTACCGGCACTTCCAGAACAAGAACGAGCTGCTCGACGCGCTCGCCGACCAGATGATCCGCGGCGAGGAGCCACTGCCCGCCACCGGCGACCCGGCGGCGGACCTGCGGGACAGCCTGCGCCAGCTGCGCCGCCAGCTGCTGCGCTACCCGACGCTCGCCCCGTCGGTGCTGCGCCAGCCGCCGGGCACCGGCTCGTGGTGGGACCGGATGGAGCACGCGGTCGGCGCGCTGCGCGCCACCGGCCGGTCGGCGGCCGAGGCCGCGGCGGCCTGGCAGACACTGCTGTTCTTCGTCGTCGGCCATTCCCTCGTCGAGGCACGCCACCTCGCCGAGAATCTGGCGGCCGACCGGGTCGGAGCGCCGATGCCGACGGTCAACCCGTCCCGGAGCCGTTACCCGGAGCTGGCCGCTGTCGCCCCGTACCTGCACGCGGACCTCGACGACCAGTTCGAGGCCGGCCTGGACCGCCTCCTCGGCGCCTGACCGACGGGGCGCCTGACCGACGGTCCCGTACCGGGCGTAGTGGGTGGTTCGGCCCGGACGGGCCGATGGCGGACGTCACCGGCCGGTCGCGCACGCGGCCGGCGCCCAGGTGCCGCGCCCGCCGGGAAGTGGCCCGGACGCGCCGAATACTCCCTGGGCAGCCGCCCTGCCCGCGGGCGGCCCGATGCCTGGGGAGTCACGATGCGCCCGCTCGCCGCCGGCCGGCACGGCCGGGCCCTGGCCGCGGTCCACACCGTCGCGGCGCTGGCGGCCGCCGCCGCGCTGGGCTCGGCCGGCTGCTCGCGGTCAGGTTCGTCGGAGGGATTCCCCGTCGACGTGTCCACTCCGAGCCCGACCGCCAGGCCCGTCGCGCTGGCGGCCACCGCGACCCCGACCGGCCCCGGCGCGGCCGCGGCGGGCACCACGAGGGCGACAGGCCCGGCGGGCGGCGCGAGCGCGGCGGCCGGCCGCGACGGCGAGGAGGCCGGGCCCCCGCGATGCACCGGAGCCACTCTCATCGTCACGCTCCGACCTCCTGTCGAGGTCGCGTCCCTCGCGCCGGGGACGACCCAGTTCGCGGCCGTCGTGACCTTCACCAACGACGGGCCGGCGGCCTGCGCGATGTACGGGTACCCGGGCGCGGCGCTCGTGACGGCGGCCGGCGAGGTCTACGACCTGCCCCGGCGCGCGTCCGCCCCGCCGGACAGCGTCCAGCTCCCGCCGGGCGGCAGCGCGGACGCGGTCCTGGTCTTCCTGCCGACGGCGGCCGCGCCCGCGGGCGCGCCCGCGTTCGACGCCGGATACCTGCTGATCACCCCGCCGGACGACCGTGACCCCGTGCGGCTGGACTGGCCGGGCGGCCCGGTCGTCGACCAACGCGACAGCGCCTACCCCGCCAGCTACGTGACGCCCGTGACCGGCTGACGGACCCGCCAGGAGACAGGCCCGGAGGCGAGCACGGAAGCAGACGGCCAGGCGGCCAGCAGGCGCCCGAGCGCGGGCGCGCCCAGCGGCTGGCCGGGCGACCGGCCGTTGGGCGACAGCGGCGCCGCGGCGCGCCGGGGCTGGGCCGCCTGACCCACCGGCACCCGCGGCGCGCCCGCTTCGGCACCCCGCCCGGCAGGCACGGAACGCGGCGTGGCGGCGGCGACGCCGCGCCGCGCCGGCGGCTCGGGCCGGGCGGGGGCGAGCGAGCGGCGGCGGCGACGCTCGTAGAGCCAGGCGGCGGACGTCGCGAGGGTCGCGGAGGCGAGCACCACCGACCAGCCGACGGGGCCGACGGGGCGGCAGCCGAACAGCCGCGCCAGGATCGGCGTCTGGACCAGCACCGCCAGCACCAGCATGCTCGCGACCGCCGTGACGATCACCAGGGGGTCGCGGCCGGCGAGCATCAGCGTCTGGCCGAGCTGGGTCGTGACCAGCGCGAGCAGCCCCATCGTCGACGCGCGCCGCGGCGTGCCCGTGTACCGGCCGACCAGCCAGGCCAGCGTCGCGCCCGCGGTCGTCGTCGCGCCCCTGACCACCAGCATGCGGCGCAGCGACCCGGTGAGCCACCGGGTGGAGACCGCGTCCGGCCCGCCGTTCGGCCGGGACTCGCCGGGACCGCCGTGCAGGTCCTCCCGCGAGCGCACGGCGAGCGCCATGGCCGGCGCCATGTCGGTGAGCAGGTTGACCAGCAGCAGCTGCCGTGGGCGCAACGGCGCCTGCCCCGCGATCGCCGTTCCCAGCAGCGTGAAGGCGACCTCCCCGGCGTTGCCGCCGACGAGCACCGACACCGCGTCGGTCACCGAGCGCCACATCCGCCGGCCCTCGAGGACCGCGTCGGCCAGCCGGGTCACCTCGGCGTCGGTGAGCAGCAGGTCGGCGGCGCCCGTCGCGGCGGCCGTGCCGCGGCCGCGCACGGCGACGCCGACGTCGGCGGCCCGGATCGCGGCGGCGTCGTTCGTCCCGTCGCCGGTCATCACGACGACCTTCCCCAGCCGCTGCAGCGTGGTGACCAGCCGCACCTTCTGCTCCGGCGAGAGCCGGGCGAACACCGAGGCGGCGCCGACCTGGGCGGCGTAGCCCTCGTCGCCGAGCCGTTCGAGCTGCGCGCCGGTGACCACCCGGTCGGCGTCGGGGACGCCGACCTCCCGCGCGATCGCCGCGGCGGTCACCGGATGGTCACCCGTGACGACGACGACCCGCAGCCCGGCGTCCAGCAGGCGACGCACTCCCGGCGTCGCCGAGGGGCGCGGCGTGTCCGCGATGCCGACGAAGCCCAGCAGGCGCAGGGAGCTCAGGTCGCCGGCCGACTCCGGCCGGCTTCCCGGGGACGACTCCGCGACCGCCAGCACCCGCAGGCCCTGACGGGCGAGCCGGCCGGCCGCGGCCCGGGCCGCCGCGAGCCGCGGCGCGTCCAGCTCGACCAGGCCCAGCAGCACCTCGGGGGCGCCCTTCACGGCGAGCACCGGCCCGTCGGGCGTGCGCAGCAGGGTGGCGGCGTAGCCCCGCGCGGTCTCGAACGGGATCTCGTCCACCCGCTCGCCCGTCAGCGCGCTGGCCAGCTCGGGCCGCCCCGCCGCGGCCTCGAGCACCGCCCGGTCGGTCGCGTGCGCCACCCGGCCTTCCGGCGCCGGGCAGGCCGCGGCCGCGACCGCGAGGATCCGCGCGCCCGCGCCGGTCGGCCCGCCGTGCCCGGCGGCCGTCCCCGGCGCCGGCATGGGCGCCGCCCGCCACCGGCCGGCCGGGTCGGGCACGGTGACGGCGCGCAGCACCAGCCGGCCCTCGGTCAGCGTGCCGGTCTTGTCGAAGCAGACGACGTCGGCGCGCCCGAGCGCCTCCACGACCCGCGAGGAGCGCACGAGCACGCCGAGCCTCGCGAGCCGGCGGGCGGCGGCGACCTGGGCGACCGTCGCGACCAGCGGCAGTCCCTCCGGCACCGCGGCGACGGCGACGGCCACCCCGGAGCCGAGCGCCGATCGGGCCGGAGCGCCGCGCAGCGAGGCCAGCGCCGCGACCGCGAGCCCGGACAGTCCCGTCAGCGGCAGCGCGAGCCGGGTCAGCTCGCCGAGCCTGGCCTGCACGCCGACGGCGCCGGCCGAGTGGGCCTGGGCCACGACCGCGGCCCGGCCGGCGACGGTGGCCTCCCCGGTCGCCACGACGACGGCCCTGGCGGTGCCGGCTAGCACCGTGGTGCCCTCGTAGACCATGCAGTCGCGGTCGCCGAGCTCGGCGGCCGGGGTGGGTTCGACGCGTTTGGTCACCGGCGCTGACTCCCCGGTCAGCGTCGCCTCGTCCACCTCCAGCGTGTCGGCGCGCAGCAGCCGCGCGTCGGCCGGCACCACGTCCTGCGCGCCTAGTTCGACGACGTCGCCGGGCCGCAGCGTGTCGGCCCTGCGCACCTGGACGCCGTCGTCGGTCACGACCCGCGCCAGCAGCACGTTCCGCTCGATCAGCCGCGCCAGCACACCCTCGGCGTGCGCCCGCTGCGCGCCGCTCATCGCGGCGTTCGCCACGGACACGGCGGAGACGAGCAGCGCGTCGGTGGTCGAGCCGAGGACGGCGCTCGCCGCCGCGCCCACGAGCAGCACGGGCACCAGCGGGTCGGTGAGGTCCGCCGCGACCGCGGCGACATAGCGGCGGGCGCCCGAGCCAGCCAGCGTCATCCAGCCGCCGGCCGCCCGGGTGATCGCGCCGGCCGCGTGGCCGTTCACGGCCCACCGACGGTTCCCGCCCTGTCTCGTATTCACATCT
>NZ_JADWYU010000234.1 GCF_016786325.1 Frankia nepalensis | reverse complement strand
GTTGTGTATAAGTGACAGGGCACCGGCGACGCCGTGCTGGCGTGGGCGGTCTTCCCGCGCCGGCGGGCGCGGGCCGCGAGCGGCTACCGGGCGGCCGGCAGCCGCTTCGACCAGACGACGGTGCCCGCCAGGTCGACGAGCTCGACCGTGAGCGCCCGCGACGAGCCGTCGATGGCGATCCGGCCGAAGAACTGCAGGCCGGACTTCGGCGACAGGTTGACCTGGCCGGCCGGCGGGGCCTTCACGAAGACCGCCTCGGGGCCGAAGGTCGACTCGAGGGTGTTCGGGCCGAAGGTGCCGGCGTTCGCCGGGCCGGCCACGAACTCCCAGAACGGGTCGAAGTCCTTGAACGCCGCGCGGTCGGGGCTGTAGTGGTGCGCCGCCGTGTAGTGCACGTCGGCGGTGATCCACACCGTGTTGCGGACCTTGTTTTTCTTGATCGACGACAGTACCCGGGCGATCTCGACCTCGCGGCCGAGCGGCGCGCCACCGTCGCCCTGCGCGACGGCCTCGACGTCGGCGCCGTCCGGGACGATCAGGCCGATGGGCAGGTCGGCGGCGATGACCTTCCAGGTCGCCTTGCTGCGGTCAAGCTCGCGGATCAGCCACTGGCTCTGCTCCGCGCCGAGGATCGCCGCGCCGGCCGGGTCGCGCTGGGCCTGGTTGTTGGGGTTCTTGTAGCTGCGCATGTCGAGGACGAACACGTCCAGCGTCGGGCCGTAGGAGATCTTGCGGTAGATCCGGCCGCCGCCGTCGGGGCTCGCCGTGCTGATCGGGGCGTATTCGAGGAACGCACGCCGCGCGTTGGCGGCCAGCACGTCGACGCGCTTCTCGGTGTAACGCGCGTCGTTGAGGATCTCGCCCGGGTACCAGTTGTTGACCGTCTCGTGGTCGTCCCACTGGTAGATCCAGGAGACCTCGCTGTTGAGCCGCTTGAAGTTCTCGTCGAGCAGGTTGTACCGGAAGTTGCCCCGGTATTCGGCCAGCGTCTCGGCGACCTTGAGCTTCTCCGGGACGACGAGGTTGCGCCAGACGCTCCCGTCGGGCAGGGCCACCGTCTCGGCAAGCGGGCCATCGGCGTAGATGTTGTCGCCGGAGGACAGCGCGAAGTCCGGGCGGACCTTGCGCATCGCCTCGAAGATCTTCATGCCGCCGAATTCGGGGTTGATGCCCCAGCCCTGGCCGGCGACGTCGCCGGTCCAGACGAACGAGACGTCGGACGGCTTCTCGGGCGCCGTGTTCAGCCTGCCGGTCAGCGTCGCGCCGGCGCGCGACGGGTTGTCCGCCGCGTTCAGCCGCACCCGGTAGTAGACCTCGCTGCCCGCCGGCAGCCCGTTCAGTTCGACCACCCCGGTGAAGTCGCGGGCCGCGGTCAGCTTGCGCACCCCGGCGCGGCGGACCGACTTGAAGTCCGGCCGGGTCGACACCTCGACGACCATCTCGGCGGCGCGGTCGGCCCGCGCCCAGATGAGCCCGCCGCGGCTGGTCACGTCCGCGGACTGCACGCCGGAGGTGAATGCCGGCCGGTCACCGAAGACCTGCCCGCCGAAGCCCTGGCCGCCGCTGGCCTGGGCCGCCACGGCCGGCAGCGTGCCCGTCGCGCCGAGCGCGCCGAGCACGACGCCGCCCCGGAGCAGGTTTCGGCGGCTGACGCTGGGAGTGCCTGGCAGCTGCGACATCGCAGCTCCTTTCGTCCTGTCGTCCTGGTAAGGCCCCCTCGTGGGGACACGTCCCCACGAACCCCGCCCGGACAGGCTGGTGCAGGCGGCTGACCGCGGCCGGTCCGTGCCCCGACGGACCGATGAACGTTGGCCGCCTCCTGGCCTCCGGCGCCGCCTCCAGACCGATGGCCGCCCGCCACGCTGACCAGGGGCCGGGCGACCCCGCCGCGGCCGGCCTCACGGGCGCCCCAGGGCGTCGAAGGGGCAGACTGGTGGGGTGGCCATCCCGCGTCACTCGCGCCCGCCCGACGTGCCTCTGGAACCGGGGGAGTTCACCGAGGTGGTGCTGCGCGGGCGGCTGACCGACCCGGCGGGGCCGGGCGCGCTGACCGCCAAGGCCGAGCGGTTCATCGGCCACCGGCTCGGCATGTCCCGGTGGATCCTGCTGACCAGCCGCCGGCTGCTCGTCATCGCGCCGTTCCCGCGCGAGGGCGACTGGTTCGACATCGTCTGGGACCGTCGCGAGGTGACCGCCTCCCAGGGCGTCAAGCACGGCGACCTCATCCGGGTGAACCTGGCGACCCCCGCCGGCCCGCAGGTCCTCAGGGTCTCCGCCGCGATTCGTTCCGAGGTCAGCCGCTTCATCAAGGCCCTGCGCCGGTAGCGCTTTCGGCGCCGGTCTCCTCGACCGGCAGACCGAGCGCGTCACCCGTGACGCGCATGGTCTGCCAAATCTGGGGCCGATCTCCCGGGCCGGTAGGGTCGGGTGTGCCGGTGTACCGGGTACCGGTGTGCCGCACGACGGCATGCGGAGCTTGGCTCCGTATAGGGCATCTGGTCGTGGCGCTGCCCAGCGGTGTGTGCCTTGTCCCGCTGTCTGGACAGACGGTGGGCGTGACCCGAGTGGTGAACAGGACGGCATGGCGATGGCAACGGCAGACGGGCACAGCGCGCCGGGGACGGTTCAGGTCCGGCGGACCGCGATGCGGACGCATCGGTGCGGGGATCTGCGGCTGGCCGACGCCGGCGAGTCCGTGACGGTGTGCGGATGGGTGGCGCACCGGCGCCAGCACGGGCAGTCGCTGCAGTTCCTGGACCTGCGGGACTACTCGGGTGTCGTGCAGTGCGTGGTCGACGGGACGGTCGACGTCCGGTCCGAGTATGTGTTGAAGATCACCGGGACGGTCGCCGAGCGGCCCGAGGGCACGGTGAACCCCCAGCTCGCGACCGGTGAGATCGAGCTGCGCGACTGCAAGGTCGAGGTGCTCTCGGTCGCCAAGCCCCCGCCCTTCCCGCTCGACGACCGGGCGGACAACGTCGACGAGTCGACCCGGCTCGCCTACCGCTACCTCGACCTGCGCCGCGAGCGGATGCAGCGCAACCTGCGGGTCCGTTCGGCGGCGCTGGCCGCGATCCGGGGCGCGCTCGGCCCGCTCGGGTTCGCCGAGGTCGAGACGCCGCTGCTGATGCCGTCGACGCCGGAGGGCGCGCGCGAGTTCATCGTGCCGTCCCGGCAGTTCCCCGGCAGCTTCTACGCGCTGCCGCAGTCGCCGCAGTTGTTCAAGCAGCTGCTGATGGTCGGCGGGCTGGACCGGTATTTCCAGTTCGCCCGCTGCCTGCGCGACGAGGACCTGCGCGCCGACCGGCAGTACGAGTTCACCCAGCTCGACCTGGAGATGAGCTTCGTCGACCAGCAGGACGTGCTCGACGTCATCACCGCCGCCGTGCTGGCCGCGACCGGGGCGGTCACCGAGGGCCCGGTGCCGCCGGTCGTGACGATGACCTGGCACGAGGCGATGGACCGCTATGGCGTCGACAAGCCCGACCTGCGGTTCGGCATGGAGCTGGTCGAGCTCACCGGCGTCTTCGCCGGCAGCGGCTTCAAGGCGTTCGCGGGCGCGGGCGCCGTCAAGGGCATCAGGGTGCCGGGCGGCTCGGCGTCGCACAACCGCAAGGCGCTGGACACCCTCACCGACACGGCGAAGAAGCTCGGCGCCAAGGGCCTGGTCTGGATGCGCGTGGGCGCGGGCGGCGCGCTCGAGTCGCCGGTGGCCAAGTTCCTGTCCGCCGGGGAGCTGTCCGGGATCGTCTCGGCCACCGGTGCCGCCGAGGGGGACCTGCTGCTGCTGGTCGCCGACGAGTGGATGACCGCCTGCGAGGTGCTGGGCCAGCTGCGCAACTCCCTCGGCCGCCCGCCGGCGGGCGAGGGCGGCTTCCGCTTCGTCTGGGTGGTCGACTTCCCGCTGTTCGTCGGTGTCGACAAGGAGACCGGACGGCCCAAGCCGGGGCATCACCCGTTCACCCGGCCGCACCCGGACGACGTGGACAAGCTGGAGTCCGACCCGCTGGAGGTCCGCAGCAGGGCCTACGACCTGGTGCTCAACGGGTGGGAGCTCGGCTCCGGCTCGATCCGGATCCACGAGCCCGAGCTGCAGCAGCGGATCTTCGGCCTGCTCGGGATCAGCCCCGAGGAGGCGAACGCCCGGTTCGGGTTCTTCCTCACCCCGTTCGGCTACGGCGCGCCCCCGCACGGCGGCTTCGCGTTCGGCATCGACCGGCTGGTCGCGATCCTCGCCGGCGAGGACAACATCCGTGAGGTCATCGCGTTCCCGAAGACCCAGTCCGGCCTCGACCCGATGACCGGCGCGCCCACCCGCGTGGACGAGCGGCAGCTGCGCGAGCTCGGCGTCCGCGTGATCGCCCCCCCGCCGCCCGCCTAGACGGACGCCTACGAGGTCGCTTCTTCCCCCAAGGGGGCGTCTCCGGGTTTAGGAACCCTTCCGGGGGATAGCTCACTTTTCGGCTGAGATGGCCATGCGAGGGTGTCTCGCGGCCTCCCGGGCGAAGGTCCTTAGCTTGGACCTCCTTTCGGGAATTCCCGCCCGAAGGGGGGCCGAAGCGACCTACCGTTACCTCAGCGGGGGTGGTGTCTGACCGCTCTCGGGCGTATCGACGGTTCAGGCGGGTAATCCGCCGGCAGCCGGGCCGAACGGACCGACGTTGCCTGGCCGCCGATGCGCGTCCGCCGGGTCCTCGATGGTCTATGTCAGCGGATCAGCGAGGACGCGTGCTCCTACGCGGATGCCCTAGGCATCCGCCTCGGCGTCATGCCCATCGACGCGCCATGACCGCCTGCCTGCTCCCACAACGTGATGGGGGGATCTCCGACCTCGTGAGGGCTGCCTGGCGCGTCCTGCGCCAGGCTCCCGACAGCCGCTGACTTCGCAGGAGGAAGCAGGGTGCACATTCCCTTCTCGGCGTCGCCACGCACCAGCCTTGGCATCGAATGGGAGCTGGAGCTGGTCGACCTCCAGACCCGTCAACTGCGCGGCGCCGCCACCGAGATCCTCGAGGAGTTCGCGGCCAAGGTCGGCGACCAGGACGCCGCCAAGGCCAAGCACGAACTGTTCGAGTCGACCATTGAGGTCATTACCGGCGTCTGCGACTCCGTGCCGCAGGCACTCGCCGATCTGACCGGGACCATCGACGTTCTGCGTGGTCTCGCCGAACGGCGCGGGATCGGGTTGATGTGCAGCGGTACCCACCCAATCAGCGAGTACAACGCGCAGGCCGTCAGCGTGAACGATCGTTACTACCGGCTCGTGGACAACATGCAGTGGCTCGCGCGCCGCCTGCTGATCTTCGGCGTGCATGTCCATGTCGGCGTTCGCTCGAAGGACAAGGCGTTCCCGATCGTTAACGCCCTGATGAGCTTCATCCCGCACTTCTTGGCTTTGTCGGCGTCCTCGCCCTACTGGCTCGGTCGAGACACCGGGCTCGCCTCCAGTCGCTCGAAGATCTTCGAGAGCCTGCCGACGGCCGGTCTGCCGTATCAGCTGACCGACTGGCCGCAGTTTGAGCGGTTCATGGAGACTTTGGTCACGTCGGGAACGATCGAGTCGATCCGCGAGGTGTGGTGGGACATCCGGCCGCACCCGAACTTCGGCACCGTCGAGCTGCGCATCTGCGACGGCCTGCCGACCTTGCAGGAGGTCGGAGCGGTCGCGGCGCTCGCGCAGTGCCTCGTCGACCAGATGAACACCCAGCTCGACCGCGGCTACACCCTGCCCGTCCCGCGACGCTGGGTCGTCCAGGAGAACAAGTGGCGCGCCGCCCGCTACGGCCTGGACGCCGAGATCCTGGTGGACGAACGAGGGAACACCCGCCCGGTCCGGGCG
Organism: Frankia nepalensis; assembly: GCF_016786325.1. Taxonomy (GTDB): domain Bacteria; phylum Actinomycetota; class Actinomycetes; order Frankiales; family Frankiaceae; genus Pseudofrankia; species Pseudofrankia nepalensis. The sequence goes on along the minus strand of NZ_JADWYU010000234.1, from coordinate 18,103 downwards.
GAGCTCGCGGACCTGGTGGACGACCTCCTGCCCGTCGCCCACCGGCTCGGCTGCGCCGCCGAGCTCTCGGACATCCCGGCGATCATGAATGCCGGCGCCAGTTACGAGCGCCAGCGGTCCGTCGCTCGGCGGGCCGGAGGCGATCTTAGTCATGTCGTCGATACTCTGCTAGAGGAAATGAACACCGGTCGACTCGTCTAGCCGGCTCTAGTCGAGGTGGGCAGCCCCGCGACCGCGGGGTCCTCGCCGGTTCGCCCGCGCGGGGGCGCCAGACCACGGCGCCCCGTTCGGCGCATCGACGGAGCCGGCGCATGGTCGGCGACCCTGGTAGCTCGTGGCGTCTGCCCGGGGACGGTTCCCCCGGATCCCGATGTCGGGTTTTACCCCGGCGTAGCGGGCCAGGTCCAGTAAGACGCGACCTGGAAGACAAACCGGTGTTCGTCTTACGGACAATCCGGTAGTCGCCGGGGGAAGGTTCGTTTTCGGGATGTCGGACAACGTGAGTGTGGTGCCGGTGGCGTCGGCCGATGCGGTGATGTCGGCTGACGCCGCGGCGGATGACGTGGAGCCCGCGGAATCAGCCCCCCGGGCCAGGCCGGCCGCGCGGCCGGGCGGGCCGGGGGGCACAGCGGCCCGGGTCGCCGACCTGGCCGGCTTCGTCCGGGACTGGTGCGCGCGGCACGAGGACGAACTGGTCGCGTTCCGCCGCGACCTGCACATGCACCCCGAGCTCGGCCGCAAGGAGCACCGGACGGCCGGCCGGATCGCCGAGCGGCTCACCGCCGCCGGGCTGGTGCCCCGCCCGCTTCCCGACATCCCGGGCATGTGGTGTGACATCGCCACCGGCGGCCCCGGCGACGCGGCCCGAACCTCCCGGATCGCTGACCTCCCAGATCGGCTTCGCCGATCCGGCAGGAACCCTGTCGCCGATCCGGCGGGGACCCCGACCGACGCGCCGGTCGTGATGCTGCGCGCCGACATGGACGCGCTGCCGCTGCAGGACGCCAAGGACGTGCCCTACGCGTCCACCATCCCCGGTGTCTGCCACGCCTGCGGGCACGACATCCACACCACCACCGTGCTCGGCGCCGGCCTCGCGCTCGCCGCCTACGCCCGCGTGTACCCGCTGCCGGGCACCGTGCGGCTGGTGTTCCAGCCGGCCGAGGAGACGATGCCCGGCGGCGCGCTGGAGGTCATCGACGCGGGCGTGCTCAAGCCGGTCGACGCCGCCCTGACCGTGCACTGCGACCCGGCCCTCGAGGTCGGCACCATCGGCCTGCGCCCCGGCCCCATCACCTCCGCCGCCGACCTGGTGGAGATCACGCTCGCCGGCCCCGGTGGGCACACCTCCCGGCCGCAGAACACGGTTGACCTGGTCTACGCCATGGGCGCGCTCATCACCCAGCTGCCGGCGGCGCTGAACCGGCGGATCGACCCGCGCTCGGCGCTCGCGCTGGTCTGGGGCCAGGTGCAGGCCGGGTCCGTGCCGAACGCGATTCCGCGCACCGGGCAACTGCGCGGCACGGTGCGCACCCTGTCGCGCGAGACCTGGGAGACGGCGCCGGAGCTCATCGAGCAGCTGGCCCACCAGCTCGTCGCGCCGTTCGGGGCCGACATCCTGGTGGACTACCGCCGGGGCGTGCCGCCGGTCGTGAACACCGCCGACATGGTCGACGTGTTCGACGCCACCGTCGCCGCGGCGTTCGGGCACGACGCCGTGGCGACGGTGGCCCAGTCGCTCGGCGGCGAGGACTTCGGCTGGTACCTCACCCACGTGCCCGGCGCGCTGGCCCGGCTCGGCACCCGTACCCCCGGCGGACCGGTCTACGACCTGCACCAGGGCGACTACGCCCCCGACGAGGGCGCCATCGTCGTCGGCACCCGCCTGCTGGCCGGCGCCGCCGTCGAGGCCCTCACCCGTCTCGCCCGCTGACCCTTCCCGGCCGAGCCGGGGCCGCCCTGGGAGGCAGACGCCTCCCAGGGCGCGCCGTCACAGGGTGTCCTCGAAGTCCGCGAACAGGTCCTCGGAGCGCATCATCCGGGCGACCTCCGTGATCGAGCCGGACAGCGACGGGTAGATCGCGAAGGTGTGCGCGAGCTGCTCGGCCGTCAGGCCGTTGGCGACCGCGAGCGAGATCGACAGGATCAGCTCGGAGGCGCGGGGCGCGACCACGACGCCGCCGAGCACGCTGCCGCTGCCCGGCCGGCAGAACAGCTTCACGAAGCCGTCGGTGATGCCGAGCATCTTCGCCCGCGGGTTGCGGGCCAGCGGCAGCGTGATCACCTCGGCGGCGATCGTGCCGGAGTCCTTCATGCGCTGGGTGACGCCGACGGTGGCGATCTCCGGTTCGGTGAAGATGTTCGATGACACCGTGCCGAGGCGCAGCGGCGTCACCGACTCGCCGAGCGCGTGCCACATCGCGATCCGGCCCTGCATGGCGGCGACGGACGCCAGCGGCAGTACCCCGGTGCAGTCGCCGGCGGCGTACACGCCGGGCACCGACGTCCGCGACATCCGGTCGACCACCACGTGCCCGCCGGAGCCGAGCCGGATCCCGACCTCCGTGAGCCCGATGCCCTTGGTCCGCGGCACCGAGCCGACCGCCATCAGCGCGTGCGAGCCGGTCACCGTGCGCCCGTCGGTCAGCTCGACGAGCACGCCGTCGCCGATGCGGCGCACCGAGGCCGCCCGGGACCGGTTGAGCACCTCGATGCCACGCCGCCGGAAAACGTCCTCGATCACCATCGCCGCGTCCGGGTCCTCGCCGGGCAGCACCCGCTCGCGCGACGAGACCAGGGTCACGGCCGCGCCCAGCGCCCGGTAGGCGCTGGCGAACTCGGCGCCGGTGACTCCGGATCCGACCACGACCAGGTGCTCGGGGATCTCCGGAAGCTCGTAGAGCTGCTGCCAGGTCAGGATCCGCTCGCCGTCCGGCTCGGCCGTCGCCAGGTCGCGCGGGGACGCCCCGGTCGCGATGAGCACCACGTCGCCGACGAAGCAGTCGCCCTGGTCGGTCTCGACCGCCTGCGGGCCGACGAGCCGGCCCTTGGCGTGGACGACGTTGACCTTCTCCCGCGCCAGCCGGGCCTCGATGTCGCGCGACTGGGCCGCCGCGAGCTCCAGCACCCGGCTGTTGACCCGCTTCGCCTCGACCGTGAGCACCTCCGGCGGGGTGAGATGCGGCCCGCTGCCTTCCCAGGTGCCGGCCGGGCGGGCCGGCTGGCCGCGGCGGATCACGCCGAGGGCCGGCGCGGCCGCCACCGAGGTCATCGTCTCGGAGGTCGCGATCAGCGTCTTGGACGGCACGCAGTCGGTGAGCACGCAGGCGCCGCCGACCCCGTCCGAGTCGACAAGCGTCACCGCCGCCCCGAGGGACGCCGCGACCAGGGCCGCCTCATACCCGCCGGGGCCTCCGCCGAGGATGACGATCCGGCTCACGGCCCCCTCCTTGCTCCTAGTGCCTGCCACGCCGCGTCCTTGCCGTGTCGAGTTCGTGCCGTCTCACCGTGGTCGCACGCCGCGTCCCCACGCCCGCCGCGGCCGGTGGCGCGGCGGACGCCCGTCGCGCGGCCGGCGTGGGGACCCCTCGTCGGCGGCCCGCCCACACGGTCGTCAGTCCTCCATCCTGCCTGGCCGTCACCGGCGCCCCGTAGCCGGCGCGTCCCGTCCCGCGGCCGGCGGCCGGCTGACGGGCCACCATCAGGCGGTGGCCGGCCGGCTCGCTCGCGCGGAGTAAGCGCACGGTGAGCGCTCGGCGAACGAACCGTGAGCGGACGACGCGCGGAGCACGAGCGGAAAGGCCGACCGCCTGACACGCCCATTCCCCGGTGTCGCCATGCTTAGCCAGTGTGGCCAGCGTCTACGGAAAGGCCAGTGTGATCAACCGTGCCATCGGTCGCATAATGGCGAGGCGAACCGGCCCCGCCGTCACGTGCTCCGGGCATCAACACCAGTGGCTTGTCCTGGTTACTGACCGTTGGCCGGTCACCCGGGAGCCGCGATGCCCGGTCGGGAGCGGTGTCCCCGTTCCCGGAACCCGGTGCGTGAGCAACTGGCCGAGCACCGCCCCGCGCCCGCCAGGCTCGGACGATGGAGTGAGAGAGCCGATATGAACCTGTACGCAGCGTATGCCAGCAATCTCGACCCGGCGAAGATGAAGGAGCGCGCTCCGCATTCGCCGGTGACCGGGACCGGCTGGCTCAGCGGCTGGCGGCTGGCCTTCGGCGGCGAGAACCTCGGCTGGGACGGCGCGCTCGCGACGATCGTCCCGCAGGTGGACGGCCGGGTGTACGTGATGCTCTACGACCTCGACCGCTACGACCTGGAGAGGCTCGACGTCTGGGAGGGCGCGGACACCGGTCTCTACACCCGGATCCGGGTCCGGCTGTCCACCCTGGACGGCGACGTGCTCGCGTGGACCTATGTGCTCAACGCCTACGAGGGCGGGCTGCCCTCGCCCCGTCACCTGGCCTCCATCGCCGACGGCGCGGAGAAGGGCGGCGCCCCCGCCGACTACGTCGCGGAACTGCGCTCCCGCCCGACCGCCTAGGCGTTGATGCCGTCGGGGTCGTCGGGGTCGTAGCCGGGCGCCGCCGGCTCCCCGGCGGGCCGGGCCGCCGGGCCGGCCGCCGCCGGCGGGTCCGGCGAGGCGCCCGGGTCGTCCGTGTCCTCTTTGTTGATCTTCTCTACCGGCGGGAAGCCGTGCTGGACGAGCCGCCGGTCGCGGAAGTGCGAGGACAGGGCGACGCCCAGCGCGGCCGCGGCCACCAGCAGGAAGCCGACCAGCATCAGCCGGGTGCCGACCGGGCCGGGCAGCAGCGCGAAGACGATCGCGAACGGCAGCATCGTCAGCGCCGGTCGCAGCGCCTGCCGCCGACGCCACCCAGGCCCGGTCAGGTCGGCCTGGACCCAGGCGCGGTACGGGGCCGGCAGGGCGCCGCCGAACAGGTACGAGATCCGCCCCGCGAGCGGCGGCCGCTCCACACCACCAGCGGGCGCGGAGGGCCCCGGCCGCGCCGTCTGGCCGGACCCGCCCGCCTCGGTGGGGCCCGCCGGGCCCGCCGTCGCCAGATCGCCGTCGCCCGTCGCGATCTCCTTGGCACCGTTCATACGGTCGAGCCTACGAACCGCGCCGGACGCGCGCGTTGGGGGAGTGACGTCGGCCTCGGGTCGGCCCGCCGCGCCGGGCTCGGGCGTGTGGTGCCGTCGCCGTGGCCCGAGCCGTCCGCGGGCCGCGAGCGAGGCTCTGGCCCGCGGAACGCCAGCCCCGCGGGCCAGCAGCGGCGGCCCCAGGCACCGGCCGTGGGGGGGGGGGGGGGGGGGGGGGGGGGGGGGGGGGGGGGGGGGGGCGGGGGGGCGGGGGGGGGGGGGCGGGGGCCCCCCCCCCGCCCGGCGCCGAGCCGGGCGAGCGGGCCCGGCTCCCGTGGCGTGATCGTGACGAACGACGGGCAGTCGCCCTCGAGGCAGGTGTAGTCGCGGTTGCAGGACAGGTCGTCGACGCGGCGCTTCTCGCCGAACTCGGTGTGGTGCGGCAGCACCGACAGGCAGTTGCTCTTGACCGAGCAGTCCGCGCAGCCCTCGCACACCGCCTCGTTGATGACGACGCGGCGCGGCGGCTCGGGCAGCAGGCCGCGCTTGCGCAGCCGGCGCGCCTCGGCCGCGCAGCGCTGGTCATAGATGACGACCGTCACCCCGGGGACGGTGCGCAGCTCCTCCTGGACGTCGGCGAGCCGCTCTCGGTCGAGGACCCGCACCCCAGGGGCGAACCGGGCGCGGCGGCCGTAGTGCTTCGGGTCCTCGGCGCAGACGACGATCCGCGCGACACCCTCGGCCTCCAGCGCCCGGGTCATCGCCGGGACGTCCATGAGCCCGACGACGTCCTGCCCGCCGGTCATCGCGACGGCGGCGTTGTAGAGGATCTTGAAGGTGACGTTGACGCCGCCGGCGACGCTCGCGCGGATCGCGAGGATGCCCGAGTGCGACAGCGTTCCGTCGCCGAGGTTCTGAATCAGGTGCGGCTCGTCGACGAACGGCGCGAGCCCGAGCCACGGCACGCCCTCGGCGCCCATCGGCGTCGGGGGCAGGCTCTTCATGCCCAGGTGGCGGGCCTCGAAGTACATGATCCCGTGGCAGCCGACCCCGCCGCCGACCAGCGCGCCGTCGGGGAAGACCGTCGAGCGGTTGTGCGGGCAGCCGCTGCAGAAACCCGGCGGGCGCGCGGGCAGGTCGACGAGCGGCAGCGTGATGACGGGCTTCGGCGACGCCAAGCCCGTCGGCGCCCCCACGGTGACGAGCGGCAGCGGGCGGCGGGCCGGCGAGCCGCTCGAGCCGCGGTTCGCCGACGTGACGGCCGCCTTCGCGGCGGCCAGGTCGGGCAGCGTCCTGGTCAGGACGGCCGCCACCTTCGCCGCGTCGAGCTCGCCGGAGACGGCGACGAGCGGGCGCCCGGCCCGGTCGCGCTTGCCGGTCACCGGAGTCGCCAGTCCTGCCTCGTGCAGGATCGCGCGCAGCTGGGTCTCGACGAACGGGCGCTTCTCCTCGATGACGAGGATCTCGTCGACGGACCGGGCGAACTCGGTGACGGTCTCCCGGCCCAGCGGGTAGGTGACAGCGAGCCGGAGCACCCGCACCCCGGCGTCGGCGATCGCCTCGACGCCGAGGCCGAGGTCGGCGAACGCCTGGACGACGTCGAAGTACGTCTTGCCGGCGCAGATGACGCCGAGGCGCGCGCCGGGCGCGGCGCCGACGACCCGGTCGAGGCGGTTGTGCCGAGCGTAGGCCTCGGCGGCGCGCAGCCGCAGGTCGAGGACCTGCTCCTCCTGATCCGGGGAGTTGTGCGGGCCGACGGCGGTCGACGGGATGTGCCGCCACTTCTGGCCGTCGATCGCGAAGTCGTCCGGGTCGCTCGGCGTGTGCCGGCCGACGCCCGCGTCGACGGTGCCGATGCCGTCGGCGACCGATGTGACGATCTTCAGGCCGGCCCAGGCGCCGCTGTAGCGCGACATCCGGAAGGCGTGGATGCCAAGGTCGAGGATGTCCTGCTGGTCACCGGGGACGAGCACCGGGACGCAGGCGTCCTCGAAGGCGTACTGGCTGTCGCAGGCGAGCGTGGACGACTTGGCCGACGGGTCGTCGCCACAGAACATCACGACGCCGCCGTTCGGGCCGGTGCCCATCGCGCCGGCGTGCTTGAGGACGTCGCCGCAGCGGTCCAGGCCCGGCGTCTTGCCGTACCAGGCCCCCACCACGCCGTCGAGCGCGCCGCCGTCCGCGACGGCGCCGACGTCAGCCGGGCTGGGCCCACCGGGGCTCGCCGCGCCGGGGCTCGCCGCGCCGTCTCGGGGCGCGACCAGCGACCGGCCGGCGCCCATCTGGCTGCCCCAGACGATGGCGGCCGCGAGCTCCTCGTTGAGGCCGGGGCGGTGGCGCACCCGATGCTCGGTGAGCAGGGCGGCGGAGCGGTCGATCGTGAGGTCGAAGGTGCCGAGCGGCGAGCCGGGGTAGCCGGAGACCATGGTCGCCGTCGTGAGTCCGTCGCGCGCGTCCAGCTCGGCCCGCACGACCAGCAGCCGGGCGAGCGCCTCGACGCCGGAGAGCAGCGCGGGCTCGGCGGCGGGCGCCGACGCCGTCGGGCCCGGCTCGGCGGCCCCGGCTCCGGCGGCGTGCTTGTCGGTGGCCCCGCTCATGGGTAGACCAAGGGGTTGACGTAGGCGACCTGGCCGTCCTTGAAGACCAGCCGGCGGCGGGCCGGGTCGCGCAGGACGGAGATGTCCTCGGTGGGGTCGCCGTCGACGACCAGCAGGTCCGCGAGGTAGCCCGGACGGATCTGGCCCGTTTCCAGGCCCACGAGCGGGCCCATGTCCCGGGTGGCGGTGTGGACGGCCTCGGCGGGCGTCATGCCGACCAGCTCGACGTAGCGTTCGAGTTCCGCCGCGTAGGTGCCGTGCTTCGTCCACTGGTGGCCGAAGTCGCCGCCGGCGACGATCCGGATCCCGGACGCTCGCAACCGCGTTAAGCCTTCGATCTGGGCCTTGAGCTCGTCGCGGTAGCCGGACAGCTCGATCTTCTCCTGAGTGACGCCCCACGGCTCGGCATGGCCGTTGACGACCGCGTACAGGTAATGCAGCCCTGGGCACACCCAGACGTCGTCGCGGCGGGCCTCCAGGGCGCGCAGCGCCTCGTCGTCGAGAAAGCAGGCGTGGTGGATGAGCCGCACGCCGGTGCGCGCGGCCATCGCGACGCTCGCCGACCCGCGGGCGTGCACCGTGATGAAGGCGTCGTGCCTCGCCGCCTCGTCGACGGCGGCCTCGAGCATCTCGTCGTTCATGTACACGTCGTCGGACGGGAACTCGGGCACTATGCCGTCGCCGGAGATGAACAGCTTGATCGCTCGCGCGCCGGCGTCGCACTGGCGGGCGACGATCTCGCGCAGTTCGCGGGCGTCGGCCGCGACCACGGACATGGGGGTGCCGTCGCTGATCGCCCCGGGTGAGGTCACCAGCAGGTTGCCCGGCACGATCCGCGGCCCGGGGATCAGGCCGCGCTCGATCGCGTCGCGCGCGACCACGTCGTCCTGTGGCTGCAGGACGCTCGCGCTCACGATGAGCGTGTAGCCGCTCTCCAGGAACGTGCGCGCGACGGCGGCGACGTCCATCGCGTGCTCCGCCGGCGGCGACGCGGCCACGCCGGCGTGGTCGAAGACGAAGTCGAGCGGCCAGCTGATGTGCGTGTGCGCGTCGCCGAGACCCGGCAGGACGGTTGCCCCGCGCACGTCCACGACCCTGGCCGACACCGCGTCCGGGTCGAGGCGGCCGGGCGTCACCAGCTCGACCCGAGCACCTTCGATGAGGATGTCGCCGTCGAACGGCCGTTCGCTCGCGTCGCCGGTGCAGGCGAGCACCCGAGCGTTCCTGATCAGTGTCCGCGCGGTCATGCGCTCCTCCTTGTCAGGCCGCCTGCCAGGCCCGCGTGCCAGGTCGGGCCGCCGCGAGCCGTCGTCAGCCCGCCCGCGGGCCGCCGCGGCTCGCCCCTTCCAGACCTCGCCCCGTTCAGACCTCGTCCTGTTCAGACCTCGTCCCGATCGGGCCTCGTCCCGATCAGACGATGACCGTGCGCGTGCCCTCGGCGCCCGCGGTCAGCCGGATGCCCTCGTTGATCTCCTCCAGCTTGATCCGCTGGGAGACCATCTGCCCGAGATCGAGCCGGCCGCTCTCGGCGAGCCGGATGAAGCGCGGGAAGTCACGCAGGATCTGCGAGCCGCCGACGGGCGAACCGACCAGCTTCTTGCCGGAGAACACCGCGCCGATCGCCGGCAGGGTGATCGTGGCGCCCACGGCCGGCATCCCGACGAGCGTCACCGTCCCCTCCATCCGCGTCAGCGCGAACGCCTGCTCCATCAGCTCGGGGAAGCCGACGACCTCGAAACCGTACTCGGCGCCGCGCCCCTGCGTGAGCGCCTTGACCTGCTCGACCGGGTCGGCGGCCGTCGGGTCGACGGTGTGGGTCGCGCCGGCGCGCACCGCGGCGTCGCGGCGCGCCGGCGCCGGGTCGATCGCTATGATCATGGCCGCGCCGGCGATCCGCGCGCCCTGGATGACGGACTGCCCGACGCCGCCGCAGCCGATCACCGCGACGCTCGACCCGGGGGTCACCTGGGCGGTGTTGAGAGCCGCGCCGACGCCCGTGGTGACGCCGCAGCCGAGCAGCGCCAGCTGCTCGTCGGGCAGGTCGGTCTCGACCGCGACCACGCTGGCCTCGTCGACGACCATCGCCTCGGCGAACGAGCCGCAGCCGCAGACGGCGCGGGCCGTCTGGCCGTCAGGCAGGTCGAAACGCGCCGCCGTCTGCACGAGCGGGCCGCGCTCGCAGTGGTTGGACATCCCGTTGACGCACCACCAGCAGGAGCCACAGGCGGGCGAGACGGAGGCAAGCACCCGCTGGCCGGGCCGGACCCGGCGGACGTCCGCGCCGACCTCCTCGACGAGGCCGGTCGCCTCGTGGCCCGGGACGATCGGCAGCTTCAGCGCCGACCGGCCCTCGATGACGTTGATGTCCGTATGGCAGATGCCGCTGGCGGTGATGCGTACCAGCACATCGCGCGGGCCGACGGCGGGAACCGGGAGATCCTCCATGACGAGCGGTTTGCCAGCCTCGTAGGCGACGGCGACCCTCATACGCGACATCTCCCGTCCGTGCGGCGACGCTGCCTGACCGGTACCTCGCCGCCGCCGGCGGGCGGCGCGGCAAGGAGACCCAGGACCGGCTGGTGGCAGGACACTAGCTCAGTAACCGCTCACTTAACAAGCGACTCTGGTCGGGCCAAGGGGCCTTGACACGGCCCCGATGTGGGCACGCCTGGCAGCAACGCGCCGAAAGGAGTAAGTATGTGAACGCTCTGTTAGTATGAAGCCCCGCTGGCGGGCGCGGACCAGCCCTGGGCCCAGCCCGCCGGCCCGCCGAGTCGAGCGCGAGGTCCATGTGGGTTCCCTGGCTGGCCGCGTCGCGGTCATCACCGGCGCGAGCCGCGGTATCGGCGCGCACATCGCCGAGCTGTTCGCCGCCGAGGGCGCGGCGGTCGCGCTCGTCGCCCGCACCCTCGAGCCGGGCACGTCCGCGCTCCCCGGCTCGATCTCGGAGCTGGTCGAGCGCATCGGCGCCGGCGGCGGCCGGGCGGTCGCCATCCAGGCCGACCTCACCGTGCCCGCGGACGTCGAGACGGTGGTGGCCCGCGCCGAGGAGGCGCTCGGCCCGGTCGACATCCTCGTCAACAACGCGGGGGTCAACTTCTACGGCCCGGCGCTGGACATCACGCCCAGGCGCTACGAGCTGATGTTCCGGATGATGGTGCACACCCCCTTCCGGCTCTGCCAGCTGGCCGTGCCCGGGATGGTCGACCGCGGCCAGGGCTGGATCGTGAACATCACCTCCAAGCAGGCCCGCCACCCACTGGGCCCGCCCTACCCCGACTGGGCGCGCGACGGCTGCGTCCCCTACGGCATGTGCAAGAGCGCGCTGGACCGGCTGTCCACCGGGCTCGCGGCCGAGCTGGAGGGCACCGGCGTCAGCGTGAACGCGCTCGGCACCGCCGGCCTGGTGATGACGCCCGGCGTCGCCGTCGTCGCCCCGCACACGCCCGACAACGCGCCGGTGGAACCGGACGACGCCATGGCTCTGGCCGCGCTGCGGCTGTGCGCCACCGCCCCCGGCGAGGCCACCGGGAGAATCGTCTACAGCATGGACCTGCTCGACCGTCCCTTCCCCGACGGGCCGTGGGCACTGTCCGCTACGTTCTAGCCTGGCCCGCCGCGGCGCAGAGACCCCGCGGCACCGGAACCCACAACGCTGGGATCCCGCTGTACCTGGGCCGGCAGCCCGAAGCCGGCAGCCCTGGAAACGACACAGAGCGGTTCGCGAGCGAAGGAGACCACCCATGAAGGCCGAGGTCGACGCCAACCTGTGCCAGGGGCACGCCCGCTGCTGGGACATCTGCCCGGAGGTCTTCGAGCTCGACGAGGAGGGACACGGCTTCGTGTCGGTCCCCGAGGTTCCGGCCCAGTTCGAGGCGAAGACCCGCGAGGCCGCCGACAACTGCCCCGAGCGCGCCATTCAAATCTTCTAGACGATCGGATCTTCTGGACGATCGGCCCTCCAGACGGCCGGCCGCCCGGCGCCGGCCCGTCACGCATGATCACCAGCTGTGTTCTCTGGTGGTCGCGGCCCGACCGGTCCACGACCACCAGAGAGCGCGGAAGTCGAGATCATGTCGAGCACGGCGACGGGTGGGGCCTGGTTGGTGCCAGGGCCCGGGACGCGCCCCATGGTTCCGAGGGCCGGCGTTGGCCGGCCACGCGGGGCGACGGAAAACCGCTGATGGCTGGCCAGTCCTGGGATCGGTCCATGGGCCATGGCGCCCAACGAGGAGATATTCGGCACCATGACTTCTGGGATCATGGTCGAACACCCCACAGGTCATGACCAGCCGCCCGCCAGGGCCGCCCCGCTCACCGGTCACGAGGTTTCCCGTCAGTCGGCGGCGGGCGAGGCGCCCTCCCATGCGGACGCGCGGGTGAGGTCGACGAGGGTGCGCAGGAACTGGTCCTGAGCGACGCCGTTGAAGGGCCGGCCCTGCATCGTCGAGAAAAGGTGGTAGCCGCCGAGGGCGGTCACCGCGATCGCGTCCACCACGTCCTCCTCCCGGGGATCGGTGGGGACCGGCCGGCGCAGTGCCGCCCAGATGGCCTCCCGTAGTTCCGGGATGCGCTCACCCTCGTTGAGCATCAGCCGGAACAGCCGGTCGAAGCGGCGGATGTCGGCGAGCAGCTGCTCGTAGAGCCGCAGGCGGTGCTCGGCGGGGTCGGCCGAGCGCGGCAGCGCCGCCCGCCCGACCGCCATCTCGTCGCGCAGCCGGGTGACCTCCCGCTCCACCGCCGCCTTGAGCAGCGCCTCCTTCGACGGGAAGTGCCGGTACAGGCTGCCCGTGCCGGCCGCGAGACCCACCCGCCGCTCGACCTCGCTGATGGTCGCGCCGCTGAACCCCACCTCGGCGAACAGGTCCATCGCCGCGTCGAGGATCCGGTCCCGGGTCGTCCGCCGCGGCCCGGCGCTCACCGGCCGCGGCCCGTGGCTGGCCGACCGCTCGTTGGTGGTCACGGCGCCAGCGTACGCAGGCCGCGCGACGCTCCCCGTCGACGGCGCGGGCCCGCGCCACTCGCCCACCCGACCAACCAACCGCCCAACCAGCCAGGCGTTGGGCCCGAAACGGACGGCCCACCGAACGACTGATCCGATCGGTCCGTCCGTCCAACCGTCCCGCCGACCGGCCGGTTCCGTTGGTCCTCCCCGGTTCCGTAGGTCCCGCCGGTCGGCCGGCGTCAGGCGGGCTCGAACACGAGTGGGACGGACGCCGGGCCGCGGGCCTGCAGGCTGAAGTAGGTGACCTCGGCCCCGGCGGGGATGTGGAACGGGCCGAGCCGCTCCAGCAGGCGCCGCACCGCCACCCGGATCTGCAGACGGGCGAGGTTCGAGCCGACGCAGCGGTGCGGCCCGGCGCCGAACGTCAGGTGCCGGTTGCGTGGCCGGTTCAGAATGACGTCGTCGGGCCGTTCGAACACCTCCGGGTCGCGGTTCGCCGCGCCGAAGAACAGGCCAACCTTGTCGCCCGCCCTGATCGAGCGGCCGGCGACCTCGACGTCCCGGGTCGCGGTGCGGAACATCAGCGGCAGCGGGGTCTCCAGCCGCAGGCATTCCTCCACCAGCGCCGGCACCAGCGCGCGGTCGGCGCGGACCAGGGCCTGCAGGTCCGGACGCTCGGCGAGGACGCGCGCGGTCGCGGCGATGGCGCTCGCCGAGGTGCCGATCCCGCCCTGGATCAGCAGCTGCAGCCCGGAGAGGAACTCGTGGTCCACGAACGTCTCGCCGGTGTCGCCCAGGCAGCGCACGGCGTCGACGACGTCCGCGCCATGCTCGGCGGTCGGGCCGTCCGCTCCTGCCCGGCTCGCGAAGGCGCTCGCGGCCCAGGCCCGCAACGTGGCGGCGCCCGCGGCGGTCTTCGCCGGGTCCGACTCGAAGCTGACGAGGCGGGCGGCGGGCTCGACCGCGTGGAAGTCCTCGTCGGTGGCGTGGAAGAGCAGCCGGAACAGGACCGTGCCGGGAAGCTTGCGCGCGAAGTCGACGGCCAGGTCGCATCGTCCCGCGTCGACGAACGTGTCGATCAGCTCGTCGGCTATGTCGCGGATCGGGCCGGCCAGATGGTCGAGCGACTTCACCGTCAGGTGCGGGTTGACCTGCCGTCGATAGGCGCGCTGGCGGGGAGGGTCGAGCTCGATCGGCACCAGCTGGGGCATGAGGTCGAAGCCGGGCCGGGTGATCGACACCCCCTGGGTGGAGGTGAACGTCGCCCAGTCCTGCGCGATCCGCAGCACCAGGTCGCAGGAGGTCGCCGCCCAGTAGCCGCCCTGGCTTTCCACCCAGGTCAGCGGCCCAAGGCTCGCCAGCTCGCGGATCGCGTCCCAGTAGGCCGGCCCGTGGACCGCGGGCGAGAGGTGGTCAAACGTCGAGGTCGGAGGGTTCGAGGTCTGGTGCGTGGCCATCCGGCCTCCCGGCGTCGGAGCGTTCCCCGCGGCGAAGGCCACCCCCGAGCGGAAGCAAGGGTAGCCTTGCGTTCGACGCCAGGAAAATATCGCCGTGGTTTCGGAACGGTCAACGGCCGCGGCATCTGGCACCCAGGAGTGGACCACCCGGGAGTGGACATGGACGCGGTGCCCTTCCACATCGGCATCACCACCGACGACCTCGGCGCCTCGATGCTCGCGCTCGCCGACGCCCTCGGCGTCACCTGGACGACGCCGACGGCCGGCGAGGGGGTGTTCCACACCGTCGACGGCGTCCCCCAGCCCCGCCCGATCTCCTGCGTCTCCCGGCAGGGCCCGATCCACCTCGACCTCATCGAGGGCAGGCCGGGCACGATCTGGGAGAGCGCTGGGCCCCGCCTGCACCACTTCGCCTACTGGACCGACGACCTGGCAACCGACGTGGCCCGCCTCGCGGCCGAGGGCTGGCGCCTGGAGATGACCAGCCCCGACGCCCAGGGCCGCCCCACCCTGTTCGCCTACCTGATCCGCGAGGACGGCTTCCGCCTGGAACTCATCGACTCCGCGGGCCGCCCTCACTACCAGGCCCGCCTCCAGGCCCCGTCCTGACCCGGGCCGGGCCAGGGCACGGGCCCAGCCGGGGTCAGGCGGCTGGGCCGGTGACTCCGGGTTCACCGGGCGGTTCGTGGGCTCCAGCTACCTCGTCGCCAGGGTGCTCTCCTGGCCGCCCGCGACGTGCCGGAACCCGGACCCGACCGTGTACGGGGTCGACGCGTAGGGCGAGATGAAGCCGACCCCGAGCTGCCCCTTCGAGTTCGCGCCCCAGGAGAGCAGCGTTCCGTCGGCACGCAACGCGAAGCTGTGGTTGAGGCCGGTGGACACCTCGACGACGTCGGCGGGCAGGCCGTACACAGTCACCGGCCGGGCGCTGCTGGTCGTCGTGCCGGTGCCCAGCTGGCCCCGCTCGTTGCAGCCCCAGGCGAGCACCTGGCCCCGCGTGCCCTCGCGGCCGACGACCGCCAGGTCGTGCCGGCCGCCGGCGGAGATGGCGACCACGTTGTCCAGCGCGCTGACCAGCACGGGCGTCTCGCTGAAGAACCTCGTGGACCCGTTGCCCAGCCGCCCACAGCTGTTCGAGCCCCAGGTCCAGACCGTGCCGTCCGCGCGCAGCGTCATGCTGTGCTGGGCGCCGCCGTCGACCCGGGTGACGTCGGTGAGACCCGGCACCTGGACGGGCACGCGGCTGCGGGTGAACGTGCCGTCCCCCAACTCGCCCGCGCCGTTCGAGCCCCACGTCCAGACGGTGCCGTCGTTCCTCAGCGCGAGGTCGTGATTCCCGCCGGCCGCGATCTGCCGCACGTTCTTCAGGCCCGGCACCTGCTCGGGCGTGGGGATGATGTCGCCGAAGCCCCCGCCAGCGACCCACTCGGCGTGCGATCCCCACTGCCAGACGGTGCCGTCGGCGCGCAGCGCCAGCGTGTGCCAGTAGCCGGCGGCGACCTGGACGACGTTGTCGAGACCGACCACCTTGAACGGCGTGGTCCGGCCGTCGAGCGTCCCGTCGCCCAGCTGTCCGCCGTCGTTGCTCCCCCAGGTCCACACGGCGCCGGCGGAGTCCAGCGCGACGCTGTGGTATCCCTCGGTCTCCACCTGGACGACGCCGTCGGTCAGTCCGAGCACCGGGCCGGGGACCGCGCGGGACGTCAGCGTCCCGTCCCCGAGCTGGCCAAGCTCGTTGAATCCCCAGGACACCGCGGCGCCGTGGTCCGGGATGCTCGGCCGCGACCCGGCGACGGCGGGTGCCACCGGCGCCACCACCGCCGTGACCGCGACGGTGGCCAGAACCGCCGCCGCCCGCCGCGCCGCGCGACCGGGCCGCGCCGGGCGCCGGGTGATCGGGCCGGGGGCCGACCTTCGAATGCTCATCGTCGAACATTCCTTTCACCAGGTTCGGAGGGGTATTACCCGTCCGGTTCTCGTCACCCACGGCGCGCGAAAAGACCAGCCCGTCGTCGAATATGGCCAGGAAATTCCTGAGCGACTCGCGTGGAAATCAGATGCGCACTGTTCGGGCGAAGGCCGACCAATATCAGCCCCGCGATCGAGGATGCGCGGCCCGCGCGGTCCTCGACCAGTACGGACGCTGTACCTGCCATGTCGTCGACGCGTCACCGTGTGAACGACCTGTCGCGCGGTCGACTGCTCGCCTGAATCGTCGCGCCGCGCCTGGCGCGTATTCGCCGACGGCTCATGGGAAAGCTCATCACGGCCACGGAGAAGCCCTGGCGCCCGTGAACCGCCCTCCGATCCGATGCCCGCCTGCCCGGGCGCCGCGGCGCGCCGGGCGCCTGGACCTGCCGCGCCCGGGCCTGCCACACCTGGTCGGCCGGCTCCCCGTCCCCGATGCCTGCCGTGAGGGCCCCGGCGTCCACGCATGAGATCCGGGCATGCCCCGTGGTGGCGAGTACGGCCACATTCGCCACCACGGCCCCTGGGATCATGGGCGAAAGCCCACGAGCCATGACGCGCGGCGACCGGCTGGGACGGTGTCCGGGCGGCTCGGTCGCGCCTCGCCCGGTGGCCGCTCGCGCGAGCGCCACGAGATGAGTGAGCGTACACTCCCCTGCCGTGGCGATCGCATCGAACAACCTGGCTGGCGCTTCAGATGGCGAGGACGACGGGAACGGCGCGGCGGCGCGGCGCGGGCCGCTGGCGGGGGTCCGGGTCGTCGAGCTGGCGGGGCGGGGGCCCGGGCCGTTCGGGGTGATGGTGCTGGCCGATCTCGGGGCCGATGTCGTGCGGGTCGCCCGGGTCGAGGACGTGGCGGCGGGCGACGACGAGAGCGCCACCGAGCGGGCGCTGCGGGGGCACCGGCGGTTCGACCTGGTGACGCGGGGACGGCCGTCGGTGGCGCTGGACCTCAAGCACCCGGACGGCGTCGCGGCGGCGCTGCGGCTCGTCGACGCGGCCGACGTGCTGGTCGAGGGGTTCCGCCCTGGGGTCGCCGAGCGGCTCGGGCTGGGGCCGGACATGTGCCTGGGGCGCAACCCACGGCTGGTGTACGCCCGGATGACGGGGTTCGGCCAGGACGGGCCGTACGCGAAGGCTCCCGGTCATGACATCAACTACGTGGCGCTCGCCGGGGCGCTCGAGCCGCTGCGCCGGCCGGGCCAGCCACCCGCTCCGCCGCTGAACCTGCTCGGCGACTACGGCGGCGGCGGCATGCTGCTGGTGGTCGGGGTGCTGGCGGCCCTGGTCGAGCGGGCCGTCTCGGGCCGCGGCCAGGTGGTCGACGCGGCGATGGTCGACGGGGTGGCGCTGCTGACCACCCTGCTGCACGGGATGCGCGCCGAGGGCAGCTGGTCGGCCGACCCGGGCTCGAACATCCTGGGGCTGGCGGCGCCGTTCTACAACGTCTACGAGACGGCCGACGGCCGGCATGTGGCCGTCGGCGCCGGCGAGCACCAGTTCTACGCCCGGCTGCTCGCGCTGATCGGCCTCGAGGACGGCGAGGACAAGGATCTGATCCGGCAGCAGAGCGACCCGGCGACGTGGCCAGCGACGAAGGAGCGGCTGGCCGCCGTCTTCCGGACCAGGACGCTGGACGAGTGGTCGAAGCTGCTCGAGGGCACCGACACCTGCTTCACCCCGGTGCTGACGCCCGCCGAGGCGGCCCGCCACCCGCACAACGTCGCTCGCGGCACGTTCGTCGAGGTCGACGGTGTGGTGCAGCCGGCGCCCGCGCCCCGGTTCAGCCGGACCCCGGCCGGCCCGGCGGGGCGGCCCACCTCGGCCGGCGAGCACACCCGGGCCGCCCTGCTCGCCTGGGGCTTCGCCGAGGCCGAGGTGGACGTCCTGCTCGCCGCCGGCGCCGCGCGCCAGGCTGGCGGCGTCGAGTGAGGCGGGGCGGGGGGGGGCCCCCGGCCCCCCCCCCCCCCCCCGCCCGCAGCGGCCGCTGTGGGCGTCGACCTCCACCAAGGACCCGTCGCTGCCGGACACCGTCTACGTCGACGAA
>NZ_JADWYU010000233.1 GCF_016786325.1 Frankia nepalensis | reverse complement strand
CCGGCCACTGGTGGCCGGTGGGCGTCCGCGCCTGGTGCCTGGAAGGACCGCGCCCTACGGGCGCAGCCACAGCTCCGTCCGCTCCTTGAACTGTCCCATCGGCTTGTACGTCACCGGGGCGTCCGGGTCGTCGAGCTTCAGATCGGGAAACCGCGCCACCAATGCCTCGAGCGCGATCGACAGTTCCAGCTTCGCCAGCGGGGCGCCGACGCAGTTGTGGACACCGTGCCCGAACGCCATGTCCGGGCGGCGGGGGCGATCCAGCCGGAACTCCGACGGCTGCGCGAACTGCGCCGGATCGTGGTTGGCCGCCGCGAACAGCAGCACCACCGCGTCCCCGGCCCGCACCGTCTTCCCACCGATCTCGACGTCCTCGGTGGCGCGGCGGAACGTGCCGAGAATCGGCATGTCGTACCGCAGCCCCTCCGCGATCGCCGCGTCCACGGCGATCCGGCCGGCCACCAGCGTCCGCCACCGCTCCGGCTCGGCGAGCAGCGCCGAGATCAGGGACACCAGCGCGTTGCCCGTCGTCTCCCAGCCGGCGGCGAGTACCCCGACGGCGACGTCGGCGATCTCCACGTCCGCCAGCCGGCGCCCCTGGACCTCGTTGTGCACCATGAAACTGATCAGGTCGTCGGCCGGGTGGCGCCGCCGCTGCTCGATCACCTGGTTCAGGTAGTCGAACGCCCCGGCGAAGCTCTCCCCGTGCGCCCGCAGCCCGTCCGGGTCGAGGAACGGCCAGCTGGCCAGCAACGTCAGCAGGTCGTTCACCCACCGTCCGAGGTCGTCGGCATGCTCCGGGGCGAACCCGAGCACCCGCATCGCGCCCAGCAGGGGGAAGGTGGTCGCGAAGTCGCGGACCAGGTCGAACCGCTCCCGGCCGACCAGCTGGTCCGCCAGCCCTTCGATGATCTCGCGCAGGTGTGGTTCGTAGCCCGCCACCGCGCGCGGGGAGAAGCCCTCGTGCACGATCCGGCGCACCGGGCCGTGCCCCGGCGGGTCGGTGAGCAGCAGCGTCGGGTTGTCGTAGAGGAAGTCCATCACCCGCTGCGCCGCGCTCGGGAGGCCGACCGGCCGGGGGAACGCCTCCCGGGACGAGAACCGGGTGGCGTCGGCCGCGACCCTGCGCACGTCCTCATAACGGGTCAGGCACCACGCGTTCAGGGAGTCGGAGAAGAACACGGGTTCGTGCGCCCGTGCCTGCGCGAAGAACTCGTAGGCCCGCGCGACGTGCGGGCCGAAGGGATTGAAGGACCGCAGGTCGAGCAGGGAACTCTCACCGGCGGTGGCAGGCATGGTCATCGCGGCTCCCAGAGGCACGGAAACGAAGGACGGTCAGGGCACGGGCGCGGTATCTCCGGAGCACCGGGCGCGCCGAGAACCGGCGAGAACCGGAAGACGCGGGACTGGTCAGTCCCACTCCACCGGCAGGCCGGACAGGGCGTGGAAGTTGAACCCGCCGGGCAGGAACTCGGGCTCGTGGCCGGAGGCCAGCCGCAGGCGCGGCAGGCGGGCGGTGAGCTCCGCGAGCACGACCTTCATCTCCAGGCGGGTGAGCGCCGCACCGAGGCAGTAGTGAATGCCGTAGCCGAACGCGAGATGCCGGGCCGGGGTTTCCCGGTCGACGCGGAACACGTCCGGGTCCACGAGGGCGCCTGGCGCCCGCCCGAGCGCGCCGGTCATCGGGTGCACCAGCGAGCCCGCCGGGATCAGCACACCTCCGATCGCCACGTCGCTGGTGGTCACCCGGGTCGTGCTCTGCGCCGACGGGTCGAACCGCAGGCCCTCCTCGACCGCGGCCGGGATGAGGTCGGGGCGGGCGACGAGCGTGCTCCAGGAGTCAGTCCTCAGCAGGTGCAGGACGGTGTTCCCGATCAGGCCGGAGGTCGTCTCGTGTCCCGCGAGCAGCAGCGACCTGAGCACCACCACCGCCTCGTCGAGGGAGCAGGACCTGTCCGGGCCGAGCGCGGCGGCGGCCAGGACGCTGGCGACGTCGTCGCGCGGATCCGCGAGGCGCTCGTCCAGCAGGCTCACGCAGTACCGCTCGTAGTCGAGCAGGCTGCGCGCGCACTCCAGTTGCCGCTCGGGCGGGAGCGCAAGGACGAGCAGGGCCGTCCAGTCGTTGCTCCACGTCTTGACCGTCGCGTGGTCCCGCTCCGGCACGCCCATGATCGTGCAGATGACCCTCATGGGCAGCGGGTAGGCCAGCCGCGCCACGAGGTCTGCCCGCCCGTCGCCCGCCATGGTGTCGATGAGGGACGCGGCCACGCTCGTGATCATGGGCTCGGCGCGCCGCACGCTGCGCGGGCTGAAGAAGTCGGCGAGCAGGCCGCGCATCCGCCCGTGGTCTGGCGGGTCGGCGTTGAACATCCCCTGGGCGAAGAACCGGGACTGGCGCAGCACGGCCACGGTCTCGGCGGTGAACGGGTAGTCGCCGTCCAGGTTCTTCCGGCTGGTGAACCGCTCGGTGTCCGTGAGCGCCCGGGTGACGTCGTCGTGCCCGGTCACGAGCCAGGCCCCGGTGGCCGAGCGGGCCACCGGATGGGCGTCGCGGACCGCGGCATACGCGGCATAGGGATCCTGGATGAAAGCGCGGCTCGCCGGGTCGAGCAGCCCGGCCAGCCCGTCGCTCTGGCTCTCGGTGTCGGTGTCGGTGTCGAAGCTGGGCATGTCAGGTCACCTTCGATTCCTGGTTGGCCGGCCGTGGCGCGGGAGACCGTCGGGAGAAAGCCGTGCTCGCGGCCCGAGCACGGCCAGGGCCTCTTCGCAGATCCGCAACGTCGGGTGGTCCGGATCGACGCGCGGCGCCAGAACACCGCGCGCCCGTTCGTAGAGCCCCGCCGCCGCATCCATTGCACCGGCCTCGTGGCGCAGGCGGGCCAGGTTGCACAACGTCCCCGCCAGTTCCGGGTGGTCCGCGCCGAGCGCCCGCTCCTTGAGCGCGAGGCTGCGGGTGAGCGCCTCGTCCGCCTCCTCGACGCGGCCCATCGCATAACTGGCGGTGCCCAGGTTGTGCAGCACGACCGCCACCTCGTAGTGGTCGGCTCCATAGGTCTTCTCGAACACGTCGCGGACGGATCTCAGCAGTGCCGCGGCCTCATCGTGCCGCCCGCTCGCCAGCAGAACCGCGGCCAGCGCTCCTCGGTCGGCCATGGTGGTGGGATGGTCCGCGCCGAGGGCACGCTCGCGGATCGCGACCGCTCGACGCGCGGGCGGTTCCGCGGCGGCGAGATCACCACGGGCGTGCGCCAGCCCGCCGAGGTTGTGCAGGACGCTCGCGACGTCGGGATGGTCCGCGCCGAGCCGGCGCTCAAGGATCTCCCTGGCATGCTCGTAGCACGCGGCCGCCTCGTCGAACCGGCCCGCGTAGCGCAGCGTCATGCCGAGTTCGTTGCGGATGAAGGCAACCTCCACGGCGTCCTCGCCGAACAGGCGCTCGGCCAGCCCAAGGGCGACCCGCAGGTCGAGCTCGGCGGCGGGGTAGGCGCCGCGTTCCCGCTTCGACGCGCCCAGCTCGGTCCTCGCCCTGATCCGCGGCCGCGGCGTGTCCCCGTCGACCGGCACGACGCCGTCCATCGATACGACGCCGTCCATCGACACGGCGCCGTCCATCGACACGGCCCCGTCGACCGGCACCGCGACGCCGGTGTGGAGAGCGAGGTCCGCCGCCGCGCCATCCGCCCACGCGATCTCGGTGCCTGCCGGTGGCACGTCACGCCCGCCCAGGTCGACGCGAGCAGGCAACCGCCGACGGAGCCGGATGGCCGCGAGCGCCGCCACGCCGCAGGCCACGATCATGGCCGCCAGCAGGCCGGTGCCGTGGCCATGGTCGAGCGCGACGCCGGCGACGACCGGCGCGGCGGCGAAGCCGGTGGTGTGCGCGAGGGCCGACGCGGCGTTGTACCGACCGCGCAGCCGCTCGGGAGCAAGGTCGTTGACGAGCGCCGGCACGGTCGGGGCCAGCAGCGTCTCCCCCACCCCGAAGACGATCGCCGCGAGCACCAACAGCACGATCGCGGTCGACCCTCCCAGTTGGCCGGCGACCAGGACGATTCCCCAGGTCACGCCCCAGGTGGCCGCGACCGACGCGAGCCCGGTGGTGCGCCGCCGGCCGGCCAGCACCCGCAGCACGACGAGCTGTGCCAGCACCACCGTGATCATGTTGGCGACGAAGGCGAGGCCCAGCACGTTCGGCGCGAGGCCGGCGACCTCGGTGGCGTACACCGGGAAAACGGCGTGCAACTGCGCCAGCCCGACAGCGACGAGCAGCGCGGTGAGCACCCACAGCCGAAGAAACACCCGGTCGGCGGGCCTCCCCCGCCGGCGGAGGCCCGTTTCCCGGCCCGCCGACCGCGACGGCCTTTCAGGCCCTGACGGTTCGGCCACCGACGGTTCCAGTCCGGACGGTTCCAGTCCGGACGACGACTCGGGCCGCGCCGACGGCTCGAACCCGGACGACGGACCGGACGACGGTGCCGAGCCGGTCATGAGGCCGGCGCGGCGCACCGTCAGGAACACCGGTATCGCCAGAAACAGGCAGGCCGCTTCGAGGTAGTAGAGCAGCATGAAAGAGGCCGGCTCGGCGCCGTCGACGATCAGCGAGCCGACCAGCGCGCCCGCGGCGAGACCGACGTTCATCGTCGCGTACCGCAGTCCGTAGGCCGATGACCTGTCGGCCGGCGGGATCAGGCGCGTGAGCAGCGTGTCCTGCGCCGGCAGCACCGCCGCCGCGCCGAGACCCACCAGCCCGGTCGCGACGAACGCCTGCCAGGTCTGGCGCACGCCGGCAAGGCAGAGCGCGCCGGCACCTCCGATCGCGAGACCGACCGAGACGGCCACGGCGGGTCCCACCCGGTCGGCCAGGACCCCGCCGATCGGATTGCCCGCGAGCCCGATCAGCGCCACGGTCGCCACGGCCCAGCCGGCCACCGAGAGGCCGAGGCCGCGCGCCGTGTGCAGGTAGACCAGGAGAAACGGCAGGGTCAGGCCGGAGCCGACCGCCGACAGCAGGTCGGCACCGAGCACCACCCAGCCCCTTCGGGGCAGCGTCGGCAGCAGCCGAAACGCGCGCTTCATCGGGTGAATCTCGTCCTCGCCATCCGGCTGACCGGAGCCATTCGGTTGATTGACGCCATCCCGAACCGGCCCGGTTTCAATCCGGAACCGCGCACGGGCATCCCGCCGGCTCGGCGCGACCGCGTCGCGCCGCTGCGAATCGAATCAGCGCGGCCGTTCTCGCGGATGAGTAACTTCTACTCATCGAGGGCGGCGCCCGGTGCCTGTTTCCGCCACGCCCCACGGCGCCGACCGCCGCGCCCACGCCCTTGCCGCGGCCCGGGTCGCGGGCACACCGGCGGGTCCTGGCGGCCCGGCGCCGGCCGGGAGACCTCACCACTCCGGCGCTCGCCCATACCGGGCGACGGCGGATAGGTAGTTTTTACTCATGCCGGGGGGCGATCACACCATTTCAATGAGGACGGCCGCCTGTGGCCGCCCATTCGGCTGCCACCCAACAATGCAGGAGGAAAACATGAGCACGGCCGTTCCGAGCACGGACGACGCGGCGCGCCCCACCGTCGGACGCGAGAGCGCCCCGGTCGTCGCGCCCTCGATGGCGGGAACCCGGTTCAACCACGCCGAGGTCGTCCTGCCCGCGATGACCGCGGCGGAGGAGGCCCGCACGCCCATCGCGCGCCCCGTCGCACCCTCCGCCCCTGCCGCCCCCGCCGGTTTCCGGCTCAACCACGCCGAGGTCGTGCTGCCGGGCCTGGCCCGCTGACGTACCGCGCACCCGGCGGCTTCGCGTCCTGACCCACCACGGCCAGCGCGGACGACCGCCGGCAGGCGGTCCCGGGCCGCGCGCCGGGGTGCGGCACGTTTCCACCCCCGCCGGGGAGCAGGCGAACGACGCATGTCATCACCCACGCGCGGTCCGGGGCCACCTGGATGGCACATATCCACCACGAACCGAGAAGGAGACCGCGATGACGACCGTCCCCGATGAGGAGACGCTGGCCGGCGCCGACGCGCCCGACCGGCCCGGGCCGACGGTGTCCGACCTCGGGTCGTTCAACCCGTTCGGGGAGCACAGCCGCGCGGCCTATGAGTACTTCGAACTGGCGCGGCGCGAGCGGCCAGTCTTCTACTCGGAGGCGCTCGGGGCCTGGTGCGTCACCCGTTTCGCCGACATCCGGGCGATGACCCTCGACCCGGCCACCTACTCCTCGGCGGAGGTGTTCCGCAAGCCGACGGGGCTGCCCGAGATCGCGCAGCGGGTCTGCGACTTCTACGCGGACAACGGGACCGTCACGACGCTGGACCCGCCGGCGCACGGGCCGATCCGCCGGGGCCTGCACGAGAGCTTCTCGCCACGCGCGATCGCCGGGTACGAGCCCACGGTCCGCACGATCATCGGGCGGCGGGTGGACGCGATCGACGCCGCCGGCGGCCGGTTCGACCTCGTCTCGCAGTTCTCCACCGTCTTCCCGCTCGCGGTGGTGCTGGGCGTGATCGGGCTGCCCGAGGAGGACCTCGGCACCGTCCGCCGCTGGGCCGAGGGCATCGTGACGCTCTACCTCGGACACGGCTTCATGACCGCCGAGGAGCAGGAGGCCCTCGGCGCCGACCTCTGGAACGCCGTCCAGTACTACCTGGACCTCGTGGAGCGCCGCGCCGCGGACCCCGGCGAGGACCTGGTCAGCTACATGATCCACAACGAGGTGGGCGGCCGGCTGCTCACGCCGGGCCAGATCGCCAACAACGTCTTCAACCTGGTGGCGGCCGGCAACGAGACCACCGGCAGCGCGCTCACGAACATCATGGTCGCGCTGCTGAGCGAGCCCGGCCGCTGGGCGGCGCTCGCCCGCGGCGAGCTCGACCTCCCGACCGTGATCGCCGAGGGCCTTCGGCTGGACGCCCCGGTCGTGGGCCTGTTCCGCACCGCCACCCGCGAGGTCGCCCTGGGCGACGTCACGATCGGCGCCGGCGACAAGGTCCTGCTGCTGTACGGCTCCGGGAACCACGACGAGACCGTCGCCGACGAGCCCGGCCGGTTCCGGCTGGACCGTCGCGGCCGGGTGAGCCTGACCTTCGGGCACGGGATGCACAACTGTGTCGGCGCCCCGCTGGCGCGGCTCGAGCTGAGAACCGCCCTGGAACTGCTCGCCAACCGGTTTCCCGACCTCCGGCTCGCCTCCGGCGGACCGCTGGAGTACAAGCCGTTGGCGCAGGTGCGCACGCCGGCCGAGCTGTGGCTGACCACCGGCGCCTGACACCGCCGGCGACCGGCCGGGCCTCGCGGCGGCCGGCGGCGCGGCGCCGCGAACGACCCCCAGCACGAACACGGCCGCACGGCGGCTCGCTCGGGGGCATGGCATGCTCGCGCGGCCGGACGACCTTCATGATCTGGTGGTTTCGTCCCAGCCCTGGCTGGGACGAAACCACCAGATCATCGCCCGGACGTTCAGTCCGCGGCTGGCACGGCCATCTCGCCGAGTTCGGACCAGTCGTCCTGTGGAACGGTCACGTTAACGATGTGCGGGGTCTCGGTCAGGTGCCGGGGCAGCATCTGCCGCGCCGCCAGGAAGTGCGCGGACTGGACGTGCGCGGCGCCCGCCTCGTCGTCCCGGAAGGCCTCGACGAGCACGTACTCCGTCGGGTCCTCGAGGCTGCGCGACCAGTCGAACCACAGACAGCCCGGCTCGCTCCGGGTGGCCCGGGTGAAGTCCTCGACGATGGCCGGCCAACGGTCCGCGTCCTCGGGCCGGACACGGAACTTGGCGGTGATAAAGATCATCTGACTCTCTTCCGTCGGACTGAGGGCGTGTGCCGGCTTCATCCCCGCTTCTTGATCCCCGCGTCTCGCCACGCGGCCGCGCGCCCCGTCGGGCCGAGGCCCACGGCGGTGAGACCCTACGCGACGGCCCGCCGCGCGCGGCCGACCGACGCCGACGACTGGACGCCACCTCGCGCGCATGGGCCGAGAAGCCAGGCCAACGGGCCCCTCGACGACGAGCCCGTGACGACCGCTGGCGGCCCCTCGTCGTTCACTGACCGGCCCGCGCCACAGAGCGACATAGGCCTTCGGCCCGCGACGACAATACCGTTCACGATCCCGGTCCGGTCGGCGCCCGGTGCCGCCCAGGAGTGGATTATTCTTCCGGGCTCGGCCGCCTTCCAGGGCCAAGTGTTTCATCCGTAGTTTTCCCCGCCTTGCCCGGCCGGCAAAGCGTGAGCCACATGCCCGGCGCGAGAATCAGAAGTGCCGCGCGCGTGGCCCAGGCGAGAGGGTGACATGTCCACGTCATTGTCCTACCCGTCATCGACGATGCCCGAGACGCCGGACCGAAAAGGGCCGTCGGAATCGCGCCCGGCACCCGCCACGCCCGACGAAACGCGTCGTGGACGGATCGCCGCCCGGCTGTGCGGACCGTCGATACCGTCCACCCTCGACAGTCTCGGTCTGCGTCTGGACGTCCGCGGGCCCGTCGGCGGGGACGGCGCTGGGAACGTCGACCAGGCCCCGGAATGGATCGGCGACATCCAGCGGTTTCGCGGGGAGGCTCTCTGGGAGGAGGGGATGCGGCCACAGTTCCAGAGTGCCGGCGGAGCCCTCCTCGATCCCGACCCGCACGACCTGGTCGCCTATCATCTCCTGCTGAGGTCGCGGCCGGACGACGCGATCATCGCCTGCGCCCGGGTGGCTCCGCTGGAGGCGCTGCCGGACAGCCGGGTCCGAGCCTGGGACCCGGCTCTCGCCGCGGGCCTGCTCGTCGCGCACGGCTGCGACGAGCGAGACGTGCTGGAACCGGCTCGGCTGGTGGTCGCCCCGCGGTGGCGCGCCACGGGCCGCCTGGGACTCATCCTCGTCCTCACCATCGCGTCTCTTGGCCGCGCCCTCGGACGTAGAATGCTGTGGTTCACGCCGGGAACCCGGCAGAATCAGCACAGAATCATGCTCCTGGTCGGATGGCGAATCTGCGAGGAGTTCGGTCGACAGGACGCGCCCGCGATAGCGGACACCTTGTGTGTGATGGTCGGCGGCCCCTACACGACGTCGGTTTCGTTCGAACCGGCCGTGGCCGGCCTGACCGAGGTCGTCGACAGCATGCTGAGATCTGGTGACGAACCCGGGGAACGCCGGGCGACCTGACGGCCCGGTGAGCGCTCGGCG
This sequence comes from Frankia nepalensis, assembly GCF_016786325.1. GTDB lineage: Bacteria > Actinomycetota > Actinomycetes > Frankiales > Frankiaceae > Pseudofrankia > Pseudofrankia nepalensis. Next base: position 15,038 of record NZ_JADWYU010000233.1, on the reverse strand, counting down.
AGGCGGCTCGGACAGGAATCCGGTTCCGCGCGGCCGCCCGTGACCCGATGTTCTTCGCCGCACCTTTCTTCGCCGCACCTTTCTTCGCGGCACCGTTCTTCTCAGCATCCTTGCCCGGGAGGCGCACATGACCGAGCGGACCCTCGAGCTACTGGCGGCGCGAGGCCGGTGGCCGGTCGACGAGGACGTCTGGCGGCCGGCGCTGTTCGACACGGGGCGCGACGAACAACTGGAGGCGCTCGGGACGCTGCTCGAGTCCGGGGAGGTCGTCTCGGTCCACGACGTCATCGACGACCAGCTCGGTGAGCTGGTCGCCGGCCGCGACCCGAGAAGGCGCTGGACCGGCGACGAGCTCGACCTGCGTGTCCGGCGGCACCTCGACGGCCGTGACCAGCGTCGCTACGGCTCCTGGGCCTACTACCCGTGGAGCCGGCGGCTGGTACACCTGCTTCCCCGGGACGAGTTCAGGGAGGTCCGCGCCAACCGGAACCGCTACAAGATCACCGACGACGAGCGGGCACGGCTCGTGGGCTTTCGCATCGGGATCGTCGGCCTGTCGGTCGGCAACATGGCCGCCGTCACGCTGGCGCTGGAAGGAATCGGCGGGACGTTCAGGCTCGCGGACTTCGACGAGCTCAGCCTGTCGAACCTGAACCGGCTGCGCGGCGGTGTCCACGACCTCGGCGTGAACAAGGCGGTGCTGGCCGCGCGCGAGCTCTTCGAGATCGACCCCTGGCTGGACGTCGAGCTGTACCGCGACGGCGTGCGGCCCGAGACCGTGGACGAGTTCCTCACCGGCGGCGGCACACTCGACCTCCTCGTCGAGGAATGCGACGACCTCGGCGTGAAGGTGCTGATCCGGGAACGGGCCCGCGACCACCGGATTCCAGTGATCATGGATACCAGCGACCGTGGGCTGCTCGACATCGAGCGTTTCGACCGCGAACCCGGTCGTCCCATCCTCCACGGCCTCGTCGGCCAGCTCCGCGCGGAGGAGCTACGCGGCATGACGGCCAAGGAGAAGGTCCCGATCGTCCTCGCGATCGTCGACGAGCAGCACATCAGCACGCGCATGGCGGCCTCGCTTCCCGAGGTCGCGCAGACCATCAGCAGCTGGCCGCAGCTGGCGTCCGGCGTCGCCCTCGGCGGCGCCATCGTCGCCGACGCGGCGCGTCGCGTCCTGCTCGGCGAGCTCACCCAGTCCGGTCGCTATTACGTCGACCCCGCCACGATCGTCGCGGACGGCCATGGAACGCTTCACGAACCGGTCACCCCACCACCGCCCTTCGCGGTTACCGAAGAAGCGCGCCAACCACGACAGCTGCCACCAGAACCCACCGCCGAGCAGACAGCGAAGCTGGAACCAGATGTCGTGCGCTGGATCGCCACGGTCGGCACGCTCGCCCCTTCCGCGCACAACGCGCAGCCCTGGCGCCTGGTCTGGCGGGCTGCGGAACAGGTACTCGAATGCCACCATGACCCGGCCCGGGACCTGCCCAACCTCGACTTCGAACACGGCGCCACCTGGGTCGCCTTCGGCGCGCTGATCGAGAACATCTGCCTGGCCTCCCAGCAGGTCGGCCTCCACACGCACGTACACACCTGGCCGAATCCCGCCGATCCACGGCTGGTAGGCAGAATCCAACTCAGCCCGGACGGACTCGCCAGGACCGATCCGCTCTTCGCCCAGGTCGCCAGCCGTGTCACCAACCGGCGGCGCGACGGCAGAATCCCACTCACCGACGCCGCGGCCAGCGCGTTGCGGACCGCCTGTGAGGACGCGGGCGCGCGTCTACACCTGCTGCGTGACGATGCCGCCCTTGATCGGATCGGAGCTCTGATGGGGGCCGGCGAACGCGTCGGCATCCTCGATCCGAACATCCACCAGGACGCCAGTCGAGGGTTCCGCTGGACAGCGGACGAGGTGCGCGCCCACCCGCACGGGCTCGACGTCGCCACCCTCGAGCTCACCCCGACCGAACGGGCCGGGCTGCGGCTGACGCAGCAGTGGCGGGTGATGGAGTTCATCGGACGGATCGGCGGCGGCCGCGGACTCGAGGATCTCACGCGCGAACTCGTGGCTTCCGCCGCCGCCGTGGGCCTGATCACCTTTCCAGGGACGACCCGCGACAGCTACCTGCGCGGCGGGCGCGCCCTGCAGCGCATGTGGCTCACCGCCACCGCGCTCGGCCTCGCCCTCCAGCCCATCACCGGACTCCCCTACCTGTTCGCGCGCGCCGAGCGCGGCGACGGACATGGTCTCTCGACAGACAGCCGCGCCGAGCTGCCGCGCCTGCGCGCCCAATACGACACCCTCTTCCAGACAAGCCGCGGCGACGCGGAGGCTCTCCTCTTCCGCCTCGCCCATGCCGAGCCGCCGACGGCCCGCTCACTACGCCAGCCCATCGACACGGTGTTGACCTTCGCGTAAAGGCGCTGGCCGATGCGCCGCGAGGCGCTGGCGCGGGCGTTGTCACGCCAGCGGATACCGTGGTCCGTCCCGGCGGCCAAGACATGGCCGGACAATGGCTCGCCGCCGTCCTCATCCGCGGGTCCCGGTCTCGGATATCGCCGGCTTCCGGTTCCCATCAGGGGTGATAGTTCTGGAAGTCCGCCGGCGCGCCGCTGTACCGGGACGTCGAGAAGCTGCCCGCCAAGCGCGAGATCCCTGTTGAGCAGGTGACCATGGATCACTGGGTCCGCCGGTTCACGTCGCTACCGATCGACGCCGCCCGGCCGTGTCGCCACAGCCCGAGCGACGGATGGTTTGCGGACGAAACGCAGGTCAAGATCGCAGGTCGCCGTCCACCAGTTGGATCATGGTTTCTGGCTCGTGATACTGCGTCTTCACCGCCTTGCCAGGCGCGTGAGGGGTAGTGACGGAGCGTGGCCGTTCTGGCAGGCTGTTCGGGCATGAGCGCGGGTGCGGGGGCCTCGGCGCCGGCAGACGGTCCGGTTGGTCGGATGGATTTCTTTGTCTCGCATGCCGGTCCGGATACGGAGTGGGCGGAGTGGGTCGCGGCGACCCTGGCGTCTGCGGGGTACGGCGTCGAACTTGATGTGTGGGACTGGACCGCGGGCACCAGCTTCGTCGCCGCGATGAACCGGGCACTGACCCGGGCCGGGCGCGTGCTGGCACTGGTCAGCCCGGCCTACTTCGCCCGCACCTGGACGACGGCGGAGTGGGAGGCGGCGTTCGTCCGCCGGGCGGAGGACTCCGGGTTCTTGGTCCCAGTGCTGATCCGGCGGTGTGCGCCCGAGGAGTATCCACGGCTGTTGACCCCGCTGATCCATATCGACCTGGTGGGTCTGAACGAGGCGGCGGCGCGAAAAATGCTGGTAGACCGGCTAGCCGGTCCGGCCCGTCCACCGGCGGGCGCGACGGTTCCCTTCCCTGGCAGCGAGCGCGGTGCACTCGCGCCGCGAGGTTCGGGCGGGAGACCGCTGGTGTTCCCGGGCCGGCTGCCAGACGTCTGGGGTCCAGTCCCGGCACGGAACCTGTTCTTCACCGGCCGCGACCAGGCCCTGGCCGACCTGCATGCCCGGCTGGCCGGGGACGCGGAGCCGGTAGTGACAGTGTCGGCGCTGGCCGGGATGGGTGGGGTCGGCAAGACTCAGCTGGCCGCCGAATACGCCCACCGGCATGCCAGCGCCTATCGGTTGGTGTGGTGGATCAACGCCGAAACCGCGAACCAGGCCGCGACCGGGCTCGGCACATTGGCTGACACGTTGGGCCTGCCCCCGGGCGACCCCGCCCAACGGCGGGCCATGCTGTGGGCGGCACTCGCCGGCCGGGACGACTGGCTGCTGGTCTATGACAACATCACCGACCCTGACACGTTGGCCGCGGTCCTGCCGCCCCGGGTGTCGGGCCGAGTTCTGGTCACTAGCCGCGCCCGGCTACCCCGCCTGCCGACTGTGGACATCGGCATCTTCGACCGGGCCGAGTCGGTGGCCCTGCTGCATTACCACTTGTCGGAATTGTCCACCGCCGACGCCGACCGGGTCGCCTCCGCTCTCACCGACCTGCCTCTGGCCGTCGACCAGGCCGGCGCGTACCTCGCCGAGACCCCCCTCGGCGTCGACGCCTACCTCCGGCTGCTGGCCGACCAACCCCAGCTGGCTCTTGCCGACGCCACTCCGGACCACGCCGGCCTGGCCGCCACTGTCACCGCGGCCCGCGCCCGATTGGCCGCGCTGGACCCCGATGCTGCCGGCCTGCTCGACCAGCTGGCATTCCTCGCCTCCGACCCCATCCCCCTGGCCGGAGCTGGCCCCACCAGCACCGGGCTGGTGGTGGCGGGGGACAGGGGCAAGGCGGCCGAGAGGCTGCGGCTGCTGGTCCGGCTGGCGCTGACCCGCCGTACCGGCACCGGGGTCCAACTGCACCGTCTGGTCGCCGCACTGCTGCGAGCCCGGCTCGACCCGGACGAACGGGCCGCCACGCTCGGCCGATGTCTGCACCTGCTGGTCAGCGCCAACCCTGGAGATCCCGAGGATCCTGCTACCTGGCTGGCTTGGGCCGCCATCGCTCCCCACATCCAGGCCGCCAGCGCTCACCTGGCCACCATCGGCCCACCGGCGCCCGCCGAGCCCGAGCCCTTCCGCGCACTGCTCGCGGACTGTGCCTGGTATCTGTATCGCAACGGCCAAGCCGACTCCGTCCGCCAGCTGGCCACCGCCCTGGGGCGGTGGACCCGCGGCCGCCCTGGGCCCGACGACCTCCATACCCTGCGCGTGGCCACCGCCCTCGCCAGTGCCCTGTCCTTCCTCGGTGAGGTGCAGGAGGCGCGGAACCTGGCCGCGGACACGTTGACCCGCTGCCGGCGGGTTCTCGGCGAGGACAGCCCCGTCACCCTGTACTCGGCGGTCTATCTCGCCGGCGACCTGGTTGTGCTGGGTGAGATGGAGGAGGCGCGGGAGCTGGCCGCGGACACCCTGGTCCGCTGCCGGCGCATCCTCGGTCCTGACCGCCCGGCCACCCTGGATCTGGCGGCCACCCTCGCCAACGCCTTGCTCGCGGGGGGCGAGGTGCAGGAGGCGCGGGAGCTGGCCGCGGACACCCTGGCCCGCTGCCGACGGGTCTTCGGCGAGGAACCACCCGTCACCTTGTACTCCAGGGCCACCCTCTCCGGCGCCATGATGATGCTAGGCGAAGCGGCGGCGGCGCGGGAGCTGGCCGCGGACACTCTGGTCCGCTGCCGGCAGCTCCTCGGCCCCGATGATCCCATGGCCCTGCTCTCGGCGGTCGCCCTTGCTGGCGCCCTGCTCCTGCTGGGCGAGGCACAAGCAGCGCGGGAGCTGGCCGCGGACACCCTGGCCCGCTGCCGACGGGTCTTCGGCGAGGACCATCTCCTCACTCGGTACTCAGGGACTGCCCTCACCGGCGCCATGACCATGCTGGAAAGCGACGCGTAGACGGGGTGAGAGCTGGCCAAAACACCCTGGTCCGCTGCCAGCAGCTCCTTGGCAGCGATCACCCCGCAACACGGCAAACATCGAGTTCTGACGCGCCACAGGCCCGTAGCGCCTGACCGGCACCGAGACGATCATCGTTGAGCCGGCAACTCCGACAGCGGAGAGTTACCTTTCGGCTACAGGCTGGTAGCGGGAGGTTGGCGCGACGATGAAGGCTGTACTGCCATGGGCATTTTGGATCTTTGTGGCTTTCTATGTCGTGACCGCGCCCAGCGACGCCGCGGCTGCCGTGCACACGGCGTTCGGCTGGCTCGGCGCCCTCGGCAACGGCCTCTCCACCGTCGTCACGGACACCACCAGCTCCGCCTGAACCGACCAGGTGGCGGTGCGCCGACGGCCGAGATGTTGGGGCGCGGCGGACTCATCGAGATCAATCAGCCGGCGCAATAGGAAGTTCGCCGACCTGTTGCGTCCAGCGGTTCACGCCGCTGCTGGCCAATGCCGGACTGTGCGGCCGACGCCGTCATGGAGAACAGCGTACAGAGAACCATGGAGTCTGGCCACAACTACGCGTTCCGCCGCCTTCTCGGTCGCCTTGTCGGCATCCTCCACAGCTGCCTGCGCAACCACACTCGCTACGACGAGGCCGCCGCCCGACCCATCCAGAAAGATCGGAAAATCGTGGCTTGATGTCCTGTAGCCGCGGGATGTCCAGGAGTCTTCCTCCCCGTCAGTCAGGAGCGAATCGGGGTGTCGGCGTGACCGGCCGATGCCTTCCAACGAGGCTCACACAGTATGACGATCAGGTAGGGAGACGAGGTGCCGATGGAAGCAGGTGAACGACAGTCCAGCAAGATCATGGTGGATCGGTCGGAGGGGTTCGGTGAACGGCTGCTGGGTGTGCTGCTGGACCGCGCCCACGAGATGCCGCCGCAGCTGATCGCCCCGCTGGTGGCGGAAGAGATCGGCCGGATCGGTGGGCGGGACGTCGCGATCCTTCTACAGGACTATGAGCAGTTGATGCTCACGCCGCTGCCGGGCAGGAGACTCACGGTCGGGGAGCCCGATCCGATCGACGACTCCCCGGCCGGCACGGCATTCCTCCGTACGATGATCGTCGAACAGCGGCAAGCTGACGGTATACGGATGTTCCTGCCGTTGCTGGACGGTAGCGACCAGGTGGGAGTGCTGGCCTTCACTCTCGACACGGTCGACGATGATGACCGGCGGTTGCTACGGCGACTCGCTGGCCTTGTCGCCGAACTGGTGGTCACCAAGAGCAACTACACCGACCAGTTCTTCCAGGCCCGGCGTCTCGAACCGATGAGTGTGGCCGCGGAGATCCAGTGGTCTCTGCTGCCCCCGCTGACCATGATTACCCCGCAGGTCGCGGTAGCCGGCATCCTCGAACCGGCCTACAACATCGCGGGCGACAGTTTCGACTACGCCCTCAACGACAACATCCTTCACGTAGCCATCATGGACGCAATGGGTCACGACCTGGACGCCGCAGTGCTGGCAACGGTCGCGATCGGCGCCTACCGGCACGCCAGACGCGCCGATATCGGGCTTGCCGAGTTGTACATGTTCATGGACGCGGCTATCAACGGGCAGTTCGGACCCGACCACTTCGTCACAGCGCAGATGATGCGCTTGGATATCAGTACAGGACACCTGCAATGGGTCAACGCGGGCCACCCGGCGGCTCTGCTGATCCGCGATCATAGGGTCATCCAGGCGCTGGAGAGCCCGGGGACCCTGCCGGTCGGCTTCGGTGGCGACATACCGCAAGTCAGTGAGAAGATGCTCTGGCGCGGCGACCGGGTGCTGTTCTTCACCGATGGTCTCGTCGAGGAGCATGAAACGGGCGGGGAGCAGTTCGGCGAGGAACGCCTGATCAACTTCGTTGAGAACACCCGTGGCAACAGTGTGCAGGAAATGGTGCGGAGCCTGTCCCATGCGTTGATGCGGGAACGCCGCGGGATCACGACCGACGACGCCACTCTGTTCCTGGTCGAGTGGCGCGGGGGCACCGCCGACCATCTCGCCAGCATAGATATCTAGCCTCGGCCTTTCACCTGGTGGCTGGATCGACTTGTCGGACCGTCCTCGTCGACGGTCGACGGTGACAACCCCGAGAGGCGCCCTTCACCACCAGCTGGCGGTGTTGCGCCGGCAGCTCGCTCGGCCGCGGTACGCCCCGTCCGGTCGGATGCTGCTCGCCACACTGGCCCTGTTCCCCCCGCCCACGCCGGTCGGCGTTCCTGGTCTCCCCACTACGCTGTTGCGCTGGCACGGCGAACTGGTCCGCCGGCACTGGACCTACCCCGCCACCGTCTAACCCGCGCTAGCCAGCGGTAGCGAGGACTCGCACAAGATCCGCTTCCTCAGGCAAGGGGCTTGCGAGGAAGGCGCACGGCTGCGGCTCCTCGCGCTTGACGCCGCTGTGATCAACCCATGCCCAACGGTCGACGCACCGCCCTACCCGAGTCGTGTAACCGAGCCGTTGACAAAGGCGGAGAGCGTCAGGGTTGTCGTCTGCCACGCCGAGGCCGACCGCCCCGCGGCCGCGCTCGGCCGCCATGATCTCGGCCCGGCGCAGCAACTCCCGGCCGATCCCCCGGCGACGCTGCCGCGGTGGCCAGACGCTCAGGTTCCGATGTCGTAGTCCTCTTCTGGCCGTAGGGCCTGGATGAAGCTCACGAAGTCCGGAGCCAGCACCGTGATCCGGTAGTCGTCCTCCTGGTCGACGTGGACCACGCTTGGCTCGCCGCCAGGCTCGCGGTCGCGGTAGTCGAACGCGATCATGTCATGCCCTGCCGAGGGGCAGTCGGCGAAGTACACCCCGATGGCGGGGTAGCCCCACTCGTCGATCCAGAAGCGACTACCGAACTCGCCCGCGAGCGAGCACGACTTCTCCCGGCCGATTCCCATGATCCCATGTACGGCGACGTGGCCTCTGGCCCACGTGGTCCGATTCGGCGCGGGACAGCAGGTGCGGTGGGGCATCCCGCCGTTGTGCGCCCGCATCAGAGCCACGTACGAGGCGGGCAGCCGGTAGCCGAGTTCCGCCTCGACGGATGCGATCACCGCGGCCGACGGGGGTGCGTCGACGTACTCACGAACCGCGTACTCGTTGTCGTCCCAGAACCCATCCAGATCGATATCCGGAAAGATCAGTTCGACCGGACCGTCAACCACGGCTCTCCTCTCCGTCGGGGGTGAGCACGGCACCGACGCGGCGGCACCGACGACTTCGCGGGGGCTTCACGATCGTGACGTCAGCCAACTCCTCCTGACGTACCACCGAGGACCCGCGGAGATGGGCCAGACCGTGGTACGACCGATCAACGCGGCCGTCCGGGGTGTGGCGCCGCGGTAGATCTCTTGCCTGATCACTGGTGCTGGCCGCGCCACCAGGATTCGTCGCGGCCAGCCGCCTCAAACGCGTCGATCATCGCCCACATATGGGAGACGAACAGCTCAGGAGGACGAACGCCGTGGTCGGCGACATAATGCGCCAACCCCTCCGGCCAGACGTAGGTTCCGTCGCTCAGTTCGAGGGAGCCGTTGGCACGACCGCAGATCCGGCACGGCGAGAGGCCCAGGTAGGCGCGGACGACGAACCCGCGTCGCAGGTAGTCCCCCACAACCTCGCGCTCGTCGGCATCCCAGTTCGCGTCGACGAATCCCTCCGGCGAAGGCCAGCCCTCAGCGCCCTTGCCGGCCCAGTAGCCGATGAGGATCAACCTGGACCGAACCATCGCCACCCGCCCAGTCCCGCGGCTCGAACGTCCAACCGTTGATCATCAGGATCACCACACATCGCTGTCGCTACCCTACCGAGGGCGCCGGCCGGAGGCGGATCATCATCGTCGGGCCTGCCGGTGGCGCGTTGCGCCGACGCGCCGGGAAGTCGGGGACACAGCAGGAGTACATCAAGATCATAAAACAGGGAAACCGGGAACCTCGCCAACCTGTTGCGTACAGAGGTTCACCCCGCCGGTATGCGGACGAGACACATCTCGAGGTCGCAGAAAGTGGACCTACCTCTACATCCGATTCGGGAAAATTGGACATTCATTGACTCTGCGCGGATTTTTACCGAGAGGATGGCTGGAATCCGCCAGGGCGCGAGGCCAAAGCGGATCTCCGTGTCCCGGGCGCGCTGCCGGCCGGCCGTCCGGGTGGCGGTGGACCGAGTTCTGGCACGGTACAAGCCGGCCGAACCGGGGCGATGCATGAATGCCGATCAGGTTGATCCTGGTGATGACCGGACTGGTCGGGCACGTCCACTTGCAGGAGGGGGTGGACGAGGTGGCGATCTTCGGGCCCACGGCGGACGTTCTCAATGAAGACCGGAAGGTGACCGAGCTGCTGGACGTGCTGCGGCGGCATCTGGGGATGGATATCGCGGCCCTGTCCATGCTGGACGATGACGGCCTGCTGGTGGTGCAGGTCGTGAGCGGGGACGCCACGGGGTTTGGGATCGCTCCCGGAATGACCCTGCTGCGCGGGAAGGAACTCCATGAACGTCACTGGATGGGAGACCTGCCGGCCGTGTGCCCCGACACCAGCCGGGACAGCCGGATAGTGGCGCCGCTGGCCAGCGCTCTTCACGTCGGTGCCTTCGCGACAACGTGCGTAGTCGACGCCGCTGGCGAGCCGTATGGGTTGCTGGCCTGCTGCGCGCACGAGCCGCGACCGGCGCTGCGGGACCGCGACGCCCAGTTCCTGGTCATGATGGCCGAGTTCCTACGCACCTCGATGGTCGGGCTCCAACGCATGTGGGAGGCGCGCAGCCGGACGTGGCGCACGGTCTGCGACGTTGTCGACGCCGGCGGCCCGCGGATCGTCTACCAGCCGATCGTGAGGTTCGAGACCGGCGCGGTCGCCGGCGTGGAGGCTCTTTCCCGGTTCCCCGACCGCGGCGAGGGGGACGGTGGCCCGCTGGGCTGGTTCGCCGACGCGAAGGTGATCGGCCTGGGCCCGGAGCTGGAGATGACCGCTATCCACCAGGCACTGTCCGCGCTCGCGTCGCTTCCACCCGGAGTCAAGATGGCGGTCAACGCCTCACCGGGCACGGTCACCGCGGGGCTGGTTCACCTGTGCGCTCTGAAGGAGAAGGACCGCCAACGGCTGATCGTGGAGATCACCGAGCATGAGGACTGCGCCAGTTACCCCGAGGCGATGCGCGCGGTCCGCCGCCTACGCGCCCACAACATCCATGTCGCGATCGACGACGCCGGCATCGGCTACTCCGGCCTGGCGCAGTTGTTGCGGCTACGACCCGACATCATCAAGATCGACGGCATGATCACGCGGGGAATCGACCAGGACCCGGCCTGCCGCGCGGTCGCCGCCGGTCTGGTCCAGCTTGCCCGCGAGATCGACGGCACGGTCATCGCTGAAGGTATCGAGACCATCGCCGACCGCGACGCGGTCGTCGCCGCGGGCATCCCCTACGGACAAGGCCACCTTCTCGGCAGACCCGCGCCCACCGTGGAGGCCGCCTGCACGGCCAGGACGACCCTGGACGGGGCGTAGGACGAGCCGCCGACCCCACACCACGCGACCCAACACGGACCGAACCCTGGAGGACCGCCGCGCCGCTCGGCCGCAACCTCGACAACAACCGGTCCGGCCGCGGACGTTGGGAGCCCGGTCGTCCAGGTGAGGGAGCGACCGGCGACGCCGGTTCGGAACGCGCCGGGTTCGACGACCATGACGACGACCCCCAGGGTGCGACTTCCCAACGGAGAGTGCGCGTGAGGGCTTCGACGGCGGCTTTGACCGCGGAGCAGTAGCCCGATCCTGGGGTGGACACGATGATGTTCTCCCCTAGCGGATCGAGGTCTGGGCCGGCGCGATCTTCCGGAACCAGGCGTCCTATGCGAGGCCGGTGCGGGTCAGCCAGGTCGCGACCTGCGGGTCGGCGTCGGCGACGGTCTCGCCGAGGACGGCCAGGCCGTCGCGGAGGGTGGCTCCGCGACAGGCGCGGCCGTAGTCCTCGGCGGCGGCGCCCAGGCCGCTGACGGCGTAGGTGACAACCGGATGGACGATCTTGCCGGTGAAGTCGAGCGCTTCGGAAAACGTCGACATGATCATCGGCGGTCGTACGTTCCAGATGGGGCTGGCCAGCAGCACCACGTTGTAACGGTCGATGGATGGCAGCGGGCCGTCGATCGCCGGGCGGGCGTCGGCGTTCTGCTCGCGGACGTTGCGTGCGACGGTGGCGTCGTAGTCGTCCGGGTAGGGGTCGGCGGCCTCGATGCGGTGGACGTCGCAGTGGAGGCGACCCGCGATGATGCGGGCCAGTACCTCGGTGTTGCCGACGGCGAGGTTCCGGCGTCCGCCGTAGTAGTAGTTCTCGCCGGCCCGAGAGAAGTACGCCAGCAGCACCCGTCCCGCCTGTGAGGAATTGGGGGCGGTTGCCACGGTTGCGGTTCCTTGCATGGTTGCGTCGTCGCGTCCGCGAGGCCGCGGGTCGGATGGGGACGCGCAGCCACCGAGCGCGGCGCCAGCGGTGGCCACCAGTGCCGCGCGCAGCAGCGTCCTGCGGGTCGAGATCGCGTTCATAGCCATCCGGATTGCGTGCTGCCGGTCAGGCTTCGGGGATGTCGCGGCCGAATGCCTCGATGGTGACGTCCTCGGGCTCAGGGCCGCCACGCACACCGGTGTCCAGATCGTCGATCGCGTCGAGTTGGCCGGGAGTGAGGTCGAAGTCGAACACGTCGAAGTTTTCGGCGATACGGGCGGGCTTGGTCGACTTCGGGATGACCGACCGGCCCTGCTGCAGGCCCCAGCGCAGCATGACCTGCGCGGGGGTCTTGCCGTGCTCGGCGGCGATCGCCGCGAGGATCGGGTCATCGAACGTGCTGCGGGCACCCTCCTTGCCGCGGTAGGAGGTGATGCCGCCGATGGGCGACCACGCCTGGCTGAGGATGCCGTACTTGGCGTCGGCGGCCTGGACGGCGGGCTGGGTGAAGTACGGGTGGATCTCCACCTGGTTGACCGCCGGCACGACCTCGGTCGCCTCGAGCAGGCGGTCGAGGTGGTCGGGCATGAAGTTGCTGACGCCGATGGCGCGGACCTTTCCGTCGGCCAACAGCTTCTCCAGCGCCTGGTAGGCGGCGATGGTCCGGTCGAACGCCGACGGCAGCGCCTGGTGGAGGATCAACAGGTCGATGACGTCGACGCCGAGCTTGCCGGCGCTCTTGTCGAACGCATGCAGCGTCTGCTCGTAGCCGTAGTCGGAGATCCAGACCTTCGTCTCGATGAACACCCGCGACCGGTCGACGCCGGAGTCGGCGATGGCCTGTCCGACCTCGCGTTCGTTGCCGTAGGCAGCGGCGGTGTCGACATGCCGGTACCCGGTCTCGAGCGCTGCCCGGACCGCGGCGGCGGTCTCCCGCGGAGGGGTCTGGAACACGCCCAGGCCGATGGCAGGCATCTCGACGCCGTTGTTGAGGGTGAACGTCGTGACGGTCATGACGAGTCTCCTTTCACTAGGGCGTCCACACCAGTCCACATGACGGTGGGGACGGCTGGGCTCGCTGTGCCGTCCGCCCCCGCGGCGCGCGCGGACGGTTCAGGGCTGGACGGTGCGCGGTTGCCCGCCGGTCGGGTCACCGTCGGACAGGGTGTGGCTGTCGGACGGGGTGTGGCTGTCGGCCCAGCTGGCCAGGAACCGCAGCGCGTCCAGGGCCGGGGAGTCCGGCGCGGCGGTGAACACGTTGAGGTTCATGCCGATGTCACCAGGCAGTACGAGGGCCTGATAGGTGAGCTCGATCTCCCCGACGACCGGGTGGCGCATCTTCTTGGTACCCGCCGTGTGGTGACGCACGTTGTGCGACGCCCATCGGACGCGGAACTCCTCGCTGCGGGTGGAAAGCTCTCCGACAAGGTCCGACAGCGGCTTGTCGTACGGGTGGCGACCGGCTTCGATCCGCAGGCTGGCGACGATGTCGTTGGCGGCCGCGGGCCAGTCGACGAAGAAGTCCCGCGCTCTCGGATTGAGGAACGTGAACCGTGCGACGTTCGGCGGCTGGACCGTCTCGGCGTGGATGTCGCTGTACAGCGCGCGGGCGAGCTTGTTGGACGCGAGAATGTCGCGACGGCCGTTGCGCACATCCGCCGGCGCGTCGGTGATCGCGTCGAGCACGTGCTGGATGCCGGCCGGCACCCGCGTCCGCCCAGCGCCCGCTCGGGACCGAGCGGAAGCGGTGGCGTTGGCCGCGCGGGCCAGGTCGAACAGGTGTTCACGTTCGGCGTCGTCGAGCTGCAGCGCGCCGGCAATCGCGTTGAGCACAGATTCGGAGACCCCGACAAGGTTCCCGCGCTCCAGGCGGGTGTAGTAGACGACACTGACGCCGGCGAGGGTCGCGACCTCCTCCCGGCGCAGGCCGGGCACGCGGCGGTTGCCACCGAACGCGGCCAGTCCCGCCTGTCGCGGAGACAGCCGCGCGCGGCGCGAGGTCAGGAACTCGCGCGCCTCGCCTCGGTGGTCACCGGTACTGCCTGTCATGTGTCCGACGGTAGGCGCGGGCTCGACCGCGTGGGAGTCACCGCTGGTATCCCTCACGGCCGTGTCTCACCCGCGCCACGCGTCCGGTTGTCTCCGACGGCGCGGCACCGCCGCCGCCCCTGACCGCGGCGAAAGCCACACCCACCGCGACACCTTCAGTCGAAACCCTGGAGGCGAACGTCGCGGGCTACGGTGAACGACCATGGCCGAGCCTGTCCCGAGCTACCTCCACGATGTCGCGAGCGCGTACGACGACGTCGCCGCCCGCTACTCCGAGCTGTTCGCCACCGTCCTGGACCGCCAGCCCCTGGAACGCGCGCTGCTCGCCGCGTTCGCCGACCTCGTGCGCGACCTCGGCGGACCGGTCGCCGACCTCGGCTGCGGGCCCGGCCACGTGACGGCCCACCTGCGGGAGCTGGGCCTGGACGTGTTCGGCGTCGACGTGTCGCCGGCGATGGTCACGCTCGCCCGGGGTGCCTATCCCCAGCTCCGGTTCGACGAGGGCACGATGACCGCGCTCGACCTGCCGGACCGCTCGCTTGGCGGCGTCCTGGCCCGCTACTCGCTCATCCACACCCCACCCGGCGACGTGCCCGCCGTCCTCGCCGAAGTGCACCGCGTGCTGGCGCCCGGCGGTTACCTGCTGCTCGGCTTCCTGGCCACGGACGACCCCGCGACCGAAGTGCATGCCTACGACCATCGGGTGAGCGTCGCCTACCGGTGGCCACCCGATCAGCTGGCCACGCTGCTCAGCAAGGCAGGACTCGTCGAGGCCGCCAGGCTGGTACGGGCACCCGTGGAGGAGGAGCGAGGCCGCCAGGCGCAACTGCTGGCCCGCCGACCGCCCGAAGGCTGACCTCCCCCGTCCCGCGGGTGGCGCGCCCCAGGTGTCAGCGAGAACGCGTGCTCGGAACCGCGCCATCGCTGACACTTCGCCGACGCCGGCCCACGGCACCGGCCCACGGCGCGGGCCCGAGACCGGACGGATCTTGGTGACGCGGCACTAGCTCGCGGGCAGGCGCAGGACGATCTCGACGCGGCGGTTGAACGACTGGCCCTCGGGGTCGGGTGAGCCGTCCGGGTTGGCCTCCTC
>NZ_JADWYU010000085.1 GCF_016786325.1 Frankia nepalensis | reverse complement strand
GTCCGGGCCGCTCGGCGCGACCCACTCGCCGCCGATGAACAGTTTTTCCTGTACCTGCATGGTGCTTCCTCCGGTGGGAGCGGGATGCGCTGGCGGGGTGGCGCACGATGGGGCGGGTTGCCCCGGCCTCGTCGTTGCTGGTTGGTGGTCGCCCGGACCCGTTCGACGAGCCCGGCGAGCGATGCCCGGTGCGGCACGTTGACGGCCAGGCGCATGTGAGCCGTGTCAACGAGCCGCCCGATCGCGCCGACATCGGGTTCTCTCTGGACGCAGCCTCGTCAGTGGCGTGTCGGCCAATGAACGGTTCCGGTGGCTCGAAGTGCTGGGCCTTCTCGATCGCGCCGGGGAGGAGAGCGAGGAGGGCGGAGCCATGTCAGCCGACAGACCGTCCGGTCGACTCGTTGCCAGCGCCGGCGACGAAGGTCATCACCTTGTCGCGGGTGGCGGTGCGGATGATGCTGTCCTCTTCCCCGAACTCAGCGGTGAGCAGCTTGGTCATCAGGCGCTCGCCGCCATGTTGGTCTCCGCATCCCTTCACGGCGCTGGCAAAAAAGTATACGGCGATGTAGATATACGGCAATGGCACTTGGGTATGGCCTCTGACCGACCCCCGCGTCCAAGCTGTGCTGACCGCGGTCCTCGTCTTCCGCCTGCTACCCCGCGGCTTCACCAATCGCGACCTGCGCGCCCACCTCGCGCCCTTGCTCGGCCGCGAGCCGAACGCGACCACCAGCGGACAGATGAGCTACGACATACGCCGGCTACGCCTGCACGGGATCATCGAACGTATCCCCGGCAGCCACCGCTACCAGCTCCCGCCCAAGCCCTCCGCTAGGCGACGCCGAGCAGTTGGTTCATCCGCTCGGGCGTGATCGGGTCACCGCACAGCGGCTTGGCGTCGAACAGCGGGACGAACGCCGTGCCCTCAGAGTTGACCCGGACGATGCTGTAGCAGGAGTTGGGCTCCCGGTAGTTCGTGCTCAGGTCGACGGGCTGGGGGATCAGGCCCCCGCCCTCGTACGTCGTCGCGGCGCGTAGCGCCGCGATGAACGCTTCCCGGGTCGGGCACTCGCCGGCGAGCTTCAGGCCCTCGACGAACAGGTCGGCGGAGACGTAGCCGTCGACGGCTATGTCCGTGGTCGCTGGCTGGATTTGCGGGGCGTAGATGTTCATCGCCTCGAGGAAGGTCTGCTGCTCCGGGGTGTTCGCCTGCCAGGGTTTGATCTGGTTGACGATGACCGCGTTCCGCAGGCTTGCTCCGTTCTCTTGGAGGACCTTGTCGTCGTAGCCCAGTACCAGTATGGGGGCCTTGAGCTCGACGCCCCGCTCGCGCAGCGCCGGGAGGATGTTGACGGCCGTGGCGGGCAGGACGGTGCCGGTGAGGGTGTCGATGTCGTTCGCCTTGATCTGGTCGGCGATGGCCTCGTAGTTGGTGATCGCCTCGGCGATGTTGTACGTCTTGACGATCTCGACGCCGGATTCCAGCAGGCTCGCGGCGAGCTGGCGGTTGAAGTCGGAGTTGGACTGGCTTCCCGAGATCGCGATCACCGCGGCTCGCGTACCGCCCAGTTCGCGGACGAGCTTGCCCCAGGCGGTGTTGGAGCCCTCGCCGAGGTAGTAGAAGGAGAACATGTTCCCGCGGTTCTCCCAGCCCGGGTCGCTGCCCATGCCCGTGACTGGGATGTTCTGCTCGGCCAGCCACTCGATCGACCCGCCGGAGCCCCCGGGGGCCATCATCATGCCGAAGACCCCCTCGTCCTCGACCAGCTCCCGGGCGACCCGCGCGTTGACCTGCCGGTCGGCCTGGTCGTCTCGCCAGGCATAGGTGATCCTGCGGCCGAAGATGCCGCCCTCCTTCTCGTTGGCGAGGCCGAGCCGGGCGTCGACCCCGCCGCGGAACGCGGCGAGGCTGGCCGCACCTTCGCCGGTGTCACTCCAGGTCAACCCGAGCTTGATCTCCTTGTCGGTGACGCCGGGCGCGGAGGCGTCGCAGGACACCCCGCCGGCCGTGCCCGAGCCGGCCTGGCCACAGGCGCTGAGGCCCATGGCGAGGGTGCTCGCGCTCGCGGCCAGCGCCGCGCCGCGCACTAATCGCTTCTGGAATAACCACATGACGTGGCTCCTTGGTTGTGATCACGAGGACATTCCTGAGGCACTTCCCACGCGTCGGGAGGGTATGCGCCGATAACGTCATAGCCTGGCGCCAAAGCAGAGTCGACAGGTATACGCGCGGAGGTGGCCCTCCTCGCTGACTCTTCCGTAGCGAACCGGATACTGGCGAACCTTCCATGAGACAGCGAAGAGGCGCTCCCGACAACTATTGGGAGCCCCCAAGCTCGCTGACCACGGAGATCGGCCGCCGTCGTCGCAGCGGCGTCCAGGTTGAGAACTCCAACTATTTGACCCTGGCGAGCGAAGTGCCTGCGCACGAACAGGACCAACCCCGCCGCCCCGCCGGTGGCGACCGTGACGCGACCCAACCTGTCCGTCCTCACTCCTGTCCGTCCTCACTCCTGTCCGCGACCGCTCCGTCGCGGAAGCCTGGTCGGTTCATGCGGATGCGTCCTACATGAACGTATCGCCTCATGCTATACGTTCGTGCAGCGATGTCCAGGGGACGAGGAGGCTGAGTGACCTCTACTGCCACCCGTACGACATCGGGATCGACGCCGACCCGCACCGCCTACTGGCTGCTACGGGACGACGCGCCTCTCTACTGCAACGAACGTCTCGACTTCTGGGTCTGGATCCGAGTCGATTCGACGATGTCGTCGCCGCTCTCAAGGACTCGAAGCGTCTGATCTTGGCGAGAGGCGATATCCTCGAGGTCGTCAAGGCGGCACCCGTCATGCTGCCGGGATTTTCATCAACGAGGACACGCCGCGACATGCCATTCACCGCTCCCTGGTCTCCCAGGTGCTTACGTCCAAGAGGATCAAGGAGCTCAAGGGGAAGAGGCGGCCTTTTGCGCTTGCGAAGGAGCTAGCCCGCCGGAGGCCCTTAATATAGATGGCAAGCTGAGGCCTGGGGGAGAGATTCGCGCGAGTCCCCACGGACTCGTCGCCCGGTATCCCTGAGTCGGTTTGCGGTCTGCCTGTCTGCTCGGAGATCCGGATACCCTAGTACCTATGGAGGATGGCCGGGTTGGGGAGCGGAATCTGAAGGTATACATCGAGGTGTCGAATCTTGCCAAATTCATTGAATTCGTAGACCGATAGTGAGTTGCTGGCGCGCACGTTGCCATCGAGGCGACTGCGTTCTTCGAGTTCTAGATATACCACCCCAGGCCGTTCGGTGAGGCGCTTGAATGAGCACTCCCAGTTGGTCGAGATTGCCCAGAGTGTGAGGAATTTGACGTAGTCTTGCCAGGTCATGGCTTCTTTGAAGTTGCCGACGCGTTCGAACTCGTCGACTGCGACAAGTTCGGCGAGCGGCGCCCAGCTCTCGACCGAGAAACCAGGCTCCTTCGCTCCGTCCAGTAAGCGCTTCACGGTCATGCTATATTCCAGCACTGTGCGGGCGTTCCCCGTGTATTCCCCAACGACGTCGCGCACTTCCCGTAGATCCATCAACTGATCCTCCATTCGATCGGCATCGTGCTTGGCTATGGAGTTCTAGGCCAAGTGGAGGCGTTTCCGCCCCACATCGCGCGGAGCGGTTTTGGGTCGGCCGTGGTCGGGGTTGAACCGATGGCGCCCGCGTCGCGCGGCGATCTAACCGGCTTCAGGGGCCGCTGGTCGAAAATCCGCGGGTAGACGGGCCTCGCCGGTGGCGACCTCAATCAGCCGGCGCCGATGAGGCAAGGCCGTGAAGGAGAATCTGCGGGCCGCCACTTGCTTTGGTCGGAGCCGATCTGGCCGGGGCTGACAGTGAGACCGGAACCTTCACGGAACCGCTGGCGGTCGGCCTCGGGCACGCCGAGCAGGTCGGCTGTGACGAGCATGGCGAACGGCTGGGCGTATGCCCCGATGAACTCACACCTGCCATCCGCGGTGAAATCGTCGAGCTGCTGGTCGGCCAGGCGCCAGATGGAGTCCTCGTTCTCCTGGAGTCGCTTGGGGGTGAGAAGCCGCATCAGCAGCCCTCGTTCGCGGGTGTGCGTGGGCGGGTCCATCGTGACCATGTGCTCTTTCAGTGGAAGACGGTCACGATATCGGTCGATGAGCTCGCTGACGTCCTCACCTTCGAGCGGAACCGGAAACGGCGCGAACGGCCCGACCGGAGAATTGCACGAGGAGAATCTCTCGGCGCCGCAGTATACCTCGATCGTCTCGTCGTAGCCGGTGACGGCGACTACCCCCAAGTGAGGTAACGGCAGCACCGGACTCACCGCGCGCAGCTCATCGAAGGAGGGGTACGGATTCTCAAGGAGTGACTCATTGCCGAAAAAGTCGACCGCCTTCCAGTCCGGCAACTCGCTCTCTCCCTTCGACCGTCATGACGCTTACCAGCCCTGCGCTGCGCGTCCCGGTCACGCCCGCATGCTATACGCTCGTACGAGAGCTTTATCTAGCACATGAGGGGTGGCTGCGTCAAGGTCTAGGTGTTTGAGTCTTCCTCCGGTTCGGTTGGGTCGTCACCTGCGAGGATCGTGTGCTCGCTGGAACCCCACTGTTGTCTAGTAGTGCGCATGTCCTATTCGGTTGACGAGTGCAAGCGCGGTGCGGACGTCGATCGGGAGTGCTCCTCGGAGGTGAGTAGGTGTCGGTCGGCGCGGATCCGGACGGTGCGGTACCGCCAGACGGCGCGGATGAACTCCTTGATCGAGCAGGCGGTGCGGTCGTGTCCTGCGGCTGCCGCCCGGGCCGGGACCCATAGGAGGCCGGCAGGAAGTCGGCCTCGACAGTCGGTTCCGGCATGAGCTTCAACGCCATCTGAGCCACCCGCCGGTGACTGTCGGAAACCAACCTGCGGGCCTTCCTCCACCCGCCGGTTCTCGGAACCAGCGGCTCACACACTGGCGGCGGGTAAAACGTCCCCGTCTTCGGCGCCGCGCGGGGTCCTCCAGGACCCGGGTTACCTCGAACCGGCCGACCTGAAGGGTGCAAGTATGCGGTTTCGCTGGTCGGGTGCTTGATCAGGCGGCTCGGTGATATTCGTGGAGGAGGCCGCCGAGGCGGTCGATGCGTCCGATCGGGCCGCTCGGTCCGCCGGGTGAGGTCGGCAGGTCGGGGATGCCGAGGTCGAGGCCGCGGTGGGGCCGGGCCGTGTTGTAGTGCTCGACGTAGATCGACAGGACCTGTTCCGCGTGGCGTCGGTTCCAGATCAGGATCCAGTCGAGGCACTCGGCGCGCACGGTGCGGACCCAGCGTTCGGCGAAGGCGTTCGCGCGCGGAGCCTGGATCGGTGTCTTGAGGATGCGGATGCCTTCGTCGGCGAAGACGTCGTCGAAGCCGGCGACGAACTTGGCGTCCCGATCGCGGATCAAGAACTTGTACGGCCCGCTCTCGCCGAGCTGGTAGGTGAGGTTTCTGGCCTGCTGGGTGACCCAGGCGGCGGTCGGGTGTTCGGTGACGCCGGCGAGCCAGACGTGGCGGCGGTCGAGTCCGACGAAGAACAGCACGTACAGCCTGGCTAGGGTGACGGTGTCGATCGTGAAGAAGTCGCAGGCCAGCACGCCGCGGGCCTGGGCGCGCAGGAACTGCGACCAGCTCGGCCCGGAACCACGTCGGGGTGCCGGGCCCAAGCCGTGACGCCGGAGGATGGTGCGCACCGAGGTGGCTGACACCTGGACCTGCAGCTTGCGGCACTCCCCGACGATGCGCAGGTAGCCCCATCGCGGGTTCTCCCGGGCCAGGCGGAGCACCAGCTGCACCGTCGCCCCCTCGAGCCGGCGACCACGACGCGGCGGCGGATAGGTCCACCGGCGGCGGACCATGTCGCGGTGCCAACGCAGCAGCGTCGCCGGGGTCACGAGGAAGGCCGACCAACGAGGACGCGGCAGGAGCCGAGCCAGGATGGCCAGCAGCCTCCGATCGGACGGGGTAAACCGCGGCCGGGCGACCTGGCGATGCAACACCGCCAACTGATGGCGCAGCACAGCGATCTCGATGTCCTTCTCGTCCGGCCGGCCACCGAGACCGGCCGCCCCGAGCAGCCTTCGGACCAGTAGGAACACGACCGTCGACACCATGGCCCCATGATCCTGGAAGCGCTGTTCGCCCAGCTCACAGCCCTGACCGTCCAGTTGCACCCCACAAGGTCGTGCGCGGTCCCCAACAGATCGTGTGGCGCGGCCCAGACGCTTCCTGGTCCTGCCCTTCCTACTGGGAGGGCAGCCCGCATCGCGACGACTGCCTGGTCGAGGTGCCAGGCAAGGTCCAACGCCGGATTCGACGACCCGGCCCCACGACCGAGGAAACGAGCATGCCTACCGGCCAGCGCGAGTACCCCGAGCAACTCGGCGGCGTCGCGGAAGACCTCCTCCGCCCTCGCCGGCGACGGGGCTGCGGCGGCCGCCGCGGCCTGGGCGCAGGCGGTCTCGGCGAGCTGGCCGTAGGTCAGCGGATCAGCCATCGCCCAGCGCCGTCAACGCCATCCGGGTGTGGATCACCGCCCGAGCCGCCGGCATCGGCTCCGGCTCCGTCTCGACGCAGGGATACAGCGTCTCGACTGCGGCGCGCAGCACCTGCCGGACGTCCTCCCAGCCCACCGGTTCGGCACGGGCGCCGGACGAGGGGGTGGGGGGTGGCGCCTCGCGTACCCCGGCGAACTCCAACTCCGCGACCGCCCAGGTGATCTCGGTGCGGGCCGTCCGCGCCCGCCGGTCGCCCGCCAGCGGATCGAACAGCAGCCCGGCCAGCGCGTGGTAGAGCAGCCCAAGCCCCGCCGCCAACCCCGGTTGAACAGCCTCGAGCCGTGCCGCCGCCACGCCCCGCCACCGCACCGGATCCACCCCATACGACGGATCCAGCTCACCCGTCGGCCCCGCCCCGGACTGTGTCGTCTCCCCGTTCATCGCTCCTCCTCGCACGGCCTTGATCAGACAGGTCCAGCGCACCACGACGCCCGGACAAGGGCCAGCGCGGCGACGGTGCTGTGGATAACCCTGGACGGCCCGAACACCGCACCGGCCCTCGCGCGACACATCGCCAAGGCCATCCACTGGTTCGATCCACGGGCGATCGCAGGAGATGGCTGTAGGTTCCCCGGCTGATCTAGCAATTCCCGGCGATCTTTAGCACCTCCCGGACAGTTGCCAGTACACCGAGCCCCGAGGAACACGGGCGGCCGCTGTCACAGCGCGGACTCCCGCACGGCACGCACGCTCCGCGGCTTCGGGCGCCGCTCAGGTGGCGCAAAATGGACAGGTGGCGAAGGGGGCGCACCTGAACCCGGTCGTCGCTGTGGCGGCGCGGCGGTACCGGCGCCGCCGGGTCGCGGTCCCGATCGTGGGACAGATCGTGCTGATGCTGCCCGCGCTCGGATGCACGCTCGCCTGGCTGCCCTCACTGATCCACGAGCTGGTCCGGCTAGGGACCGTCGCCGGCCTGGCGACGGTCGGTGGCGGCGCGGGAAACGCGTTCTACCGCGACCGGGCAGCCTGATGGCTGGACCGGGCGCCGCTGGCACGCCCCGCGATGCGTATCGCCTACCACGCCCTCGCGCTGCAGACGATGATGCGCAACCCGGACCTGACCGCGCTGGAACGCCAGGACCACGCCACCCGCACGCTCACCCTCCTCGCGGATGCGGCCCGGCGCCTCGCACATGGCTACGGCGACACGGCCACCGGCACCCTCGCACGGAACTACGCCGCCACCGCCGCCACCGCCGCGCGCCAGCACCTGGAGGCTGGCTTGGACGCGCATGCGCGCCTCGTCCGCTGGACGCCCTCCCGGACGTCGCCGTCCAGCTGGATCGCGCGATGAACACAGCGCTCGACCTCGCCACCTTCGCGCTCGCCCCCGCGAGCGGTACCACACCCAAGCGCTAGGCCGGACACTCCTGACTGCCCCCGCCGTCGACGATCCACCGCGTCGATCGCGATGGGCCGTCGAGGACCTGCCCGACCTTTCACCGCATCCGCCGCCAGGACCCGTGGCTGGGCGACCGACCGCATGCTGATCTTCAGCGAACAGCGTCCGCGAGCCGTCCTGTCGAATACATGGCCCACTACAACGGACGACACCCCCACCGCAGCTGCGGTCTTGGGCCACCATGGCCCGACCACCTCATCGCCGACCTGACCAAGGCACGGATCGAGCGTCGCCCGGTCCTCGGCGGCCTGATCAGCGACTACTAACGAGCCCCATCAAAGCCCAGGCCAACGCAGGTGGCCGAGTTCTGAAACCCAACAGGCGGTGTGTCGTCTCTCGATCATGCCTCTGCCGCCGATGCGAGCCGTGGCATCGATGCGAGTGACAGAACCACGGCACGCTCTTCGACCATCTGCTCCGGTCAACCGGACAGCGCGCCGCGGAGGCCGTGGCGGACGCGATCCCACGCCGCGTGCAGGATCTCACCCACATCTCACCCACAACGATCAAGAAACAGAAAGGCCGGCACTGGGCCGGCCCAAACCTGCTGGTACATAAGAACTTTCCGGGTGCGCCGCCAGGGACTTGAACCCCGAACCCGCGGATTAAGAGTCCGCTGCTCTGCCAATTGAGCTAGCGGCGCATTAAATTGTGCTGCCTTAGGTGTTGCAGTCGTTCGCGTCTCCGCGTCGATGTGGACGACTGTACCAGCTCCGAGCCCGGTCGGGTGGGGCGGGGGCACTCGGTTCGCGCAACGCCGGCCACAGCAGTCTGCGCCGAATCGTCCCGTTATGTCACCGCCTCCACCGCCCGGTACCCGACTCGTCGCCGGGGAGGGAAGCGACACGACCGGCCGGGTGCGTGTCGCACCCGGCCGGTCGGACGTACCGAGCCGCCGTAGCCGTAGCCGTAGCCGTAGCCGTCGGCGGCGGGCCTCACCTCGTCACGGCATCGTCGTCACGAGTGTCGCGGTCAGTAACGCCGTGGCGAGGAGTCGACGCCGGGCATCTCCTCCATCCGGCCGGCGGTGGCGTCCGAGGCGATCTCCTCGTCCATCGATGCCGGGAAGCTGGTACCGGTCGTGGACGAGGCCGGTGCCGACGGAGTGGCCGTCGTCGACGGCCGAGGACCGGACGTGCCGGCACCGGCTGACGTCCCTGTGCTGGTGGTCACCGGGGGCGTCGAGGGGGTCAGGTCGTCCTCGTGGCCGGGGCTTGTCGGCGCGTCCGCCTTGCCCTGCTGGCCGGAGCCGGCGAGGTACCTGCGGGCCGCGACGGTCCCCGCCGCGCCGCCACCCAGCAGCAGCATCGTGACCATGCCGCGACGGCGGCGCCGGTGTACCCGGGCCAGCTTCCGTTCGGCCTTGGCCAGCCGGTTCTCCAGCACCTGCTGGGCTTTGTCGGCCCGCTCCCGGGCCTTGCGCTCGGACCGGATGGCACGGCCAGACCTGGCCTTCTCGACCCGAAGCTCGGTGGCGGCGAGCGCGCGTTCGGCCGAGAGCTCCGCCGCGCCGCGTGCCTTCTCAACCCGCCGGGCGGTGCGGCCGGACGCGGCCGCGGCCTTGGATGCCGTCTTGGACGCCGTCCGGGCCGGGACCTTCGCCGCCTTGCCGGCCTGTCGGCTGACCGAGTCGACGCCGGCGCTCGTGGTGTCCGCCACCTTGCTGGCCAGCGCGCTGCCGGCGTCGCGGGTGGCGGTCGCGGCGGTGTGCCCCGCCCGGGCCGCCCCATGGCCGGCCTTGGCCGCGGCGTCAGCGACGGCGTGCCCGGCCCGGTCGGCGGCGTGTCCTGCCCGGTCGGCGACGGAGCGGGCCGCGTCGGGGATCTCGCTCACCGGGACGGCGTCAGTGACGTGCGAGAGCCGGTCCTTGATCGTGGTACTCATCGGTCTCCCTTCGTGGCGTGCCCCGAGCAGTGGAGTCGGCGCGGGGTCGGGGCGGGTGACCCCGCCGCTGGCCTCCAAGATCTGACGACCTTGCCGTACCCTCCGTCGCGGCCAACCAACATTCCCACTCTCCGTGTTGTGGCACTCACTCTCGTGCCGCGTTGGTCGCCCTACCCGGCCAACCACCAGTTTTCCCCGCCGACCGCCAGGCCATCACCATCGATCCAGCAACGAAACGTGACTGGTCCATCGCGTCGCGATTACACCTCAGGGCCGGTGAGCCGCCCGTCCGTCGCGGCGGCACGTGCCGCCGGCGGCCCGCGCGCAAAGGGCCCGCTCCAAGGGGGACCGCCAGTCGGTGGGGTCCAGGAGTCCGTCGAGACCAGTAGTCGAGACCAGTAGTCAGGCAGGTCCGGTGGTCGCGGGTCCGCTGGGAGTCGTTCCAGCGAGATCGTTCGTCATCGGTGATGCGCCGGAGCCTGGCGCCGGAGCCTGGCGCCGGAGCCTGGGTACGAGGGGTTGATCGCCTCGACGGGTGGCCGCGCGGACCGCTCAGGGTTTCGACGAGAAGGTTCGGGGTGTCTGGACGGCCAGGAGGCACAGGTCGTCCTCCCGTTCGGCCGGGCCGGCGACGTGGGTGAGGATGCGGTCACAGAGGTCGGCGAGACCGTCGCGTTCGCGCGGCATGTGGTCGGCGGCGACGTTCGCGAGGGTGCTGAGCCGCTCGGTGATCGAGATGCGCCGGCGTTCGACGAGTCCGTCGGTGTAGAGGATGAGCCGCGAGTCCGGCGGCAGTCTCAGGTCGGTCTGGCCGTAGGAGAGCGCCGGATCGGCGCCGAGCAGCGGGCCGTGCACGTCGTCGAGGTAGTCGGCGTCGCCGCCGGCGATCAGCAGCGGCGGGGGGTGGCCGGCGCAGGACCACGTCAGCCGGTGGGTGACCGGGTCGAGCTGGGTGACGATGGCGGTCGCCGTGGTGCCATCCGGGTCAGGGGCGAGATTCGCGGACAGCTGGGTGGTGATGCCCGCCGGTGAGAAGCCGGCGAGCGCGTAGGCGCGGGCGGCGTGGCGCAGCTCCGCCATCGCGGCCACGGCGGGCAGGCCGTGCCCGGCGACGTCGCCGACCACCAGCAGGATCCCGCCGCCGGGCAGCACTCCCGCGTCATACCAGTCGCCGCCGACCCCGGCATCGCCGGCCGCCGGCAGGTAGCGGGCGACGAGGTCGATGCCGGGCAGGTCGGGCAGGGTCCGCGGCAGGATCGCGCGTTGCAGCATCTCGACCATCGTGTGCCGCCACGTGACGTCGACGACGACGCCGATCACCCGGGTGGCCTGGCCGGCCGCGCTGGACACGATCCGCCCCAGTCCCTGGATCCACACCTGGGACCCGTCCGGCCGGTTCACCCGGTACTCCGCCAGGTACGACCCGCGTTCCGTGACCGCCGTGTCGACGGCGGCCTGGACCCGTGGGAGATCGTCCGGGTGGATCGTGGCGAAGAAGGCCTCCATCGACTCGCCGAAGGCGTCCAGGTCGACACCGTGCAGCTCGGCGGTGCGGCGGTCCCAGGTCAGGCGCCCGGAGACGATGTCGCGGTCCCACATCCCGACCTCGGCGTCCGCGCGCGCGATGTCCCCGGCCTCGGCCAACGCCCACCCCCGCCCGAGCCCCGTCGCCTCCACCCGGTTCACCATCGCGCCTGCCTCTCTGCGCGCGTCCTGATCCCTTGCCGTGGTCCTCGGCGGGCGCGCGCCGGTCACCGGCCGTCTCCGGACGCTGGGCGCATCCGCGCGCCGCGCTCAGCCGTCCTGCCGGCACGCGGCGCGGCGAGCGTGGAGGCGGGGCGGCCGGGCACGGCCTGGCGCCCGTCGGCCGGCATGGTCTCGGGCCATACCGCCACGGACCACCTGGCCACGGACGTCATCGCCACGGACCACCGGTCGTCCTGGATTTCTCGGGCCACGCCGACCGCTCCTGCCTCCGCAGTTCAGCGTAGGGCTCGCGGCGCGTCC
This sequence comes from Frankia nepalensis, assembly GCF_016786325.1. GTDB lineage: Bacteria > Actinomycetota > Actinomycetes > Frankiales > Frankiaceae > Pseudofrankia > Pseudofrankia nepalensis. Next base: position 89,364 of record NZ_JADWYU010000085.1, on the reverse strand, counting down.
CGGCCTGGGCCAAGCGCGCCGGAGGTGGCTTCTGCCCGGCGCCTGCCGACCACCGCGACGTCAGGCGGTGGGATGGGGTGGCCGGCGGGCGCCGGGCGCCGGGTGTCGGGTGTCGGGTGTCGGGTCGAGGGGGTTGGTCACGCTCGGGGCGTCAGGCGCGGCCGGTGCTGGCGGCCTTCGCGGCGCGCTTGGCCCGCCGGGTGGCGATCGCGCAGCGCAGCAGGAATGCCGGCGTCGGCGGGATCCAGCCGGCCTGCATAGCCAGCCCCTGGTCGTCGCGCACCGCCCAGTGCTCGACGACCACGCCGTCGCGGAACCGCAGGAAGTGCGCGTGGTTGACGGTGAACGAGCGGCCGGTGGGCGCGAAGGCGCGTTCGACCTCGCCGTTCGGCGTCCACACCACCAGCTCGCCAGTGTGCCGGCCCGACATGGTGCCGTGGGTCACGACGAGATCTCCCTCGACCACGATCTCCTCGATCGTGAAGGACATGTCCGAGAACGCCGTGCGCAGCCAGTGAGCGGTGGCGAGGAACGCCTTGGGGCCTAGCCCGCGAGCGGCGGGTGGCTCCCTCAGCGCCTCGCGGTTGACGGCCTGGGGATGGGTGAGCGCGATGAAGTCGTCGAGGTCGCCGTCGATCATCGCCCGGATGTGGCGGACCGTCACGTCGACCAGCACGCCGCGGTCGAGCCCCGGGGTCGCCGGCCGGGGCGCCCGGACGATGACGGGGGTGGCCGCCGGGGCGGTCGCGGCGGCCGAAGCGCCGGTGGGGGTGGTCGAGTTCCACGAGGCGGTGGTGACCATGGCCATGAGGTGATCTCCTCGTCGTCTATTCGGTACAGCTCGCTGTATCCAAGAATGACAGTAGGCTGTATCGAATTCCATGGTCATCGGACCTCGAGGTGGGTCGCGTGTACGACAACCGGTCACGCCGGGCGGCCGCGGGACAGACCCGGCAGCGTGTCCTGGCCGCTGCCCGCGAGTCTTTCCTGACTCATGGTTATGCCGGGACCACGATCCGGGCGGTCGCGGCGGCGGCCGGCGTCTCGCAGGAAACCGTCTACAAGCGTTTCGGGGGAAAGGCCGGCCTGCTCAAGGCGGTGTACGACGTCACCCTCGCTGGTGACGACGAGCCGATCAGCTTCGCGGACCGACCGGAGGCGCGGGCGATGCGGGCGGCGAGCGGCGCCCGGGACTCGGCCCGGGCGTACGCGGCGATGGCCGCCGGCGTGGCCGGCCGCATCGGCCAGCTGCTCGACATCGTGCTCAACATCCGCGGCGGCGACCCGGAGCTCGAGGCGTTCGCGGCACGGATCGACCAGGAACGGCTGCTGGGGGCGACGGCCGCGGTCAGTCACTGGTCGAGCCTCGGCCTGCTCCGGGACGACCTGTCCGTGGACGCGGCCCGTGACGTGGTCTGGATGCTCATCTCACCGGCCGTCGACGGCATGCTGCGCCAGCGCGGCTGGAGCCGCGCCGACTACCAGGAATGGCTGGCCCGCACGTTGCTGGCGACCGTGCTGCGCGACGAGGTCACCGCCACGGCGAGCGACGCCCCGAGCTGATGCCGGTCACCGCGGCTGACCGGGTGGTTGCGCCCCCAGCCGCGCTGTCCGCCTGCTGGGGGCAGGACGGGTGATCGGCTCAGCGGGCAGCCCGGACAACGTGCGCTACCTGCTCGACGAGCTCGGATTCGACGCGGCCTTCGACAGTCACGACGGGCAGCTTGTGGAGCGGCCGCGACACGCGGCGCCGGACGGGATCGACGTCTACTTCGACAACGTCGGCGGGCCGCGGACGCGTGATCAGTTGAACGCGGGGCACACCAGCACAGGGAATGTCAGCCCGCAGTAGCTCTCGCGGGCGACCTTCCAGCCGTCGGCCAGACCCATCATCCGCGCCGATGTGGTGACAGGACCGCCGGCCACGTGCCGGCCGATCGCGCCGACGCCCGGGTCGCCATGCTCGGCGACGACGTCGACGAGGATGCCGACCAGTTCGGCCGAGCTGGTGCCGAGCCACACGACCTCGCTGGCCGGGTCGAACCCGGCGACGGTCAACCCGCGCACCGCGGCGGGGTGGGCGACGAGCGCCGCGTCGAACGCGGGCCCGACGACGTCGATCTCGGTGACGGCGTCGAGCATGCCCTCGCCGAGGGAGCCGTCGAGAGCGGTCTGGACGGAGGCGCGGATCCGCGCCGCGGCGTCGTCGGGCGCGGACGGGCCGGTGGGCCGGGCGCCGACGGTCATGCTCTCGGCGATCCGCAGGACCGCGTCCCGGTCCGGTCCGGTGACCTTGACGCCCACCTGGTCGCCGGCCGTCTCGACCCGCCAGTAGACGCTGTGATCGACGACCTCGGCCGGCGGGGGTTTGTCACCGGTCCAGCTGCCCGGCGCGGTGTTGACGGTCCGGGTGAGCAGCGCCGGCCCGCCGCCCACCGTCGCCTGCTCGTAGGCACGGGTGAGCGTCCCCGCCGCGGCGGCGACCTCGGCGTCCAGATGGGCCCGCCAGGCGTCGACGTCGGGCACGGCGCCGCCGGGTTCGCGGGTGCGCAGCACCTCGACCTCGTGGGCGGCGTAGGGGTCGAGGGCCGAGCCGCCGGCGTCCAGCTCCCGCCGGATGTCGACGCCGGCGTGGAAGGACGCGGTCTGCCGGTACCAGGAGCCCGGGAACCCGTACAGGTTCTCCCGGGCGTCGAACGTGTCCCAGCTGAGCGCGACGCCGTCGGGCAGCCAGCCGACCTTCGCGCCGTAGACGACGGCGAGCACGTCGCCGGAGCCCGGCGTCGGCGGGCCGGTGGCGGTCACGTCGAGGGTGCCCGACGCCGCCGCGGAGGGGTTCACGGCTGGGTCGGCCGTGCTGCCGCAGGCCGTGACGGTGAGCGCGACCGCGAGCGCGCAGGTCAGGGTGAGTTTGCTCCTGGTCCGCACGGCCCCGGACCGTAACCCGCCGCGCCCACCGCCGACCCCGGCCTGTCGGCTTCCCGTCCACGACCGGGCTGCTGTTCGGCGAGAGCACGCCGGCTGTGGGCTCCCATTGGTTCTGAGGTCCGGCGTTGGCCGGCCACGTGGGGCTACGGGAAATCGCTGATGGCTGGCCGGTCCTGGAAACGGTGCATGGGTTGTGGTGCCAGACGGGGCGGTTTTCGGCACCACGGCCTCTGGGATCATGGTCGAACTCCCCGCAGGTCATGACCAGCCGCTCGTCGGGGCCGCCCCGCTCACCGGTTGCGAGGTTTCCCGTCAGGCGATGGAGGAAGGGTTGCCGTGGGCGAGCGGCACGCGGGAGTGTCCGCCGCCGCGCGGGTCGATGTCGTAGACCGTGGCGCCGGAGCCGTCGCCGTCGAGCAGGAGCAGGTGCCCGGAGGGTTTGCGCGCCAACGCGATGGTGGCGATCGGCCAGGCGCCGGTCCATTCCCGGCGCAGCTCCAGCAGGACCCGCAGCTGGCGTCCGGTGGCCGCGTCCAGCTCGACCAGCCGGGTCGTCACCCGGCCCGGCAGTTGGTTCCACGAGGCGAGCGTGACGTACAGCCGGTGGCCGTCCGGGCCGAGAACCGCCGCGGCGGCGTCCGCGCCGAGAACCGACAGGTCGTCGTCCGGCGTGGCCGGGACCACCTGCCGGGAGTTGGCGAATAGGTCCTCGCCGCCCAGGCGGGTGTCGAGAATCCACAGGCCTTCCCGGCCCGAGGACGTGTCGGGGTGACGGGCCGCCTCGAAGACCAGGTAGCGGCCGTCGGCGGACCAGCTCAGGCCCTTGAAATAAAAGAGCACGTCGTTTGGCTGGTAGGTCCGTACCTGCCGGTCGTCGAGGCTGACGATTTCGATCGTGTCGCTCATGAAGAAGTTGCCGGGCTCGTCGGATCTCGCCACGGAGGCGACCCGACGACCGTCGGGCGACACGGCGAACCCGTCCCCCTGGTAGCGGGCTCCCGCGACGTCGACCTCGGTGAACGACGCCACCTGGCCGACCCCGTCGACGACCAGCCGGTACAGGCGCCCGTTCGCGACCGCGAAGAACACCGACGGGTCGGCTGTCCCGGAGACGGGGCCCCACGCGCAGCCGTCCTTCAGCTGGTCCGTGCAGAACGGCTCGGCGTTCGGCATCGGCACGGCCGCCGTCACCTCGCCCGTCCGGGCGTCCCGGATGGTCAGCTCCGGCGCCGGCTGGCCGGGCGGTATCAGGCCGCCGCCCGGTCGGGCCGTCACGAAGAAGCGGGTGGCGGTCACATCCACCACGCCGGGATCCGCCGTCGCGGTGGGACCCCCGGCCGGGACGGGCCGGTCCCCGTCGGTCCAGGCGAGCCGGGTCAGCGCCGTCGTGCCGCCGACGACGGCCAGCACGACCGCTATGACCAGGACCGGGACCAGCGGCCGACGGCGGCGAGGCGGCGGTTCCGGCGCGGCCCGGCGCGGACGCCGCCGGCCCGCCTGGGCGCGTCGCCGCGTCGCGGTGAACGACCGGTCCGGGTCGAGGGTCTCGGGCGTCACCAGATGGGCGCCCGCGCGCAGCGCCTCGCGCAGCCGCTCCTCGCGCGCGCTCGTCATCGGTCCTCCTCCCCGAGCAGGTCACCGAGCGCCCGGACGGCCCGGGTCGCGGTGGAACGGACGGTCGCCGGGGCGATTCCCAGCGCCTGCGCGATCTCGTCGTCGCTCAGGTTGAGGTAGTACCGCAGCACCAGGACGAGCCGGCGCCGCGGCGGCAGGCCGCGCAGCGCCTCCAGCACGGCGCGCCGCTCCTCGCCGACCAGCGCCGCGGCCTCCGCCGACCAGACCGGCGGCTCGTACCGAACCCCGACGCGCCGCGCCACCGCCCGCCGGCGCAGCTGACTGCGGGCGCGGTTGACGACGCTCGCGCGCAGGTACGCGAGCGCGCTCTCCTGGGCACGCAGCCGCGGCCAGTTGCGCAGCAGGCCGACGAACGCGTCCTGCACGACGTCCTCGGCGCCGCGCCGGTCGTCGAGCAGCAGCAGCGCGAGCCGGGTCAGCTCGAGCCGGTGCTCGGAGTACAGCGAGCCGACGGCCGCGTAGGGGTCCGTCTCGACGGCGTCGTCGGGGTCCACCGCCCGCGCTGGCGTCCCACCCTCGGGCCGGCTGGATGTGATCATGACCTCCGGGGCTTCGACGACCTGGGTGACGGTGAACGCGGCGAGGCGGACCGGGGCCCGAACGGGCGCGGCCCGGCCGGCGGCGCGGGCGCGCGGCGCGCGGGCCGTCCGCGCGGGCCCGGTGCGCGGGCCGGGCGGTCGGGCGTGTGATGGTCGCATACCCACTAGACGCGGCGGCCGCCCCCGTGCTGCTCGACCGGGCCAGGCGATCGCCGCCGCTCGCCATCGGTGACGCCTGCTCGACCGTGGCCGAGCCGTCCTTCGCGGTCGCCCTCGAGCCTCCCAGCAGATGATCTAGGGGGATGGCGGGGTCTTGAGGGCGGTCCACGCGGTCAGCAGCCGGCGCGCGCTGACCTGGCCCGCCGCGACCTGCAGCCAGACGCCGGAACCGTCAGGGAAATGCAGGCCCACCCGGTACATCGCGCCCTGTTCGAGCGTCATCTCGGTGATCTCGTGGGGTGCGTAGGCGACGGCGAACCTCGGCACCATCCGGTACATGCCGGCCTTGCGGTAGATGACGACGCGGGCGGAGGTCACCGCGACGAAGACCAGGCCGTCCGGGAACCCCGCCGCGATGCCGGTCGGTCGTTCGCGCCCGGAATCGAGGACCGCCTTCGCGATGCCGCCGGCGAGGTGGCCGATGACGGGGACGGCGCCGCCGAGGCCCTCCGCCAGGTCGGCTCCCAGCGTGCCCCACGGCCGGCAGAGATGGACGCAGACGACCTGCTCGCCCGGCGACAACGTCTGGCGTGCCCGCCGGGCGACCGCCCGTTTGTAGTTGAAGAAGGGAAACCCCACGGCCTGCGCCCCCGACCCCGACACGGGAACACGGGGCCGCCCGCCTCGGGCCCGGCGGTCACTCCCGGCTCGGCCTATCAAAGCACCCCCGCCGGTGGGCGTCCCATCGCCTTGTCGATTGACGCGCGCCCCGGCCGCGCCCGTGAGCCAGACGGAGCCGACCGCGCGTTCTCGACATGCGCACGGCGCTTTCGATATGGGTAATTCCGATACCCGTACTTCCCACATCCGCGCAACGGTGGCCCTCGGCCCGTGGTGCGTTCGCACGCCGCCAACTGGTTGGCCCGCGAGCGGGAAGGTGGCCGTCCGCGCGCTGGTGGCGGACGGCCACTGGCTGGTCACCATCGCACCAGGGCGCTTGCCAACCGCTGACCTCGGTACTGCTTCTCACCTGGAGTGAAACGTGATGGAAACAAACGAGGAACACCTAGGGTGACCACGGAAGTTCGCCAGGATGGGTACTTCCACCAGATCGCGCCGACCACCATGCTCCTGGAGAGAACCTTCCCTTAGGAGTAGAACAGCTGTGGCAAACCCCAGAGCACGCCGCTTGATCACGGCGGCGAGTCTGCCGTTCGTGGTCGCGGCTACCCTGACGACCATCCCGGCGCCCGCGAACGCGCTCTCGACCGACGTCGTCATCTCCGCCGTCTACGGCGGAGGCGGCAACTCGGGCGCGACGATCAAGAACGACTTCATCGAGCTGGCGAACCTCACGAGCAGCCCGATCGACGTCAGCGGCTGGTCCGTTCAGTACGCCTCGGCGGCGGGCGCCGTCTTCCAGATGACGAACCTGTCCGGCACCATCCCCGCCAACGGTCGCTTCCTGGTGCAGCAGGCCGCTGGCGCGGGTGGCACGCTGAGTCTGCCGACCCCCGACGCCACGGGCAGCGTCCCGATGTCGGCCACCTCCGGCGTCGTCGCCCTGGTCACCGCCCAAATTCCGCTGGTCGGCTGCGGCATCTCCTGCGCCATCGCGCCGAACGTCAAGGACCTCGTCGGCTACGGCGCCACCGCGAACGTCGAGACTCTCGCCGCTCCCGGCCTGACCAACACCACGGCCAACGCCCGCGGCGGCTCCCTGGTCGACACCGACAACAACTCGGTCGACTTCACCTCGGGCGTGCCGAAGGCCACCAACTCGGCCGGCACCACCGTGACCGCCACCGACACGGGCGGCCCAACCGACCCGACCCCCGGCTCGGTGCGGATCCACGACATCCAGGGCAGCGGCCGGATCTCCCCGATCGTCGGCCAGAGCGTCACCAACGTGCCCGGCATCGTGACCGCCGTTCGCACCACGGGTAACGCTCGCGGTTACTGGATGCAGGACCCGTCGGCCGACGCCGACCCGCTGACCAGCGAAGGCATCTTCGTCTTCATGGGCAGCACCAGCCCCACCGTCGCCATCGGCGACTCGGTGCTGGCCACCGGACGGGTCACCGAGTTCCGGCCCGCCACCGGCGCGCAGTCGCTGACCGAGCTCGGCGGCCCGGTCAACACCGTCAAGCTGACCAGCGGCAACGCGCTGCCCGCGCCGATCCCCGTCAGCTTCGCCGACACCTTCACCAAGACGGGCAGCCTCGAGGCCCAGCCGCTCGAGCCGAGCTCGTACGTGCTCGACTGGCTGGAGGTCCACGAGGGCATGCGGGTCACCGTCGCCGAGGACACCCGCCTCGTCAGCCCGGTCAACACCGAGTTCGACGAGCTCTGGGTCACCCTGAAGCCGGCCCAGAACCTGACCCCGCGCGGCGGTACGGCGTATGTCTCCTACGACGACCCCAACAGCGGCCGTCTGATGCTCTTGGCCCTGAACGGAGCCCCCGCCGCCAACGTCGGCTCCACCCTCGCGGGCGGTTCGGTCGGCGTCGTGGACTACCAGTCGTTCGGTGGGTACGTCATCCAGACCACCACTCTCGGCGCCATCACCGAGGGCAGCCTCAAGCCGCAGAAGGTCACTCCGCCGAAGAAGACCGGCGACCTGTCGATCGTCACCTACAACGTTGAGAACCTCACCGTCGGCGACTCCGACGCCAAGTTCGCGCGTCTGGCCGAGGCCATTGTCGTGAACCTCGGCAAGCCCGACATCATCGCCCTGGAGGAGATCCAGGACAACAACGGCACCGCCGGTGGCGGTGTCGTCGCCGCCGACCAGACCATCGCCAAGTTCATCGCGGCGATCACGGCGGCCGGTGGCCCGACCTACGAGTCGCGGTCGATCGACCCCAACGACGGCACCGACGGCGGCGCCCCCGGCGGCAACATCCGCCAGGTGTTCCTGTTCAACCCGGCCCGGACCACCTTCGTCGACCGTCCCGGCGGCGACGCCAACACGGCCGTGACCGTGCAGAAGGTGCGCCCGACCAGCAACCAGATCCTGCTGTCGGCCTCTCCCGGCCGCATCAACCCGGCCAGCTCCGCCTGGAACGCCAGCCGCAAGCCCCTGGTCGGCGAGTTCCGGTACGACGGCGACAAGCAGCTGTTCGTCATCGCCAACCACTTCAACAGCAAGGGTGGCGACTACCCGCTCAGCGCCGCGGTGCAGCCGCCGAACCGGATCACCGAGGTCCAGCGCGGCCAGCAGGCGACCGAGGTTCGCAACTTCGTCGCCGACCTGGCCGCCAAGAGCGGCAACACCGCTCGCGTGGTCGTGCTGGGTGACATCAACGACTACCAGTTCAGCCCGACCATGGCGACGCTGACCGACAACGGCGCGCTGCTGAAGCCGCTGATCAACGACCTGCCCGTGAACGAGCGGTACAGCTACGTGTTCGACGGCAACTCGCAGACGCTGGACCACATCCTGATCAGCCCGAACACCATCAAGGGCTACTCGTACGGTGTGGTGCACATCAACGCCGAGTTCTCCGACCAGGCCAGCGACCACGACCCGCAGATTCTTCGGATTCTGACGGGGTGTGGGTCCGAGCCGCTGCCCGAGCGCTGCCGTCCCGGTAGCCCCGTGGTGGATGTCGAGTAGCACTCGCGCGCGGTAAGAAAGCGCCCGTCCTCTTCCCGGGGGACGGGCGCTTTCGTTTCGCGGTGGGGGTTGATGAGACGACGGGACCGGGCCCGCGAACCCCGGCCGGCACCGATATCGACACCGATGTCGGCACCGGCACCGGCACCGATACCGGCATTGGCGGACGGGCGATACGTCGGCCCGTCGCGCGTTCCTGACGGCCGGCAAGCGCCGCGTCCCCGCCGCGGCTGAGGGCGGCGGTGCCAGCCGTCGGCTCTCAGATCGGCGCGAGTGGCGGGCCGGAGGCGGCAGGGCCGCGGAGGGTATGGCACTCCGCGGCCGGTGGGGTGGCAGCCCTTGCCTTCCTCCTGTCGGTTCGGCCTGTCAAGATCTGGTCCCCTCCGGTCAGGGGTCGATCGGGGCGAGATGGGTGCGTAGCGGAGCAGATCGGCACTGTTAGGGTCACACCGGGACATCCGCCAGGACATGAGGGGGCTTACTGCGGTGAGGGGCTCGGATGGTCAGAGGGCGGGGCTCATTGACTGGCGCGAAGCCCTGACGGGGACCCCCGATTCGGCGCGGCTGAAGGCCGACCAGCCGCATTCGGCCCGGACGTACGACTACTATCGCGAGGGCAGGGACGATTATCCCGCCGACCGGCAGGTGCCCCAACAGGCGTCGGGTGCCTTTCCGGACGCCCGCCTCGTCTCCCAGCAGAACCGGGCGTTCATGATTCGCGCGACGCGGTACCTGGCCGGTGCCCGCGGTATTCGTCAGTTCCTGGACGTCGGCACCGGCATTCCCGCGTCGCAAAACCTGCACGAGGTCGCCCAGAAGATCACCCCGGACGCGCGCGTCGTGTACGGGACAATGACCCGATCGTGCTCGCTCACGCCCGTGCGCCGCGGACCAGCACCCCTGGTGGACGTACCGCCTACCTCGACGCCGACATTCGCCATGTCGACGGGATCCTGCGCGCACCGGACCTGCGGGAGACCCTCGACCTGAATCGGCCGGTCGCTCTTTTCCTGATCGCGGTCCTGCATTTCCTCGCGGACTCCGACGACCCCAACGGCATCGTCCGCGCGCTCCTGGACGCGGTGCCGTCGGGTAGCTACCTCGTTCTCACCCATGGCACCGCTGACTTCGACCCGGAGGCCGAGCGGCTCGCCGCGGCCCGCGGGCAGCGCGGCGTCCACCTTCAGCCCCGCGACCGCGCCGAGTTCACCCGGTTCTTCGACGGGCTGGACCTGGTCGAACCCGGAGTGCGGGTCGTGCACCGTTGGCGGCCCGACGCCTCCGTGCCGGCGGGCCTGACCGACGCGCAGGTCAGCAGCTACGGAGCCGTCGGGCGCAAGCCGTAGAAGCCGGCGGGGCGACCCCGCCGCCGGCCGCGGCGGCGGGTCCGGGCGACGGGCCCTCCAGGGGAACCTGCGGGCCTTCGGCTGCTCGACGAGGAAGCACACGAGCCGGACCGGCGCCTTCCGAGACTTCCCGGCGGCCGTCACGGTCGCGAGATATGCGGGGACAGCCGTCTCGGCAACGCCCGGTTCTCCAGGATGTCGTCCTTCCGCCCACCCGGCGGTTCCCGTTTCCTACCTTGGCTTGGCATGACCGGTTCGGTACGTGATGACCATAGCCGGCTACGCTGTGACCAACTCGTCACGTCCGGCGCTCCGGTACCACCAACAATGGCAACTGGGGAACGATAGTGTCCCGACAATCTGACCGACTGTCACGTGAGTGGGATCGGGGGAACCGGGCGTGACTGTTCCGGCGGGTAGCGGGCCGACCGTGCGTCGGATCCTGCTCGGTTCCCAGCTCCGGCGGCTCCGAGAACGCAAGGGGATCAGCCGTGAGGACGCCGGGTATCACATACGTGCCTCCGAATCGAAGATCAGCCGGCTCGAGCTGGGCCGGGTCGGTTTCAAGAAACGCGACGTCGAGGACCTGCTCACCCTCTACGACGTGACCGACGAGACCGAGCGGGCCCAGGTGCTGACCCTGGCCCGTGAGGCCAACCGGCAGGGCTGGTGGCAGCCCTATGCGGACGTCCTTCCTCACTGGTTTCAGCCGTATATCGACCTGGAGGAGTCGGCCTCGCTCATCCGGGCCTACGAACTGCAGTTCGTGCCTGGGCTGCTCCAGACCGAGGACTACGCCCGCGCGGTCATGTCGAGCAGACCGGGAGTACCCCCGGACGTCGTCGATGGCCGCGTCGATGTCCGGATGCAACGACAGAAGGTGCTGGCCCGGCCGGACCCGCCACGGCTGTGGGTGGTGGTCGACGAGGCGGCGGTGCGCCGACAGATCGGCGGGCCGAAGGTCGCGCGGGCACAGATCCGCCACCTCCTCGACCTGACCGACCAGCCGTGGCTGACCCTGCAGGTCACGCCGTTCACCGTCGGCGGCCACGCGGCCGACGGCGGAGCGTTCACCATCCTGCGGTTCCCCGACCCCGACCTGACCGACATCGTCTACCTGGAACGGCTGACCGGCGCCGCCTACCTCGACAAACGCGAAGACGTCGACCAGTACACGATCGCCATGACCCAGCTGTCCATCGACAGCAGCACCCCAGCCAAGACGATCGAGATGCTCCACAAGATCGCCGCGACCCTGTAGACCGGCAGCCACGCCTGAGCCGGGCGCGGCACCACGAGCAGAGATCATGCGTGGCCGCGTCTGGTGGCGAAGCCGCGGGTCGACCGCCCGACATCGAGTTCTGGCACCCTCGACGCCTGGCGTTCGTCAGCGGGAACGGGTACGGATCCGCCAGACCGCGATGCCGACGAGGCAGGCCGCCGCCGCGACGAAGGTGACGGTCTCGATGCCCTGGAACAGCCAGAACCGGTCGGCGGGCTGGTAGGTCGTGGACGGTCCCGAGCGGATCATCCAGGCCAGCCGCGGCGCGTCGGCCGAGTCGCCGGCCAGGTGCACCGCCGGCTGGTAGTGCGGGCGGACGTAGGTCTCGACCAGCACCCGGACCGTGACGAACAGGACCGCGGCGACCCCGATCGCCGGCACCGGCCGCCGCAGTACCGTGCCGGCGGCGAGAACGAGGCCTACCGCGAACAGGGTGTAGGCGATCGGCACGATGCCCTCGAGCTGGAAGGCGGCCGGCCGCAGCCGTCCGTACAGGTCGTCCACCGGCGCGCGCCACCAGGTGATCAGGCCCGCCAGCAGCGCGGCGTACGCGGTGGCGCCGACCGTGATCAGGCCCAGTTTCGTGACGAGCCACCGCCGCCGGGTGATGCTCTGCGTCCACGCCAGGCGGTGGGTGCCCCGGTCGAGCTCGACGACGAGCGGCGCGGCGAACAGGACCCCGATCAGCAGCGGCAGCAGGCTGAACCAACCGGTCGCGTCGATGATCCCCTCGAAGCGGCGTTCGAAGGAGTCGAGCGCGCCGAGGCAGGTAGGCGTGGTCTGCCCGAGGCAGCCGGCGAGCTCGTCGCGGTCGAACGCCCAGGCCATGCCGAGACCGGTCGGTACCAGGATCGCGGTCAGCAGAAGCAGGATCGCCGTCGCGGCGAGGATCTCCGACCGCTGCTGCCGCCAGGCCAGCCAGGTCACTCGGTCACGTCCTTTCCGGGTGCCGTTTGGCTCAGGTAGCCGAGCACGATCTCCTCCAGCCCGATCTCGTCGACTCGCCAGCGGGAGTCGTAGACATGCCTGGTGGACCGGACCAGCAGGGTCGTCTGCCGATCGGTGTGGTTCTCGCTGACGACGTGGTGCATCCGGGCGACCGCCGTCGGCTCCGTCCGTGGGCCGCTCAGCAGCCGGTGCGCGGCGACGACCTCGTCAGTCGGACCCGTGAGCCGCACCTCGCCCGCCGCGAGGATCACCAGATGGTCGCAGACACGTTCGAGGTCGCTGATCACATGCGAGGACAGCAGGACCGTCAGGCCGGTGTCGGCGGCCGCGCCCATCAGCATCCGCAGGAGTTCCCGCCGGGCCAGTGGGTCGAGCGCGGCGGCGGGCTCGTCGAGCACGAGGATCTCGGGGCGCTTCGCGAGCGCCATCGTGAGCGCGACCTGTGCCCGCTGGCCGCCGGAAAGCCCGCCCACTCGCTGGCCGAGCGGGATGCCCAGCCGAGCGAGGTGTTCCCTGGCGAGCGCGGCGTCCCATCTCGGGTTGAGCCGGCGTCCGACCTCGAGCATGTCCGCGACGCGGAACCGCGGTTCCAGTGCGTGGTCCTGCGCGACGAATCCGAGGCGCGGCAGGACGTCTCGGGGTTGCCGCCTGGCGGACGAGCCGAGGATCTCGACGCGTCCCGCGGTCGGCTCGGTCAGCCCGACCGCGAGGTGCAGCAGCGTGCTCTTGCCAGCGCCGTTCTGCCCGACGAGCGCCGTGACCGACCCGGCCGGAAGGTCGAAGGTGCAGTCGCGCAGCGCCCAGCGCGAGCCGTATCGCTTGCCGAGCCCGACCGCTCGCACGGCGCTCCTGGTGGTCGGGCCGGTCACGGTCACCGGCGCGGTCATGCCACTCGCCCGGTGAACGCCTCGCGGGTGACCGACGCGACGAGGGCGTCGATGTCCTCCTCGTCGAGCCCGGCACCCTGGGCCCGCCGGACCCAGCTCAGCAGCTCCTCGCGCAGCGAGCCGTCATCTGCCGCCGTGGTCGCGGCGATTCCCTGCGTGACGTAGGTCCCCTGGCCGCGACGGCCCTCCACGAGACCTTCGCCGTCGAGCTGCCGGTACGCCTTGAGCACCGTGTTCGGGTTGATGGCCAGCGTTTCCACTACCTCCTTGACGGTCGGCAGTTGGTCACCTGGGCGCAGGACACCGAGCCTCACCGCCTGTCTCACCTGGAGCACGAGCTGCATGTACGTCGGCACCCCCGATCGCGAGTCGAGCCTGAACTGGATCATGATGCTTTAACTATAACACTAGTGATTGAGAATTTTAGACATAGCCTCGGTCGGCGGGCTGACACCTCCGGCCGGTGCGACAGCGCCGTCACGGGTTGTCGAGGCGCATCCAGTCCTGAGGGACGACGCAGTGGCCGGTTCCGGCACGCTTGGCGGCGTACATCGCGATGTCGGAGGCGTTGAGCAGGCGGTCCGGGTCGGCCAGTCCGGCGTCGGAGATGGCCACGCCGGCGCCGGCGGAGGCGCGGACGGTGGCGGCCGTGAGGGCGACGGGCCGTCGATGGCGGATCTCCGGTTCGGTGGCGAACCGGTCGGCCGCCGAGCCGAGCACGCCCGCCACGGCGCCGAGGAACTCCACGTCTCGATCGCTGAGGGATTCCGCGTCGGACGAGGGGCGGTACACGGCGATCACGGCTGTATGGCTGCCGGGTCGGCCTACGGGCGCAACCAGGACGGACAAGCCGGCCGACGATGCTCGCGCGGGCCCGGGACGCGCGATCGGCGTGGAGCGCATGGATGAGCGCGTCGTCGGCAACGCGGTCCGGGATGGCCGGGCCGGCATGGGCCGGCGGGTTTCGAACGGTGCCATCGCCACGGGTCGGGAGGCGGTCGTCGCCGACGGGGCGCGCCGCGCGCTCGGCCGAGAGCCAATCGACTCCACCGACTTCACGCGAAGCGCGACCGCCGCGTGGATGTTCGAGACCGAATAGCGGATGTCTGACCAGGGTCAGGCGAGCGTCGCTGGATGCGACATTAGTTCTCCTGGGCGGAGCCGCTCTCGGCGAGTCGCGCGAGTTGTTCCGTGACGGCGCCCCAGCCCTCCAGGAAGCCGAGGTCGCGGTGCCGGTCGCGGGCGGCGGGGTCGCCGTGGCGTACGACGACGCGGTAGTCGGTGCCGTCGGGGTGGTCATGGAAGGTGATCTCGGCGGTCATGGGTACCGGCGCGGGGACCGCGGGGCGCCAGGCACTGTCGATCGCGTTCGTGAACACGATGCGTTCGAGCTCGTCGACGACCAGGAAGCAGGCGTCGAGGTGGGGGGTGAACGCGGTGCCGTCGTCGCTGAGGCGGGTGACGAACGCGCCGCCGGGGCGTATCTCGAGGCGGTCCACGCGGCACAGCGTCGGGGCTGGCAGCCACCAGCGCTCCAGGTTGGCCGGGTCGGTCCAGGCCTTCCAGACGGCGGCGCGTGGCGCCTGGATGAGGCGTTCGAGCGTGAGGTCGAGTTCGGGATTCATGCCTGCTCCTGTTGGGAGGTGATGAACTGGGTGAGGCGGTCGGCGCGGCCTTCCCAGACACGTCGCTGCTCGGCCAGCCAGTCCTCGAGCGGCGCGAGGCCGTCGCGGTCGAGCTCGCAGGTGCGGACCCGGCCGGACTTCGCCGTGCGGATCAGGCCGTTGTTCTCCAGCGTGCGGACATGCTTCATGAACGAGGGCAGCGCCATGGGGAAGCCCTCGGCAAGGTCGCTGACGGTCGCCGGCCCGCGGCCGAGGCGGCTGAGCACGGCGCGCCGGGTCGGATCCGCGAGGGCGGCGAGCAGCCCGTCGAGTCGCGCCGAATACTGTTCCACGTGGCTAAGTTTTGCATGGCGACACGCTTAGCTCAAGGGCTAAGTACCTCGCGTCTCCTGATCGTCCGGCTCGGCACGTGGAGGCGCGGCACCCGGCCGAAGTGCTGGTTGGCGCGGGATGGCATGGTCTTCATGGCCCGCTGCCCGAGGCGCGCCGACCAGGCGACCCGGCTCCAGGCCACCGGCTGACGCGCCCAGCGAGGGAGGCATGTCGACATGAGCGTGCGGGTGCCCGTGATCGCGCTCACCGGCTACCTGGGCGCGGGCAAGACGACGGTGCTCAACCGCCTGCTCCAGACGCCGGGTGCGCGTCTGGGAGTGGTGGTCAACGACTTCGGAGCGATCAACGTCGATGCCGCGCTGGTCACCGGCCAGGTCGACCAACCAGCCTCGATCGCGGGCGGTTGCCTGTGCTGCCTCCCGGACACGGACGGCCTGGACCAGGCGCTCGAGAAACTGTCCCATCCCCGGCTGCGGCTGGACGCGGTGATCGTGGAGGCCAGCGGCGTGGCCGACCCGCCGGCGCTGGCGAGGCTCATCCGGTTCAGCGCGGTGAATCGCGTCCGCCCCGGCGGCCTCGTCGACGTGATCGACGCCGCCTCGTACTTCGACACCGTCGACCGAGGCGGGCTGCCACCGGCCCGGTTCGCGTCGGCCTCGCTGGTCCTGATCAACAAGACCGACCGGGTTCCGCCCGCGCGCCGGGCCGAGACGGTGGCGCGGATCTCCAGCCGGGTGCGCGCGAGCAACCCGCACGCGCACATCGTCGACACGACGCACGGCCGCATCGACCCGGCGCTCGTGTTCGACGCCGCGAACCCGCACGACCCCGTCGACGAGCTTCCGCTGGCCGCCCTCGCCAGGCATGACCACGACGACGAGCCGCATCCGCGCGTCAGCGCGGTCACCGTTCCCGCCGCCGGCCCGATCGATCCCGGCCCGCTGGTCGACCTGATCGAGAACCCGCCCGCGGACGTCTACCGGCTCAAGGGCACCGTGACCGTGGAGACGGGACGGGGCCCACGCGGCCATGTGGTCAACATCGTCGGGCGACAGGTCCACGTCGCGTCGCGGCCCGTGACGGAAGGTCCCGCCGGTCTGGTCGCCATCGGCATGCACCTCGACGAGCCCACCGTCCGCGCCCGTCTCGAGGCCGCTCTCCAGCCCTGCTCCGGCCGCCCCGCCGCGGACGGGGTACGCCGCCTTTCCCGGCTCCGCCGCCTGAGCGGCTGAGGACACGGCGCCCCTTGCCGCGGATATCCCCGCGGGAAAGGCGGTGACTCCGCGTCAAGACCCCCACGGCCCCGTCGCGCCGGCACCGCGAACTGGCCCTGAAGAGCGCAAGCAGGCGATTTGCTGGTCAGGCCTCCTCCGAGGGCCACCTGTCTGAGATCGCCCTAACCTGGCGCGCCCGGCGTCGCCCGCGGCTCGTCACCCTTCGCTACGGCGAGTGGACAGGACGGCGCGGATCATCGGGACCTGCAGTGGCATGCGAGCCCACGCCACCGCCGCCAGCGCGACGTCGCGCGGCCGGCCGCCGTCACGGGCCCGGGTCGTGGCGTCCAACGCCATCTGGAGATTCCCCGGCCACACGCCCACGAGCAGCGCGGCGCTGGCCGGTCCCGCCCAGGAAGTCTTCGCGATCAGCCCCGCCGCGCAGACCAGCTCGGCGACCCCGCTGGCGTAGACGATCTCACGAGGCCGCGGCAACGCCCGCGGTATCAGCGGTTCGAAGACCGACGGCCGCACCAGGTGGATCACCCCGCTGGCCAGGAGCGCGCCGGTCACCATCCGCGGGCCCGGCCTCGTGAACCGCCTGAGATCCATGAGCCACATCGAATCACCACGGGCGGCCACACGCACCAGGAACACCGCTCAGCTCAACCGCCGGCTTCCTGGAACGGACGCCGCGCTAGGCGAACAGGTCCTGGGCGACGTGCTCGCCGCCGCGCACCCCGCGAGGGACGGCGAAGAAGCCGGAGGCGACGTGGCGGATGTACTCGTTCAACGGGTCACGGGCGAGCGCGTTCTGGATGTCGATGAACTGCCGCGGGCTCTTCTGGAACGCGATGAAGAACAGGCCGGCCGAGGTCTGGCCGAGCGCGTTGTTGCCCTCGACGTAGTTGTAGCCCCGGCGCAGCATGCGCTGGCCGGTGTTGAAGTCGGGGTGAGCGAGGCGCACATGTGCGTCCATCGGGATCGCCTTGTCCCCGGTCGCCGTGGAGACGGCCTCGAAGTCGGGCTCGGTGAACTCGGTGTCGCCCGACAGCGGCGCCCCCTTGCCCTTGTCGCGGCCGATGATCGCCTCCTGCTCGTCGAGCCGGGTGCGGTCCCACGACTCGATGAGCATCTGGATCTTGCGTGTGACGAGGTACGTGCCGCCCGCGAACCAGTCCTGACCCTCGCCGCCCGACCAGACGTGCGCCGCCAGCTCGTCCGCCTCGTCGGCCTTGATGTTGCGGGTGCCGTCCTTGAAGCCCATGAGGTTCCGCGGCGTCGCCTGGTCGCGGGTCGTCGACGACGTGCGCCCGTAGCCAAGCTGCGCCCAGCGGATCTGCGCCCGGCCGAACGCGATGCGCGACAGGTTGCGGATGGCGTGCACCGCCACCTGCGGGTCGTTCGCGCACGCCTGGACGCAGAGGTCGCCGCCGCTGGTGGCTTCGTCGAGAAGCTCCAGCGCGAACGACGGCAGCGGCTCGAACAGCGCCGGGCGCTTCTTCTCCAGGCCGAGCCGGCCCGGCTCGAACAGGGCCGGGCCGAGCCCGAAGGTGATCGTGAGGCCGTTGGGCCCGAGGCCGAGCGCCTCACCGGTGTCCTCGGGTGGGGCGAGCGGCGACCCGCCCACCGCCCCCGTCTCGCCGACCTCGCGGCCCTGGGCAAGGTGCCGCGCGGCCTCGGTCCAGTCCTCCAGCAGGGTCCGCAGGTCGTCGCGCGTCGCGTTCGCGGTCAGGTCGTACGCCGCGAAGTAGAGGTGCCGTTGAACCGGCGTCGTGATGCCGGCCTGGTGCTCCCCTTCGAAGGGGTACGTCGCCTGCTCGTCGGCGTCGGCCGACGCTGGCGCGTCCCCGTCCCGAAGCGCGAGTGCCACACCGCCGCCCCCGAGGGCTGCTCCGCCGGCGGCGGCGCCACCGAGGAGCAGCCCTCGACGGGAGACTCTGGTCACGACACTCCCAGCACCTGCGACGTCAGCTTGGACAGGGGCTCGGACAGCGCGTTGAGCTGCGCGCCGAGGGCGTTGCGCTCTTCCTGACCGACGGTGTCGTACGAGACGAACCCACTGTCGTAGTCACCGTACTTCCCCAGCAGGGACTTCATGGCGCCGAACTCCTTGTTCAGCGTGGTCACCAGCTCGTCGCCTCCGTCCTTGCCCGCGGCGATGTCGCGGACGTTGAGGTAGGCCACCTCGGCGCCTTCCACGTTGGCGTAGAAGTCGTAGAGGTCGGTGTGGGAGAACTCGTCCTCCTCGCCGGGCAGCTTGCCGTCGGGCGCGGCCACCTCGTCGAGCAGGCCGATCGCGCCGTTGGTGATGTCCTCGATGCCGAGCTTGAACGAGTCGGAATGGACCTGTTCGTAGAGCGTCTTCACGTCGGCGACCAGCTGGTCGGCCAGCGTGGTGCGCTGCTCCGGGGTGAGCGCCGTGGTGATCGGGTCACCCGGGTAGTTCTTCTTGGCCTCGTCGAGCCACAGGTCGGCCTCGATGCGGTGGAAGCCGGTCCACTCCAGGCCCTCGGCGTCCGCTCCCGGCTTGCGGTAGTCGATCTTCGGGTCGAGGTCGCCGAACTGCTCGGCGGTCGGCTCGATGCGCTCGTAGTTGATGCGCGTGATCGGGAAGAGCTTCTTGGCGAGCTCGTCGTCACCGGCCTTGTAGGCGTTGGTGAACTCGGTGACGTTGGTGACGAGCTCGGCCACCTGGGTCTTGGTGTACGCGGTGTAGTTGGTGACCGCGGCCGCGAACGCCTCCTCGTCGTCGACGGCGACCTCCACCGCCTCGCCCGTGACGGTGAACCCGGCCTCACCGATGCCGTCGCCGACCATGCCGGGCTTGCAGACCGTGAAGTAGGAGCCGGGCTGCGCCACGAACGTCAGCGTGCGGGAGGTGCCGGGGGCGATGTTCTCGACCTCGCCGATGATGCGGAGCTTGTCGTCGCCGAGCATGTAGAACTCGGTGACCTGGTTGCCGTCGTTCTTCACCTCGAACGCGAGCGTGCCGCTCTGGGCGGTGTTGGTCGCGACCTGACAGCCGTCGGCGGTACTCGTGACCGCGATGGTCTCGGCGTCCTCGTCCGCGTTGTTCTGTACACAGGCGGTGAGGGCGAGCCCCGCCAGCGCGACAAGGCCCAGGGCCCTTTTCATGCTGCTCCTTGTGTCGTGGCCATGGGCGCGACCGCGCGGGGCCGGTTCTTGAGGTGGCGGTAGAGATAGGCGGCCATCACGGCGACCAGATAGATCGCCCAGACGATCACCTCGAGCTTGGTCATCTCGGGGGAGAAGCCGACGGTGCCCTTGAGGAGGACGCCGATCCAGCCCGTCGGGGAGATCACGTCGCCCACGCGGAAGGCCCAGGCGTCCGCGCCGTACCAGCCCTCGACGAAGCCGGACGCACCCGCAGGCGCGGCCTCGAACGGACCGGGCAGGAAGCGCGCCTCCTGCAGGTCGTGGATGGCGTAGGCGAGCACACCGGCCGCCACGACGATCAGCAGGAAGCTGGTCCAGGTGAAGAACTTCGCGAGGTTGATCCGCACCATGCCCGAGTAGATCGCCCAGCCGAGGGTCACCGCCGCGAGCAGTCCGAGCACGGCTCCGAGCCACGTGGTGTGCGAGTCGCTCGACTCGACCGCGCTCCAGAGGAACAGGGCGGTCTCGACGCCTTCGCGGGCTACCGAGATGAAGCCGATGAACACCAGCGCCCAGGCGCTCTTCTCCAGCGCCGCGTCGATACCGGACTCGAGCTCGTGCTTGAGGGTGCGGGCCGTCTTCTGCATCCAGAAGACCATCCAGGTCACCATCGCCACGGCCACGATCGACAGGCTGCCGCCGATGAGCTCCTGGGCCTCGAACGTGAGCCCGTAGGTGCCGAACGTGAGGGCCGCGCCAAGGCCCAGGAAGAGCAGGACCGCGCCGCCGACGCCGAGCCAGATGCGGGGGATCACGTCGTCGCGCCCGATCTTGCGGACGTACGCGAGGAGGATGCCGACCACCAGCGCGGCCTCCAGGCCTTCGCGCAATCCGATCAGGAACGTGGCCAGCACCGGTGTACTCCGTCACTTCAGATCAAGGACTAAGGGAAGACTTACCTTAACCATCCTTCGTCGGACACGTCATGATCAGGCCGAGAAACGGCCCCGAAGTGCCCTCTATGCGACTGAGCAGGGACTCCCGCCGCCGGGCGTAGCGGCCCTTGCGGTCGATCCCGCCGGGACCTGTGTCTGCCGGAGACGCCATCCGCGCTGCTCATGGCGGTCGCGGCCACGATCGGGCGCGGCGACGAGCGGCACTGGGCGACGCTGGGTGGGCGGCGGGTCGGATCGGTGCGACCATGGGCAGGCGCCGGACCGCGGCGGTGGAACACAGGTCGAGGCACTGGCCTCACCCGGTGCGGGGAGGATCGCGATGATCCGCTGGAGATGGTCGCGCCGCCACGACGAGCCGCGCCCGGCAGTCGTCCAGAGATCGCCCTGGGGGCGGGACGCGCCCGGCGAGGCGGAACCGGAGCCGGCCTCGGCGTCGCCAGCCAGCAAGGACGGCCCGCACGACATCACCGACCCGCCGCGCCGGTCGGTCCGCCGCCTCGACCTCGGTTCCCTGCTCGTTCCGGTACTGCCCGACGTCGACTACCGGTTCGAGGTCACCGGCTCGGGTGACGATCGGCGGGTGGTCGCGGCGGTCGCGGTGGCGGTCACGGACGGGTCATCGATGCGACTCACCGCCCACGCCGCGCCGCGCGGCGGCGGTCTGTGGGACGAGATCCGCGCCGAACTGCTCCGCTCGACGCCAGCGACACCTTCCACGCCAGCATCGGGGACGACACCGGCGAACGTGACGACGTCGGTGAACGTGACGACGTCGGTGATCGACGGCCCCTTCGGACCCGAACTGTGGACCACCACCGCCCCAGCCACCCGGCCGGAAGGACCAGCCGGATCGTGCCGGCTGCTCGGCGTCGACGGTCCGCGCTGGCTTCTCCGCGCGAAGATCACGGCACCAGCCGGCGCGGCACCGGCCGTGCACGGCCAGACCGTGCCCAACCAGGCCGAGGCGACCTCCATGGCCCGCGGCACGGCGGTACTCGAGGAGGTGCTGCGCGCCACCGTCGTGGTGCGCGGCGAGCAGGCCATGCCGGCTGGCGCCGACCTGCCGCTCAAGCTGCCCACCGAGCCCGACCTGCCCGACGCCGACGTCGACGACCGCGGCGACCCGAACGCGCGCGCCGACGAGTTCGGCCGGCTCCCACCGACCGGCGCCATGACCGGCGACCCCCGCCGCGTCAGCTATCAGGTCATCGCGGGGCCACCCGGAGGACTCAGCCGCGACCTCACCACCTGGGGGTAACCGGCAGGAGGCGAGCCGGTCGATCATCGCCGTTGGGCCAGGTCACGAAATCCGTTTTCTCGGGCTGACGCGGTGGCGGTCAGCCCCCGCACCGGCGCCACGCGAGCGAACGGCCAGGCGCGCCGGCCTCACTCGCCACGGCCGAGGGCCTCCAGGATCTCGACGCGGTTCTGGTGGTCGATCGAGGTCGCGCCGCCGCCGGCGATCGCGGCGTCGACCGCCGCCAGCGCCTCGGCGTGGCGGCCGAGGTCGAGCAGGATCGCCGCCTTGACGCTCTGGCCGGTGGCCTGGTTCGTCCGGTCCGGCAGCGAGCCGACTCCCGTGCCGGCCCGCTCGATCTCCATGCCGCGCGCGCAGGCGGCCAGGGCCTCGTCGAGCCGGTGCATCAGGTGCAGGACGACCGCCCTGTCCAGGTGGCCGAGCACGAAGTTCGGCTCCGCCCGCAGCGTCTGCTCGCAGACGGCCAGCGCCTCGTCCAGCTGGCCCCGCCGCATGCACAGCCGTCCCAGGTTGAGCAGGGTGCCCAGATGGCCCGGGTCGATGCCGAGGACCTGGCGGTAGGCGGCGACCGCCTCGTCCGGACGGCCGAGATCGTTGAGCATCAGGCCCTGGTAGAAGTGCGCGTCGATGTAGCGCGGCCGCAGCTCGATCGCCGCGGTGAACGCGGCGAGCGCCTCGCTGTCCCGGCCGGAGCGGGCCAGCTCGTTGCCCCGCTCGACGAGGTCGAGCTCGGCCGGGGCCGCCCGGTCCCTGACCTCCGGCCAGTCGGCGGGGTCGGTGAGCGTGCCGAGACAGCGGGAGCACAGCGCGGCGTCGAACCGCCGCGCGTTGGCCCGTACACACTGGTAGCAGAAGCGGCGTTTGCAGTCGCCGCAGATCATGTGCTGGCCGGCGAACGATCCCGGGTTGGCGCGGGCCACCGGGTTGCCCCCGGGGATCACCGAAACCGAGATCATCCGGTCGCAGAAATAGGCGGAACAGTAGTAGACCGCCACGCTCGCCTCCAGCGGCGCGTCAGCACCATCCACCCGGTGCGGATGGGGCCCGCGCCGATCGACGCGGCAAGACTCCCACGCGCCCGTGGCCCCCCACGGCCGGCGTCGGCTGCGCGACAGTGCCTCACCGGACCGTGTCGCCCGCGCCCGGAGGGATCTTGCCTGACGCTCGCCCCGACGATCGCGGTGATCCACGTCGACAGGCTGAAGAACGTGACGAGCGAGTCGACATTGGAGATCATTTTGGCGAGCCAGCCGCCGAGCGGGGCGCCGGCGATTCCGGAAATACCTGCGACCACCCGGCCCGTCCGTTCTCCGGTGAGCTTTTCGGCGATCAGGCCGGCGATGAGCCCAACGCGACCAGGCGACGATACTTATGGTTTTCCCTGCTGTTTGTCGTTGGCCGGCTGTTTGTAGCGCGCCAGCGGGCACCTGCCGCGCCGTCCGGATTTTCGTGCGACGGAGCGGTGTTGCAGGGCGTGCTGGTACCAGGCGGCCCGCGGTTGGTGACCGGATGGACCGCGGATGTCAGACGGGACGCGATTCTCCGGCGGCCCTGGCCCTGTCGATCCAGGTTTGGACCTGTAGCTCGGTGAGTCCGATGACCGCTCCGTGCCTTTCCTCGATCATCGCCTTCAAGTTGGTGGCGTTACGACGACGTAGTTCCTTGATCGAGGTAACCCCGACTTCCTCCAGGATCGCCCTGTACTTCATACCGATGCCTTTGATCTTGTCGAGATCGCCTTCGCGAGCCTCGTGGCCATCGATGTCGGTTGTGCTCATGAGATTCCCTTTCCTGGGAGTTCGGCGTGCGGGATGGACATCGAGTCTCGCAACCAAGCCGGCGGTGACGAACTCCTCGAATACCGCGGGCTGGGCGCGGCGGACGGCGATCCGTTTCCCGCGGCGAGCCGCCTGGAAAGCGGCGCCGACCAGCACGTCCAGGCTCGCCGCGTCGAGGGACGACACCTCGCCGAGGTCGACTACCAGTCGAGGCTCCCCCGCGTGCATTCCGTAGTCGAGGGCGGTATGGAACGCGGCGGCGGCCAGGTCGGCCGTGCTGTGGATGTAGATGATCGTGACCCGGTCGCGGTGCGAGGTGAAGATTTGAACTCCTGCCGCGGATGGAGCCGCCCTACCGCGAGTCATCTTGCTTCGCTGAGCAGCGTCGTGCGCCTTGATCTGAGCGAGGGCGCGGGTCCGGTCGGCATTGTCCAGCCTTGCCAGGAGAACGTCGAGGACGTCGCGTCGATACTCCACTCCGCGTCACCGGATGCCATCGGTCAGCCGATTACTCGCATTCACCTGGTCGACCGGCGGTGCCCCATGCGGCAGGCCCCACGCGAACAACGAGGAAACCCAGGTGGGGACAGTGGTACACCAACGCGCGAATAATTCGGACATTCTCACGGGCGACGCCCTATGGACGATCACTGGCGGCGCTCGAGCGTGAGTCACACACTCGCGGTCTCGCGGCAGTTACGCGGCGTTTCCGATCCCGAGCCGGCTATGTCCTAGCCTTCGGAGCGTAGCGCGAAAAACTCCGGTTGTCGACCGGCGCGAAATGCCCGGGATCCCACGGCACCTCTGGCGGCGCCAGCCGGCTGATCGGCGCACGCGGGTTCCCCGCCGGTAACCAGGTCACGCCTTGCGCTCCTTCCCCCGACGGTGCCGACCGACAGCGGCCATGCTCGCCCGCCCCGCCCGCTCGCTATGGCCGCCAGCCTGGCGGGGTAGGAGCGCGGAAGGCCTGAATCATTCGGGTCAAAAATCCACCATCATACGAGTGCGGACGCGCTGTGGTACAGTAAAAATCGGTCGGACTCTTACAAATGTTGACGCCAGATCGGTGTCAGCGCCGGCCATGGCCATCCGGCGGCTCTTATCGCCGGGGTTAGGCGGCCGTCATGACGACGGGCCGAACTTCCGCGCTTCTCGACCAGGCCGACGCCGCGCGCTTTGACGACGACGGCGGCGCACCCACCAGGCTCCAGGTCGCTCCGGCGGGCATGCGTCCCGAGCCGGCCGCCGGCGGCGCGCTACGGCTGTCGCTGGCCCCGGCCCACGGCCGAGGATCCTTTGACGGCGCCTGGTGGCCACGGACCTGGCACCTGGCCAGCGAGCTTCCCGCGCTCGTCGCCGCGTTGTCCGCCACGGGTGAGACACCCAGCCGGATGTCGGTCAACGGTGACATCTGGACCGACATCCCCCATCTGCTTCCGCGACCAGCCCGCCCGCCGCTGCGGATCAGCTGGTTTCGCGCCCTCGACCCCCACACGGTCACGCTGAGCAGCGGCAACCGAAGGCGCGTCTTCCTTCTCGTGATCCCCCCCGACGCGGCCCCGGAAGGAGGGGAAGAGGTACTCCAGATGGCCGCCACCGGCCGGCTGTCCGGTCCATCCGGTCAGATACTGCGCCACGCGGGCGCCACGCCGCCGCCAGAATGACCACCGATCTCCCCGCCCGCTGACACCCGGTGGGGGCCGGTATGCGCCCGCCCGCGAAAAGCGATCGTCAGTCCAGCGCCACGCAGGTCCCGAAATGTCATGTTCGGCACGAACCTGAGGGCAACGCATGCTGGTGACGCGACCATGACCGAGTTCGACGAGGACATCGCCAGGCTGACGCCGGGGCTGAGTTCCGAGCAGGCGCGGGCGGATGCCCTCGACCTGCGGGCGGGTCTATCCGGTCTCGCTGGTCTGGTATCCGGTTCCCTGGACCTTCAGGAGTTGCTGACCCGGGTGGCGAGCTTCGCCGCCCAGGCGATTCCCGGCGCCGACGGCGCCGGGGTGACGTTGCTGTGCCTCGACCGGGATGACAACCGGATCGAGGCTCTGGCAGCCAGTGCGCCGTTTGTTCGGGACATCGACGAAATCCAGTATGCCGTCCTCAACGAAGGTCCCTGTATCACCGCCACCCTTGACCGGCGCACGGTCCGTTCGGGATCACTGGGCGGTGAACGGCAGTGGCCCCGTTTCGGCCCTCGGGTCGGCCGCCTCGGTGTGCACAGCGTGTTGTCACTGCCGTTGCTGCTACCCGATCAGGTGGTTGGCGCGATCAACGTCTACGCCCGTGGCAAGGACGTCTTCGACGACCACGCCGCCGAACTCGGCGAGCTGTTCTCGGCCCCGGCCGCGGTCGCGGTACACAACGCCCAGGTGCTGGCCCAGGCGCTGAACCTCACGATCCAGCTGCAGACCGCCCTGTCAAGCAGGCCGATCATCGATCAGGCGATCGGGCTGCTGCGTGGCCGCACCGGCGGGACCGCGGAGGAGGCGTTCGCGCGGCTGCGCGCGATCAGCCAGCGCGAGAATGTCAAACTCGCCGCCGTCGCCCAGCGCATTGTCGACGAGGCGGTCCGCCGCGCCCGAGCCCGCAACCGCGAGACGTAGCTCGGCCGTCGGTCCGCCGCGGCCGCGCGGCTGGCTCGACCGAGTAGCCTGAAAGACCGAGTAGCCTGAAAGACGGCACCCCAGGATCCGGGGCCCTGACTCGTGTCTGGTGCCCCACCAAGCACCGCGACCCGCGGTACTCGGCTTTGTGGCCGAAAAAAGGCGTTCGGGGACGCCGCTTCGGAGTAACCACGCTGTGGATATTTCCACTGCCTTAGCCGCGGATCTTGCCGCTCTCACCGAATCACTGGACGAGCCCGGTGCGGATATCTCGCAAACCCTGCGAAAAATCGCCGCTGACACCAAGATCGCCGTGCGCTCCTACCTCGGGCTCTCGGTCATACTCTCTGTTGCCGGGCGCCGCCTCACTTTCACCGCGCTCGAGGAGGATACCGAGCCCGAAGACATCCGTTCCTCGCTGAGGATGTCGCTTCCACCGGACGTCCCCGCGCCCGAAGATCCGGCGGCCACGATCTCCCTGATCCTCTTTGCCGCGGCTCCCGGAGCATTCCTCGGCCTCGCGACCGACCTGAGCTGGCTGGCCGGCGACGGCGGCGGCCTCGGCGCCATCGGATTCGTACTCGACGAGGACCTCGCGGTGCCCCACGATCCGGCGGCGCCCAGCGGGCTGAAGATCCTGTCAACGATCGACCAGGCCATCGGCGTGCTGATCGGCCAAGGCGACACTCCCGAGCAGGCGCGTCAGCGCCTCGAGATGCTGGCCACCGACACCGGCATCGACCGGCCCACCGCGGCCGACGTGATCCTCGCCGAGTTGGACAGGCCGAGCTGGACAGACCTGGGCGCCGGCGACGGGCGCCCAGCGCGCGCACACGGACCCGGCGGGGAGCTGCCCACCCGGTCGCCGCGAGACCCTTAGCGCCGACCCCGGCCACCGGAATCGGATGAGGTGACGCAGGGCAAGCGATCCGGTCGGAGAAGGCGAGCCCACACGCTGCCGTCTCCGCCCGAACACCGATCGGCCGGCGAGGGGCCTCACACAGGCCACAGGCCGTCACACTCAGCCAGACGTGCTCCCGACCGGGGGCGCGGGACAGTCCTGTCGAATCTGGTCGGCCACGTCGGTGGAGCGCAGGGCGAGAACGGCGATGTCATCGGCATGGGAACCACCGGCGAAGGCGAGCACATCCTCCTCGACGGCGTCCACGAGGTCGTGCGCGCTGAGCTGTCCCACCGCGGCGAGGAGAGCCCGGAGGCGTTCCTCGCCGTACTGTTCACGGCCCTGTCGGGCTTCGGTGACACCGTCGGTGTAGAGAAGCAACGTGTCTCCCGGCCGAAGGAGCACTCGTACGTTCTTCAGACCGGACTCGTCGAACAAACCCAAAGGCAGTCCGTGATACCCGATGGCGCGCACCGAACCGGCGGAGGTCCTCAGTAGCGCGGGCATATGCCCCGCCGACGCGAGGAGTGCGCGGACTCCGCCTGGGTCGGGAAACAGCATGACGTAGGTGGCGGTGAGGAAACGCTCGCTGCCGAGACTCCGGGCCAGAAGCGCGGTATTGAGGCGGTCGAGCACCCCAGCCGGAGTCTTCTCGGTCATCGCGACGGCGCGGATCATGCGGCGTGCCAACGCCGCGACCACCGCGGCTTCCGGGCCGTGGCCGCTGACGTCTCCGATCACGACGTCCCACCGGTCCGCTTTGGACTCACGCCGCACGTGTACTCGGTCCGCGCAGGGCCTGGAGGCGGTGCCACCGCGCGACCACACCGGGAACACGTCGTAGAAGTCGCCGAGCGCCCTCAGGCCGTCAACTGCCGGGAGACCGCGCGCGGCGACCTGCATCCCCGGGACGCCGGACGTCCGCGGGAGCAGCAGGCCCATGCGCGGGGCCGGCTCCTGGGCCGTGGGCGCTCTGAGCCGCTCTGCCGCGCGGCCCGCGCGGGCGGTGTCCTCGCGCCATCCCAGTTCGCCCGCCGCGACCCGCGCCAGACCTCCGAGGATCTCCAGGTCGTGCTCCGTCCACCTGCGCGCGGCCGTGTCCAGCACACAGAACAGCGCGAGTGTTTCGCCGGCCGGACCGTCGACGCCGGCGCACGTCCACGCGGCAACGCCCGTGGCGCCGAGGCGCGGGTCGTCGCGGGTGCTCGGGTCGGTTTGGACGTTGTTCACCGTCAGAGGGGCGCCGCCGGCCAGGATCTCACGCAGAGCGTGGGCCAGGGTGTCGGGCGCGAGATCCGATGCCCAGGAGGGCCCACGGGGGGCGTCCGGCAACCCCGCACCGGACTCACCTGCCGGCGCGACGAACGCGACCGGCACGGCCAGCACGATCCTCGCCAGCGCCGTGAGCCGCTCGAACGGGCGGTCCTCGTCCAGCACGGGAGCCGGCGGCATCCTGGGCAACTGTGTCGGCACGACCGGCAACCGGTGCGAGAGCTGCTCATCGACGTCGGGCGCTACCCACGCGCGATCGCGATCGCATGAGCCGTCTGTCCGCCGCGCCGCGCGTGATCCGGACCGGTCGACCGCCCCACTCGCCACCTTCGCGTCGGCGCCGTTGTCGGACATCGCGGCGCGGGCTCAGGACAGGCCGGTGGCGGCGGATGCCTCCGACAACGTCGGCCAACCGGAGCCGATCATCACCCAACCGTCGTGGCCGGCGCGTGGATTGCTGGGATCATGCACCTTGACCTGCCAGCTACCGGGGCTGGTCTCCCTGGCGAACGCGGACTTGCCGCCGCAGGTGCCGTATTGGCTACCGAGCACGGGTGCGGGCCGCGTGGAGGTAGAGCCGTTCTCAACGGACATGGGGTGCCTCTACAGGAGAGATCACCGACGTGCCCGGCACTGAGCCTGAAGCTCGTGAGGTCGCGACGCTGACACGCGGCAACCCCGGCCCGGGCTGGCTGTTTCCCAGCGGCGTCATCTTACGCCGTCCCTGTCCGGCAGTCCCGCCCTAGACCGCGCGATCAGCCCGTCAAATGCGGGTAGGCGGCGTGCGGCCTCGACCTGACAACCATGTCAATGGCGAATTGTGGTCTCAGTGTTCTCTGTCCAGAGAGGATCATTTGGACTGGCACCGCCGACTGGCCCGCCGACGATGGACCTGACCCGTGCTGGGCAGGCGGCCCACCGCGCGAATCGACTTTCGGCACGCCGCAGAAACGCGACCTCAACCTCGCGGTGGTGTGGATGTTGATCCAGGCGGTCTACGAAAAGTCCCGTTCGCCGGACTACCGTTCGTCGCATGCGCGCGAAGGCAGGCAGGTCACGGACGCCCGTGGCGTCGGTCCTCGCTCTGGTCTGCCTCCTGGCCGGCTGCGCGGGCGCCTCTGGCGCGGGTGACGCCGTCGCGGGCTCGACGGCCACCTCGTCGGTTCGCCCGACACGAGGCCTGACCGCCGCCACGGCCCAGCCCACCTCACCGAGCGCCTCGCCGAGTTCCCCGCCGGCCGCGTCGGCGACCCAGCTCTCGACAGCCCCCGCGCCCGGCCCGACCCGCGGACCGGCTCCTGGCGGACCGCTCGCCGGAAACCCCACCGGGACGGCCGCCGTCCCGGCAGAGGCGGCCGCTGTCGACACCTCCCACCCGACCCGGGTCATCGGCGACGGAAGACCGGCCAGTTGCACCTCCGACGCGGTGGTGGCGGCCGTCGCCGCCGGCGGGGTCATCACCTTCGACTGCGGGCCCGCCCCGGTCACGATCACCCTGACCACGACCGCCAAGGTCGTGAACGCGGCCAACCCGCGGGTCGTCCTCGACGGCGCGGGCCTGGTCACGCTCAGCGGCGGTGGCCGGCACCGCATCCTCTACATGAACACCTGCGACCAGGCCCAGGGGTGGACCACCTCGCACTGCGACGACCAGGACCACCCGAGCCTCACCGTGCAGAACCTGACATTCACCGGCGGCGACTCGACCGGCGACCACGCCGCCGGCGGGGGCGGGGGAGCGATCTTCGTTCGCGGCGGACAGCTGAAGATCGTGAACTCGCTGTTCACCGACAACCGGTGCGACCCGACCGGCCCCGACCTCGGCGGAGCGGCGGTCCGGGTGCTGGACCAGTTCCAGGACCGCCCTGTCTACGTGGTATCCAGCACCTTCGTCGGCGGATCCTGCTCCAACGGCGGCGCGCTGAGCAGCATCGGCGTCTCCTGGACGGTGCTGAACAGCGTGTTCCGGGACAACGAGGCCATCGGGTACGGCGCGAACCCGGCCCGCGCCGACGCGCCGGGCGGAGGCAGCGGCGGCGCGATCTACACCGACGGCAACCTGTTCCGTGTCCGGATCGCGGGCAGCGTGGTCGAGGACAACCGCGCCGCCGAGGGCGGCGGCGCGGTCTTCTTCGTCAGTAACGACCGCTCCGGAACTCTCACGATCGAGGGGTCGACGCTGCGGAACAACCCAAGCGAAGGTTTCGAGACCCGGGGCTACCCGGGCATCTTCTTCCTCGGCTCGGGCAGCCCGTCGGTCAGCGGGTCGACGCTGCACTGACGCCACTGCCACCGCCACTGCCACTGCCAGCGAGCGCGGGCCGATATGCGTTAGGTGAACGATTGTCGGCGGTGGCGGCGTGACGATTGGCACCGGCCACCGTGGGCGCGACAGCCTGGCCAGTGGCGTGAGACGCCGAGGCATTGTTCGGTGGTGGGCCGAGACGGGACCATGCCCGCGAGTACGGGGCTGACGAAGACGAGCTGGATCGCGAGCGGCGCCCCCGCGTGGATCTCGTCGTCAGTCCTGGGGCGACAGCGGGCCGGTGGGGTGGCGGGCGTCGATCCAGGCGTCCACCACGGCCCACTGCATGGTCAGCCAGTCCGCGCGCTCCGTGCCCGTCGCGGGCAGTTCGTCGGCCGGGAACCACCACCAGCGCACCTTCATCGGCGCCGCCAGCGGCAGAGCCCGCCAGACCAGGCCCGGGGTGACCAGATGGTCCAGGCCTGTGTGGGCGACCACGACCGTGCCGGCGACGGTGCCCGCGTCCAGCGCGGCGAGCAGCCCGGCGGGCCGCGGGGGGAGCACATGGGTGAGATCCTCGGCGACCTCGGCCCGTGCGCTGTGCCCCCGGCGGCGCAGGCTGACGATCAGACGGCGGCGGCGCCGGGCCGTGAAGTTCGCGCCCTCCGGGAAGATGACCAGGGCGTCCCGGCCGGTCAGCCGCGACGCGAGCGCGTTCACCCGGGCCACAGCCGTCGCGTCGGCGCCGTTGGTGCGCAGGAAGCAGGCTCCGAGCCGGCCGAGCAGGATGTCGATCCCCGGGTCGAGCTGGAGGCTGGCCAGGCCGACGACCCGTGGGGCGCGCCGGTAGTGGTTGAGAACCAGGTCGACGAGCGCGAACGAGTCTCCGGCACCGGCATGCCGGCTGGCCACCAGCACGGGGCGGGCACCGTGCTCGAACGGCCCCGTGGGCGGCTCCTGCACGGTCAGCCGGAACCGCAGCAGTCGGCCGGCCGCCGTCCTGAGCAGCCCCAGCGTCGCGCGCAGCAGCGCGAGATGCGCCTGTTCCCACCGCGACCGCATCAGCGGCCGGATCAGCCACAGCCCGAATCCGGTGACGATCACGGCGACTTCCGCGAGGAGGTAGGTCGCGGCGAGCGTGGCCACCCGGCTCAGTCGTAGCCGCCGGTCGACCGGCGCGCTGGCCAGTCCCACCAGCGTCACCGCGACGCCGAGGGCCACCACCGCGACCGCGACCGGGACGAACAGCGGGTCGACGACCAGGCGACGGACGGCGCGGGGCGGCACCTTCACCTGGTGCCGCCCGGCCCGCCCGGCCCGCCCGGCCCGCCCGGTCCAGCGGACCTGGCGGTCGCGGTGGTGCTCGCCCTCCCAGTGGTTCCCCCGGCCCCGCCGGCGTCAGCCCGGCTGCCGTTGGACTCGCTGCCGTTGGACTCGCTGGCGTCGGCGGCCGGGCTGACGGGTGACTGCGGGGCCGGTGGGCCGTTTGGGGCGCCCGTCGGGGCCCGTTCGAGGTACTCGGCGGTCGCCTGACGGGCCCGCTCGATCCTGCGGCGCACCCCGGAGGGGGACCGGTAGCGCAGGCCGAGCAACGGCGTGTCGTTGCCGTCGCCGACCGGGAGAACGTGCACCGTCACCCCTTCGGGCAGGGCAGCCATGGCGTCGGCGAAGCCGCGGCGCCGGGCGATCTCGAAGGCGACCAGCCCTGCCTCCCATGGCCAGCGGCCCGGGCGCAGCGGCCGCTCGATCCGTCCGACGTGCAGCACGTACACCGTCCGCGCGCCGAGGGCCACCGCCCGGCCCACCGGGGTGCTCTCGACGAGACCGCCGTCCACGTAGTGCTCGCCACCGATCTTCACCGGCGGGAGCAGGGCGGGAACGGCGCAGGATGCCAGGACCGCGTCGACCAGCGGCCCCTGGGCGAACCAGCGCGCGGACGCCCGCTCGATGCTGGCGGCCACGCACTGGAAGCGCACCGGCAGTTCCTCGAACGTGGCCGCGAGATGTGCCTGCAGCATCCGCCGCAGCGGTGCGTTCGAATGCAGATAGCCGTGCTGGACGACCGTCGCCAGACGCTTCGCCGGACCGCCCGCGAACACGTCGGAGCTGCCGAGGTCGGACCACAGCTCCGCCAGCTTCTCGATGGCCCCGGCCGTGGGATCGGCGGCGACCGCGGCACCGTTGATGGCCCCGACCGACGTCCCGACGACCAGATCGGGCCGGCAACCGGCCTCCAGCAGCGCGCCGAGCATGCCGACCTCGGCGGCGCCGAGCACGCCGCCGCCACCAAGCACGAAGGCGACCGGACCCGTCGGGGAGGCTGGCGAAACGGTCGTCACGGGACGCTGCTACCCGCGCGGCCGCGCGGCGAACCGATCATCACCTCGGCCGTGGCCCCGATGCTCCTAGCACGCTGGACCATGCCCCGCTCCTGGGCGTGTTGGGACATGGCCCCGCGCGCCGGACCGGCGCGCCGCCGCGGCGCCGGTCCGGCCATCCGGTCCCAGTCCACCGAATCCAGACGACTACGGGTGGTCTGGCTGGGGTCTCAGTTGCCGGTCTCTTTGCACCCGCCCAGGTTCGAGAACCCCTTTCCTGGTCCACCGCTCTGCGCGACGTTGCTACAGGAGAGGACGTTCCCCTTGCCCTTGGGGTCGATCCAGAAGAGGTACCCCTCGCTACCCGAGAGCACCTTGTTGTTGGTGAAGATGTTGTTGGTCGCCGAATTGTAGCCGTCGGGGCCGTGCACATGCGTCTGGAAGGCGGCTGAATTCTTGTCGAGCGGCGGCACGTTGACGCCGGAGTTTTCGGTGATGGTGTTGTTGTCGCCCTTGACGTCGACCCAGGAGTCGGCCGAGTTCTGCGGCTTGAGCGGCGCCCCCGGCTCCTCCGGGTCGGTGCCGAGCGTGCCGCCGTCGAAGTAGTTCCCCTTGACCAGGTTGAACGAGGATGCCTCCTTGATGTCCAGCCCTTCGCCGGTGAACTCGGTGATCGTGTTGTTGAGCACCTGGTTGTGGTCGGACTGGTCGGACTGGTCGGAGCCGCTGCCCATGTACAGCTTTTCCCAGTTGCCGCCGTCGCTGCCTATGTAGATGGCCTCGCCGTAGCCGGGCGAGCTGTAGCCCGTCTTGGTCACGAAGCTGTTCATGATCGTGTTGTAGCTGGACCCGCTGCGGAAGTGCACCGCTTCCTGTCCGATGGTGTCGACCATCACGCCGTCAAGGACGTTGTGGCTCGAGCCGTCGAGCACCAGGCCCTTTTTCTGGTTGGTGATGCGGATGCCACTGATTGTCCAGTGGTTCGCCTTGAAGACGTGGAGGCCGTAGTCACCCCCGGTGCCGTCGCCCCCGGGCTTGCCGTCGATGATCGCCTGCCGGGATCCCTGCAGGATGATGGGCTTCTCGGCGGTACCGGATACGCCGATCCTGAACTTGGCGGCGGCGTTCTGCTTGCCGATGGTGACGGAACTGCCCTTGGCGGTGTAGACGCCGTCCTTCATGGTGATGACGTCGCCGGGGCGGGCGTCGGCCAGGGCGTCCGCCAGCTCGCCGCCGTCCGTGACGGTCACGGCCCGGCCGCCCGGTTGGGGGGCGACGAGCGCCGGAGCGGGCGGGGTCTGTGGCCCAGCGGCTGGTCCGGACGGCGTGGGCTGATCACGGGTGGCCGTCGACACGGGAAGTCCGGACGTCCGGCTGGCGAGGGCGCCTTCTTCGGCCTCGGAGGCGCCGAAGAGCCCGGCGGCCGAGGCCCAGAGCACGAGGGTCAGGGTGAGGACGGCCGCGACCACGGAGGTGACGACAATCTTATGGCGTGTGATTGTTCGCTGAAGAGCAAGGGCAAAATTCTTGATCACGGGTCACGTATTCCTGGGTGACTATTTTGGCGCGATCTTCGGCAGGAGATTTCTGGGGACAGGAGCCTCTTGGCCCGGTGTGCGTAAGTCGTCACGATCGTACCTCCCAAAGACTGGCGCACTTCGAGGGCCCGACGCCCTGTGAGCGAGGATGCGCGCCGTTCCCCACACGCTCGTCGCGTACGACACGGCCGACTCGCCGAGTGCGTCAATCGAGGGCAACCCGCCGCGGCTTCATCCACGTCTCGGTTCACCACATCCACGGGGCCGCGGTGGTGATCGCGCGCCCGCCGGCTCACCGCCGTCCTGATGTTGCTCGGGCCGCGCCGCGTCCTATGCGGGGTCGACCTGGCGGAGGATCTCCCGCACGGCGGCGAGCGTCTCCGGCGTCGAGTCGAGCCGCCAGTCGGCGCGGCCGGCCGGCCGCGCGTCGTAGTCGAAGTAGCAGATGGTCCGGATCCGTGGGTACGACCGGGACTCGGCCATGTCGGCGATCCACTGGGCCTTGGTGCCGTGATGCCCCGGCAGCGGCTCGTGGCAGCCTGTCTCGCCGATCCAGAATTGTTTGTCTGACAGCGAGGTGATCCGGCGGTAGGGGTCGGCGACGATCTCGTCGAACGACTTCCACTCCTGTGGTTCGTTGAATACGTCACAGCCGACGATGTCGACCCAGTCCGCGCCGGGCCAGTAGCGCTCCATCGCCACGCCACCGATGTCTCGCCCGGTGGGGCACCAGAACCATCGGATGTTGGAGAGACCAGGCATGCGCCGCTCGCGGGCCACGATGTAGCGCCAGGCGGCGACATAGTGCTCGGGCGCCGAC
This sequence comes from Frankia nepalensis, assembly GCF_016786325.1. GTDB lineage: Bacteria > Actinomycetota > Actinomycetes > Frankiales > Frankiaceae > Pseudofrankia > Pseudofrankia nepalensis. Next base: position 54,034 of record NZ_JADWYU010000085.1, on the reverse strand, counting down.
CTGCCGCGAGGGTGGGCGGCGGACCAGGGGTACCAGTCGCCGTTGGGCTCGTGACCCCACCGGCAGACGACCGGTCCGTCGAACGAGCGCATTCCGGTCAGCATCGCGTCGACGTGCCGGTCGTGTCTGCCTGCCGGGATGTCCGCCAGGGACAGGACCTCGGCCGCGAGCTTCGGCATCCAGCAGACGACGAGCTCGCGGCCGGCGGCGGGGGCGCGGTCGGCGGGGTAGCGAGCCCAGGTGGTGTCGAACGTGTAGTAGAGGCCGCCGACGACCGGAGCCCGGTATCCCAGCTGCTCCTCCCTGGCCCGCAGGTTCTCCGGCGGGTGGACGATGCCGATCCTGGCCGGGACCGCGCCCCACCTGGGTGTGCATCCCAGGCTGGCGAGCCCCGCGACGACCGCGCCAGCGCCCAGCGCGGCCGCCGCGGCCCCGAGTACTTTCCGCCGCGTTTCGGAAATCGGTTCCGTCAGGCGATCAGCGCGGTGTTCTCGACCTTCTGCCGCCGAACACGCCGCTCCCGCCACGCCATGGACGCTATCGGTACCCAGACGAACGAGGCAAGCGCCGCCATGAAAAGAACGGGGGCGACCGAGACGGGGTCGTTCCGGGTAATCCAGAAATGCACGCCACCGGCGAACATGACGAGGTTGGTCGTGCTCGTCCACAGGACAAGGACGGCGGTGACCTTGGAGGTCATGGTGGTGCGCTTCGTCTCACCGGTCGGTACCCACTCGGAAGTACGGTTCCGCAACGTGTCGAGGATCGCGGCGGCGTGGGAGTACGACGATATCGTGTAGACGCGGATCGTCGCCGGTGTCCAGCCCGTCCGGTGCATCACCCGGATCAGCGGATACATGAGGAACGTCGGGAGCAGCCAGAAGAAGTTGGACAGGTGCACCCGGTCCGGCAGGAACCACACCATGATGATCGTGGGAAGCGGAAGGGTGAGGATTCCGACCGCCGTCGAGATGTAGTAGCCGAACCCGGTGAAGAAGCACAGGCGCTGCCGGTAGCTGAGCGGCGAGTCGTGGAACGCCTGGTCCCGCAGCAGGCTCATCGAGCCGGCGCACCAGCGGTACTGCTGCGAGATGAAGCTCGCCAGCCGGTCCGGGCAGACCCCCTTCGCCAGGACCACCGGCACGTAGATGGTCCGGTAGCCCACCTTGAGCAGGTTCACGCCGGTGTGCACGTCCTCGCTGTGGCCGATCTGGGCGAAGCCACCCGACTTCGTCAGCGCGCCGCGCCGGTAGATCGCGCAGGTGCCGACGCAGATCGGCGCCCCGAGCCGGTCACGGGAGACCTGGGCCCAGCGGTAGAACGACTCCTGTACGGTGCCCGCGCAGCGCTGCAGCCACGACATCGACCGGTCGGTGTCGAAGAACTGCGGCGACTGGACGATGCCGACGTCCTCGTACGCGTCGAAGTACGGCGCGAGCTCCAGGATGAAGTCCGCCCTGGGGCAGAAGTCCGCGTCGAAGATCACGATCAGGTCGCCGTCGGAGTGCTCGAATCCGAACTTCAGGTTTCCGGCCTTCTTCATGCGTCCGCGGTCCGGTCTCGTGAGGTACCGGAACCCGAAGTCCTCGGCGAGCTGGCGCACCTCGGCCCGGGCGCCGTCGTCCAGCGCGTACACGGTGACCGTTCCCGGGTACCGCAGCCGCGCGACGTGTTCGTAGGTGTTCCGGATGACTCGGAGATCCTCGCCGACGCACGGCAGGAACACGTCCACCGACGGATACGTCGTGGGGCTCCACAACTCGGTGATGGCCTGGTGGTCGACGCGCGAGACCCGGCGTTTCGCGGTGGTGCAGATATGCGTGAGGATCATGTAGGCCGCGAACACGCTGAACGGGATCCAGAACCACCAGGTCGCGACCGCGGTGTTGGCGAACAGCAGCAGCGACGTGGCCGCGGAGAGGGTCGCGAAGCTACGCAGCCAGATGAACCAGCGGTGCTGGCGACCGAAATAGACGTACTTCTCGGCGTCGGTGGGCGCGCGCGGCAGGTCGTCGGCCACCGACCGTCCGGGCCTGTGCCGCCCGGGCGAACTGGGAACCGTGACGTTGACGGTCACTGGGGGACCCCCCGGAATATCGGTTGGAGCATGGGCGCGAGCCACGTGGCGTAGGTGTCGGTGATATGGCCCTGATCGCGGTAGACAGTCATGTTGTCCACCGCCGCAGGGCAGAGCCGCGGGGTGCAGAAGAAGGGCAGCGTGTCGACGTACCCGATGCCGGCCCGTCGCATCGCGTCGGCGATGACGAAGTACCGGTCCGGAAAGCGGCCGAACGCCTCGGTGCGCGGGACCAGGCACCGCTGTGCCTCGTCCAGGTTCCGCTGGAGGCAGGTGATCGGATCGGCGAGGAAGGTCGGCGTGTCGCCGATGTAGGCGACCGACGCGGTCGAGCCGGCCAGCGTGACGAGGGCCGCGACCGACCTGCGCGCCCATTCCTCGTCGGTGATGTTGTCCCAGGGCGCGATGTTGGACTGGCTGGCGATGACGAGGTCCGGCTGTAGGCGGGCCACCTCGGCCGCGGCCCACCGCCGGAACACGTCACATTCGCGGTACTCGCGCTTCAGGTCGTTCTGGAAGAACTGGACGTCCGCGATCGGGCAGGCACCCTTGGTGATCTCGACGAGCTTCCACCCCGTCCGCTTCGCCTCCTGGTCCAGCGCGGTCATCCACTGATGGGCGTGCGAGTCGCCGAGGACGACCGCGACCCGCTCGGCGGTGAGGTCGCCGGCGTCGCACAGTCTGATCTCGGTCTGATGGAGATCCGCGAACCCGCAGCTGCCCATGCCGGGCGGCATGTCCGTCGGCGCGTCGGCGAGCGCCGGCGTCAGGTTGCGCGGCAGCCTTTCGATCTGGATGCTGCGCGTCAGCGCCGCCTGGACCGCGGTGACGTCCGGAGTGTTCAGCGCCAGCGCGCTGCGCGCGACGCCAGACGTCTCCAGCGACGGCAGCGTGAGGGTTCCGGCCACCGAGCAGAGGGCGACGAAGGCCGAGAGCGCCGCGCCGGCCCGAATCCAGCCGAACGTGCTCCAGCTGGCCCGGCGTGCGGCGTCCTCGAGGAAGTAGGTGAGGACGGCGAACCAGAACGCGAGGCAGACGATCTCCACCTGCTCCCAGACGCCCAGCGGGCGGCCCACCCACGCCGGCAGCAGGATCAGCATCGGCCAGTGCCAGAGATACCAGGCGTAGGAGACCTTGCCGGCGTACTGCATGGACGGCCGTTCCAGCAGGAACGTCTCCGGCGTCCGGCCGTGCCGCAGCACCCCCGCGCCGATCAGCAGCGCCGCGCCGGCGACCGGCACCACGGCCGCGACCCCGGGATAGACCGTGTGCTCGTCGTAGAGCACCGCCGCGGCGAGGATGGCGCCCAGGCCGGACCAGGCGAGGATCCGGCAGAGCCTGGCCGGGAGGCGGGCCCACCGGTCGGCCGTCAGCGCGACGAGCGCCCCGGCGCCGAGCTCCCACGCCCTCGTCTGCAGCGAGAAGTAGGCGAGGGGGGCCTGGTCCGCGGAGATCGCGACCGAGTAGGCCAGCGTCGCGACGGTGATGGCGGCGATGGCCGTGACGACCAGCCGGTACCGCGGGCGGCGCCGGCCGAGCAGGCAGCAGAGCAGGATCAGCACCGGCCAGACGGCGTAGAACTGCTCCTCGACGGCGAGCGACCAGAAATGCTGCACCGGGGACGGCGGATCGGAGGCGTTCTGGTACTGCACGCCCTCGTACGCGAAGTGGTAATTGACCCCGTAGAAGGCCGCGTACCCGACGTCGGTCATCAGGGACTTCATCTGCTGGTACGGCAGAACGTAGTGCGCGACGGCGACGGAACAGGCGACGACCAGCGCGGCCGGCGGCAGGAGACGGCGGAAACGAGCGGCGTAGAACCGTGCCAGGCTTACCCGCCCGGTAGCCACCGCCTCCGCGTGGAGCTGCCTGGTGATGAGGAACCCGGAAATCACGAAGAACACGTCGACGCCGATGTAGCCGCCGGTCAGGAAGGGCACCTCGGCGTGATAGAAGGCGACGGTCACGATGGCGATCGCCCGAAGCCCCTGGATGTCCGGCCGAAAACGTCTCGGTACCGGACGGCCGGTCGGCACCGCCCGGCTGTCGCCGGGCTCGCCGACGCGCTGGGTGGGCAGGACGATGGTGTTTGACATGGGCGGACTTCCGCGGGAGGGCGTCGGCGGGCAGCGCGGCGCGGGCCCGTCCACCCGCGTCCGGAGGCTTCGGAACGACGAGTCACGGCGACCCGTTCCGCTGACCCGCCGACACAGGACGGCCGGGTACAGAGGTGGTTTTCGCTGGGACCACCGGCGAGTCAGGACCCGCGCGGGCCTCCGGGCACTCCGGCCCTAATTCGCGTAAAGCGCATGATAGATCCCCCGAGGTGACGACGATCCGTTTGACGAGCAGGGCCGACAATGGCCCGCTCCCGGAGATTACAACGCATCGGGTGTACGGGCCGGGATCCTGCTGTAACGGTCTGGTGACACGTCCCCCATACATGCGCACAAAAAAGCGTCAATCCACCCACTGGCGCCAATCACCTCAATGATTCGGCGGAACGCGAGGAAGAAAACGAAAGGCCGGCGCGGGCGTTCGGCGAGACCCACGCCGGCCGGCCGGGAGGCGCCGACGGGCCGGTGCCCGGCAATGTCGCCCGCCGGCTGGCGGCTCAGGAGCGCCCGGGCGGAGTCGCCTGGGCCCGCGGGTGTGGTGACCGTGGATACGCGCCCGCTGGGTGTCGTGGGAGCGCCGCGCGATCCGCCTGTGTCCTTTCGCCGTCGTGTCCGCCGTCCTGCTCGCCGGCGCCGGCGCCGACGCGGCCGGCGCGGCCGGCATGGCCGAAGCGGCCGAACTGGTCGAACTGGCCGGCGTCACGGGAGCCGCGGCGGGCGCGCGGACGGGAGCCGCGACGGACTCCGTCTCGCCGCTGGCGTCGTTCGGGATCGCGCTGCTTCCCCGGCCCACCGGGCCCGGTGAGGACGCCGCGGCGGACCGGTCGCGGTCGGCGCGGTGCGTCGTCGAGACCGTCCGGCCGGGGACGGCCCTGACCCGCGCCGTGGAGGTGTCCGCCGACTCGGCCGAGCGGCTGCCGCTGTCCGTGTACCCGGCCGCGGCCGCCGTCGCCGACGGGTACTTCCAGTTCGCCCCAGGGCGGGCCGCGAACGACCTGTCGAGCTGGACGACGCTCGACCGGGCCGAGGTCGCCCCGTCGCCGGGTTCCCCGGTCACGGTCCGGGTGACCATCACCGTGCCCTCGGACGCGGCCCTGACGGTCCGCGCCGGGCGCCTCGCGGGGACGGCGGAGGCGACGCTGACCTGCCGGCCGGCGTGGCTGGCCCGGCGGGCGCGGACCGCCCGGAGGAAGGGCGGTTCGCGCCCGCCGGGCTGAGCGCGGCCTTACTCGTGCCGGCGCTGGCCGCGCTGGCCGCGCTGGCCGCCGCGCTGGCGCTGTTCACCAGGGCCGCCGCCAGACGGCGCCGGTCGCGGCCGGTGCCGCCCGTTCCGGGGATACCGGTCCGCGCTGAACCGGTCGGCGCGCCGGGGCGTCGCGTTCAGTTCAGCGCGTTCGGCCGGTGGTCAGCGCATCGGCCGGTAGTCGGTCGTCGTCACCTGGCGGCGGAATCGGGGGTCGCGGTCCGTGGCGACCTCGTCGTAGACCTCGACGTCAGGACGGACCGCGGGACGCTGCTGCTGCTGGTACACGACGCGCTGCCGCCGGCGCGGGGCGAACAGGAAGACGTCGAGAATGATCCCGACCGCGCCGGCCACCATCAGCACAACCCCGATCACCGCGATGTCGAGACCCGAGATCTCGACGTCGACGGCGAATGTGAGGATCGCGCCGAGGGCCATGAGGAATATGCCGGCACCGATACCCATCGTGTGCTCCCTTCGAGGGGCCTCCCGGCTGGAGACGATCGCGTCTCGGCGTACCCGAAGAGATTGGTGGTATTCGACGGAAACCCTGTGGATATAATATCCAATCCTGTTTCTGACCGCGGGGTATTCGGCCAGGGGCGCTGGCCTGCGGTTTCGTGGCTCGAACGGATTTCGGCCCAGACGTGGAACCGGGGCGCGCGACCGCGCGTCGAAGACGCGTGGGGGCTGCCGCAAGGGGGTTGCCGTGAGAGCTCGTCCGGTCCGCGCGCCGCGTACATCCGCCGTGACCCGGCTGGTGGAGGCTGCCCGCCGCGCCTGGCCGCGCGTGCCGCGCGCGGCGGTGTGGGTACTGGTCGCGGTGGCGCTGGTCATCGGCGGCACGTTGCTCACGGTCGGGCGGGCGGATGGCGACGACGAGACGGTCCGGCCCGAGGCCGCGCGGGCGGTCTCCGACCTGCCGGCGCCGGCGCCACAGTGGCGACTGGAGTCGTTCCTGGACGCGGTCGTGGAGGTCCCGGCCTCCTGGGGGTACGCGCCGGCGCCGGCCAGCGACTGGTGCGCGGCGACCGAGCAGCCCCGCGTCTTCCCCGAGCAGCCGTACGTCAACACCCGAGGGCCCGGCGCGCCCGTGCTCATGATCGCCTGTCCGCCCACCGGAGCGGCGCCGGATCTGCACGGCGGCGACGTCCCCCGCGAGCACTGGGCCCCGCACGTCTGGTTCGCCGCGACCCCCGCGGCCGGCGGCGTCGAGGAGGTGCCGGACGGGCGGGTGAGCACCGAGGGCTGGACCCGGCTCGTCCGCACGGTCGGCTCGGCGAAGGTGTTCGTCCTGACGGACGACGCCCACCTCGGCGAGGCCGAGCGGATCATCGCCTCGGCCCGCCAGAGCGCCGTCGACCAGCACGGCTGCGCCGCCAGCTCGCCGATCCAGGCCGGCAGGTTCGTCAGCCCACCCGCGCCGTTCGACCTGGCCCGGCTCGACACCGTCGACAGCGTCGCGGTCTGCCACTACGACCTGAGCCGCCCGGTGGGCACCCCCGGGCTCCTGGCCTCCCACGAGCTCGGCGGAGCCGGCGCGACGGCGCTGCTGGCGGCGATCCAGGCCGCGCCGGTCGGCGGCGGGCCGGACACGCCGGACACCTGCGTGACGGAAAGGTGGGGCGACACCGGGATCGTGCTGCGCCTGACGGCGGACGGGTCGTCGCGGGAGGCCTACGTCTACTACGACTGGTGCTTCGGCAACGGCATCGATGACGGAACCACCCGCCGAGCGCTGACCCCCGAGAACTGCGGCCCGCTCTGGTCGGGACGCGTGGTGGTCTGGAGCGGTAGCGGCGCGCCCTTCGCGGCCTGCGACCCCGCGGCGGTGTCCGGAAAGGCGTAGCCGAGACTCGCCCGGCGGCGTCTCGGCGGCGTCTCGGCGGCGTCTCGGCGGCGTCTCGGCGGCTCGCGGCGGCTCGCGGCGTCGCGCGGTGTGGGGTGCGTCGTTGGCCGGATTCGAGTACGGAGGCGCCTGGATGCCCCTAGGCTGCCCCTGATCACCGGCGGTGCCGACCGGGCCGGTCGGCCAGGGACCTCGAGACGCGTGGGGGCAGGTGTGACGACTCCCGACCGGGTGCGCGTGGGGCGGGGTAGCTGGCCGTCGGACGGCAGGGGCGGCACCGTCAACGCGACGGGCAACGGCTTCGGGCCGTACTACGGGATCGGGGCTGGCGAGCGGGCGCCCGAGGGGAGCACGCCCGAGGACATCGAGGCGGTCCGGGCGGGGGTGAAGGCGATCCAGCGGGCGCTGAACTGGCACGTGGCCGTCTCCGGTGAGAAGACGCCGGCCATTCCGGCGGACGGCCGGTTCACCGAGGCGACCCGGGCCGCGGTCATCGCCTTCCAGCAGCGCAAGCAGCCGACGATCAACCGCGACATGTACCTTCCGGCGGTCGAGCGCAGCCCTTCCGGCCTCGTACACAAGGAGACGGCGTACGCGTTGTTCATGCCGATCGCCGACCGGTACGCGTTGAAGTACACCGTCCCGCGGGGCCTGCTGCGGGGGATCACGACGATCGAGAGCAACTGGGACCCGGGCGCGGTCGGCTACTGGACCAACTCGGACTTCGGCCTGAACCAGTGGAACACCACGCTGCCCGACATCACCAGGGACAAGGCGCTTGACCCGTACTGGGCGCTGGACTCGACCGCGCACGCGATGCGTGACCGCATCGACTCGGACCGGTGGGGCAAGAACTGGGTCTATGTAATCGCGGCGCACAACGTGCCCACCTGGGCGGCCGAATGGGCACAGGGCAAGCTGTCGGCCGCCAACCCGGACGACAAGCCGAAGCTCGACCGGATGACCGGCTACGTCACCAACGTCCTCGCTCGCGTCTGGTAATCGCTACACGAGGCCGCTCGGCGGGCTCTCCGCCGGACCCGCGGGGTCGGCCGGGCTTCCCGACGCGTCACCGGCCTCGTCACGCCGCCGGGCCGTGAAGCTCTGGTACGCGGGGCGCAGCGCGTCGCGCAGGTCGCCGAACGGTTCCACCACCAGCGGCCCGCACAGTTCCAGCAGGATGTCGGGACGCGCCGCGGGCCGGTGACGATCGGGCGTGGTGCCCAGGCGGCCGGCGGGAACCGGCGATGACCAGAACGCGGCGGGCGCGCTGGGCAGCGGCTCCGCGTCTCCGCCGGCCGGGAGCGCCGCCGTCGTGGCGCCGGACGGCCCGGGCACCGCCGGGGACCATCCCGGCCCCGCCGGCCAGGAGTACGCGCGGGTGCCGTCCGCGGAACGAGAGGTGGGCGGCGGGCGAAGGCGTCGGATCTCGCCGAGGAGCGCGTCACGTTCCCGGCCGCGCAGCGCCAGGAGCGCGAACGGGTCGAGGCCGAGCACGTCGGCGAGCTGGTGGCCGGCCGCCACGAGGTGCGCGCACGGCCGCTGCCAGTCGGCGCAGGTGCAGTCCATCGCCAGGTCGTCGACGCGGGTGGGCAGGAGGGAGAGCCCGAGCGCGCCGAAGACCTCCTCGATCCCCGCGGGCATCGAGCCGGCCAGCAGCGCGGCGGCGTACCCGGCCTCGGCGGCGAGCGCCTCCTCGACGCGGCCCCAGTCAGCGTCGCCGAACGTCCGGACGGCGAGCCGGGCCTTGTACAGGTCCTCGTCCCGGTCACGGACCATCGCGACGACGAGGTTGCCGGATCGCCGCACGCTCAGCACGGCCTCGGTGCGCACCAGAGCGCGGCCGGCGCGCAGTGGCTCGGGCGGGCTCATGCCCACGACCAGCGCGAGGAACTCCGACGACCACCAGGCCCGCCCGTCCCGGCGGCCGCGGTCCCCGCCGGCCCGGACGTCAGTCATGGACGGCCTCGGGCGCGAGCGCGACGAGATCCCGCAGCTCGTCGGTGGACAGCGCCCCCAGCCAGCTCTCGCCGCCGCCGACGATGGTCCGGGCCAGCGCCGCCTTGTCCGTGAGGATCCGGTCGATGCGCTCCTCGAGCGTGCCCATGCACAGCAGCGTCTGGACCCACACGTCGCGCCGCTGGCCGATGCGGTGGGCGCGGTCCGTCGCCTGTGCCTCCACCGCGGGGTTCCACCAGCGGTCGATGTGGATGACGTGGTTCGCCGCGGTCAGGTTCACGCCGGTGCCGCCGGCCTTGAGGGAGAGCAGGAACACGCCCGGTCCTTGCCGGGTCTGGAAGCGCTCGACGAGCCTGTCCCGCTCGGCGGGACGCAGGCCGCCGTGCAGGAACGACACGTCCACCCCGAGCCGGGTGGACAGGTAGGGGGCGAGCATGGCGCCGAAGCGGGCGAACTGGGTGAAGCACAGCGCCCGCTCGCCGCCCGCGACGACCTGCGCGAGCAGCTCCTCCAGCCGGGCCAGCTTGCCGGACCGGCCGGGCAGCGCCGAGGAGTCCCCGAGCAGGTGGGCCGGGTGGTTGCAGACCTGCTTCAGCCGCGTCATCGCCGCGAGCACGACGCCGCTCCGGCGTACCGGGGACGAGGCGTCCCGCAGGCGCTCCATCATGTCGTCGACGACCGCCCGGTACAGCGACGCCTGCTCCGTCGTCAGCGTGCACAGCTGGCGCAGCTCCGCCTTCGCCGGCAGGTCACGCACCACCGACGGGTCGGTCTTCACCCGGCGCAGCACGACGGGGCGGATCCGCCGGCGCAGCCGGGCGGTCGCGTCGGCGTCGCCGTAACGCTCGATCGGCACCGCGTAGCGGGCGCGGAACGAGCTGGCCGAGCCGAGCAGCCCCGGGTTGACCACACGCATGATCGACCAGAGGTCGCCGAGCCGGTTCTCCACCGGGGTGCCGGTCAGCGCGACCCGGTGGCGGGCGGTCAGCCGGCGCGCGGCGCGGGCCTGGGCGGTCGCGGAGTTCTTGATCTGCTGCGCCTCGTCGAGGACGAGCCGTTCCCACGCGACCGGGCGGAACTCCTCGACGTCACGGGCGAGCTGCGTGTAGGTCGTGAGGACCAGGTCATGCCCCCGGGCGGCCTCGGCCAGCTCCACCTCCGGCCGCCGGCGGTCCGCGTGGTGGGTGTGGACCCGCAGGCCGGGAGCGACCCGCTCCGCCTCGCGCAGCCAGTTCCCGAGCACCGAGGTCGGGCAGACGACGAGGGTGGGCCCGCGGCGGCCGGCGTCCCGGGTGAGCAGCTCCAGTGCCAGGACCTGGATGGTCTTGCCCAGGCCCATGTCGTCGGCGAGGACCGCCCCGACGCCGAGCCGGTCGAGCAGGGCGAGCCAGGCCAGGCCGTGTGCCTGGTAGGGGCGCAGGCGTACCCCCAGGCCGGCGGGCGGCTCGACCAGCGGCGGCCCCTGGCTCGGCTGGCGGTCCAGGCCGGCGAGCAGAGCGCCGAGCCAGCCGTCCGCGACCACCTCGATCTCCGTGCCGGCGGCGTCGTCCCCGGCGGGGTGGGCGGACAGACCGGCGAAGGGGAGGACGTCGCGGACGGCCATCCGGCCGCCGGCGGACCGCCGGGCCAGGTCGAGCCCGGCGAGCGTGCCGGGGTCCACCCGGGTCCACCGGCCCCTGACCTTGACGAGCTCGGACTTCGCCCGCGCGAGGCCGTCGAGCTCGGCGCGGCTGAGCTCGACGTCGCCCAGGCTGACGGCCCAGCGGAAGTCGACGATCTGGTCGAGGTCCGTCGTGACGTCCCGCAGGATCGGCGTCATCGGGTTCACCGCGCGCACGGCGAGCCGAGGCGTGGGCCGGACCGGCCGCGCCCACCAGGACGGCACGAGCACCCCGAAGCCCTCCTGCTCGAGGGAACCGGCGACGCGCAGGAACTCCTGGGCCTGCTCGAGGGTCAGGTCCAGTCCTGTCGGCCGGGCCTCGCGCAGCGCCCGGCCCAGCTCAGGCCACACGGCCACGGCCCGCCCGAGCCCGGCGAGCAGCGACTCCTCGGTCTCGGTGGCCCACGTCGCGGGCCCGGTGGGCCGATCCCGCCAGACCTGGCCGGCGGGCACCCGGACACCGGGGTCCTCGACCGCCTGGACCAGGAAGTCGATCCGCCAGGCGTCGGCGTCGCCCGGAGCGGTCCTCGACAGGGCACCCGGTTCGCCGAGCCGGAAGCACACCCGTGTTGGCCACGGCCGGGTGCCGCCCGAGCGCCACGTCTCGACCTTCGTGGCGAGCTCGTGCGCCGCGTCGCCGGCGGCGGTGAAGCGCGGGTCGTCGCCGAGGGCGCGTAGCCAGCCGGCCGTGGCGCCGCCCAGGGGCGGCCCGGGCGGTCCCGGGGCCGACGGCGTACGCCGCGCCCGCCGAAGCCGTCCGCGCGCGTGGGCGTCCACGAGGTCGTCGAGCGTGCCGCCCAGTGCCTCGGCCGGGTCGTTCCCGGCGGCGGCGCCCTCGCCGACGGCGCGGAACGCCGGCGGCATGCCGGCGGTCAGGTCGTCGAACCGTTCGGCGTCCGGCCCGGTGAGGACCGGCTGCCAGCGCGCCAGCGGCCGCGCGCCGTCCCACCCGACCGCCGGGAGAACCCGGCCGCGGTCGACCAGGTCCGCGGCGAACGCGTCGACGGCCAGCAGGAACAGCGCGGAGGCCCCGAGGCGGAACGCCTCGCCCGGCTCCCGCAACGCTCCGAGTGCCAGTGGGGCCTCCGGGCGGATCGTGTCGACCAGCCAGCGCCGCAGGACCGGGCCATGGGCAGGCGCGCCGGCTCCACCAGGTCCGGACCCGGGCGTCGCGGCGGCCAATGCGGCCGCGAGGTCCGGCGAGGCGAGCGGTGCCGCGGGTGCGCTCGGCAGGAACACGGCGAGCCGCGGGGTCGCGGTGGGTCCGCCCGTGGCGAGCGGCGCCAGCTCCGGGGGCAGGGCGGCGAAGGGGTGGGGCGCGGGCTCGGTGTTCCGGGTTGGCCCCGGCGCCCGTTCGCCGCTCCCGCTTCCACGGAACGTGTCAGGTCGTCCCGGTGCCTGGCTCCACCGCCGCGTGTCCTCGGCCCACAGCCAGACCCCGCTGGCGGTCGCGCGGACACCGTGCACGACCAGCATCGGCACTCCCAGAGGCCGTTGCCCGAGTTCGGGCATCTCCGCGGCGCTCGCCCGAGAGCTTACGTACACCATGCGACCCGCGTGGGCGTCGAAGCGGCCAGCGACAAGACGGACTCGCCGCCTGCTGGTCACGGTATCGTCGACGCGACTGTCGTCGTCGATGGTTTCGGCGCGCCGCGAAGCGCCGTGCTCATGTGGAGATCGTGGGAAGCGGGCCGGTCGGCCGGTCGAGTCGGCGATGCGGAGGTGGTCTCCACCAACGGATGGTGAGCGCCCCGCGCCCGCGCAGCCCGGGGGAGCTGCGACGTGCCCGTCGCCCACGCTCGCATTCCTGCTGGGACCATCTGATCGCCGCGCCGCTGTGGCCCCTGCACGGCGTCAACCTGGGCACGCTCCTGCGTACCTGCGACGCCGTCGGGGCCTGTCTCGCGGTACCCCGGCTTCCCCACGTACCCGAGGCACTCGCCCGCGGCAACACGCTGCGGCACCGGAGCTGCGTGCACTGGGTCGGCCGCGACCCACTGTCCTGGCTCGAAGGCCAGAAGGCCGCCGGCAGCCGCGTCGTCGGCGTCGAGCTCACCGACGAGTCGGTCCGCCTCGCCGACCTGCCGGCTGCCAGGCAACGCACCGTGATGCTGCTCGGCCACGAGCGGACAGGCCTGCCGGCCGACGCCTTGGGACTGGTCGACGTCGCGGTCGAGATACCGATGATCGGCACCGGCGCGAGCCTCAACGTCGCTGTCGCCGGCTCCCTGGTCCTCTACCGGCTCGCCGGACTCGTTTAGTGATGGAGCCGGCCTTCGACCGGCCGCCTGTGGCGATGGAAGATCCCTGGCGGCCGGCCGGTCCTGGGATCGGTCCATGGGCTATGGCGCCAGACGAGCGGGTTTTCGGCACCATGGCGTCTGGGATCATGGTCGAAAACCCCACAGGTCATGACCAGCTGCCCCTCGGGCCGCCCCGCTCGTCGGTTCCGAGGTTTCTTCAGGGCTTGTCTGATGGCTCCTGGACGAGGTCGTGGCCCCAGCAGGCACGGACGGTGGACAGGGAGCTGGCGCTGATCGCGTCGCGTCCTGGCCCGCGGGCAGTCCGGTCCATGATTCCAGCGCTGGTGGTGCCGCCACGGCCTGTTTTGGCACCCTGGCTCATGCCCCGATCCCAGGCCGGGTCCGCGGCTGCCGGAAGCCGCGGACCCCGGCCGGCCAGCTTCCGGCTACCAGATGCGGACCCGGTCGTCGGGGTCGAGCCACAGGCCGTCGCCGGGGGTGGTGTCGAAGACCTCGTGGAACTCGTCGAGGTTGCGCGCGATGTTGGCGCGGAACTCCGGCGGGCTGTGCGGGTCGGTGGTGAGGTACTGCCGCTCGAGCTCGAGGCGGCGCTTGGTGCGCCACACATAGGCCCAGTTCATGAACAGCCGCCGCCGGTCGTCGCGGGCGGCCTCGCCGCCCTGGGAGATGACGTAGGCATGGTGCGCGATGGTCAGGCCGCCGAGATCGCCGATGTTCTCGCCGACGGTGAGCGCGCCGTTCACCTTCTCGCCCGGCAGGTTGCGCGGCTCGAAGGCGTTGTACTGCTCCACCAGCGTCTTCGACTTCACCTCGAACGCGGCCTTGTCGGCCGGGGTCCACCAGTCGTTGAGGTTGCCGGCGCCGTCGTACTGCGCTCCCTGGTCGTCGAAACCGTGACCGACCTCATGGCCGATGACGGCGCCGATGCCGCCGTAGTTCTCGGCCGGATGGGCGTCCGGGCTGAAGAACGGCTTCTGCAGGATGCCCGCCGGGAAGCAGATCTCGTTGGTGCCGGGGTTGTAGTAGGCGTTGACCGTCTGCGGGAGCATGAACCACTCGTCGCGGTCGACCGGCGCGCCGATCTTGGCGAGCTGCCGGTCGGTCTCGAACGCCGCGGCGGCCTGGGCGTTGCCCATGAGGTCGCCGCCACGGACCCGCAGCTTCGAGTAGTCCCGGAACCGGTCGGGGTAGCCGATCTTGGGCCGGAACGTCTCGAGCTTCTCGAACGCCCGCTGCTTGGTCTCCTCGGTCATCCAGTCCAGCCGGGAGATCGACTCACGGTAGGCCGCGAGCAGGTTCGCGACCAGGTCGTCCATCTGCGCCTTGGCGCGGGGCGGGAAGTGCCGGGCGACGTACTCCTCGCCGACCGCCTCACCGATCGCGCCCTCGACGAAGGACACCGCGCGCTTCCACCGGGCCCGCAGCTCGGGCGTGCCGGACAGCGTGCGGCCGTAGAAGTCGAAATGGGTCTCGACGAACGCGTCGGGCAGGTAGGGCGCGGCCGAGCGCAGCACGTGGCCGACCAGCCAGTCGCGCCACACCTCGATCGGCGTGTCGGTCAGCACCACCGAGAGGTGCTCGAAGAACGACGGCTGCCGCACGCACACCTCGGCGAGCGTCGCGCTCGGGCCGGCCAGTGTCTCCGCTTCGCTCCGTCGCCCACGCGCTCCGGCCCCTTGCTCGTCCCTCGCAAGGGACCTCCGCGCGTGTGCTCCTGCGCTCAGGTGCCCGCCGAGGCCGGTGACGTAGGCGTCCCAGTCGAAGGCCGGGCAGAGCGCCGCCAGCTCCTCGGCCGTCCTCAGGTTGTAGGTCTTCTGGACGTCGCGGGTCTCGGCCCGCTCCCAGTGGCCCTTGGCGATCAACGTGTCCAGGTCGAGGATCCGCCGCGCGGCGCCGTCGGCGTCGGGGTGCTCGGCCAGCCCGAGCATGCGGGTCAGGTAGGCGACGTACTTCGCGCGGATCTCGGCGAACTTCTCCTCGCGGTAGTACGACTCGTCCGGCAGGCCCAGGCCGCCCTGGAGGAGGTTGAACAGGTAGCGGTCGGAGTCGCGGTCGTCGGTGTCGACGTAGGAGCCGAACAGCCCGTGGCCGCCGACCCGCTCGAGCTCGCCGAGGAACGCCGCGAGGTCGCGGACGTCCCGCACGCCGCGGGCGGCGTCCAGCAGCGGCCGCGCCGGACCCAGGCCGAGCTCCTGGATCGTGTCGACGTCCAGGAAGGAGTTGTAGAGGTCGGCGATCTTGCGCGTGTCGGCGCTCTGGGCCGCCGGGTCCCGTGCCGCGAGGTCGGTGATGATGTCGCGGACCTGCCGCTCGGCGGTGTCGGCCAGCTGCACGAACGGGCCCCAGCTTGAGCGGTCGGCCGGGATCTCCGCCTCGGCGAGCCACCGGCCGTTCACGTGGCCGAAGAGGTCGTCCTGCGGTCGTACGTCGAGGTTCATGCCCTCGCGGGCGTCGTCGAGGATGCTCACAGAACGGAAGTCTCCAGGTGAGTGGGTGCCCAGGGAAGCATCTCACCAAGAACCCTCCGGCGGCCGGCCGTTCGGGCGGCCGCCCCGGCCGCCGACCCGTGGGCGCGCGCGTCGACGCGCGCGCCGCCGGCCAGCGGCGCGGCGCTGGCGGCACGGTGGCTCGTGGGGCCGAGCGTGGGTCTACGGGGCGATCGCGGGCCAGTCGCTGCTCTGGGGCAGCGGATGCCGGAACAGCTTCGCGGCGTTGCCGCCGGCGATCATCACGGCCTCGTGTCGCGGGATGTCGGCGAAGCGCTTGCGCAGCAGGTCCTGCGAGCCCGGCCAGGTCGAGTCGGCGTGCGGGAAGTCCGTCTCGAACAGGATGTGGTCGATCCCGATCATGTGGCGCTGGTCGAGGGTGCCGGGGTCGTCGAGCATGCAGAAGTAGAAGTTCCTGCGCAACGCCTCGCTCGGCGTCACGTCGTAGGTCCACGGCGTGCCGCCGCTGCCGGAGTGCGCGAGCACGTAGTCGAGGCGGTTGATCGCCATCGGCACCCAGCCGATGCCGCCCTCGCTCAGCGCGATCTTGAGGTTCGGGTAGCGCGTCGGGATGCCGGCCCACACCCAGTCCACCGCGGCGCAGAACGCGCCCGCCGGGAAGAGCGACGTCTGCACGTTCAGGCCACCACCGGGCGAGCCCTGCAGGACGAAGCCGCTCGCGCCGCAGTGCAGCGAGATGACGGTGTCGGTCTCCTCGCACGCCTTGAAGAACGGCTCCCAGTGCTTGTGGTTGGTGATCGGCGGGAGCTTGAGCAGGTGCGGCGACTCGAGGAACGACACCGACGTGAAGCCGAGCTCGGCGTTGCGGCGGATCTCGTCTGCGGCGACCTTCGGGTCCTTGAACCAGGGCAGCTGCATCGGGATGAAGCGCTCCGGGTACGCGCCGTGCCACTCCTCGATCATCCAGCTGTTCCACGCCCGGACCGCGGCGAGCCCGACCTGTTCGTCGAGGTTCATCGACAGCACGCGGCCGGTGAAGCCCCAGGCCCCGGACGGGAAGCACAACGACGCCCAGATGCCGTCGAGGTCCATGTCCTTCACCCGCGCGTGCACGTCCCACGCTGACCGGCGCATCTCGCTGAAGTTCAGCGGGTCGAGGGTCCACTCGGACTTCGGGCGCCCGGCGACGACGCTCATCCCGTTGTCCCGGTAGAGCCGGTCGCGGTAGAGCCAGGCCTCCGACCCGTCCGGAGTCGTGATCAGGTGAGGTGCCTGGTCACGGAGCTTCGCCGGGAAGCGCTTGACGAAGATGTCGGCGGGCTCGGTGAGATGATCGTCCACCGAGACGATCGAGTAGCTGCGTTCCTGCGGTTCTGGGTCCGGAAGCAGCTGCCAGTTCGGCCTCGGCATCGTGTGCTCCTGGTTCTCGCCTGTCGGCTGCGGCGCGGTTGTTTGCGAGCACTTACTCTCTACGATCCTAGCCGCACTCGCGAGCGTGGGGCGCCGTCTCGGGCCGGAGACGTTCGCGGTCCGAGACGCCTTGGGTCGCGAACGCCTCCGGCCGCGGCCGTCTCGGGTAGCGGACGCCTCGGATCAGAGACAGGGCAGCGGGGCCTGACGGGGGCCGTTCGGCGCCCCGCCGCGGCCCTCCCAGGCGAAGGAGGAGCCGCGGCGGGGCGGGCGCGTCAGCGCTTGACGAACAGGTGCGGCGGCGGCGGGCCGAAACGGCCGCGGAGGAAGTCGACGATCCCTCGGACCTGCCCCTCGGGGCTCCAGTAGGCGCCCCGCCGGGCCGGGGCGACCGCGCCCGACGCCAGCTGCCACAGCGCGATGCAGAGGCGGATGAACATGTGGTAGCGGCCGGAGTGCTCTCGCACGAGCAGCAGGGTGTTGCGAAGCTGCAGGTAGTCGATCGCGGCGGCCGCCGAGCCGACGTACGGGTTCTTGACCATCGCGCCCCGCACGAGCCCGGACTCCCAGCCGGCGGACTTCGCCCGCAGCGCGAGGTCCGCCTCCTCGCAGTACGCGAAGTAGCGCTCGTCGAAGATCCCGACCTCGTCGAGGCAGGCACGCCGGGCGAGCATCAGCGTGCCGTGTGGCTGACCGATCGGCTCCCAGCCCGCGTCGGCGCTCCCGGGCACGAGGATCCCGCCGAGGTAGGGATCGACGACCGGCGTCATGCCGTCGCCGACGTCGGCGCACGCCAGCCCGGCCCGTGGGTGGTCCGCGAGCACGCTCAGCATGTGGCTCAGGCAGGTGGGCTCGGGCAGCGCGTCGTGCGGCGCGATCACCACCCACTCGCCCGCGTCCCGGTCCGCGAGGAACCTGCGGTAGCCGATGTTGACCGCCGGTCCGAACCCCAGGTTGCTGCCAGCCAGCACGACCGCGACGTCGGCGGCCTCGACGGGCGGCACGACCGCCGATCCGTTGTCGACGATCGTGATCGTGACAGGAACGTCTTGGGCGCGGAACGCTTCGATCGTGTCGACGAGTCGTTCCGGCTGGTCGCGGTGAACGAGGATGACCGAGAGAGGCTGCACGAACCAGTGCTACAGCAGGGAGGGGGCGCCAGGCGCGCCAAGACGGAGAATGCCGCCGATCCCGCGGTGGCAACCGTCTCCCGCCGGGCCGTGCCGCGGGCCGAAGCCGCTCCGGCACCCAGGGGTGGGCATGCCCGGACCACCTGCCAGCGCCCCCGCCAGAACCTCCTTGACCTTCCAGCCGCTGGAAGGTCTTGACTGGCTTCATGGCATCGAGCGTCACCATCGGTGAGTTCTCGCGGATGTGTCACGTGAGCGCGAAGACGCTGCGGTACTACCACGACATCGCCCTGCTGGTACCCGACGCCGTCGACGAGTCCACCGGCTACCGGCGCTACTCGACGGATCAGGTGCGCGACGCCCACCTGATCCGCCGCCTGCGGGATCTGGAGATGCCGCTGGCCGAGATCCGCGGCGTGCTGGTGGAGCCCGACGGCACGGCCCGGGAGCGGGCCCTGGCGCGGCACCTCGACCGGATGGAGGCCGAGCTCAGCCGCACCAGGGACGTGGTGCTGTCGCTGCGGCGCCTGCTCGGATCGGTGCCGGCGATACCGGTGATCCGTCGTCAGTCACCGGCCGTCACGGTGCTGCGGACCTCGGCCCGGCTGGCCCGCGACGAGGTCGGGCAGTGGTGCGGGCAGACCTTCCCGGCGCTCTACGGGCTGCTCGCGGAGCACGGCCTGGACCCGGCGGGCGCCGGTGGCGCGACGTACTCGGCGGAGTTCTTCGAACGCGACGCGGGCGAGGTCGTGGCGTTCGTGCCCGTGTTGCCCGAGTCGGCGCCGGACGGTGACGACCGCTTCGCGGTGCTGCCTCGGCAGCGTTACGCGGTCGCCGTCCACAGCGGCCCGTTCGCCGACTGCGACCTCACATATGGATGGCTCGGCGGCCAGGTCGCCGAGCACGACACGGCGGTGGACGGCCCGATCAGAGAGGTGTACCTGGTCGGGCCAGACCACACCGACGACCCCAGCCAGTTCAGGACCGAGATCTGCTGGCCCATTCAACAAGGAGATCGATCATGACTCAGCTCACGGTCGGCAACGTCACCGTCGACTGCGAGAACGCGGCCGAGCTGGCCCGGTTCTACGCGGAACTGCTCGGCGGCGCCGTGGACGACGGAGCCACGGAGTTCTTCGCCACGGTCGGGCGCGCGGCCGGAGCAAAGCCGGTCCTGATGTTCATCAAGGTGCCGGACCGCACCGCTGGCAAGAACAGTATTCATCTGGATCTGCACGCACCGGACGTCGCCTCCGAGGTGGAACGGGCTGTCGGACTTGGCGCGAAGCACGTCGCCGACTTCGCCGAGTACGGGGTGGTGTGGACCACTCTGGCCGACCCGGAGGGCAACCTCTTCGACATCGGCGACGGCGGCGAGGGGTCGTAGTCCCGGGCGGTCAGGTCGGGCTGAGGCGAGCCCGGTGGCCCAGATCCGCCTCGCCGGATGTCCGGACATCGTCAATGTCCGGACATCCGATCCATCACTCGGCGCCGCCCGGGTCATCCGCCCGGGTCATCCGGCGACGGCTACCGGCCGACAAGCCAGTGGGCTGGCGCCGGCCCCGCATCAACGCCGCCGCTGACACCGCTTCTCACCGCGCCGAGGCGGGTCCCCGCTCCGCCAGCTGGGTCACCGATCTGACCAGGTCACCGGAATCGGCACCGGGATGAACACGAACCGTGGGCGGACCTGCCGCGGCCGCTGGTTGGGCGGCACCAGGAGAGGCGACGCCAGGGGAATCGTCGCGGTCGACGGCAGCGAGGAGACGGCCGGGCCGGTGGGCGGGGTGGCCGTCACCTTCGCCGTGTCGGTGATCTTCCCTGCCGCGACGTCGGCCTGCGTCGTCGTGTAGTCGGCGAAGCAGAACCCCAGCCTGCCGGGCGCGAGCGACTCCGCGCAGCGCACCGGCCCCAGCCCAGGATGGGGGTCGTGCACGGTGATGTCGGTCAGCGTGGCGTTGCCGGTGTTGAAGACCCCGTAGAGGTAACGGATCGACTGCCCGGCCCGGGTGAACCGTTCCTGGAGGGTCCCCTTGATCAGCGCCACGGCCGGGGCGGCGAGGGCGGGAACGGTCACTGAGACGGGAAGTGACAGGACTGCCGGGCCGGCCGGCGGTGTGCCGACAGCGGTCGCGACGTTGGTGACGCCGCCGGCCGTCACGTCGGCCTGGGTCGTGGTGTAGGGCGCCACGCAGTCCGTCGAGGCCCCGGGCGCGAGCGTCCTCATCTCGCAGAAGGCGAAGGTGATGCCGGCCAGCGAGTTCCGCAGGGTGACACCGGTCAGCGTCTGGTCGCCCGTGTTGGTGACCGCGTACTGGAAATGGATGATGATCCCCGCGGAGGCGAACGACTGCTCCGGCGGGGGCAGGGCCGCGATGCCGATGCCTGGCCCGGCGGCCGCCACGGCGGGCCCCGCCGCCGGCGCCGGTTGGGCGGAGCTCGCGGCGGGCGGTGGCGCGCTCACGCCCATGGCCGGCGGTGTCGCCTCCAGAGCCGGTGCCGCCGCCAGAGCCGGTGCCGCGGCCAGAGCCGGTGCCGCGGCCAGAGCCGTGGCCGCCGCCGGGACCAGCAGCGCCACGAGCGTCGCGGCCTTGGCCGTCAGGCGCCGGGGCACCGGGTGGCGCGCCCGTGGCGAGGAACCGTGGGCGCGCGGCGCCGTGCGCGCCGCGGTGGCTGGCTGCGCGGGGTCGCGCCGGAGGTGGCTGGGCATGGCGAGATGCACCTCGAGCTTTCAAGCCGGTGGCCGGTTCCGACGGCGGGTCGCCGCCGCGCACGGACCCTTCGAACGGGCTCGGTCCGCCCGCGGGTGCCTGGCGGCCCCGATCGCGTCGAACTCGGCATGCGCTCCACGGGACTGCGCGTGGATAGTTACACAGAGTAATCAGTCGGCTGGGGTGCGCCGCTCGGGCGTGTCGTCGGCCCACGTCGCTGGCCCGCGTCGTCGCCCGTGTCGTCGGCCCACGTCACCGGGCTGAGTCCGCGCCGCCGGCGGCCGTGGCGAGGCCGCGCGCCAGGACGCGTTGGTCACGAGCGTGGCCGGCGCCGTGAACCCGCGGCCGGTGGCGGCGCGGGACGGTCTACCCGGACGCGCTGGCGGCAGGGGTCCCGCGTGAAGGGTGACGGCGTGCTGACCCCGCACCGGGGTGGTCGCCACCCTCCGCGGCGAAACCCACATAATCGGGCCATAGGAGATACCGCTCGCTGGTCCTGCCGGCGGGCCGGACCTCCACGGGGCAGGGCGAGATGGTCGGTATCGCCTTCGAGATGACGCGAGAGGCTGAGGCGACGTGAACGACAGCCCGATGGCTGAGGTCGGTACGACGGACCTGACGAGCCTGGCGGGCCCGGTGGACCCCGTGGTCCTGCGGACGGACGTGCCGCACACCGCGCGGATCTACGACTACTACCTGGGCGGCAAGGACAACTTCCCCGCCGACCGGCAGGCGGCCGAACAGACGTTGGCGGTCTACCCGCACGCGCCGATCGCCGCCCGGCAGAACCGTGAGTTCGTCCGCCGGGCGATCAGGTTCCTCGCCGCCGAGGTCGGCATCCGCCAGTTCCTCGACGTCGGCACCGGCATCCCGACCAGTCCCAACCTGCACGAGATCGCCCAGGGCATCGCCCCGGAAAGCCGGATCGTCTACGCGGACAACGATCCGATCGTGCTCGCGCACGCCCGCGCCCTGCTTGCCAGCACCCCCCAGGGGAAGACCGCCTACCTCGACGCCGACCTCCGGGAACCGGAGAAGATCCTGCACTCGGCCGAGTTGCGCGACACGCTCGACCTGTCCAAGCCGGTCGTCCTGTCGGTCATCGCGATCCTGCACTTCATCCCGGACTCCGACGACCCCCTCGGCCTGATCCGCCGGTATCTGGACGCGCTGCCCACGGGCAGCTATCTGGCGCTGACCCACGGCACCGCCGACTTCGCCTCCGACGTCGCGCGGGCCCAGGAGGTGTATCGCAAGCGCGGAATCTCCGGGTCGGCGCGCAGCCGGGACGAGGTGGCGCGCTTCTTCGAAGGCCTGGACCTGGTCGAGCCCGGGATCGTGCCCGTGCATCGCTGGCGCCCCGACGGCACGATCCCGGAGGGCCTGACCGACGCGCAGGTCAGCGTGTACGGCGCCGTCGCTCGAATCTCCTAGGAAACCGTCTCCGGCCAGCGGCGGCCTCTCGTCCCCGTACGATCGCGTCCCCGTACGATCGCGTCCCCGTACGATCGCGTCCCCGTACGATCGCGTCCCCGTACGATCGCGTCCCCGCGGCCGGCACCAGGCGGTAGAGGTGCCGGCCGCGGCGCCGGAGCGTTCTGGCGTGGGTAGTTACGGCGTCGGGCCGCCGGGCGAGGGCGCCAGACCCACCCCGTCGATGCCCTGGCGCGCGTGACAGGCTCGGCTGCCTATCCGCCGAGCGCGGTCAGTGCCCTGTCGGCGTGAATGTTCATGTTCAGCTCGCTGGAGATGACGTCGATGAGGACGCGGTCCTTGCCGATCACGAACGTGGCGCGCTTGACCCGGAGCAGGTCGATCGACCGCTTCACGCCGAATTCCCTCGAAACGGCGCCGTCCTCGTCCGACAACAGCGGGTAGTCGAAGGAATGCTTGTCGGAGAACTGCTTCTGCTTGGCGACCGGGTCGGTACTGATACCTATCCGCTGGGCGCCGACCTTGGCGAACTCCGCCGCGAGGTCCCGGAAATGGCAGCTTTCGGCGGT
Source organism: Frankia nepalensis (assembly GCF_016786325.1). Lineage (GTDB taxonomy): Bacteria > Actinomycetota > Actinomycetes > Frankiales > Frankiaceae > Pseudofrankia > Pseudofrankia nepalensis. The sequence continues at coordinate 31,164 of NZ_JADWYU010000085.1, read as the reverse complement.
GCAGCCCTTCGTCATCGCCGCCGGGTAGAAGAACAGGACGACCGGCCCCTCCTCCAGCAGCGTGGACAGCTTGCGTGGAGTGCCGTTCTCGTCCGGCAGCTCGAAATCCGGCGCGGTGTCGCCGACGCGCAGCATCTTCTGCGTTCCTCCCCCTCAGGCCGGGCCACGTTCCGGGCCCGGCGCTCGAGGCCGCCGGGACGGCAGCCGCTTTCTCACCATAGTCCGGCCCGGTGGCGACCCGCCACGATCCGTGGGCAGGACAACCGTGCCAGGATCGCGGGCCGCCGTATCAGGCTCCGTAGAGAGCGCCGAGGCTGTCGTGGAGCCTCCTGGCAGTCTCGTATGCGACGTTCCGCGGGTCATCACGGCGGCGGCGCACACGACGGGGCCGGCCATGTGACTGAAGAGCTCGAACTCGCCGTTGCCCAGGGTGTGGTGCACCTTGGCACGGGCCCGTTGGGTCGGCATGGCTGGCATGCCGGTGAGGTGGAAGACCGGCAGGTTCTCCGCGTAGGAGCCGGCGACCGCGTTGATCGCGCTCAGCTCGCCTACGCCATACGTCGTGCTGAGCGCGCCGATTCCGCGGACACGCGCGTAGCCGTCGGCGGCATAACCCGTGTTGAGCTCGTTGCGGCAGCCGATCCATTCGAGGCCGGGGTGCCGCACGATGGCGTCCTGGACGGCGAAGGCGAAGTCGCCGGGCACCCCGAGACGTCGTCGACGCCGATCTCCTTCAGGCGTCGGAGAACATACTGGATCACCGTTTCAGGCATGAGGACTCCTCGATGCTTTCAGCGAGGGTCATCCGACGTGGTGCCGGCCGCCCTCCCGCCCCGACGGGCCGCGCTGACCGGAGAGCGCGCAACCATCCGCCCAGGTTTCCCGTCGGGCTCGCGGCCCCGGGCCGAGGCCTCCGGGACCAGGCCGGGCGTGCATGGGAACGGCCTGCCCGTCTTCGGCGTCGCGGCATGTCCCCGAACGCGCATCCCGGCGCCAGCCGCCTGGCCGGGCGCCGTCTGACCGGGCACCGTCTGGCCCGGCGCGCGGGCGGCTGGAGCTGAGGCGCGCCGCTGGCTGTGCCCAGGTCAGGTCGTCGGTCCCCTGAGGAGCAGGAGGGCGACGTCGTCGGTCAGGGGGCCACCGTTGCGGCGTTCGACGCGGTCGATGAGCTGGTCGGGGAGAGTGTCGTCGCCGGGGGGTGGGCCGAGGGCGGCGATTTCGGTGAGGACGCCCTCCCAGCCGAGCCGTTCGCCGTAAGGGCCGTCGCGTCCTTCGAGGAGCCCGTCGGTGGCGAGCAGGAGTTCCCAGCCGTGGGGGAGGGGGACGGTGATCTTTTCGGTGGGGAGGGTGTCGAGGACGCCGAGGGCGGGTCCGACGTGGGTGTCGGGCAGCGGGGTGGGGGTGGGGTGGATGAGGGCGGGTGGTGGGTGGCCGGCGAGGCGCATGCCGACCGAGGCGCGGTCGGGGGCGATGGTGAGGGTGCAGGCGGTGGCGAACAGTTCGTCGTTGGTGCGTTCGCTGACGAGGACGTCCTGGAGGTGGGCGAGGCGGTCCGGTTCGGGGACGGCGGCGAGGACGAGGGTGCGCCAGGCGATGCGCAGGCTGGCGCCGAGGGCGGCTTCGTCGGGGCCGTGGCCGCAGACGTCGCCGAGCAGGACGTGGACGACGTTGTCGGGGGTCTCGACGACGTCGTAGAAGTCGCCGCCGAGGAGGGCTTGCCTGCGTCCGGGCCGGTAGCGGGCGAGGGGGCGTAGGCGGGTGTCGCGCAGCAGAGGAGTGGGCAGGAGGCCGCGCTCGAGGCGGGCGTTTTCCTCGGCGCGCAGTTGTGATTCGCGCAGGGCCTGGGCGGCGCGTTCGGCGTCGCGGCGTTCGAGGGCATAGCGCATGGCGCGGACGAGGGTCTTGCCGTTGATGTCGCCTTTGGCGAGGTAGTCCTGGGCGCCGGTCGCCAGGGCTTCGATGCCACGGTGTTCGTCGGCCAGCCCGGTGAGGACGACGATCGCGGCGCGGGGCGCGAGGCGGCGCATGGTTTCCAGGGCGGACAGGCCGTGGCTGTCGGGAAGTCCGAGGTCGAGCAGCACGCAGCGGACGTCGGTGGCGAGTGCGCGGGCCTCGGCGAGGCTGCTGGCACGTAGCAGCCGGACCGGGGCCGACGTCTCCTCGAGGAGTTCCTGGACGAGGAACGCGTCGCCGTCGTCGTCCTCGACCAGGAGCACGGGCCAGTCGGTCTGGTCTGGCTCGGATGCGACCTGCGCCGGCAGCTCGACCACGCTCCGCATGGGACTCGGCGATGCCTTTCTGGCGAACGATCCGCGACCCGTGGCTTGCCGCGGTGCCGGCGCCGTCAGGGCGTACCAACCGGCCAGACCACACCTAACTCATCAACGGTGGGGCGCGGTACACCCCTAAGGGTGGGGTATCTACCACGCTGCGGCGGGTATCCCCCGCCTATGGAGGATGGGCCGCAAGTACCGCCGATAGCCGGGGCGTCCGCGCCGATCACGGTGGCGCTAGTCGATGACTACGACATCGTGCTCGCCGGAATCGCCCGGATCCTGGAGCCCTACCAGCGGCATGTGCGGGTCGTCGAGATCGACAGCAATCGGCCTGTCGCGCAGGACGTCGACATCGTGTTGTACGACTCCTTCGCCCAGCCCGAGGCCGGCGGAGACGAGATCGCCGAGATCGTCGAGAACCGGCACACGGGACGGCTCGTCATCTACACCTGGAACTTCCATCCGAATCTGGTCGAGGGCGCCCTGGCGCGCGGTGCCCGCGGCTACCTGTCGAAGACGCTGCCGGCCCGCGACCTCGTCGCCGCGCTGGAGGCCGTGCACGCGGGCAAGGTCGTCGTGAGCCCGTCACCACGCTCCCGCGTCATGGCCGGCCTGGACTGGCCGGGCCGAAGCGAGGGCCTCACCGAACGAGAAGCCGAGGTTCTCGCGCTGATCACCCAGGGTCGCAGCAATCTCGAGATCGCCAGGATCACCTGCCTCAGCCCGAACACGATCAAGTCCTACATCCGCGCGCTTTACCGCAAGATCGGTGTGGCCAGCCGCTCTCAGGCCGTGCTGTGGGGCGTCAACCACGGCTTCGCCCCGGACCACCACCGCATCCAGTCCTGGCGCCCTCAACGGGAAACCTCGTGACCGTTGAGCGGGGCGGCCCTGACGGGCGGCTGGTCATGACCTGTGGGGCGTTGGACCATGATCCCAGACGTCATGGTGCCGAGGACCTCCTCGTCGGGCACCACAGCCCATGGACCGATCCCAGGACCGGCCAGCCACGTGGGGCGATTTCCATCGCCCCACGTGGCTCGCCCACGCCGGACCTCGGAACTCATGGGGGACTTTGTCGGGTGCTCCGACCAGCGCATCCGGACTCTTCGGAGGCGCGGCAATCTGTAGTTCTTCGTTCGGGCGTTCTTCGTTCGGGCTGGTCGCGGTCAGACCGCCGCGGCCGCCTCCGTCGCTCGGGCCTTGGCCGCCGCGACCCGCGGTGACGCGAGGGCCGCCAGGACTCCCGCGGCCGCGAGGCCGGTCGCCACCGCCAGGCCGCGGTGGAAGCCGTCGACCAGCGCGGTCTGCTCGGACGCGCCGCCGGCCAGCGCCGCCCCCGTCCGGGAGTTGGCGAGCGTGCTCACGACGGCGAGGCCAAGTGCCCCGCCGATCTGGTAGAAGGTCGTCACGACGCCGGAGGCCGCGCCCGCGTCACGCGGTTCGACATCCACGACGGCGGCGATCTGCGCGGGCACGCCGACGCCGATGATGCCGAAGCCGAACAGCACCAGCCCGGGGAGCAGCGCGGTCAGGTAGCTGCCGTCCGCGCCCGCCTGGATGAGCGTCACCAGGCCGGCCACGCTGAGCGCCGCGCCGCCGAGCTGTACCGGCCGGGTGCCGATCCGGGTGACGAGCTGGGAGGCCACGGCGGCGGCCACGACGGCCGCGACGCCCATCGGCAGGAAGTGCAGGCCGGCGGCGAGCGCCGAGTCGCCGCGCACCTGCTGCAGGAAGAGCGCGGTGAGGAAGAACATCGACAGGAAGGCGCCGCCGTTCAGCGCGAGCGCGAGGCTCGCCGTCGTGAGCGAGCGAGACCGGAACAGTCTCGGCGGCACGAGCGGCGCGACCGACCGGACCTCCACGACGACGAACGCCGCGAGCAGCGCCACGCCACCGGTGAGCGCACCCATGACCTCCCATGACCCCCAGCCGAGCGGTTCGGCGCGCACCACGCCGTAGACGACGGCGAGCAGCCCCGCGGTGCCGAGGATGGCTCCAGCCGCATCGAACGCCCGCCGTCCGTCGGGGGCCTCCTGGCCCGCCGGGCCGGTCTGGCCGTCCGCCTCGCGTGGTTCGGCGACACTCTCGGCCACGAAGACCCGGACCACGGCGAGCAGCGCCACGACGATCGGCACGTTCACGAAGAACACCCACCGCCAGCTCAGCGCGTCGACGAGAACGCCACCCGCCACCACGCCGAGGGTGCCGCCGAGGCCGGCGAGACCGCCCCAGACCCCGAGCGCGATGTTGCGGTCCCGGCCCTGCGGGAACGTGACGGTGAGGATCGACAGCGCGGCCGGGGACATCAGCGCGCCGCCCAGCCCCTGCGCGGCGCGGGTCGCGACCAGGACGCCCGACGTGGTCGAGAGGCCGGCTACCAGCGACGCCGCGCCGAACAGGACCAGGCCGGCGACGAACATCCGGCGCCGGCCGAGCAGGTCGGCCGCGCGCCCGCCGAGCAGCAGGAAACCACCGAACAACAGCGTGTAAGAGTTGATCACCCATTGGAGGCCCGCCGCGGAGAAGCCGAGATCCCGCTGGATGTCGGGCAGGGCCACGTTGACGATCGTCACGTCGAGCACCACCGCGAACTGGGCGAGCGCCAGCACGACCAGGGTTGCCCAGGGACTGCGTCGCATTGCTTCCTCATGTTCCTCGCGGGGCTACGCCGTCCGCTTACGGCATACGCATACGACGTATGTCTGCGATGTATGTATACGACGTAGATCTAGCCGGACTTTAGGTGTACGCCGTAGACTTGTCAACGTGACGGCAGCGGAGACCGGACGAGCGGCGGGGCGGCACCCGTCCCCGCGGACGCGTGGGCGGGTTCGGGAGCCTCTGACGAGGGACCTGGTCGTGGCCGGGGCGATCGCTCTCGCGGACGTCGAGGGACTCGACGCGGTGACCATCCGTCGGCTCGCCCAGGAGCACCAGGTCACGCCGATGGCGCTCTACCGGCACTTCCGGGACAAGGAGGAGCTGTTCGACGGCATCGCCGAGCGGTTGTTCGCCAACGTCGCGCTGGCGGAACCGTCGGACGCCCCCTGGCACGAGCAGCTGCGCGACCTGCTGGGCGCGCTCACCGAGGCGGTGCGGGAGCATCCGGCCGTGGCGGGCCTGGTACTGCCGAGGATCATGTCGTCACCGCCGGGGCTGGAGCTCGCCGAACGCGGCCTGGCGATGCTGCGCTCGGCCGGCTTCTCCGTCGAACGGGCGGCCGAACTCGGAACGATGGCGGTGACCTCGGCGATCACGCTGGTCACCAGCGAGCCCGGGGCTCCCCGCATCCGGGACCCGGAGGCCCGCGACGACGAGATCCGGGCGAAGCGAGCCCGCCTCGCCGCGCTCTCGCCGCGGCGCTACCCGAACGTCGTCGCCGCGGCCGACGCCCTCACCAACTGCGCGAGCCCGCCTGACTACTACCGCCTGGGCCTCGACATCGTCGTCGCCGGGATCCGCGAGGCGCAGCCGCGCTGACGCTCCCGCCCGTGGTCTCGCCACCGGCTCCGGGCAGGGCTGAAACCGGAGCCCGAGCCGCCGCTGGGGAGGCGAAAGTCCTCGATCAGGTGAATCGGTCGGCGACGTCACGCATCCTGCGCGCGGCGGCGAGGGCGGCCCGGACGTGGTCGCCGCCGAGCAGGGCCGCTGACTGTTCGATCGTGGCGGCGTAGCGCAGGTGCCGGTCGCGGGCGTGCTCCCGGCACGGCAGGCAGGTGACGCGCTCGGGGTGAGGGGACGTCGAGGCGTACGGCACCCGCGTGTCGCATCCCGTCCGCACCGTGCGCGGCGCGTCGGCGACGAGCCCGAACACCGAGGCCGTCACCGCGCGGGTGTCCGCGCTGGTGTCCGGCACCGTCCACTCGACATGCACATGCGGGTCGTCCATGTTCCCGTTCCCCTCCGTGGACGAGGTACCGCGGGTTCGCCCACCCGGCCTGCTACCCAGTGTTGCGCAGGCCCGCGGCGATGCCGTTGATGGTCAGCAGCAGGGCCCGGCGCAGGCGCGGGTCGATCTCGCCGTCCGGGTCGGCCTGGGCGTCGGCGCGCGAGCGGGCGAGCAGGGAGACCTGCAGCGCGTGCAGCGGGGCGAGGTACAGGTCCCGGACCTCCAGCGTCTGCCGGAGCACCGGTGCGTGCTCCAGCAACGTCGACGCCCCGGTGACGGCCAGCACCTCGGCGACCGTGCGCTCGTGCTCGGCGCGGATCACCTCGAACGGGCTGGCGTGCTCGGCCGGAACCAGCGTGGTGACGTAGTCGGCGGCGATACGCAGGTCGGTCTTCGCCAGCGTCATCGACACGTTGCTCAGGAACGTGCGGAAGAAGTGCCATGACCGGTACATCTCGGCGAGCGTGTCGCCCGCGCCGGCCGCCCGGGCGGCGGCCAGGCCGGTGCCGACCCCGAACCAGCCGGGCAGGATGATCCTGGACTGGGTCCAGCCGAACACCCACGGGATCGCGCGCAGGTCGGCGAGCCCGCCGGCGCCGCCCGGCCGGCGCGACGGGCGGGAGCCGATGTTGAGGTGGGCGAGCTCGTCGACGGGGGTCGCGGCGAGGAAGAACGGCACCAGCGCCGGGTCGGCCGTCAGGCGCCGGTAGGCGGCGCGCGCGGACTCGGTCACCGCGTCCATTGTCTGGTCCCACTCGGCGAGCACGTCCGCCGGCTGCCGGGACGCGCGGTGCAGGATCGACGCCTCCAGCACGGCGGCCAGCGCGATCTCCAGGTTGTGGCGGGCAAGCTGGGGCAGCGTGTACTTGTCCGAGATCACCTCGCCCTGCTCGGTCACCTTGATCGGGCCGTCGAGGGTGCCGAACGGCTGGGCGAGGATCGCCTCGCCGGTCGGCCCGCCGCCCCGGCCGACCGAGCCGCCGCGGCCGTGGAACAGCCGCAGCACGACGCCGTGCCGGCGCGCGACGTCGCGCAGTTCCCGCTGCGCCTTGTGGATCTCCCACTGGGACGCGGTGATGCCGGCGTCCTTCGAGGAGTCGGAGTAGCCGAGCATGACCTCCTGGAGGTTCCCGCGCGCGGCGACCACCGCCCGGTAGGCCGGGTCGGCGAGCATGCCGTCGAGCAGCCGTCCGGCGGCGCGCAGTTCGGCGACCGTCTCGAACAGCGGCACGAACCCGATCCGCGCCCGCGCGCGCATGCCGTCCGGCGTTCCCGCGCCGTCCCGCGTTCCCGCGCCGTGCTCCGCGCCCGCGCCGTCCTGGGCTGGGCCGCCGGTCGTGCCGGTGCCGGGGGTGATGTCGACGAGGCCGGCCTCGCGGGCGAGCACGACGACGGCGAGGATGTCGTCGACGTCCCGGGTCATCGAGACGATGTAGCTCTCGATGACGTCCTCGCCGAACCGGTCCAGCGCGACGCGGATCGTGGTGAACAGCTCCAGCACCGCCGCCGCCGTCGGGTCGGCGGGGACGGGCGCCGCCGCGCCGGACAATGGCCGGCGTCCCGCCAGCTCGCGTGACAGCAGCGCGATGCGTTCGGCGCGGTCGAGGTCGGCGTACGGGCGCCCCAGCTCACCGAGCCGGTCGTAGAGCGCGCCCAGCGCGGCGTGGTGGCGCTCGGCGTGCTCGCGGATGTCGAGCGTCGCGAGCGACATCCCGACCGCCGCCGCCACCCGGATCGCGCGCCGCAGCGGTCCGTCCGCCACCAGCTCGCCCCGGTTCTCCGACAGCGAGCGGTGCATCAGGAGCAGGTCGGCGAGCAGTTCGCGCGCGCTCAGGTAGTCGCGGCCGGGCACATGGGCGGTGCCGGCGGCCAGCCGGTCGCGGGTCGCCGTCAGCCGGGCGCGGACGTAGCTGCACTTCAGCCGGTACGGCTCCGTGGCGTTGAGCCGGATGAACCGGTCGTACACCTCGGGGTGGGCGGCCCGGTCGGCCGCGAGGCTGGCCAGCAGCTCGTCGCTGACCTCGACGACCCGGGTCGAGGCCGTCAGGTCCCTGATGAGGCCGTCGACGGCGCCCAGCAGGACCCGGATGCCGAACTCGTGCTGCAGCGTGAGCACGTCGAGGGTGACGGCGGGGGTGACGTTCGGGTTGCCGTCGCGGTCGCCCCCGGCCCACGAGCCGAACCGCAGCGGACGCGCGGTGACCGGCAGCCCGGCCCCGACCGCGGCGAACGCGCCGTCGAGCTCCTCCAACAGCCCGGGCAGCACGTCCGTGGCGATCGAGGTCAGGTAGTAGGCGGCGGAGCGGGCCTCGTCCGCGGGCTTCGGACGCTCCACCCGGAGCTCGTCGGTCTGCCAGAGCGCGTCGACCGCCTCGGCGAGCCGGCGCTCGACCACCGCGCGCCGTGACGGGTGCGCGCGTGGGTCGTCGGCCGCGTCGAGCAGCTCGGCGATCCCGCGCAGCACGTCGAGCACCGACCTGCGGCTCGCCTCGGTCGGGTGCGCGGTGAACACCGGGCGCAGCTCGAGGCGGTCCATCACCTGGGCGGGCAGCCGTGGGTCGAGCTGGCCCGCGGACACGGCGGCGGCGATCCGGACGCCGGTCTCCTCGAGCGCGCCGCGCGGGCGGTCGGCCAGCTCACGTGCCCGGTGCAGCTGCTCGGTGATGTTGGCGAGCTGGAAGTACGCGGTGAACGCGCGCGCCAGCACGATCGCCGTCGGGTGGTCGACGGCGGCGAGCACCCGCTGGAGGTCGCCGCGGTCGCCGCCGCCGCGGGCCAGCGAGCGGACCCGCTCGACGAGCTCCAGCAGCTCGCCGCCCTCGTGCCGGGTCAGGGACTCGCCGAGCAGCTGCCCGAGCCGGCGCACGCCGGCGCGCACTCCGGCGTGCCGCACGTCGGAGGCGACCCCGCCGGCGAAGGTGCCGGCGTCGCGGCTCCCGTTGCCCCCGGCGCCGCGCCCCCGCTCGGCGTCCGGCAAGGGGCCGTTCCCGTGGCCGCTGGTCCGTTCCTCGCCGCGGTGGTCCGTGTCGCGCTGGTCCGTGTCGCGGTGGTCCATGCCGCCGTGGTCCGTGTCGCGGTGGTCCGTGTCGCGGTGGTCCATGGCCGTCATGCCGCCCTCCGGTGGTCTCGGTCTTCGCGCGGGGCGCGCTCAGCGGAGCTTCCCGCGGACGTGGGCCTCGTAGCCCCGGTCCTGTGCCGGCCGTGTCGGCGCGCGCCTTCGGTTCGCGGGCCAGGCGGCACCGCGTCGTCGAAGGCCCGCGACATGGCGCCCCGTCGTTGCCCGGACGCCATGCTCGCGCCTCCAGGTCAATTTCCTAGGTCAGACCTGTTTCAGACCGGTCGTTTCGCGGTGCGCGGAGCGGACCGGCGCGGCGAGGCGGCCGCGATGGCGGGGGGTGGGCGGGGGGTGGGCGGGGGGTGGTGCCGACCGTCCGGGTGGCATGCCGGAACCCGGCCACCGGGTGAGTAGCGCGCCAAACTAACACTTGTTAGTATGACCCGCGTCTCGTCTGGTCTGGATCTGGTGGTGCCGATGAGGTCGTCCGTCCTGTTCCTCGGGGTGTCCTCGGGGCCGCGCGCCGGGTTCACGGCGGCCGTCGGCGCGCGGGCCCGGCGCGCGGTGCCCGCTCCGGCGAGCGACCGCTGGAATGACGACGGCTGGAACGCCGGGCTCGCCGTCTGGGGGATCACACCCGGCACGGCAGGGAACACGGGCTCGGCGGCGCGTGTGGACCGCGGGCGGGCCCGGTGAGCGCCCCGGGAGCGCCGGCGGCGGACGGCCCGCGGCGCAGGGTCGCGGTCGTGACCGGCGCGTCCGGTGGGGTGGGCCGCGGCATCGCGGTGGCCTGCGGGGCCGCGGGCTGGGAGGTGTGGATCGCGGCCCGCCGGGCGGCCGCCTCCGCGGCGGTCGCGGACGAGGTGACGGCCGCCGGTGGCCTCGGCCGGGCCTGGCCCTGCGACGTGACGGACCCGGCCGCGGTGGCCGGGCTGGTCGACGCCGTCGATCGGGCTCATGGGCGGCTCGACGCCCTGGTGCACAACGCGACCTCCGGCCTGTCCGCCCGGTCGGCGCCAGCGGCCGAGATCAGCGTCGCCGAGCTCGCCGAGCACGTGGCCGTCGCGGTCACCGGGCTGCGGCGCCTGGCCGTCGCCGCCCATCCGCTGCTCCGGAGGTCCGGCGGGTCGGTGCTCGTGACGACGTCGGAGGCCGGCTTCGAGGGCAAGTGGCTGCTGCCCGCCTATGCCGCCGCCAAGGCCGCGCAACGTGGGCTGGCCCGCGTGCTCGCCCGTGAATGGGGCCCGGACGGGATCCGGGTCAACTGCGTCGCGCCGCTCGCCGACTCCCCGGCGATGGCGCGGGCGTTCGCGGGCGACCCGGCGATGCGGGAACGGGTGCTCGGCCGCAACCCGCTCGGCCGGCTCGGTGACCCCGTGGCCGACGTCGGCGCCGTCGCCGAGTTCCTGATCTCCCCGGCGGCGCGGTTCGTGACCGGCCAGACCCTCATGGCCGACGGCGGAAGCTGCCCCATCGCATGACCCGGCCCGCGGCCGCCTGCCCGTCCGGCCCGCCCAGACCCGGCGCGCCTGGCCAGGCCCTCGGACCGATCCCGTTCGACGAAAGGCGCAGAACCCGATGACACCCCCGTTCAGGGAGCTCGACCTCCCCCGGATGCACCGGGAGCGGCACCGCAAGCTCCAGGACCTCATGGCCGCCGAAGGCCTGGGCGCGCTGTTCCTGCTGACCAGCGGGGGAGTGCTCTACGCCACCGGCGCGAACCCGGTGCAGGGCGACAACAACCGCGTCTACCAGCAACGCGCCGTCGCGCTGGTCGTCGCCGGCGCCGAGCACCCGCACCTGTTCACCGCCTGGCCGGACGCCGCGCCGGCCGACCTGCCCGCCGACCACGTCCATCCCTGCCTGCAGCTGGAGACCGAGGAAGGCGTCGTCGCGGCCGCCGCGCGGATCAGGGAGCTGACCGGCGGCCGCGGCGACCCGGTCGCCGTGGACGACTACACGGCGCCGATGTACCTGCGGCTGCCGGCGCTGCTCGCGCCGTCGCCGCTGGCGCCCGCCGGGCCGCTGCTGGTCGCCGCGCGGCTGCACAAGACCCCGGACGAGGTCGAGTGCATGCGCCGGTCCTGGGAGATCAACGAGGCGGCGACCCACGCCGCCGAGCGGGCGCTGCGCCCGGGCATCCGGCTCAACGAGCTGTCCGGCCCGTTCTACGAGCGGCTGTTCGAGCTCGGCGCGACGTGCAACTTCCTGGATCCGGTGTGGCAGGCGATGCCGCCGCGGATCTCGGACGGGCCGTGGAGCGTGAACGGCGACATCCCGTTCAACCTGATCACGAACGACCACGTCGTCCGCGAGGGTGACGTGATCTGGACCGACACCGTGACGGGCTACGAGGGCTACGCCTCGGACGTCGGCCGGACCTGGGTGTGCGGCCGGCCGAGCCCGACGCTGCGCGGCCTGTACCGGCGCTGGCAGGACATCACCGACGCGGTGCTCGAGCAGCTGCGGCCCGGGGTGAGCGGCGCGGAGCTGGTGAAGCTCGCGACCAGCCTGAACGACGGCAGACGACCCTGGCTCGACCACTTCTTCCTCGGTCACACGCTTGGGCTGGAGGGCGGCGAGTCGCAGCAGATCGGCTCCGACCGGGGCCCCGAGTTCGACGAGCGCTTCGTGCTGGAACCCGGGATGGCGATCGTCATCGAGCCGGTCACCTGGCAGGAGGGGCACGCCGGCTGGCGCTGCGAGGAGCTCGTCGTCATCACCCCCGACGGGCACGAGCGGATCAGCCGCTACCCGAACGAGATCGACGCATGACCCACCCGCCGGCCGACCGGCTGCCCACCGATCACCCGCCCACCGACCGCGCCCACCAGGCGGCGGCCCGTGGCCGCGCCGGCCGGCCCGGCCCGTGGCTGCCCCCGCCGCGAGGAGCGACAACGTGACGATCACGACCATGGCGTACGAGGACGGCGCCGGCATCGACTTCCCCAGCCTGCGGGCGCAGCGCCGGGCGCGCGTGCTCGCCGCGCTGGCCGAGCACGACATCGACGTCCTGCTGCTCGGCCGGCAGGGCAACGCCCGCTACGTCGCCGGTCACCGGCCGCTGTGGCGGGCGGTCGTGACCGGCTGGGGGCCGGTCTGCGCGCTGGTCCGCGCCGACGCGGCCGTGCACCTGCTGGTCACCACCTGGGACGACGGGGTGCCGCCGGACATCCCGCGCGAGCGCCTGTCCGGCCTGGTGTGGAACCCGCGGCTGATCCAGGCCAACGTGGCCCGGATCGACGGGCTCGCGGCGGCGCGCCGGATCGCCGTCGACGGGATGTCGGCGTCGATGGCGACGCTGCTGCGCGACCTCGCCCCGCGCGCCGAGCTGGTGGACGCCGAGGCGCTGTTGCGCCCGCTGCGCTCGGTCAAGCTGCCCGGCGAGGTCCGGTGTCTGCGCACGGCGCTCGCGCTCGTCGAGGGCGCGCTGCACGAGGCGGCCGCGCTCGCGGCCCCGGGCGCGCGGGAGCTGACGGTGAAGGGCGCGTTCCACGCGGCGCTGGCCCGCAACGGCCTCAACCACGCCGCGTCCGAGGGCACGTTCTGCGCCACCCCGCGCGAGGCCGCGGGCTTCGCGGACGGCGTGCCGCTGCGGCTGCGGCCCTCGGCCAGGACCCTCGGGGCGGGAGACCTGGTGGCGCTGAGCGGTGCCGCCCACCATGCCGGCTACGAGGGAACGGTCGCCAGGACCCGGCTCGTCGCGGGGCCGGCCGCCTCCGGTCCGACGGCGCCGCGGCGCGCCCTCTACCGGCGGTGGCGGGCCGCCTACGACAGGCTCGCCGCGGCCTGCCGGCCGGGGGCGACCGTGCGCGACCTGGCGGCGGCCTGGGCGGCGACCGGCGAGCCGCTGCCGCCGCTGCCGATCGCCTTCGGGATCGGCCTCGGCGTCGAGCCGCCGTTCCTCGGTGGGGCGCGCGGCCCCGCGCCGGTCGACGCGCCGATCCGTGCCGGAACCGTGCTGGTGCTGCAGCCCTATGTGTGGGAGCCGGGGGAGGGCGGCTACCTCGGCGCCGAGACCGTGCTGGTCCGCGACGACGGACCGGAGCGGCTGAGCCGGTTGTCCCACGCCCCGTTCGAGGACGAGTGGTGACGGCGGCGCGGGGCGTGGCCCGGACTGGGGCGTGGCCCGGCGCGTCGCCGGGGCCGCCCGGCGGGCGCCGGGCGGCGCGCGGCGACGGTCCGGGTCAGGTCGGCCGTGCCGGCCGGGCGCCGCCGGGCGTGTCGGCCGGCCGGGCCGGGGACGCGACGATGCCCTCCAGCAGGGCGCGGCGCAGCTGCGCGAGCAGCTGGCTCTCCTGTTCGGGGGCGAGTGGCAGATGCCCGTAGCGCTTGGTGTCCAGGAGGCTGTGGATGGAGCTGGTGATGATCCGGACCATCGGCACCGGGTCGACCTCCGGGTCGATCGACCCGTCCGCGACGCCCGCCCGCAGCGCGATGGTCCACAGGTCGAGCGTGCGGCTGCTGCGGGACATGACCTCCTCGATGCTGGACAGCGCGGTCCAGTCGTAGTGCAGGATCGTCAGCTCCAGGCGGTGCGCGGCGCAGACGGTGAAGACCTCCTGGATCATTCGGGCGACCTTGGCCGCGCCGTTCTCCGTCGGGTCCTCGAGCACGGCGGCCTGGCGCGGGAGAAGCGTGTCGTAGAAACGGACGACGATATCCGTGATCATCTCGGTCTTGCTCTTGAAATGCGAGTAAAGACTGCCCGCCATCAGCCCGCTGGCCTCCGCGAGGTCCCGCATCGAGGCGGCCTGGTAGCCGTTGGCGGCGAACTGTCTCCGCGCGATGTCGAGAATCTCTTCGCGTCGCGACGCCAATGCTCCTCCTGTCAGCCGGCCGCGCCAGATACTGCTCGCCCGGTATCCGCCGGCCGGAACGGGACCGGCGACGCGGCGAGAGCGCGTCGAAGCGGCACGTTATCGCCCCGCCACACCTCGGGGTGACTCGGGTGGCCGGACCGGGCCCCTGACCTGAGCCGACATGCTCCGGCACCCCGCGTACAGGTTACAAACTAACACTTGTAAGCAAAGCCGTCCGGCGTGTTTAATCGGTTGGCGGGCGGCCCAGGGCCGCTGGCCACGGGCTCGAGTGGTCCGTGTGCTCACCGGATCCAGGGCCCTACGCCCCGAGTTTCGGGCCCGTCGCCGCGTCGCCCGGCCGGCGACGCGGCCCGACAGACGCGCCACGACCCGCGCGCGAACGCCGCCGCGCATATTCAGCCGCGCCGAACGTGATACCGCCTGGCCCGCCGAATCCTGATCCGCCCTGCTCATAGGGAGTACGTGACGATGCGCCCACGATCCACCCCGGGAACCTCGCGATGGACGCGCGATATCCGCCGGTACCCGTTGTTAGCGAACGTGGCGGGACTGGTCGCGCTCGCCGTGGTCGCCGCCGCCTGTGGCTCCTCCGGCGGATCGGACGGCCCGCGCGGGGTCACCGACACCAGCATCACGATTGGTGGCATCGCCGCGCTGACCAGCGCGAGCGGCGGCTACCCAGGCGCCGACATCGGCGCCAAGGCCCGCTTCGAGCGGGCGAACCGGGAGGGCGGCATAAACGGCCGCACGATCTCCTACATCGGGGTGTCCGACGACCAGGAGGCCGGCGACACCAACCTGCAGCTCGTCCACAAGGCCGTCCAGCGGGACAAGGTCTTCGCGATCGTGCCCATGCTCGGCGCCGGCTTCCTGCCCGCCAGCTCCGACTACCTGAACGCCCAGAAGGTCCCGTCGGTCGGCTGGGGCTTCATGCCCGGTCAGTGCAGTGGCGACAAGGCCGGCTTCGCCTTCGGCTACAACGGATGCATCCAGCCGCCCGGCGCCACGGTCGTGAACACCTCGCTCGCCAAGCCCATCATCGACAGGCTCGGCGCCGGCACGACGGTCGCGATCGTCTCCGATGACTCGGCCAACAGCACGGACGGCCTCAAGACGGTGCGGGCGGCCTTCCTCGCCGCCGGCGCGAAGGTCGTCTACGCCAAGGCGAACGTGCCCACCACCGAGAAGGTCGACTACACCCCGTTCGTCCAGGCCGTGATGACGAGCGACGACGGCGCCCCGCCTGGCCTGGTCGTGTTCAACAGCCTGTTCGCGAACACCGTGGGGATCAGCGCCGGGCTGCACACCGCGGGCTACAAGGGCGCCTTGCTGAACTACATCACCTACTCACCCGGCCTGCTCGAGGGCAGCGCGGACATCACGGCGGCGCTGCAGGGCAGCTACGTGAGCACCCAGTTCCTGCCGACCGAGTTCGGCGGCGACGCCATCACACAGCTCACCGACGACATCAAGGCCGTCGACCCGAACGCCAAGCTGACGCTCGGCGCGATCCAGAGCTACTGGATGGCCGACGTCTTCGTGCAGATGCTCCAGGCCGCCGGACGTGACCTGACGCCGGAACGCTTCGACGAGGTCGTCAACGGCAGCTTCACCTACCAGCCGACGGCCAGCCAGCCCGGCATCGGGCCGATCTCGTTCCCGGCCGGGCACGGCGAGCCGGCCCCCTGCTCGGCGCTGGTCCAGATCGAGGGCACCAGCTACCAGCCGGTCAGCCCGATGACCTGCACGGGCAACGTCCCGATCGCCAGCGTGCCGCGGTAGCCGCCCCAGCCCGCCTGGCGGGACGCGGCCACCGCCGGCCCGTCCCGCCAGGCGATGCCCGCCAGGCGATGCCCGCCAGGTGGTGCCCGCGAGGTGGTGCCGAGGCCCGGGAGGACCTGACCGGATGAACACCTTCATCGCCCTGCTGGTGAGCGGGGCGGTTTCAGGCGCGGTGTACTCGCTGCTCGCCGTCGGCCTGGTCCTGCAGCAGACCGCCCTGCGGATCTTCAACTTCGCGCACACCGCCGTCGCGTTCTCGATCGCGCTGCTCTACTACGAGCTGACGACGGGACTCGGCTGGCCGGTGCCGCTCGCCGTCGCCGTCGCCGTGCTGGTCGCGGCGCCGCTGCTGGGCCTGGTGGTCGACGCCGTGCTGTTCCGGCCGCTGCGGGACGCGGACGACGCCACCAAGATCGTGGCAACGGTCGGCCTGCTGATCGCGCTGCCCGCGCTCACGCTGTTCCTCGTCGAGACCGCGGTCGACACCTTCGGCGCCGACATCCCCCGCGGCGACAACATCACCTATCCGCCCGGGATCGGACCGACCCCGAAGCACGTCTGGCACCTGACCGACTGGCTGCACGTCGACTCCAACCAGACGATCGTGCTCGTCTCGGCGGCCGTCATCGCCGCGGGCCTGTGGGCGCTGCTGCACCGTTCCCGGCTCGGCCTGCGGGTGCGGGCCACCGTCGACCGCCGCCAGCTCGCCGAGTACCGCGGCGTCGACACCCGGACGACCTCCAGGCTGGTCGTGCTGGGCAGCTTCGCCCTCGCCGGGTTCACCGGCGTCATCGGCGCGCCCTTCTTCAGCCTGACGCCCGCCTCCTTCACCGGCCTGGTCGCGGTCGGCGCCGCCGCGGCGGTGCTGGGCAGCCTGCGCTCGATGCCGCTGGCGTTCCTCGGCGGCCTGCTGCTGGGCGTCGCGCAGAGCATGTTCTCCGGCTACGCGCGCTTCGCCGACTCGGTCCACGGCGCGGCCTCGGCGCTGCCCTACGTCCTGCTGTTCGCCGGGCTGTTCTACCTGGCCAGGGACCGCGGGCGGATCGCGAGCTCCGTCGCCGAGGCGCGCCTGCCACCCGACCATCTCGCCGGGCTGGCGGCCTGGCGCCGCTACGCGCCCTGGACCGCCGCCGCGCTCGCGCTCTACCTCTTCGCCCAGTTCGGCGCCGACGACTACTGGCTGACCCTGATCGTGCAGGGCCTCGCCTTCTGCATGATCTTCCTGTCGTTCGTGCTCGTCACCGGCCTCGGCGGGATGGTCAGCCTCGCGCAGGCCGCGTTCGTCACCTTCGCCGCGCTCGTGTTCGGGCTCTGCCTCAGCCACGGTCTTCCGTTCCTGCTGGCCGCGCTGATCGGGGTGGCGGCCGCCGCCCTGCTCGGGGCGGTGGTCGCCGTCCCGGCGCTGCGGCTCGGCGGCCTCGCGCTCGCGCTGGCCACGCTCGCGCTGGCGCTCGTCGGCGACACCGTCCTGTTCCCCTGGGAGGCGCTGAGCAACGGCGAGTACGGCTGGACGATCCCGCGGCCGACCCTGCTCGGCTTGGACCTGGCCGACGACCGGGTGCTCGCCGGGGTGCTGCTCGCGCTGGTCGCGCTGGCCTGCGCCGCGATCGGGGCGCTGCGCGACTCGCCGTCCGGGCACGCCGTGACCGCCGTGCGCTCCGCGCCGGCGGCCGCGACCTCGGTGGGTATCTCGGCCGCCTGGGCGAAGCTGCGGATCTTCACGGTGTCCGCCGCCGTGGCGGGCCTCGGCGGGATCATGCTCGCGACGGTCAACCAGAGCGTCAGCCACACCAGCCTCGACGCGATGACCGGCCTCGGCTGGCTCGCGGTCGTGGTCCTGTTCGGCATCCGCCGGCCCGCGGGCGCCGTGGTCGCCGGCCTGTTCTTCGCCGCCAGCCCGGAGATCCTCTCGCACGTCACCAGCTCGACCAGGATCCGGGACATCCTGTTCGGCCTTGGCGCGATCCAGCTCGCCAAGGCGCCCGACGGGATCGTCACCCAGATCAGCGGCGCGCTGGCCGGGGCGCGCCGGCGCGCACAGCGGCGCGCGCGCCTCGACACCCCCGGGGACGGCGCGGGAGGCGCCGTCCCGGCCAGGGCGCCCGGCGTCGGCGCCCACGCCGACGGTTCGGAGCCGGCCGCCGTGGGCGGCCTGGCGGCCGCGAGAGACCTGGCGGCCGTGAGGGACCCGGAGGTCGACGCCTCGATGCCGGGCGACCCGCTCACGACCACCGGGCCGGGCGACGCGCGGGCCGACGGCCCCGCCGTCGGCCCCGCCGTCGGCCCCGCCGTCGGCCTGCGGCTACGCGGCGTCCGGGCGGGTTACGGCGCCGTCGAGGTACTGCGCGGAATCGACCTGGTGGTCCGGCGCGGCGCCGTGACCGTCCTGCTCGGCGCCAACGGGGCGGGCAAGTCCACGGTCTGCGCCGTGATCGCCGGCGGCCTCGCCCCGACGGCGGGAGCGATCGAGCTCGCCGGCGCGGACGTCACCGCCCTGCCCGCCCATCGCCGGGTCGGGCATGGGCTCGCGTTCGCCCCGGAGTCCCGCGGCGTGTTCCCCGCGCTCACCGTCACCGAGAACCTCGCCCTCGCGCTGCCGCGCGGCGTCGACGCGAGCGGCGGCGTCGCGGCCGTCCTCGACCGGTTCCCCGCGCTGGCCGCGCGCCGCCGGGTCGCCGCCGGCAACCTGTCCGGCGGCGAGCAGCAGATGCTGGCGCTGGCCCCGATGCTGCTCGACCCGCCACGGGTGCTCGTCGCCGACGAGCCATGCCTGGGGCTCGCGCCCCGGATCTCGGCGCGGGTGCTCGAGCTGTTCGCCGAGCTCGCCGCCGCCGGCACCGCCGTCCTCGTCGTCGAGGAGAAGGCGCGTCACGTGCTCGACCTCGCCGACGAGGTCGCGTTCCTCGACCTGGGCCGGGTCGCCTGGTCGCGGGCGGCCGGCGACGTCGACCGCGACACCCTCGCCGACGCCTACCTGACGGGAGCGCCATGACGATGACCGGGACCGGGGCCCGCCCGGCGCTGCGGGTCACCGACGTCACCGTCCGCTTCGGCGGGGTCGTCGGCCTCGACGGCGTCTCGCTGGACGTCGGCCGAGACGAGGTGGTCGGCGTGATCGGGCCCAACGGCGCCGGCAAGACCACGCTGTTCGACGTCACCTCCGGCCTTCGCTCCCCGGCCAGCGGCCGGGTGTGGCTCGACGGCGCCGACGTCACCCGCCGGTCGGCGACCTGGCGGGCCCGGCACGGCCTGCGTCGCACCTTCCAACGCCAGCAGGTCTTCGGCGAGCTGACCGTGCTCGACAACCTGCTCGCGGCGCAGGAATGGCGCGGTCGCACCGGAGGGATCGCCGCCGACGTCCTGGGCCTGTCCCGGCGGCTCGCCGTGGCGCGGGCCCGCCGGCGGCGCGCCGAGGAGATGCTCGACCTGTGCGGGCTGGCCGGCAGCCGGGACGCGTACGCCGCGACGCTGCCGATCGGGCAGGCCCGGCTGCTGGAGCTCGCCCGCGCGGTCGTCGACCGCCCGACCGTGCTGCTGCTGGACGAGCCAACCTCGGGTCTCGGTGACGCCGGCTCCGCCGTGCTCGCGGAGGCGATCACCCGGATCCGCCGGGAGCAGGGCTGCGGCGTCGTCCTCGTCGAGCACGACGTGCCGTTCGTGATGCGTCACTGCCACCGGGTCGTCGTGCTCAACCTCGGCCGGGTCATCGCCGCCGGCACGCCGGACGAGGTTCGCGCCGATCGGCTCGTCCGGGAGGCCTATCTCGGCTGACCACCCTTTTCATCCCCCTTCTCGTCCACCCGTTCGCGCCCACCCGTTCCCGTCCGCCGGTCCGCCGCCGTGGCGGAGTGCTCGATCAGCAGCCAGGAGCAGCACACGTGATCCATTACGACTTCGACGGCAAGGTCGCCGTCGTCACCGGAGCGGCGGGCGGCATCGGCCGTGCCACCGCCCGCAGGCTCGCCGCCGCCGGCGCCCGCGTCGTCGTCGCCGACCTCGACCTCGATCAGGCCGAGGAGACCGTCAAGCTGATCGCCGGCGACGGCGGCGACGCGGCGGCGGTCCGCGTCGACGTCGCCGAGTCGGCCTCGGTGAAGGCGATGGTCGACTTCACCGTCCGCCGCTACGGAGGGCTGGACTACGCCCACAACAACGCCGGGATCGTCGGTGCTGGCGCGAACATCGCCGACATGCCCGACGAGGTCTGGGAACGCGGCATCGCCGTGATGCTGTCCGGGGTGTTCTACGGGATGAAGCACGAGATCCCGGCGATCCTGGCCCGCGGCGGCGGCGCGATCGTGAACACGTCCTCGGGCGCCGGCCTGATCGGCTTCCCGGGCATGGGCAACTACGTGGCGGCCAAGCACGGCGTGATCGGGCTGACCCGCACGGCGGCGCTGGAGTACATCACCCAGGGCATCCGGATCAACGCCATCTGCCCCGGCACGGCCCGCTCCCGCATGGTCGACGACTGGATGCGGGGCAGCGCCGAGGCGGAGGCGCAGGTGGCGGCGCTGCACCCGATCGGCCGGATCGCCGAGGCCGACGAGATCGCCGAGGCCGTGCTGTGGCTGCTCTCGGGCGCCGCGTCGTTCGTCGTCGGCGCCGCCCTGCCCGTCGACGGCGGCTACACGATCACCTGACCCGCGCGGTCACGCACGCCCCCCTTTCACCTCGGCCCCTTCACGTCGACGACGGGCGGCGAGCAGAGACAGCCGAGCAGAGACAAGAGACAAGAGACAGCCGAGCAGAGACAGGAGCCGTTCATGACGACGAGCCGGGCCGAGGCGGCCGCGGACCGCCTGGAGATCCACGAGGTGCTGACCCGCTACACCCACGCCGTCGACGCCCGCGACTGGCCGCGGCTGTCCGAGGTGTTCACCGAGGGTTCCGTCGTCGACTTCACCCGCAACGGTGGCGTCCGCGCCGCCTACCCGGAGATCGTGGACTACCTGCGCGAGTCACTGTCGATCTTCGTCGCGTGCCAGCACTACCTCTCCAACGTCGACATCCAGCTCGACGGCGACACCGCCAGCGGACGCGCCTACGTGCTCACCCAGATGATCACCCTGGACGGCCGGGGCGGGGAGACGCTGCTCGCCGACGGCGGCTACTACGACTGCCGGTTCGCCCGCACCGCCACCGGCTGGCGGCTCACCGAGTACGTCGCCGGCCTGGTCTGGCTGGACGGCGCCTGGCCCCAGGGCGTGCCACGGCCGGGGTGGTGGGGAGCGCCAGGCAACCGGTTCGCCCCCGCCGCGGTGGAGGTCTCGGCGGCGGAGGTCTCGGCCGCGGAGGGCTCATGAGCCCGGCCGGGCCCGGCGCGGCCGGAACCGGCGAGGGGCTCGACGGCAAGGTCGTGCTGGTCTCGGGCGCGGCGCGCGGCCAGGGGGAGGCGGAGGCCAGACTGCTCGTCGCCCGCGGCGCCCGCGTCGTGCTCGGCGACGTCCTCGACGAACAGGGCGAGGCCGTCGCGGCCGACCTCGGCGACGACGCCCGTTACCTGCGCCTGGACGTGGCCGACCCGAACCACTGGGCCGGCGCCGTCGACCACGCTGTCGCGGCCTTCGGCCGGCTCGACGCGGTCGTCAACAACGCCGGGATCGTGCGCACCGGGCTGATCGAGGACACCGCGCTCGACGACTACCTCGCGGTCGTCCAGGTCAACCAGGTTGGCTGCTTCCTGGGGATGCGGGCGGCGATCGCTCCCCTGCGGGACACCGGCGGCGGCTCCATCGTGAACGTGTCCTCCACCGCGGGCATCGAGGGCGTGCCCGGTGTGGTCGCCTACGTCGCGTCCAAGTTCGCCATCCGCGGGATGACCAAGACGGCGGCGCTCGAACTCGGCCGCTACGGGATCCGGGTCAACTCGGTCCACCCCGGCACGATCGACACCCCCATGGTCGACGCCCCGGAGTTCGCGGGCGTCGACAAGGAGGCGGTCTTCGCCGCGCTGCCCGTGCCCCGGATCGGCCGGCCAGCCGACGTGGCCGAGATGGTCGCCTTCCTGGTGTCCGACCGCGCCTCCTACTGCTCCGGCGCCGAGTTCGTCGTCGACGGCGGCGCGCTGGCCGGCAGCCCCATGAACATCAGCTGACGAGAGGGAGATCGGCGTGAGCGAGCGGGACATCCGGGCGATCGGGTCGCTGGTGTACTCCTACCCACGGCTCATCGACGACGGCGACTTCGACGCGGTCGCGGACCTGTTCCAGCACGCCCGCGTGATCGCCGGCGACGGCACCGTCTTCCAGGGGCGCGAGGTACTCCGTGAGCTCTGGGCGTCCGGCGTCCGCCTCCACGAGGACGGCACCCCGCGCACCCAGCACGTCGTCACCAACCTCGACATCACCCACGCCGAGGGCGCCGACACGGCGACGGCCTCCAGCTACGTCACCGTCCTGCAGGCCTGCCCCGGCCTGCCGCTACAGGTGATCGCGGCCAGCCGCCACGACGACGTCTTCGAACGGGTCGACGGCGCCTGGCGTTTCGCCGAGCGCCGCGACCGCCAGCGCCTCGTCGGCGACCTCTCCCACCACTTCGCCCCGCCACCCGCGTCCGCCTGAACCGTCCCCGCTCGCGCCGCGGTCTCGCCACCCGAGGTCCTCGTCGTCCCGACGGCACGCGGCCTGGTCCTCGAGCAGATGCGACCGATCGGTCAGGCCCGGTGCGCGCCCGCGGCGGCGGGCTCGGCCCCCGCGGCGCCGGCGGCGGGTGGCGAGGGCGTCCGATCGGGACGGCGGGAACGGGAACGAAGGCACGCCCGCCGGACCACCCCGCTTGTATCAGGCGGCCTCGGGCGGGTCGTGCCCGCGCGTCGCTACAACCTGTCGCGGCAGCGCGCCGCCGGTGGATCACGACGACCGGCGGACAGCCAGGGTGAGATCTTCTAGCATCCCGGAAGGTGCTCCGGAGAAGACTGGTGACCGCCTGGTCGCGCGCGGTCGCCACAAGGCGTCCCCTGACGGAATACCCACGTCCCCAGCTCGCGCGACCGTCCTGGCTCTCGCTGAACGGCACCTGGGAGTTCGGGGGAGAACGGGGATCGGAAGGGCCCGCCGCCGGCGGCGGGCAGGGGGGTCTCGGCGGATTCGACGACCCACCGGTCGGCCGGCGGCTGCCGCGGCGCATCCTGGTCCCGTTTCCGGTCGAGTCGGCGTTGTCCGGCATTGGGGCCGCGTACGAGCGGATGTGGTACCGCCGGACCTTCCGTGTACCGCCCGACTGGGCGGCCGGGCGGGTGCATCTTCATTTTGGCGCGGTCGACTGGGAATGCCGGGTATGGATCAACGGCGTCGCCGTGGGCGTGCACCGAGGTGGCTACGACGCCTTCGGCTTCGACATCACGCCTTACCTGACCTGGAGCCAGGAAGAAGTGCTCGTCCACGTATTCGACCCGACGGACGGCGGCGGGCAGCCGCTGGGCAAGCAGCGCCGCCACCCGGGCGGGATCTTCTACACCTCGGCCTCGGGGATCTGGCAGACGGTCTGGCTGGAGCGGACGCCGACCTGCCACCTGTCCCGGCTCACCCTCACCCCGGATCTGGCCGCCGGCGCCGTCCACGTCCTGGTGAACGCGGTCCAGGCGGACGCGGCCCTGGCGGACGCGCGGCCGGCACTGGGCGAAAGCCCCGGTCAGACAGGGGCCGCGCATCCCGATCCG
Organism: Frankia nepalensis; assembly: GCF_016786325.1. GTDB lineage: Bacteria > Actinomycetota > Actinomycetes > Frankiales > Frankiaceae > Pseudofrankia > Pseudofrankia nepalensis. The sequence goes on along the minus strand of NZ_JADWYU010000085.1, from coordinate 7,676 downwards.
GCGGTCCCGGTCCGGGTGGAGGTGCGGGCCGGGCTGGCGGCCGGGGCCGAGACGGTGGCGGCCGGGACGGGCGTCAGCGGCCGGCCGTTCACGGTGGAGATCCCGGACGTGCGGGCCTGGTCACCCGAGGACCCGTTCCTGTACGGCGTGACCGTCACGGTCGCCGACGGGCGAGGCGGGCCTCCCGCCGTGGGCGACCGGGTGGACAGCTACGTCGGGATGCGGTCGGTCGAGGTGACGGAGGTTTCCGGCGAGCCACGGCCGCTGCTCAACGGCAGGTTCGTCTTCCACCTCGGGCTGCTGGACCAGGGCTACTGGCCGGACGGCGTCTACACGGCACCGACGGACGACGCGCTGCGGCGCGACCTCGAGGTGGCGAAGGAGCTCGGCTTCACCTGCGTCCGCAAGCACGCGAAGGTCGAGCCGGCGCGCTGGTACTACTGGGCCGACCGGCTCGGCATGCTCGTCTGGCAGGACATGCCGTCCATGCCGCATGACCGGGAGCCGGACGAGGCAGCTCGCCGGCAGTTCGAGGCCGAGCTGGCGGCGCTGGTCGAGCAGTGCCGTGCCTTCCCGTCCGTAGTCGGGTGGGTGCCGTTCAACGAGGGCTGGGGCCAGTACGACGTCGCGCGCATCGCCCGGGCCGTTCGGGCCCTCGACCCGACTCGCCTCGTCAGCGAGAACAGCGGCAGCGCGGATCCTGGGAACAACTGGATCGACGCGGGAGCGGGCCACGTGGCCGACCTGCACTCCTATCCAGGCCCGGCCGCCGTCGCGGCCTCGGACGGCCGCTGTCGCGCGCTCGGCGAGTTCGGCGGCATCGGACTGCCAATGACCGGCCATGCCTGGCCCGCGACCGAAGGGTTCAGCTACGAGTGGGCCACCTCGCCCGGCCAGCTCACCGATCGCTACGTGGGAATGGTCGACGAGCTGCGCGCGCTCGCCCGCGATCAGGGCCTCAGCATCGCCATCTACACCCAGGCGACGGACGTCGAGGGCGAACGCAACGGCCTGCTGACCTACGACCGCGCCGTCCTCAAGGTGGATCCCGAGCGGGTACGCGCCGCCCACCAGCGGCTGTACGACGACATCCACGCCGACGTCCGTGCCGACGTCCGCGCCGACGTCCGTGCCCTGCCGCCCGCCGCTCCTGGAAGCGACGCGGGCCAGCTACCCCCCGAGCCGGGCCGGACGCCATAGGTGACTTCGTGGTCTCCAGCGGTGACCGACCGGGTGGATGGAGGCATGGAGAGGAGCGCCGCACCACCCCGATGGAGGTATCCGAAGACTGCTTTGTTTGAGTCACGCGGTCGGTGGGGTAAAGCTCCCGATACCACGACGAGTGATCGTCGAAAAGTATTCCGCCCACCTGGAGGATCTCGTGCTCTGGACTATCATCGCCTGGATCGTGCTCGGTCTCATCGCCGGCGCGGTCGCACGTCTTGTCGTGCCCGGCCGTGATCCGCTCGGCATTGGGGCGACAATTCTCCTCGGTATCGTCGGCTCGTTCGTCGGCGGATTCCTCGGATACCTTCTCTTCGGCAAGGACCTGGGCGAGGGCGCGCTGCAGCCGTCCGGCATCATCGGGTCCATCATCGGCGCGATCGCCGCCCTGCTGATCTACCGGGCCGCCAGCCGGCGCCGCGTCCTGCGCTGAGGGCCGCTCGCGACGACGGGCTCCCGCCGGACCGGGAGCGACCCGGATCGGTCGGCGGGCGGGCCTCGCCAGGACACCGCGCGACGAAACTCCGCCTGATGGGCGGCTGGGGCAGCCTCCACGGTGCCCCAGCCGCCCATCGCCGTTCCGGCGCGGCCGTGGCCGTCGCCGCCCGGCCGGTGAGCCGTTCGCCGACGACATCCAGAGGCACCGTCGCGAGACAGCGGCCAGCTCGTGATCTTGTCTGTGGGGCGTCCTCGTGAGCGTCCTCCGGCCACCGGGTGACCGCCTGACGCACCCTGTCGGCCACCTCACGTTTTCAGAACGGCAGACCTGGTAGGAACTGGCGTGGCCCGAGAGGTTTCGGCGCCGCGCGAGGAGGGGACGCGATGGCTGACGAAGAACTGAGCATCCTGCTGAAAAGCGCGAATCCGGCAATGGTCGTCGTGACCGCCGCCGCAGGCGGGGAACGGGCCGGCTGCCTGGTCGGTTTCCACGGCCAGTCCAGCATCACGCCGCCCCGGTACTGCGTGTGGCTGTCGAAGGCGAACCACACCTTCAGGATCGGGCTGCGCTCGACGCATTTCGGGCTGCATTTCCTCGGCGCCGACGACCACGCGATGGCGGAGGCGTTCGGATCGCTCACCGGTGACGAGACCGACAAGTTCGCCGGCCGGTCGGTGCTGCCCGGGCCAGGGGGCGTCCCGCTGCTGGCCGACCTTCCCAACCGGCTGGTGGGCCGGAGGCTGTGCGTCCTGGACGACGGCGGGGACCACGTCTGCTTCACCCTGGAACCCGTCGCGGTCCGCGGGCCGACGTCTCCGTTCATCCCGTTGCGCCAGTCCCAGGCGCTGGACATCGCGCCCGGGCACGGCAACGCCGAACGCCCCGCGCCGCCGACCGAACGAGCCCTCCCCGGCGGCGCGCGCCTCAGGACGTGAGCAGCGAGCGGGCGTCCTCCGTGTCGAGGTGCGTGCAGCTCTGCTCGGTGCGCACGATGGCCTCGACCACGTCGATCTCGAGCATCGTCCAGCGCTCGCCGAGGTCGAACAGGTCAGCGGTGGGATGCCGGTCCGCGAAGTGCGCGGTGAGCCGGGCCGCGTCCACGGCCGGCACCGCGGCCACCCAGCCGCCGAAGGCGATCGAGACCCAGTGGGCCCGCCCCGCGACCGGCCCACAGAACTGGAACCGGCAGGCCTGGTCGTCGTCTCCGAGCAGGTGGCCGATCGCGGCCGGCGCCAGCACGAGGAGGCGGGTGACCGGCTCCGTCGGCCAGGTGGCGTCCAGGCCGGCGATCTGCTCGACGCCGGTGACATGTTCGCCGGCTCCGGCCGCGGCTGGGTCGGCCGCCGGTCTCTCGTCCGTGGGAAGGTCGCGGGCCGGCGCGGGAGCGGGCGACGAGTCGGCGCAGGGCTGCCCGCCCGCCGAGGGGCCAGCCGTCGGCGGCCCTTCCGGCTGGTCCGCGCGCGCCGGGTCCGTCAGCCGCGCGGGCGCGTTCGGGCTCGGCGAGCCGCTGAGACAGCGACTGGTGAAGCGCAGGCCGTGGGCGACCCGGCCGCCCCAGAGCGCGAGGCTGCCGTAGTCCGCCGAGTCCGTCAGCGCGCGCGCGGCCGCCACGAGCCCGGGGAGCCCCAGGGCGGCACCGCCACCGGGAACACCCGTCATCCGCTCCATCGCGACCTCCACTATGGTTGGCTTAAGATTAGGTTCACCTAACTTAATGGAGGCGATCGTGCGTCACAAGCCCGTGGCCAAGCTCAGCCGGGGCCTCGGACTGCCGCTGACCGAGAAGGCGGTCAAGTACTTCGAGAAGCGGCCCTACCCGCCCGGCCCGCACGGCCGCGGCCGGCGCAACCCGAGCCCCTACAAGCTCCGGCTGCTCGAGAAGCAGCGGCTGCGCTTCCAGTACCACATCAGCGAGAAGCAGCTGCGGCGCGCGTTCGAGGACGCCGACCGGGGCGATGGCCGTACCGGCCACCTGCTCATCGAGGACCTGGAGACCAGGCTGGACGCCGCTGTGCTGCGCGCCGGCTTCGCCCGGACCATCTACCAGGCCCGCCAGTTCGTGGGCCACGGGCACATCCAGGTCAACGACCGTCGCGTCGACCGTCCCGGATACCGGCTGGAGGTCGGCGACGTGGTGACGGTGTCGCCTCGCAGCCGGCGGATGGCCCCGTTCCTGCTGGCGGTCGAAGGCCCGGCGCCCCGGGTGTCGCCCCCGCCCTATCTCGAGGTGGACCGGCAGGCGCTGCTCGCCGTGCTGGCCCGGCGGCCGAGCCGCCCGGAGATACCGGTGACCTGCGACGAGCAACTGGTCGTGGAGTACTACGCGCGCTGACGGTCACCCGCGGCGGCGGGCCGCCGCGCCGCGGCCCCCGCCGCGGGAGCCTCGACCGGCGTCAAGGACGGCCCATGTCCCGGCTCGCGCGGCGGGCCGGGGCCAGGCGCCCGGGTGCCGGTCGCGCGGAAGCGATCACCGTTCGGCCGAGTCGGCCGAGTCGGTCGACTCGGCCACCGCGGAGATCATCCGGGTGTCGTCGATGACATGGCCGGCGTCGCAGACGTGCCGGACGCGGACCGGGGCGCCGCAGCCGGTGTGGGTGAAGGTCGCGGGTGGGCCGGCCTCGCCGGACAGATGGCGGTCGCCCCACTGGCGCAGCGCCGACAGCACCGGAGCCAGCTCCCGGCCGGCCGGGGTGAGCCGGTACTCCCACCGGGTCCGCGAGCCCTCCTCGCGGTAGCTGACCCGTTCCAGCGCGCCCGCGCGCACCAGGCCCGCGAGCCGGTCGGTGAGCACGGCGCGCGGCGCGCCCGTGGCCGCCTGGATGGCGTCGAAGCGGCGCACCCCGAGGCTCACCTCGCGGATGACGAGGAGCGCCCACCGCTCGCCGACCACCTCCAGCGCGCGGGCGATGGAGCAGACGCGGGGCTGCTCGAGCAGTGGTGGTGTCGTCACGAGGGTCGCACCTCCATGGTCGTGAGTGTAGTTCGCGCGCCCATCTAGGTTCGAGAATCGAACTCAGATGGTAGGGTGCGGCCATGACGATCACGGACCCGTCCACGCCCGCCCCGTCCGAGCCGGCCTCGTCCGCGTCGCCGGCGCGGGCCTTCGCCGCCTGGGGCGAGCCGCGCAGCAGGACCGTCAGCTGGCATGATCCACTGCGGACGGCCGCGCGTGCCGCGACCATGAGCGGGCTGGAGTTCCTGCGCGCCCTCCAGGACGGCTCCGTTCCGCCGCCGCCCATCGCGTCGCTGCTCGGCTTCCGGCCGGTGCGCGCCGAGCCGGGCGACGTGCTGTTCGCGTGCGCGCCGGACGAGTCCGCCTACAACCCCATCGGGGTCGTGCACGGCGGCCTCGTCTGCACCCTGCTCGACACCGCGGCGGCCTGCGCGGTCCACTCCACCCTGCCGGCCGGCATCGGGTACACGTCCATCGAGATCAAGGTGAACTACCTGCGTCCCGTGCGAGTCGAACCCGGGGAACCCACCGAGCTCCTCACGCACGGCTGGGTCACCAAGCCCGGTCGGCGGGTCGCCTTCGCCGAGGGGGATGTCCGCGACGCCGCCGGCCGCGTCGTCGCCACCGCGAGCACGACCTGCCTGGTCTTCCCGCTCGCGCCGTAGCCGGCCCGGTGCCGGGCCGCCCACCGGCCCCGTCGCGGTGGGACCGGTGAACCCGACCGGCTACGGCTTGCGGGCGACCGCGCCGTGGCTGCCGATCGGCCGCGGGCTCGTGCCGGGCTCGGGCCGCCACAGCGGGGTGGACACGACTCCCGGGTCGATCAGCTCGAGGCCGGCGACGTACCGGGCGAACTGGGCCGGTGTCCGCGGGTAGTACGGGTCGCCGGCCTCCTTGCGGCGGCGCGCGGCCTCGGCCGCGCCCCGGGCGGCCTCCGCGTCGGCGATCGTGCCGTCGTTGACGACCAGGTAGCTGCCGGCCGGAATCGCGTCGACCAGCCGCTTCACGATCTCGTAGGCCTCGTCGAGGTCGGCGACGTTGCCCAGGACGCCGAGCATCATCAGCCCGACCGGCCGGGTGAAGTCCAGGACGCCGTCGGCGGCCGCGAGAATCGCCCCGGGGTCGCGGACGTCGGCGTCGACGTAGGCGGTCGCCCCCTGTGGAGTGCTCGTCAGCAGGGCCCGGGCGTGGACGAGGACCAGCGGATCCCGGTCGACGTAGACGACGCGGGACTCCGGGGCGATCCGCTGGGCCACCTCGTGGGTGTTGCCCGCGGTGGGCAGGCCGGTCCCGATATCCAGGAACTGGCGGATGCCCGCCTCCCCGACCAGGAAGCGCACCACCCGGGCGAGGAACGCCCGTGACTCCCGCGCGACGTCGATGATCTCCGGGTAGACCTCGCGGACCTGCTCCCCGACGGACCGGTCGACGGGATAGTTGTCCTTGCCGCCCAGCCAGTAGTTCCACACCCGCGCGGAGTGCGGCACGGTGACGTCAAGGGTGGGCGCGGCGGGTCTGTCCGGACCCGGCGCGGTGTTCGATGTCAAGAAGGCTCCCCGGGACAAACTGGCTCACCGGCGTTCTCACCGTAGACCATCCGGGGGCGGACGGTTCGGCCAGGGCACCGGTCGCCCGTGCGACCGGATGCCCCGCGGATCAGCGGCGCCTGAGCTGTGACCCCGGCCGCGCCTCGGTACAGAAGTAGCGGCGATGGATCTCCAGCAGCTGGGCAGCCTCGGCCCGCGTCGACAAGTTGTCGGACTTGGTCTTGCAGCCAGGGCACACATAGCGAGCCATGATGGTGATCCTCCTCCAGGAGCGGGGACCTCAGGGGTCTGGGGTATTCCCTGCTGTCTAGCGCGCTATGCCCGGGAAGGGGCAGATTTCGAGCAGGTTGGTCGGGAGCGCTGGCCGCGGGTCTCGGGACCGGGAGGGCGGGTGACCTCTACGAGAGACGCGCGGGCGGATGATTCGAGGATGGCGACGATCCACAACACCACCCTGGTTCCGTCCAAGCTGGAGCTGCTGACGGCCTGGCTCCCTGGTCAGCCCTGGTACCTCGACGCCGGCCGGACACCGCGGCTCGTCAAGGCCGGCGGGTTCCGGGCGGACGGATGGGGACCACCGACGCGCCATCCGCCGTGCGGACCTTACCGTGGGTCCGCGTCGCCGCCAGGTCAGCAGCGCTCGGGCACGGCGGCGAGCGCCGCCTCCCGCTCCCCCGGGAGCTCGGTGCCGCCCGCGCGCACGCGGGGGAGGTGGCGGTCGAGCCACCGGGGCAGCCACCAGTTCGCGCGCCCCAGCAGCGCCATGGTGGCGGGCACCAGCACCATCCGCGCGATGGTCGCGTCGAGCACGATGGCCGCCGCCAGCCCGAGGCCCATCATCTTGACCAGCGGCGAGGGGTTCGTGACGAAGCTGAGGAACACGACCGTCATGATCAGTGCCGCGGAGGTGATCACACGTCCGGTGCCGGCCAGGCCGCGCGCGACCGCCTCGGTGCTGTCACCGATGGCGTCGTACTCCTCGCGGATGCGGGAAAGCAGGAAAACCTCGTAGTCGATGGACAGGCCGAACAGTACCGCGAAAAAGATCGTCGGCAGCGGGGAGGCGATCAGGTACGTCCGGTCGAGGCCGAACAGGGAACCGAGCCAGCCCCACTGGAACACCGCGACGACGATGCCGTACACGGCGCCGATGGACAGGGCGTTCGTCAGCACCGCCTTCAGCGGCACCACGACGGAGCGGAACACCAGCATCAGGAGGAGGAACGAAGCGACCAGGATCGCGCCTATGAAGATCGGTAGGGTCCGGGTGAGCTGCACGGTGAGGTCGTCGGTCATGGCGGTCAGGCCCGACACCGCCACGTTGTCGGGGACGAGAGCGCGGACGCGCGCGAGGGTCCGGGAGGTCGCGGGGTCCGCCGGCGCGGTGGTCGGGCGCGCGGGCAGCACGATCGTGTCGCCGCCTGGCGAGACCCGGGGCTCGCCCCCCCCCCCCCGGCCCGCGGGGGGGGGGGGCCCCCCCGGGCCCCCCGGGGGGGGGCCCGGGGGCCCCCCC
>NZ_JADWYU010000232.1 GCF_016786325.1 Frankia nepalensis | reverse complement strand
GCTGCGTCTTATGTTTATAAGATACAGTAACTGGCCGACGGGACCGGCTTGCAGCCGGCGGACCGGCGCCGCCCCGGCCAGCCCGGCGCGCACCGGGCGGCCCGCCGCGACGGCGACCGCTCCCGCCGGTACGCCGACGAGATCGACAACATGCTCGTCGTGCTGGCGGACCCGGCCACGGCCACCGCGTCCGGCGGCGCGCGGCGCCGCTTCGGTCTCACCGACGGCGTCGCCCCCGACGTCAACCGCGGCCGCTGGCTGACGAGCTGGTACGTGCGCGAGGCCGCCGCCGCCTGGCTCGCCGGCCGGCTCGTCGTCCTCGCCGCGCTCGGGCTGGTCCGCTTCCTGGCCGACGCGGTCGCCGAGGACGGCGGCACCCTCAAGCACACGGGGCTGCTCGGCTGGGACGCCGGCTGGTACGAGACGATCGCCAAGCACGGCTACGACGGCGCCGGCGACGAGAGCCGCCGGTTCTTCCCGCTGCTGCCCCTGCTGGTCCGCGGGATCTGCGCCGCCCCGGGGCTCGCCGGCCGCGAGGGCGCCGTGCTGCTGGTGGTCGTCAACGCGCTGGCGTTCGCGCTGACCGTGCTGCTCGCCCGGCTCGCCCGCGCCGAAGGGCTCCCGGACGCGGCGATCCGCCGGGTGATCTGGCTGTCGGCGCTCGCCCCGCCCGCGTTCGTGCTCGTGATGGGCTACTCCGAGGCGCTGGCGATGCTGTTCGCCGTCGCCGGGTTCCTCGCCGCCAGGACAGGGCACTGGAAGCTGGCCGCGCTCGCCGGGCTCGCCAGCGGGCTGTGCCGGCCGCTGGGCCTGCTGCTCGTCGCGCCGATGATCATCGAGGCCGCCCGCGGGCCGCGTTCCCGGGCGCTGCGCGCCTGGCTGCCCCGGTCGGTGGCCGTCGTCGCCCCGGCCGTCGGCGCCGGGCTGTACGTCGCCTGGTCGGCGGCGACCTATCACGACGGGCTCGCGCCGCTGACCATGCAGCGTGACTCCGCCCGCCACGGCAGCACCGGCAACCCGCTGGCGGTGCTGTGGGACGCGGCGCGCGGCGCGCTGGACGGCGAGGTCGGCACCGCGCTGCACGTGCCGTGGATCCTGCTGGCGCTGGCCGGCCTGGTCGCGATGGCCCGGCTGCTGCCGGCGAGCTACCCGGTGTGGTCCGGGCTGGTGCTGTTGATGGTGCTGACCGGCTCGAACCTGGACTCCTCGGAGCGCTACCTGTTCGGAGCGTTCCCCTTCCTCATGGTCGCCGCCATCGTCTGCGGCCGGCGCACCGTGTGGCCGTTCGTCCTCGCGCTGTCGGCGACGATGATGACGGTCTACGCCACGCTCGCGTTCACGCTGTCCTACGTCCCCTGAAGCCCTGGGACGCTCCCCTGCCCCGCCACGCCCCGGCTCCGACGCCCCCGGTCCGACGCGCCCTCCGTCCTGACGGTTCTCAGTCCTGACCGTCCTGACCGGGGCGACTCGACCGCCGCGACGCCGCGTGACCGGGCCGGCAGCCTGCGCGAACGCCACCCCGTGGCCTGCGTCATCGGACGGTCGAGTCGCCCCGAAACCCCCACCCGCGATCTACCTGCCCGTTACCGTGTCGTCATATGGAGGTCGAGTACCAGCGGCTGTACATGCCGCCGGGGACGGACCGGCGCACGGCGCAGACGGTCCTGACCATGCACGCCGAGTTCGGCGGCTGGGAGCTCGAGCGGCTGCGGCTCTTCCCCGACGGCTCGCGCCGGGTGGTGCTGCGTCGACGCCGCCGGCCGGGCGGCCTGCCGGGCTACCTGCCGACCTGACGTCCCCGGCGCCGGTCACCGCTGCCTGGTGACCACCCCCGCTGGCCCGCGCGCGGGCCGCGCCGTCAACACCGTGGACTATCTTGTCCACCCGGCAACGCCGTCGACCAGCCTGCCGATCGGCGCGGCCTCCGTCCGTGCTAGCACTGAACTTTCGGCGCCCCGGGCTTCCGGCGCCTTCCGGCGACCTACGCTTGCGCCACGCCCACCCACCGGGTGGACATGAGCGCCACGCGGCACACGGGGAGCTGCCATGCATGAGGCCGCCGCGCATCACACCCCGACAGCCACCGGGCCGGGCGCCGTCCGAGGCCTCGGGCCTCGGCTCGCCGCGGTGGCCCTGGCCGCCGGGCTGCTGGCCGCGTGCGGCGGCGGCGACCCGCCCGGCCCGCGGCCCGGTGGCGGCCCGCCGCCGACGGTCGCGCCCGTCCCCACCGACACCGCGGGGGCGATCCCGACCGACTCCGGGCGGCTCGGCCCGAACTCCCCGCCGGTCACGACCCGCGGCAACCGGCCGGAGGTCATCATCGTCGGGGGGCCGAACCGCAACGACACCAACCCGGCCAACCCGGGCCAGCTGCTCCCGCCCGACGGGGACCCGGACGGCACGTACCGGTACTGCCCCGTGCTGTACCTGGACCGCCTCGCCGGCGAGTTGCCCGAGGACATCAGCATCACCGCGATGAACTCCGACTCGCCGTTCGCGCTCATCGCGTCCCGGGCGACCCTGCGGGCCTGCTACCCGTCGACCCTCAACAGCGGGCCCCTCCCGACGAGCGAGCTGGACCGGCTCCAGGTCCCGGCATGCGCCGCGGGAGCGGCGCTCCGGGAGGTGGAGGACCTGGGACCGGCGTGCTGGCTGGGCGTCGAGCTCGCAGGGCCGACGCCGACGGAACGCGTCGAGGGACAGGTCGTGATCACCTACCGCGCCACCTGCGTGACGACCACGGCCCAGGGATGCGACGACCCGAAGGTCGTGGACCGCCAGCCGTCCCGGGCGAACCCGATCACCATCAGCTGGTCGGACAGCGCCACCTACAACGCCGGGCAGACCGACGACACCGGCGACGGCACCGGCGACGGGAGTACCGACGGCGGGGACGTGGACGGCGGGAGCACGGACGACGGCTCGGTCAGCCCGGCGGTCCGGTCGATCTCCTGACCGACCCGTCGCGCGGGAGCCGACTCAGGTCGCGTAAAGCTGAAGGCGGACGGCGTCGTCGTCGGCGACCACCAGGACGGCGCCGCTGGCGGCCGTCCATCGGTCCGGGATGAGGAAGAACTTGTCGTCGGAGGCGAGCAACAGCCGGAATCCGCGATACCGGTACTTGAACTCGCCATTACCGAGCGAGAAGACCTCCACACCGTCGTACCTGATCACCAGGTCGTCCTTCGTGTCCAGCACGACCGCCGGCAGGTTGTACAGCGACCGGCTCACCTGCGCGGCCTGGCCCCGTCCATACGCGGCGGCGTAGGTGTTGACCGCCCAGAACACGCTCAGCAGTGTCAAGGCCACCACCAGGGCGGACGCCGCCTGCTCCAGCCTCGGCGACAGCCGGCCACGCGGTGTCGCGCCGAACCCGTACCTGGTCAGCAGGAACCGGCCGTAGGCCAGGGCGATCACCCCGCCGGTCAGGCAGAGCGCCGTCGTCGGGATCCCCTCGGACGCGGACACCGAGGGCACCAGCACGCCGACAAGTCCCCGGGCGAGCAGGCCGGCACCCGCCACGAGGACCGCGCCGGCGCCCGCGCGCACCGCCCGCTGGGCGCGGCTGCCGGCCGTCGGCGCTCCGTCCCTGTCCAGCAGGTCCGTCAGGGCGCCGTGCCCCCACATGCACAGCGCACAGGTCAACGCGGACAGGAACAACGGCGGCCATAGCGCCTCGAAACCGCTGAGCAGGTAGTCCTGGTTGGAAAAACCGATGATCTGCAGGCTGACGCCAAAGTAGTCGTACTGCGACACGCTGGTCACATAGCCGAACCAGAAGAGCAGGGCGCCGATGACCGTCGTCGGAGCCGCGGCCGTGATGGCCAGGCCAAACCGCCGTTCGAAGGCGCTCTCCCCGGCGCCGTCGCCGCCGGCGCGCTCGCGGCGGTCCGCGCCGGCGGGCTCCGGCGGATCAGGCCGCGGCGGAGCGGGTGGCGGCGGAGCGGGTGGCGGCGGAGCGGGTGGCGGCGCCGGGGCCTGGCCAGCGGGACCGGGGCCGGCACCGGGCGCCCCGCCCGGGTCGCCGTCCGCTGGCGGCGCCGGGGCCGGCACAGCCGACGTCATCGCACCCCTCCCCGTTCCCCCTCGGGCCGGCCGTGATCAGTAGGACGCCGCGTGGCCACGCATACCCGCCACGGATGCGCCGATCTCGCCGATAGTGCCCTATCCGGGCCGGAGAGTCAGCCAGGCGGTCCCGCCGCGGCGCCACCCCGTCCGGCCCCGGCGCCTCGCCGCCGCCCGGCGGCGAGGGCCAAGCGGGGCCGCGCCCGGCCAGGCACCGGTCAGGCGTAGGTGCGCAGCAGGGCCAGCGCGCGGGAGGCGTCCGGGCCCTCGGCGATCAGGCCCGCCGCGTCCGGGGCGAGACGGCGGGCGCCGACCCGGCAGAACGCGCCGACCGGGCCGCTGATCGACGACTCGGCGTCCGCGGGGCCGTACTCCCAGACGGTCACCCCGTCCGGCGCGGTCAGCGCGCAGCGCAGCGCCGGGGCCTGCTCGCCGAGAGCCCCGTAGGCGTAGGGCAGGGTGCGGTGCGCGAGCCAGGCGACGTGGCGAAGCCGGTCGGTGTCGGGGAACGGGATCCCGAGCGGGTCGGTGATGTCCAGCGCGTGCGCCCAGTGCTCGGCGAGGCGGGTGGTCGCCAGCGCCGCCGGGCGCAGCGAGGCGGCGGCCCAGGCGAGCGGCGTGGCCGGGTCGGCCGCGCGCAGCGCGGCGACGGAGGCGACCCTGGCCGCCCGCCAGCGCGCGTGGACGACGTCGGGCGCGGCCCGCTCGCGGCGCACCCAGGCGTCGACCGCGTCGTCGACGGAGGTACCTGGCGCGGCGCCGGCGAGCGCCAGCAGCCCGCCGGAGGGCCCGGATCCGGCGGGGCCGGCGGCGTGGCCGGCGGCGACGGTCGAGGCGACCGACTCCTCGGTCTGGGCCAGGTGAAGCACCACGTCGGTGACCGTCCAGCCGGCCGCCGCCGAGGGCGCCAGCCACGCCTTCTCGTCGAGGCCGGCGAGGATCCGGTCGAGGTTGTCCAGCTCCGCCGCCAGATCGTCGAAGATCTCCACGGCCGGAAGCATATGCCCGCCGTGACCGCTGTCACCGCCCATCGCGGGAAGCGCGCCCGGGCGGCGGCGGCCGGCCACGGTGCCCGGGGGCGGCGGTCAGCCGGTGACGCGGGCGACGGCCTCGACCATCGCCGAGGTGAGGGTGGCGACGTCGGCGGTCGAGGTGATGAACGGCGGCATGGTGTAGACGAGCCGGCCGAAAGGACGGATCCAGACGCCCAGGTCGACCAGCAGCGGCTGGATGACGCTCATGTCCACCGGCTCGCGGGTCTCGATCACGCCGACCGCGCCGAGGGTGCGCACCTCGGCGACGCCCGGCAGGTCCGCCGCGGGCGCCAGCCCCGCGGCGAGCTCCGTCTCGATGCGGCGCACCGTCGCCCGCCACGGGGAGCCCAGCAGCAGGCCGAGGCTCGCGTTCGCGACCGCCGCGGCCAGCGGGTTGGCCATGAACGTCGGGCCGTGCATGAACGCCCCCGCCTCCGAGGCGCACACCCCGTCGGCGACCTCCTCGGTGCACAGCGTCGCCGCCATCGTCAGGTAGCCGCCGGTCAGCGCCTTGCCGACGCACATGATGTCCGGGCTGATCCCGGCGTGGTCGCAGCCGAACAGCTCACCCGTCCGGCCGAACCCCGTCGCGATCTCGTCGGCGATGAGCAGCACGCCGTGCGCGTCGCACAGCGCGCGCACCCGGGCGAGAAACCCCGGCGCGTAGCCGCGCATCGCGCCCGCGCCCTGCAGCACCGGCTCGATGATGACGGCGGCCAGCTCGTGGGCGTGCGCCGCCAGCAGCGCGGCGAAGGGGGCGACGTGCGCGTCGGTGCACGGCTCGTCGAACGCGCACGCCGGCGCCGGGGCGAACAGGTGGTGCGACAGCAGGCCGGTGAACAGGTGGTGCATGCCGGTGTCCGGGTCGCAGACCGCCATCGCGCCGGAGGTGTCGCCGTGATAGCCGCGCCGGACGGTCAGCAGCCGGGTCCGTTCCGGCCGGCCCCGGCCGGTCCAGTACTGCAGCGCCATCTTGATGGCGACCTCGACGGACACCGACCCCGAGTCGCACAGGAACACCCGCCGCAGCGGCGCGGGGGTGATGGCCACGAGCGTCTCGGCGAGCCGGACGGCCGGTTCGTGGGTGAGGCCGCCGAACATGACATGCGACATCGTGTCGATCTGGGCGTGCGCCGCGGCGTCGAGGACCGGGTGCCGGTAGCCGTGGATCGCCGCCCACCAGGACGACATCCCGTCGACGAGCTCCCGCCCGTCGGCCAGCGTCAGGCGGACCCCGGACGCCGACGCGACCGGGAAAAGCGGCGAGCGGGCGTCCGGCCCCACCGCCGCGTACGGATGCCAGACGACGGCCCGGTCACGCTCCACCAGCCGCGCCGCCGCCGGCGCTCCGCCGGCCCCGTCCGCTACCGCCACACTCAGCAGCTCCACGCCCCCACTGTGCCCGACGGCGGCCCGGCCGGTGCGCGGCGGCCACTGGTCCGCCCGTGGGCCCCGACCAGGCGACGCGGTTCCCTGCTCCCGGGGATGGGCGGGCCCCTAGCGTCCCGATGGCCCGGCGGCGGCGGGCGGGCTGGTGGGCGCCCTCCCCGCCGACCGGCGCAGCAGGGCCAGGACGGTGAGGGCGAGCAGGGCGACGGCGGCGGTGAACGCCAGCCCGGCGGTTCGCAGGGTGGTCAGCTGCGCGAGCACGCCGATGCCGACGACCGGCAGCGAGAGGGCGACGTAGGCGACGACGAAGAACGCCGAGGACGTCTCCGCCCGCGCGGTGGGAGGTGCCGCGCCCAGCAGCGCGCCGAGCCCGGAGGCGAAGCTGAGGCCCTGGGCTGCGCCGGCCAGCAGCCCGCCGACGACGAGCAGCGTCAGCGACGAGAACAGCAGCCCCAGCGCCGTGGCGGCGACGCCGATGACGAGGCCCGCGGCACCCGTCGGTAGCCCCACGGCCGGCCCGGCCCGGCGCGCGACGAGCTGACCGGTGGCGGACGCGGCGAACACCCCGCCGACGAGCAGCCCGGGCGCCAGCGGGCTGTGCACCCCCAGCTCCCTGCCCAGGAACGCCGGGCCGACCGCGGTGAACATGCCGAGCACCGCGAAACCGGCGAAACCGGCGAGCGCCGCCCGGACGAAGACGCCGCGCGCCGCCGCGGGCACGCGCGGCCGGGAGACCAGCGGCCCGGACCCGGCGGCGCGGCCGCGGGCCGCCGGCGGCACCGTCTCCGGCATCAGGAGGACCCCGATCACGGCGGGGGCGAGCGCGACGAGGTCGACGACGAACGTGAGCCGCAGCGGCTCGTCCCCGAAGCGGGCCACCAGCCCCGCCGTCAGCGGGCCGAGGCCGAGGCCGCCCATGTTCGCCACGGTCGCCAGCAGCGCCGCGCGGGCGGCGCGGCCGGGCGGGGCGAGGTCGACGATCGCCGCGGTCGCCGTGCCGGTGAAGATCCCGGCGGACAGGCCCGACAGCACCCGGCCGACGAGCAGTTCGCCGACCCCGCCGGCGAGCAGGAACACGACGGCGCTCGCCGCGGACAACGCGAGCCCCGGCAGCAGCGTCGCCCGCCGCCCGATCCGGTCGGACAGCCGCCCGAACAGCAGCAGCGCCACGATCACCCCGACGGCATAGGTCGCGAAGATGACGGTGACCATCAGCTGGGAGAAGCCGAACTCGGCCTGGTAGCCCGGATAGAGCGGCGTTGGCAGCGTGGTGCCGGCCATCGTCACCGCGAACGCGTAGACCGCCACGGCCAGCCCGGCGGACCGGCCGAGCACCGGCCAGCGCGGCCGGGCACGCGCGACCGCGGGAGCGGCGGACGGCGGCCCGGTCGGGGCGGTCCTCACGGGCGTGGACCGGGACGACGGTGGGGTGGGCGACCTGGGCGGGGGCGCCTCGGGGGCGGGAGTGGCGGCTGGCACGCACGGGAGAATGCCGATGGCCGCGCCCGCCTTCCCGCTGTCGGCGTGACGGCGGCCACCGGCACCGGGCGGGGCACCAGCGCGGCGCGGCGCCGGCGTATCCGGTCGCCTGCCCCGGCGGCGGCCCGGTTCGCCCGCTTCGGCAGGATGTCGGGGGTGGTCATCCCCCTCCACGACATCAACCCGCTGCGGCGCCGCCCGGTCGTCACCTGGGCGCTCATCGCCGCCAACGTACTCGTCTTCGCGCTGTTCACGCCGGTCGCCACATCGATTCTCGGCCGGGGCCAGGACAGCCAGGCCGCGAGCGTGTGCGAGCAGCGGCGATTCTTCGAGCAATGGGGAGCGGTTCCGAAGGAGCTGCTGACCGGCAGGCAGCTACCGGCCGGGGACACCGGCGAGCTCACTCTTGGCCAGGACGGGACCACCGTCTGCGAAAGAACGAGTCCACCGCCGTTCGACAAGAACCCGGTGCTGTCCGTCGTGACGTCGATGTTCCTGCATGGCAGCTGGCTGCACCTGCTCGGCAACATGATGTTCCTCGGAGTGTTCGGGAACAACGTCGAGGACCGGATGGGCCGGCTGCGCTACCTTGTCTTCTACCTCGCCTGCGGATTTGTCGCCGCATACGGTTTCGCCGCGGCCCAGCCCGAGTCGGTGGACACCCTGATCGGCGCGTCCGGCGCGGTCGCCGGGGTACTCGGCGCCTACGTCGTGATCTTCCCCCGGGCAAAGGTCATCGGCCTCGTGCCGATCCTGTTCTTCATCCCCTTCTGGCTTCCGGCCTGGATCGTGCTCGGGTTCTGGTTCGTCCTGCAGTACCTGTACTTCGCCGGGATCGGGGTGTCCTCCGGCGGCTCGGTCGCCTATGGCGCCCACGTGGCCGGGTTCGTGTTCGGGCTGCTGGTCGCGCTCCCGTTCGTCCGCCGGCTGCGCGCCGCGGGCCCGCGGCCCCGTGAGCACGCCCCCGCGACCCGCTGGGTCCGCGACACCACCTGGATCAACCCGTCCCGCCACGGCCGGCACCGGTAGACAGCCGGCGCCAGTAGACAGGTGGCGCTGGTAGACAGGGCGCGGCCAGGCGGGTTGTGAGGCGGTTCGCCGGTAATCCGTTGGATTCCTTGCTTCCAGTCGGGCAGGGTGGAGCCGCTATGGCCTCCGTGTACCGGCAGGCGCTCGCGACCCCGGGCGCCACCCGCTTCGTCCCCGCCGCGTTCGTCGGCCGGCTGCCCATCTCCATGCTGTCCATCGGCATCGTGCTCTACGTGCAGCAGGCGACCGGTTCCTACGGCACCGGCGGCAGCATCATCGCGGTCGGCACGCTCGCCGAGGCCGTGCTCGCCGCCCGGCTCGGGCGGGCACTGGACCGGTACGGCCAGGCGCGGGTGCTGTTGCTGTGCCTGGCCGGGCATCTCGTCGGCCTCGTCGGCCTGCTGGCCGCCGTCGAGACGGGCGCGCCCCGCCCGCTGTGGTACGTCGCCGGGGCGCTGGCCGGCGGGTTCCTCCCGCCCGTCGGCGCCTGCGTACGCTCCCGGTGGAGCCTGCGGCTGGGGGGCTCGCCGCTGCTGGGCGCCGCGTTCGCGCTGGAGGCCGCCCTCGACGAAGTCATTTTCATCTGCGGGCCGGTGCTGGTGACCGTCCTGGCGACCTCGGTCACGCCGACGGCCGGGCTGATCGCCTCGGGGGTGCTGCTGACCGCCGGCACGCTGGCGCTGGTCGCGCAGCGCGGCAGCGACCCGGGCCCCCTGCCGGCGGCTGTGGACCCGCCCCGGCTGCGGGTGCTGCGCGACCCGGCGCCGCGGGCGCTGCTGCTCGTGGTCTGCGTCGTCGGGATCACGTTCGGCGCGATCGACCTCAGCACGGTCGCGTTCGCCCGCGAGCACGGCCTCGGCGGATTCTCCGGCGTCATGCTCGGGCTGTTCGCGTTCGGCTCGGGACTGTCCGGGCTGCTCTTCGGCGCCCGCGGCGGCGGCCCGGTGGCGCGGCGGTTCCTGGCCGCCACCGGCCTGATGGCGGTGGGACTGTCGCTGCCGCTGGCCGGGGTGAACGTCGTCGCGATGGTGCCGCTGGTGGTGCTCGCCGGGGCGACCGTGGCGCCGGTACTGATCAGCGCCAACGCGCTCATGGAACGGCTGGTGCCGGCCGAGGCGCGCACCGAGGGGTTCGCCTGGCTGCAGGTGGCGCTGGTGACCGGCATCTCCGCCGGCTCGCCGTTGGCCGGCGCCCTCGTCGACGCCCACAGCGCCCGCGCCGGCTTCGTCGTGGTCGCGGCCGGCGGCGTCCTGGTCGGGCTGGCCGCGCTGAGCGGCCGGCGCGCGCTGCTGGCCGCCGAGCCGGCCGCCCTCGTCGAGGACCCCACGAAGCCGGTACCGCCCGCGGCGCCGGCGGGCCGCGCCGGCGAGGCCCCCGCCGGGGCGGCGGGCCAGGGGGCGCTCACCTCGACCGCGAGCGAGCAGCCCTGAGGCGCCGCCAGCGGGGCTCGCCCGGGCGGCGGCCGCCCCCGCCGGGATCCCCGAGAAGTACCCCGGGACCCGTCGAAATGGGGCGCGGCGGGTATGCGGGGTATCGCGCCCCGCGGCCGGACAGCCACCCCCTTACGCGGCGTGTTCACGATGGCAACGCAGGTTCACGAAGTGTTGTTCAACCTGCGGCCATGCGCGACGAGATCAGCCTAGAGGTCGCCGAACGCCGCCGGCTCATCACCCGGGACGAATTACCGTTCCATCGGGCCCTTGCGCCGCGCCGATGAACTGTTCCGATCAGCCGCCCAGGCCGGCTCAGCCTCCAGCCGCGTTATACTCTCGTTGCATCAGGTGACATACAGAGAGTCTTCAACGACTGCGGGTCTGGCGGGGTCAACGGTGTCAGAGGTATCAGCGGACATTCCCGCGTCGGCGAACGTCCGAACGGCGGGAGCGGGTTTTCCCGCGGGCGCCGCCGGGGCTCCGGCGGTGGCCACTGGCCAGCCCGCGCCGCCACCTGGCCGAACGATCCGCATTTTCCTGCTCGACGACCATGAGGTCGTCCGTCGGGGGCTGCGCGACCTGCTCTCCGAGGAACCCGACATCGAGATCGTCGGCGAGGCCGGCAGCGCCGACGAGGCCCTCGAGAAGATCATGGCGCTGCGTCCCGACGTCGCCGTCCTCGACGCCCGCCTGCAGGACGGCAGCGGCATCGAGGTCTGCCGCCAGGTGCGCTCCAACGACGCCGGCATCGCCTGCCTGATCCTGACCTCGTTCGACGACGAGGACGCCCTGTTCACGGCCATCATGGCCGGCGCCGCCGGCTATGTGCTCAAGCAGATCCGCGGCGCCGCCCTCGTCGACGCCGTCCGCCGCGTCGCCGCCGGCCAGTCCCTGCTCGACCCCGAGGTCACCCCCCGGGTCCTCTACCGGCTGCGGCAGGGCCCCGCCGAGGACGAGCGCCTCGCCGGTCTCACAGACCAGGAGCGGCGCATCCTCGCGCTCATCGCCGAGGGCCTGACCAACCGGCAGATCGCCAATCGCATGTACCTGGCCGAAAAGACCGTCAAGAACTACGTCTCCAGCATGCTGTCCAAGCTCGGGCTGGAAAGCCGCACCCAGGCCGCCGTCTTCGCCACCAAGCTCGGCACCTGACCGGGCACGTCCCGCTCCCGACCAGGACCGGGCGTTCCGGGCCGGCGCGCGAAGGCACCGGCCCGACCATGCCGACGTAGCGCGGCGACACAGCACGACGGCAGACACAGCGCCACGGCGTAGGACCGCGGCGTAGGACAGCCGGGCGGCCAGGACAGGGGCACGCCGGGCGCCTCAGGGACGCGGCAGGCCCGGCGGGGCGGGGCCAGCGGCACCGCTGGCCGGCGTGGGACGGCCCACCAGCGGAACCCGCCAGCGGACCCGGGTGCCCACGCCCCCCGCGCCCGCCCCGAACTCCAGGTGGCCCCCCAGGTCCTGGGCGCGCCGGCGCAGGTTGGCCAGGCCGCTGGTCACCGAGGCCCCACCCGGGCCGACCCCGTCGTCGTGCACCTCGACCAGGACGTCGTCGTCGCCGACCAGGACGAGGACCCCGACCCTCCTCGCGCGCGAGTGCCGGGCGATGTTGGACAGCGCCTCGCGCAGCGCCGCGAGCAGATGCGGGTGGATCACCATCGGCACCCGCTCGACCGGGCCGTCGAGGCGCACCACGGGGCGCAGCCCGAGGGAGTGCTCCGCCTGCGCGACGATCCGGCCGATCTCGGCGCGCAGCTGCGCGCCGTCCGGCGTCGGCGAGGTCAGCGAGAAGATCGTGTGCCGCAGCTCGGTGATGGTCTGGTCGAGCTCGCCCGCCGCCTCGGTGAGCCGCGCCGCCGCCCGATCCGGCACCGACCGGGCCAGGATCTGCAGCCCCAGGCCGGTCGCGAACAGCCGCTGGATCACCACGTCGTGCAGGTCCCGGGCGATCCGGTCCCGGTCCTCGAACACCGCGAGGCGCTCCCGGTCGCGCTGCAGGCGGCCGAGCTCCAGGGTGAGCGCCGCCTGCCCGGCGAACGCCGTCGCCATCCGCAGGTCCAGCTCGACGAACGGCGCGTCCGCGTCGCACCGGCCGGCCGGGCCGTCCCCGGCCTGCCCGACCGGCTCAGCGGACCGGGCGGGAACCCCGGATCCGGCGGAGACGCCGGGCGTCGGCGGGCCGAGCACGAGGACGCCGACCGAGCGGCCGGCGGCGACCATCGGCACCACCATCGCGCGGCCGCGGCCGGCGGGCTCGACCGGCGGGCCCAGCAGCGCGGCGAGCTCGCCCGCGCCGACGCGCCGTGCCCGGCCGGCCCGCATGGTCTCGAGCAGCGGGCTGCGCTCCACCGGCAGCTCCAGGCCCCGCAGCCCGTCGGCTCCCGGCCCGTCCGCGTTGGTCACGACCAGTCCGCGCCGCGGGTCGGGCAGCACGATCGCGGCCAGGCAGGCTCCGGTGACCCGACGGGCATGGCGGGCGACGAGGTCGAGCGCCGACCACGGCTCCGCGACCGACACCAGCGCGGCCGCGATCTCGCCGCTGGCCGCGTGCCAGGACGCCCCGCGGCGGGCCTCCTCCCGCAGCCGGGCATTGTCGAGGACGACCGCCAGCGCCGTCGCCAGCGCCGTCGCCACGGCCTCGTCCTCCCGCGTGAACGGCCCG
The DNA here is from genome assembly GCF_016786325.1 of Frankia nepalensis. Taxonomy (GTDB): domain Bacteria; phylum Actinomycetota; class Actinomycetes; order Frankiales; family Frankiaceae; genus Pseudofrankia; species Pseudofrankia nepalensis. The sequence continues at coordinate 11,666 of NZ_JADWYU010000232.1, read as the reverse complement.
CCGCCGCGCTTGCCCACCAGGCGCAGGACCCCCAGGACGATCCCCCTGACCGCGACCGGCGCGGCGAAGAAGGTCGCGGGCGTCGAGTAGGCCGGGGCGGGGCCGGCCGCCTCCCGCGGGGTCGCGAGGGCCTGCGCCACGTCGTTGTCGGCCCCGGCCCCGACAACGTCGACGACCTGGCCGTCGGCGTCGAGCAGGTCGACCGCGCCGTACCCGGCGTCGGTGAGCCGGCGCGCGGTCTCGGCGACCAGGCGAGGCGCCTCGGGCAGGCCGGGCTCCTCGGACAGCGCGACGAGCGTGTCCGCCAGGGAGGGCAGGCGGCCCGGCGAGGCGGCCGCGCCGGACCGGTCCGGCCCGATCGGCTCCGCCGCGCCGGACGGGATCTCGGGCGCGACGCCCAGGCCGACGGACCGCTCCGGGCCGCCTGGCCGCGCCCGCTCCTGGCCCGCGCGCCCCGCGGAGGAGCCGGGAGGCCGGGAGGCCGGCACCGTCACGGCGAGCGGCGGATCGGGCGGCGACCCTGGCGACGACGGTGGGAGCGGCGGTCGGCGCCGACCCGCCTCGCTGGTCACCGTTCCAGCACCTCCCGTCCCGCCGCTGTCGCCACGCGCGCCACGGCCCCGCGCCATCTCGCCCCGCACAATACGACGCCCCCTGGACGGATTGTCTCCTTGCCACGACGGAGGGCAACCGACTCGGTTCCCGGGGCCGCAAACACCCATTCCGCCCACCCGAAGGGGGCATAATGTTACAGCCAGGTAACGCGACTCCGCTCGCTTCCGCGCCTCCGCGCCTCCCCGCGGCCGCGCGCCGAGGCGCGCGGCGTCAGCGGCGTTGACTATCTTGTGACGCTGGCGAGCTGGCGCCCAGCTCTCTACCGCGCGCGCCCGCGCCCGCCCGTGAGCCACGTCCCGACAGCCGACCGCGACGGACGCGCACTCGGCCGCCACCGAACCGTGTCCCCCGGGGCCGGCCATGCGCGGAACGCGCCGACGCTCGCGACGCAAGATGGGGCGCAAAGGACAATTTCAAGTCCCCCGGAGCCGTTGTGGTCCTACGCACATTTCGGCTCGAGGACAGCCCGCGGCCCGGCCGGGATCGGCCTCCCCCGACCGCGGAAAGCGCCGTGGGCGGCCCGCCGAGCAGCCTCGCCAGACCGGCCCAAGGCGACCGTGCCGCGCTGGCCGCGCGGGGGGCGCCCGATGGCACTCGATGCCGAAAACCCCTGCGTAGCAACGTTGATCCGCGGGCGGAAGGACGTCGCGCAAGCCCTCGGGCCGGCCCAAACGGTCCCGGCGCGCCCCCTGCGGCAGACCCGCCGAGACCGGCATCGGGGCAGGGTGAGCGGCGCCGCGACAACCGGTCCTGGCACCCTGCGGATATTCGGACGTCCGCGTTCCGGAACCCTTGCTATCCGGTCGAGAGACGTCTACGTTCCTCCGTTAACGAGACGAGACGGGTTCGTTTCCAAGCAGCGGGACGCCGGTCATGTACCGGCCAACACCGGACATCTGCACGGATCACCCGGGGGCTACTCGGCTCAACCGGTCGGACCGCTCATCAGCATCCCCGCGTGGTGCTGACCGGTCCTCCGTACGCCTGTCCGCATTGCACTCGCAGGAGACGGTATGCCCAGTCAGCCCACCGTGCTACTCACCAGTAACCTGGTCGTCCTGCCCGCCACGGCCTCCCCGGAGGTGGCGCGATGAGCGCGGGTGTTCCCGTCCTGCCCGGACGCGACCTGCCGCCCCAGCCGTACGGCCCGGGTTGGCCGGCGTACTGGCGCCAGGACGCCGCCTGCCGCGACGGCGACCCGGACGCGTTCTTCCCACCGGACGGCCGCAACACCAAGGCGCGCGCCGCCGCCGAGGCCCGCGCCCGCAAGATCTGTTCGACCTGCGCCGTACGGCGGCCGTGCCTGGCCACCGCCATCTTCCGCCAGGAGGAGCACGGCGTGTGGGGCGGGCTCACCTCCGACCAGCGCGTCAACCTCATCCCCCGCGGCCGGATCTCGGCCGACGACGCCCTGGTCATCGCCGACCGGCTGCTGCCGGTCGCGACCGTCGCCAGCTGACCGACCGCGTACCACGCACGCACCCCGCACCAGCCGTACCATCCGCCCGCTGGCCCGCCGGCCGACCTGGCCGGCACCAACCCGCCCCCGGAGGCGACGCCCCGGGAGGCCGGTGCCGTCCCGCCCGGACCACCCGCGCGGGCCAGCCGGTTCCCTCAGCTCCACCCCGCTTCTCGCTCGGCATCCGCGCCAAGGCCGGCCGGATCGGCGTCGCCGGTCCGGCCGGACCCGGCGGGCGCGCGTACCGGCTTCCCGCCGAACCTCGTTCGGAATAGCCTTGGCTTCGGCCGCATCTGTGGCCGTTCGGCCAGGCAGCCGTCGCACGACCGTCAGCGGCACGACCGTGAGCGGCACTACCGTGAGAGGCACCGCCGCGAGGAGGAGGACCACCGTGTCCTGTGAGCGAGGCGGTGAGCCCCGTTCCGCGCGCGGGCTCCGGCGGGCCCGGCGGCCGGACCGGTCGCGCGGCGGGTCGCCGGCCACTCGGCGGCCCGAAGCCACCGGCCCGCGCTCCCCGTCGGGTCAGCTGGCCTCGCGCCTCCCCTCGGCCGCCGCTCGGCGTCCGCGTACCGCCGGCGCCCTCGCCAGCAGCCGGGCAGTTCGGTGCTGACCGGGCGGCGGCTGATGCTGCTGCGGCACGCCAAGTCCGACTGGGCCGACGCCGGGACCCCCGACGCCGAGCGGCCGCTGTCCCGCGACGGCCGGCACGCGTGCACGCTGGTCGCCGAGCACTTCACCGACGTGGGGCTCGCGCCCGACCTCATCCTGTGCTCCTCGGCGCTGCGGACCCGGCAGACCGTGCAGCGGATCGCCCCGGCGCTCCCGCCCAACGTCCCCGTGCTCACGGAGGACCGGCTCTACCTCGCCGAACCGGAGGAACTGCTCTCCCGGCTGCGCGACGTCGACGACGGAGTGCCCAGCGTCCTGCTCGTCGGGCACAACCCGGGCATCCACACCCTCGCCGTGGCCCTGCTGCCGCCGGCCGACCGGGTGAAGATCCCGACGTTCCCGACGGCGGCGCTCGCCGTGCTCGACCTGGGCACCCGACGCTGGGCCGAGCTCGGCCCGGCCTGCACCCGCTTCGCTTCCTTCGTCACCCCGAAGCACCTGCGGCACGCCTCGTGAGGCGGCCCACCGGGCGACGGCGGGCCGCGCCGCGCCCGGTCCGTCAGTAGGCGCCTGCTCCGTCAGTAGGCCTGCTCCATGATCCGACTGGTCAGGCCGACGACGCCGCCGGCCACCAGGGCCACGCCGGCCAGGATCCACAGCACGAGGGAGTGGGTCGGCAGCGCGAAGCATCCCAGGATGAAACCCACGATGATCAGCGTCACGGCGGTCCAGGCGCCGGTGCTGCCCCTCTTGTGGCCGCCGGCCGGCGCCGGCGGTCCCTGACCCGCCGCCCTGAAGTTGGCCGCGGTCTCCTTGAGGCTGGTACCCGTGTCGTTCTCGGTCCGCGTCATCGCGCCCTGTCCTCCCTGGCTGGCCGAATCCGTCTGGCGGCGTCCCGGGCGCTCCAGCGCACCCGCGCCGACAACATGCCCAAACGGCTCATTCGCACACCCGGGCGCGGGCCTTCGCCCGTGCCCGGGTGCGCGGGCGGATTCTAGAAGCCGGCGACGCGGCGCAGGTCGGCGAGCTGGTCGGCGAGCCAGCGCGCGACGTCGTTGGCGCGGACCTGCTGGGCGGCGGCGGCGAGCCGGCGGTGGCGTTCCTCCAGCGGCATGGTCAGCGCCGCGTAGAACGCGTCCGCCATCTGCTGGATGTCGAAGGGATGCAGCGTGACGGCGAACTCGCCGAGCTCCTCGTGCGCCCCGGCGGTCTCCGACAGCGCGAGCACCCCGCCGCGGCGGTTGACGACCGCGACCTCCTTGGCCACCAGGTTCATCCCGTCCGCGATCGCGTTGACCACGAGCACGTCGCAGATCGAGAAGGCCGCGACCGCCAGCGGGAAGTCCTCGACCATCCGCAGGTCGATCGGCTGGCGGCCGTCCTTGGTGTACTTGGCGTTGAGGTCCGCGACCACCGCGCCGATGAGCGCGATGTAGTCGGCGTACTCGGGCACGTCCGTGCGGCTGGGCTGCAGCAGCGCCAGGAAGCTCACCTTGCCGACCAGTTCGGGATGCTGCTCCAGCAGCACCCCGAACGCCTGGAAGCCGCGGACCACGTTCTTGCTCGGGTCGGTGCGGTCGACCCGCAGCATCAGCTGTCGGTCGTCGTCCAGGCCGAAGATGTAGCGCAGCATCGACACATGCGCGGTGACCTGCTCGCTGGCCAGGGTCGCGTCCAGGGCCGCCGGGTCCACCGAGATCGGGTAGTAGCGGGCCCGCACTGTGCGATCACCAACCGTGATGGTCAGCGCGTCCAGGTCGATCGGCAGACCCAGCAGCTCGCTCGCGCACAGCACGAAGTTGCGGGCGTAGCGGCGGGTGTGGAAGCCGACCACGTCACTGCCGAGCAGCCCGGTCAGCAGCCGCTCCCGGATGTCGGCCGGCAGCACCCGCCACTCGTCCGGCCCGGGCCACGGGATGTGCACGAAGTGACTGAGCACGACGTCCGGGCACTGCCGGCGCACATGCTCGGCGACCAGGTAGAAGTGGTAGTCCTGCAGCAGGACGAGGGCCTTGCCGCCGCGGCCGCGCACCTCGTCGGCGACCGCGTCGGCGTAGGCCCGGTTGACGGCGGCGTAGCCGTTCTCGAACGCCTCGCGCTCGGCCCGGGTGAACGACGGCGCCATCGACCGGCCGTAGAGCCCGTGCTGGACGAACCACAGGATCGGGTTCGACCAGACCGAGTAGAAGTCGGCGTAGGCGACCGGGTCGGTGACGACCACCCGGACCTTGATCGATGGTCCGTCGACGACGGCGTCGCCGAACCGGGGGTCGACCAGGTGCGGCATGGGATGGGTCTGCACGAGCAGCGCCTGGCCCGCGGCCTCCTCGGCCACGGCGGCGTCCTCCGCCGTCGCCGCGCCACAGACCCAGACCGCGTCGTCCAGATGCTCGGCCAGGCCGGCCAGAGCGGAGACAAGCCCGCCCGCGCCCCGGTTGACGGTCCGCCCGGTCGCGTCCCGGTCGAAGCTGACCGGGCCTCGGTTGGACAACAGCACCAGCGGCAGGTCAAGCACATCGGTGTGCGCCACGGGGGGCGGCCTCCTGGTGATCGCTGTTCAGTTCCTCGTCAGCTCGGCGGTCCTGCCGCCGGCGTGCTGTTCGGCGCGGCCCTCTCAGGCCCTCCTCCCGCGAGTGGACGGATGTCGACGGTGCCGGAGCCCTCGCGGCTCCCCACCCGTCGACGGGACTCGCCCACGCTCGGGTGTTCACGGGCCGAACAATCGGCCGCACGGGTGGCAATTCGGACTGTAGTCAGGCACGCGCGCCCGTGCCGCCGGTTGCGGCGCCACTAGGCGCTTGTTACCCAACCCTTCACCCGGTTACTACCACCGGGCGGGGCTCAGACAACAATCCCCTGTGGCACAGGCAACACCACGATGCGGTGTCGCGCGGTGACACGCCGGCGCCGGAGGGGTCCGGCGGCCGGCGCGACGGTTGCCGGGCGGCGGGGCGGCCCGGACCGGTCGTCACAGACTGTCGCGGTAGTCCCGGACCTCCTGCACGGCGGAGCCGAGCGCGGCGAGCGAGTTCGCCAACGTGTCCCGGGTGTCGACGAGCGCGGCGGTGAGCAGCTCGACGGCATGGTGCTCGCTGCCATCGGTCGCCGCGATCACCATCGCCTGCGCCTCCTCCAGGAGGGTCAGCGCTCCTTCCATCTGCCCGGCGACCTCCTCGGCCCGCCGGAACGCCTCGTCCAGCTGCGCCTTGACCTCAGCGATCGAGCCTGACACCCGTGCCCTTCTCCTTCCACCGGCGGGCGGCGCGCCCACGCGCCGCGCCGCCGGCCTGACCCCCGACCGTCCGGCCCGCCCGCGGGCGGGCGCCTGCCCGGCTAACGCCGCCGCGCCACCGGCTTGTCGACCTTGTCGGCCTTCGGCGCGCCGAAGCCGAGACCGAACCTGATCGCCGCCGCCAGCGCCACCAGTGACAGGATGATCCCCACCGGGTCCTGGTCGGCGAGCCGGACCGTCGCCAGTACCACACCGCCGGCCGCGCCGGCGGCCAGCAGCGCCGCGCGCAGCGCCGCCTTCGGGCCGCCGTCCGTGCCGACGCTGACCACCCCCGCGCCGACGAGCAGCCCCGCGACCAGGCAGGGCAGGCCCGCGGTGCCGAGGAACACCCGCGCCACCACGGTCAGCGCCGCGGCCAGCAGGCAGGCGCCGGCGGTGACCAGGCCGATCGACAGCGGCGAGGACGCCCGCTGCACGCCGCGCAGCTCGGCCGCCGTGGCCAGCGCCCGCATGCACTGCCGGCGGGCCTCGTCCAGCTCGGAGTGCAGGTCGAGGCTCTCGCCGCCGGCCGTCGCGCCGTGGTGGCCGCCCCCGCGCGCGCCGGCGGGGAGATCGGCCGCGGCGGGATCGTCGACGGGCGCGCGACGCCGGCGGGCGGGGGGCGGGTCCGCGTCACGAGCCCGGCCGTGGCCGCGGCCGAGCGCCGGGCGAGCCCGGCCGGCGCCGCCTGGGCCGATCCCCGGTATCGCCTCGAGGTCGGGGGCGCTCGCGCGCACCTGTTCCAGGTCGTCCACCCCGAACGGCGCGAGCGACTCGGCGACCTGCCGCCACACCTGGCGGACCTGGCCGCGGACGTCGCCGGCCGCCTCCCGGTACCGCTCGGCCTTGGCCGCCGTCTCCTCCCGCCCAGCCGCCAGCAGCGCCGCGCGCTCGCCGCGAGCCCGGTCCGCGTCGGTGAGCAGCGCCGCGAAGCGGCGCGCCGCGACCCGTGGGTCGAGCTCGGCGGGGTCCGCGCCCGCGCCGACACCCGTCCAGCCGACCGCGCCGCCCGGGCCGTCCACCGGCTCCTCCCAGCGGGCCGACACTCCGAGGGCCAACGGCGGTGGGACCTGCCTGACGACCGCGGGCTCGGCGAGGCCGCCGAATCCGTCGGCGGCCTCGAAGTCGTCGGCGGCGTGGAAACCGCCAGGGCCATCGAGACCGTCGGCGGGCTCGAGACCGTCGTAGCCGTCGGCGCGCCCGCTCGGGTCCTCGGCGAGGGCTCCGCCCACAGGGTCGTAGCCGGCACCCGAGACGTCCGGGTACCACGGGACGATCCGGTCCTGGTCAGCCACTTGTCCCGCTCCGTCCTGGCTCGCCCACCGCCGCGCCGCCGCCCGCCCCGGCACCGGCCGCGTCCCGGCCGACCAGTTCATGGCCGGCCGGGAAGGCGCCGCCCACGCCCTGGTCGGGTGCCGGGTCCAGCGGGGCGAACGGCACGATCGTGCGCGGTTCGGCCCGGCCATGCCGGTCGAACAGCACGCCCCGGTTGGCCGCGGTGCCGGCGGCGATGGCGCGATGCCCGGCCAGGGCGAACAGGTCGCTGCCCGGCACGCCGACGGCCACCCAGGCGGCGATGTCGTCGCGGTGGCCGGGGCCCAGGTCGTCGAGCAGGCGTGACGGGCCACGCCACCAGCCGAGCAGGTGGACCCGTGCCGCCGGCCCGCGGCGCGTCACCAGCCGCAGGTCGTCCAGCCCGGTGCGCCGCCCCGAGCCGCTCGGCGCCTCCAGGGCCGCGCGGGCCGCGTCGGCGGCGAACAGCACGAGCAGCCGCAGCGGGAATCCCCCGCCCCGCTCGCCGGTGGCCGTGGTCAGGGCGGCGCCCTCGCGGCGCGACACCTCCGCCGCGGTCTCGGTGACGACACCCGCGAGCCCCGTCATCGACGTGACGGTGACCGCGGTCCCGGCGGCGCGCAGCGCCGCGGCAAGCTCGTCGACGGCGCCGAGCGTCTCGTGGCTCGCCGCGACCAGGTCGACCCGCAGCCCGCCGGGCGGCGCCTGGGCCGCGACGCTGCGCACCGCGGCCTGCAGCACGCCGACGGCCTCCCGGCGCAGCGGGCCGAGCACCGCCAGGTTGCGGCCCGGCTGGGCGGACAGCGTCACCCCGACCGCCGGTGGCGCCAGGTCCAGCGGGACACCCACGAACGCCAGCGGGTCGGCCGGCGCGCCCGGACGAGCGGGCCGCAGCGCCGTGAACGCCGGGTTGGCGGCGAGGACGGCGGGCGCGTGGCCGACGAACACCCGCGGTGGGCGCGGGGTGTCGACGGTGGCGGCGAGCGCCTTGCCGAGCCGGCGCCGCAGCGTGGCCAGCGTCGCCGTGTCGGGCCGGGCGACCCGTACCAGCTCGTTGCCGGCGGGATGGCCGTTACGCCGGTTCACCACCGCCTGGCCGACTCCGGACAGCGCGCCGGCGGCCTCGTTGTTCGTGGACAGCAGCACCCGCGACTCGCTGATCGACGTGCGCAGCGCGACCCGGAGCGCGAACTGGCCGAAGATCGACCCACGCTTGCCCGCCGTGGCGTCCAGCGCGTCGATCCCGGACAGTGTCTGGCTGGCCAGCAGCAGGTGGATCCCGTAGGCGCGGCCCTGGCGGGCCAGCGTCTCCAGGAGGGCGACCGCCTCGCGGGCGACCGGGTCGAGCGGGGTGAGCATCACCTGGAACTCGTCGATGACCACCAGGATGCGGGGCCAGGCCTCGTCGAAGGGGGTGCGAAAATGTTCTTCCTTCGCGCCCCCGGAGGCGCCGGGGCGACGCGGCCCGCGGTCGATCGCGCGCAGGGCGCGCAGGTCGCGGGCACCGGCGGCGCGCATCGCCACCGCGCGGCGCGACATCTCCTCGCGGACGTGGCGCAGCACGGCCACGCCGAACTCCCGGTCGCTGTCCATCCCGACGGTGTCGGCGTGCGGGAGGAAGAACGGGTCACGCTCGCGCGGGCCGAACTGGGCGAACTCCAGCCCCTCCTTGAAGTCGAGCAGGTGCATGCGCAGCTGGTCGGGGCCGTAGCGGGCGGCCAGCCCGTAGATCGTGGTGAGCAGCAGGGTGGACTTGCCGGCGCCGGCCTGCCCGCCGACCAGCCCGTGGACGGTGTCGTCGTCGAACGCCAGGGCGCACGGCCCGTCCGGGCCGAACCCGATCGGCATCGAGATCCCGCCGGCGCTGTCGTGCTCCCAGAGCCGGTCGGGCAGCAACGCGCCGAGCCCGGGGGCGCTGGCCGCGGCGGCCGTGGCCGCGGCGGCGACGCCGGAGGCGACCGCGGCGACCAGGTCGGCCGGCGCCGCGGCGTCCAGGGCGCAGCTCAGGCCAGGGGTGAGCGAGCACTGCCAGCGGCCGGGGGCCGGCGCGGCGATCAGCGCGACCTCGTGGGGCAGCGGGCCGGCGCCGGGGCGGCCGGGCGGCGCGTCAAGCCCGTCCGGCTCGGTGAGCGCGATGACGTGCACCCCGCACGCCGGGCCCTGCGCGGCCAGGCCCGTCAGCGCCCGGGCGGCCTCGTCGGGCAGCGACGGCCAGGCCAGCAGGACCAGCACCCGCCACGGCTCGGAGCGAGGCAGCCCCGCGTCCTCCCGCTCCCGCAGGGTCGCGAACGAGCCGCCGAGCCGGTCGACGGTGATCCGCCCGACATGGCCCGTCAGCTCGGCGAGCGCCGCCTCCAGCGCGGGACGGGTGGTCAGCGTGGGGCCGACGACACCGGCGGCCCGCAGCGGCGCGAACCCGGCCAGCCCCGCGCCCAGCTCGAACGGGTCGTAGACGGTGAGCTCCACGCGGCCGGCGGGCGCGGCCGCCACGATCCGGGTGAGCAGCCCGCGCACCGCCTCGACCGCCTCCGCGCGGCGCTCCCGCGGCGCGGACACGCGCAGGTTGCCGGCGTCGAGCAGCGGCACGGCCAGCGGCACGGCGCGGGCCGGCGGCGGCACCAGAACCCGGCCGAGGCGCCACAGCCCCGGCCGGAACCCGTCCTCGGTCGCGGCCACCGCGTCGCCGGCCCCGGCAGTCCCGGTTCCGGCGGCGAACGCCGACCAGGCCGACGTGCCCCAGCCCGCGCCGGCGAGCCCCTTGGCCTGCGCGTAGACCAGCTCGGCCGCCTCGGTGAACGCCTGGGCCTGTCCCTCGCCGGCGAGCAGCCCGTCGAGGTCGCCAGCCGCGCCGTCGGCGCCGCGCGCGCCCTCGAGTCGGTCGGCCTGTCCTTCGAGCCGCTCGGCGACGGCCAGTGCCGCGGCCAGCGAGGACTGGACGGCGGCCGCGAGCGCGCGTGCCCGCCGGTTGCCCGACACCGCGGACCTCCTCACGCTCGCTGACCTGACAGACGACCCACGACCAGTGCGGACGATGACGGCACGCCGGTGCCGCCCGGGAGCGAACCCGACCGGCCGGCTGGCAATGCCAACACATCACGCTAGACCAGAAAAGGTAGACCCCCGTTACCCTTTCCCCGACTGGGCCCCGTTGTCCCCTAAACCGGGCCGTCTGGCGAAACGGCCGACGGCCACCCGGGTGCCAGCGGCGCCACCAGGCGTCCAGCCGCGCCGGCGACGCAACGGATCCGGCGGTACAGGGATGAGGAGTCGCGCTCCTCGCGTGCCCCCTCGGCGCGCCCTGTTCGGCCGGCGCCGTCTGGACCGTACCGGACGGCGCCGTCCCGTGACCGCTCGACCACCCGTGACCGCTGTGTCCCTCCGTCTCCCGGGGCGACCGGCCCCGGCCCAGCCGACGGCCCGTGGCGGGCCGGGGCGTGCGCTGGCCCGCCGCGTCCCCCCAGCTTCCGCGCCGGTCCGCAAGCCTGGCAGGGTGGGACACAGCCCGCGTCGCGCGCGGGAAGGACAATCAGGACGCCGGGATGCTGGACGTCCGGCCCCGGCCGTCGGCGGGGGCCCGGGGTGGGTCCGGGCAGGCGACGGTCGCCGGCTGGCGCGGACGGCGGGCCGGCGAGGAGGTCTGGGCGTGGACGAGGCGAGCGAGGCGCTGGCCGCCGAGGGGCCGACGGACGGCCGGCCCGTACCCGGCGCCGGCGGGCACGCCGCCGGCTCGGCCGGCGGGCGGCCGGTCGCTGTGATCGATGTCGACGGGGTGGTCGCCGATGTCCGGCATCGTCTGGGCTTCCTGCGCCAGCGGCCCGGCGACTGGGATGCCTTCTTCGCCGCGGCCACAGCCGACCCGCCGTTGCCGGAGGGCGTCGACCTGGTCCTCGGGCTCGCCGCCGACCATGACGTGGTGTGGCTGACCGGCCGGCCGGAACGTTCCCGGGCCGACACCGAGCGCTGGCTGCGCGCGCACGGGCTGCCCGCCGGCGTCCTGACGATGCGTCCCGACGACGACCGCCGCTCGGCGCGGCACTTCAAGCGCGCCGAGCTGCGCCGGCTGGCCAGAACCCGCCGGGTCGCCGTGGTCGTGGACGACGACCCCGCCGTCGTCAGCCTCCTGCGCGACGACGGCTGGCCCGTCGTGCACGCCGACTGGCTGCCGTACGAGAACACGCTGAAGAACGCCCAGGAGGTCGAGGGCCGCACCTGACCGGCACCGCCGCGCGCGACGCGATCTGGGAGGTCCGGGTCCGCGCACGCGACCTCCGCTGGATCGCGCCGAAAATCCTGACCAGAGACAGGTCCTGCCCTGATTCCCGGCCTGACCCCAGCACCAGGTCGGTCGGGGCGCCCAGCGCCCCGACGGCGGAGCGCCGATAGTGGCCCAATCCCCCATAACGCGCCCCCCCAAAACCG
>NZ_JADWYU010000231.1 GCF_016786325.1 Frankia nepalensis | reverse complement strand
GTGTTGTGTATAAGAGAAAGCGTTGAACCTGGTCTCCGGGCGGGGTCTTCGTGCTGGGGTCCCCTTCAGCTGGCGTCCCTGCCGGGGCGGTGGCGGTTCGGGGGTGGGCTTGCGGGTGGCCAGGCCGGCGGTTTGGCGGGTGGTTGGTCGTCGCTGATGTCGGCCCAAGGGTCGTGTCTGGAGCCGCGGCGGGGCCGTCCTGTCAGCTCGGGCGTGGGGTAGACGACGCGGCAGGGCGGTATTGCGGGCGTTTGCGGTGGGTTGACCTTGATAATGCCGTTAGTCGTGGTCAATGCCGATACGTTCGGAATGCCAGGTCAGTCCGGGGCTGACTGTGGGCTTGCCTTCTCTCCGTGCTCCGCCGGCCCTGTCGGGGGCCATCATGGCTGTACGAGGGCGAATCCTCCGGAGTCCTGGTGCCGGGCCATGCTCGGCGGCCATCGGTCGGCGCAACCCGAACGGAAGGTGCCATGAACGTTCCCGCCGCCACCCCGATCCCGAGCTCGGTCTCGACCGCGCCGGCCGGCCCGATGTTCGCCGGGCCGCTGGACGCCGACGCGGCCGCGGTCCCGGCGCCGAAGCTGGCGATGCTCGGGCTCACCTATGACGACGTGCTGCTGCTGCCCGCGGCCTCTGACGTGGTCCCGGCCGAGGTGGACACGTCGACTCGGCTGACGCGCAACATCCGGCTGGCGATCCCGCTGCTCTCGTCGGCGATGGACACCGTCACCGAGCACCGGATGGCGATCGCGATGGCCCGTCAGGGCGGCGTCGGCGTGCTGCACCGCAACCTGTCCGTCGAGGACCAGGCGCAGCAGGTCGACATGGTCAAGCGGTCCGAGTCCGGCATGATCAGCGCGCCGATCACCTGCGGTCCGGATGCCTCCATCGACGAGGCGAACGCGCTGATGGCCCGTTACCGGATCTCCGGTGTGCCGGTGACCAGCGAGGACGGCGAACTGCTTGGCATCGTGACCAACCGCGACATCCGGTTCGAGCGGGACTACTCCCGCCCGGTCCGCGCGGTCATGACCCCAATGCCGCTGATCACCGCGCCAGTGGGGGTGAGCAGCGACGACGCGCTGAGGCTGCTGCGCCAGCACAAGATCGAGAAGCTGCCGATCGTGGACGACCACAATCGGCTGCGCGGACTGATCACCGTCAAGGACTTCACCAAGCGGGAGCGCTACCCGCTCGCCACCAAGGACGCGGACGGCCGCCTCGTCGTGGGCGCGGCCATCGGCGTCGGCGAGGACGCGTTCAAGCGGGCCCAGGTCCTGGTCGCCGCCGGGGTGGACTTCCTCGTCGTCGACACGGCGCACGGGCACCAGCGCGCAGTGCCGGAGATGGTCCGGCGGATCAAGACCGAGCTGCCGACCGGCGCGGACGGCCGTCCGCTGGACGTGATCGGCGGGAACGTGGCGACGGCGGCCGGCGCCGCCGCGCTGGTCGCGGCCGGCGCTGACGCGGTCAAGGTGGGCGTCGGCCCCGGGTCGATATGCACGACCCGCGTGGTGGCCGGGGTCGGGGTACCGCAGATCACCGCCATCTACGAGGCGGCACGGGCCGCGCGGCCCGCGGGCGTCCCCGTGATCGGCGACGGTGGCCTGCAGCACTCCGGCGACATCGCCAAGGCGATCACCGTCGGCGCGGACACGGTCATGCTCGGCAGCCTGCTGGCCGGGGTCGACGAGAGCCCTGGCGAGCTGATCTTCATCAACGGCAAGCAGTACAAGGCGTACCGCGGGATGGGGTCGCTCGGCGCGATGCGTAGCCGGGGCGGCGCCCGGTCCTACTCGAAGGACCGCTACTTCCAGGACGACGTGCTCTCCGACGACAAGCTCGTCCCCGAGGGCATCGAGGGCCAGGTGCCCTACCGCGGCTCGCTCGGCGCCGTCGCCCACCAGCTCGTCGGCGGGCTGCGCGCCGGGATGGGTTACGCCGGCGCCCCGACCATCCGGCACCTGCAGGAACACGGCCAGCTCGTCCGGATCACCACGGCCGGCCTGATCGAGAGCCACCCGCATGACATTCAGATGACCGTGGAGGCACCGAACTACGTGACGCGCTGAGGCAGTCGGCTCAAGGTCGCTAGCGCGACCATCCGGACCTCCCAGATCACGACCTCCCAGATCGACTTCGTCGATCCGGCAGGGACCCCGTCCGCAAGCTCCGCCGATCCGGCAGGAACCCCGGCTCCGCCGTCGGGGCGCTGAGCGCCCCGACCAACCTGGAACCGGGTAGAACCGAGAAACTGTCGTCGGCCCCGGTCCCGGGTCGGGATCATGGCCAAGTTCCAGCGAGGGCCCTGAAGCGACCATCGGCGCTCCCGGAACCGGGAGGCTGTCGTCGGTCCAGGTCCCGGAGGCGCGCGCCGGTGGCGCCACCGTTCCCGCCGGATACAGGTACCCTCCGCGAGGCGCGTGGGTCCTCCGTGGCCACCAGCTGGTCGGGGAGGGGCCGCATTCCGGACCTGCCCGGGGACCGCGGCCCACGGCGGCCCCACAGAAGTTTGAACGGGAAGGCCAGCGTTGGCTGAGGTTGAGATCGGCATCGGAAAGAGCGCGCGGGTCGGGTACGACCTCGCGGCGGTCGGCATCGTCCCCTCACGGCGGACCAGGGACCCAGCGGACGTCTCGCTGGCCTGGCAGGTGGACGCTTATCACTTCGACCTGCCGATCGTCGCGGCAGCCGTCGACGCGGTCAGCTCGCCGGACTCGGTGATCGCCATGGGCAAGCTCGGCGGCCTCGGAGTGCTGCACGTGGAGGGGCTGTGGACCCGCCACGAGGAGCCGCTGCCGCTGGTGGCCGAGCTCGCCGGGCTTCCGGCCGAGCAGGCCACCCGCCGGCTGCGTGAGCTCTACCGCGCGCCGATCCGCCCGGAGCTGATCGCCCAGCGGATCGGGCAGGTGCGCGACGCCGGGCTGGTCACCGCGGCGGCGCTGCGGCCGCAGAAGGTCAGGGCGCTGTGCTCGGACCTGCTGGCGGCGCAGGTCGACCTGCTGGTCATCCACGGCCCCGCCGTGTCGGCCGAGCACCAGTCGACGCGGACCGAGCCGCTCAACCTCAAGCGCTTCATCGGCGACCTCGACATCCCGGTGCTGGTCGGCGGCTGCGCGTCGTTCTCCACGGCGCTGCACCTGATGCGGACCGGCGCCGCGGGCGTGATCGTCGGCGTGGGCACCGGCGGCGGCGACGCCAACCGCGCCGAGCTCGGCATCGGCGTCGGGCTGGCGACCGCGATCGCCGACGCCGCCGGAGCACGGATGCGCTACCTCGACGAGTCCGGCGGCCGCTATGTTCACGTGATCGCGCACGGCGACCTGCGTACCGGCGGGGACATCGCGAAGGCGGTCGCCTGCGGCGCGGACGCCGTCATGATCGACGGCGCGCTCGCGGCCGCGACCGACGCGCCGGGGCAGGGCGGCCTGTGGCCGATGGACGTCCTGCACTCCGACCTGCCGCGCGGCCGCTGGCAGCCGGTGGAACAGGCCAGCACGATGGAGCAGATCCTGGTCGGCCCCGACCCCATCGGGGTGGCCGGCGGGGCCAGCCTCACCGGCGCGCTGCGCGCCGCGATGGCCACGACCGGGTACGCGAGCCTCAAGGAGTTCCAGAAGGCCGAGATCATGCTCGCCTCGCCACCCGTCGGCTAGCCGACTCCTCGGGGGACGGCTACCGACCGTCAGTTTCCCACCGACCGGCCAACCCGTAGGCCCGTCCCGCGGCACTCGTCGCGGGGCGGGCCTCTCGTGTTTCCGCAGGGCATCGCCGCAATAGCCGCGAGCCGCCGCCGAGCGGCGGCATCAGACCCGGCATCACGGACAGTAACCCCCTGGATGTTGTGTCGTGGTTGGACATCGGGTGGGAGAACCCCCGACGCCGAGCCGACGACGCTCGTGGCACCCTTGGAGCGTCCGTCTCCACCACGAAGGATCACAAATGCGCCTCGACGAACACGGCCGCTGGGTCAGCGACGACGGCGCCTACGTGTGGGACGAGAGCGCCCAGACCTGGCAGCCGACGACGTCGAATCCGCCCGGGAGTGCCGCGGCCTCCGGCGGCACGGGCTCCGTGGCCGCGGTACGCGCCGGCGACGGCACCGCCGGGGGGTACGGCGGCCCGGCCGGTCCCGCCGCGCGTGGTGGGACCGGCGGACCCGGGACTCCCGCCCGATCGGCGGAGCCGCTCGGGCAGGGCCGGGAACCGACCCGGGAGGCCCGGGACGACGACGGCTACGAACGCCCTGGTCAGCGGGCCTACAACGATCCGAGAACCGGCAGCTTCCCGCTGTTCGGCTCCGACGGCGGCGCCGCCCGGGACAGGAACGCGTCCTGGTCCCCCGTCACCGGCCCCTACCCCCAGGCGGCCCGGACCTCGGGGGCCGACCGGGGCGGCTCCGACTACGGGCCGAGCCCGTCGCGGCCCTCCCAGCAGACCTCCCGGGCCGGCTCCCCCGACCTGGGCGGGAGCACGGACGCCCACCCGCTGGACCCCGGCACCGACTGGCGCTCGGGCGCGGCCGGCGGCACCGGCCGTGGCGCTCCCCTCGGTGGAACGGGATCGTCCACCGGCCAGTCACGTGCCTGGTCGGCCCGGGATTCCAGGACTCCCTCCACTCCCGCGGAACCGAGCCGGGACCCGTATGGCCGTCCCGACCCGCCCAGCGCCGCCGGGTACGGCACCGACCCGCTCTCCACCGGCCCGTTCGGCCGGGCGGACCCGCTGGGCACCGGGCCGAGCCGCATCAGTGGCACGGGCAGCTGGTCCCGCGAGAACCGCGCCGCGGCGCCCGGCACCGGTCCCGGCGCCAGCAGGGGCGGGTCGAGCACGGGCCCCAGCGCGGCCAGGGGTGGTCCCGCGGCCGCCGGGGCGTCGACGTCCTTCAACAGCCCGGGCACCGAGGCGATCAGTCGGCCGAACACGCCCGCGGTGGCCCGCGGGGACACCACTGGCCCGCTTCCGGAGGGCCCGGCCCGCGAGGGCGCCTGGGGTTCCTCCCGCACGGGCGAGGCCGAAGCCGGTGGTTCGGGCCGTTTCAGCGCCGGCTCGTTCACGAAGTCCCCCACCGGGCCCCGCCCGGGCACCGGGCCGCGCCCCGCCAGGCCCGGTGAGGACCGTGACCGCGGCTTCGGCCGTGGGTTCGGTCGCGACGCCGACGACTTCGGGGACGACGAACTCGACGACGACGAGCTCGGGGACGACGAGGGGATCGACGACGGCGTCCCCCAGCGGCGGCGCGACCGGCTGCGTGGCCTGGCCGCCGCTCGGCTCGGTTCGGCGAACGACGGCGACCGCGACGGCGACGGCGACGGCAGCGGCGGCGGCGGCGGGACGAAGCTGGCCGGCCTCCTCGGCAAGCTCCCGGCGGGCCGCGGCCGCGTGCTCCTCGCCGGGGTCGGCGCGCTCCTGGTGGCCGTCCTCGCGGTCGTGCTCGTCCTCAAGGTCACCGGCGGGGACGACTCCTCCGGAGGCGGCTCCACCACCGTGGCCGGCCGGCAGTACGAAGAAAAGATCAGAGACCAGTACCTCAAGGACTGCATGACGGGCGACAGCGGCAAGCAGCGCTACTGCACCTGCACCCTGGAGAAGCTGGAAGCCGACTACACGCAGGAGGAGTTCCTGCTCCTCAACAGCCAGGTCGAGTCGCCGGCGGGCCAGCGGGCGGTCAAGGCGGTCCTCGAGGCCTGCCAGAACCTGAAGTGACGACGGACGCGGGCCCGCCGGCATCACCAGGCGCCCTCGAGGGCTCCCGAAGCCGGGCAGCCCGGTCCGCCGCCGCCCGGTAACGATCCGGCTCTTGGCGGTCGAGCACCGGCAAACGCCGGGCGGGCGGCCTCGACCGAGGTCGGAGTTAGTGCTCCGGATGGGGCGGGTCATACTGGTTGGTGACCTTTGGCCGCCTTCGTCGCGGTCCACGACGTCCGTTATGAGCCAATAACCAAACGTCCGCCTTCCACGGTCGCTTGACGCGTCGTGGCACTGACCAGGGGGCAGGGGTTGCCCACCGACGACCAAGGCCGCTTGCTGAGCGACGACGGCGCCTGGGTCTGGGACGCGGTGTCCCAGCAATGGCTGCCTCATGCGCGCCAGCCAGCGAGCCCCGTCGTCCCCGGGGCTCCCGCGTCGGCCTCGTCCAGCTGGCAGGTCCGGGCCGCGAGCCAGGACGACTTCTTCGCGGTCGAGCGGGTCGGCGCCACCGAGCCCACCGCCCACGCGGCACCGGCCGCGGCGTCCCAGTGGCGGGCCGAGCAGGCCGTCGACCCGTTCGCCGTCAGCGACCCCTGGGGGACAGCCACCCAGCGGTCCCCTGACAGCGCGGGGCTGTCGGTCACCGCCTTCGACCCGGCCACGCCCCCGGTCAGCCAGCCGGCCTCCCGGCAGACCACCGTGTTCTCCGACCCGGCGGGCACCCAGGGACCGGCCGGCCTGGCGGGGACCCGTCTGGCGGGCGACACGGCCGCCGCTCCGGCCGCCGCCGGCCCGTCCCCGGCCACGCCTGGCGCGTCCGGATACGACGCGGCCGGGTACGGAGTGTCCGGGTACGACGTGTCCGCCGGCCAGCACCCGCCCCGGGACCCCGGAGCCCCTCCCAGCTCGGCGACGCCGGTATGGGGGGCGGCCACTCCCGCCGCCGCGCCGTCCGCGCCCTCCTCCTGGTCCGCGCGGCCGCTCCCTGACGGCGGCCCGGTGAACTCGGGGCCCACCCACCGGTCTGGTCCGGTCACCGGGTCCTTCCTCGTGAGCGGCCCGGCCGGGGTTCCGGCCAGGCCGGCGAACCCCGGCTGGGAGGTCCAGGATCCCGCTCAGGCCCGGGGCTCCTCCCCGGCCGACGGCAGGGTCCCCGGCGGGGCTGAGCCGACCTGGCGGGTCAGCGATCGGGGAGGTCCGGAACCCCGGCCGACGGGTCCCGGACCGGTACGCATAAGCGGCGGGCCGGGACCAGGTGATCCGACCGCCTGGGGCCAGCGCCCAGCCAGCCAGGGCACCGCGACGCCTCCCGCCGGACCGTCCGCGCCAGCCCCCCAGCAGATCTCCCGGCAGGCCTCCCCGCTGGCCTCCCGGATCGGCGGCGCCAGTCCGGCGGCGGCCCCGGGATTCGGCGACCGGACGAGTACCCCGGGCTCGGCCAGTCCGCCGAGAACCCCGGGATTCGGCGACCCGGGAGGCGCCACGGGAACGCCGCTGCCGGCGTCTGGGGCCGAGCCGCCGCCGAACATCTTCTTCACTCCCGCGCGCGGCCTGCGGGTGGACCGGCCGGGCACGGCGACGATGCCCCCAGGCGCCGCCGACGGGCCGAACCAACGGGCGGGCGCGACCGGCTCAGCCTGGGCCGGCGGCCCCCCCGCCGCTGGCGCGGCGCGCCCGAGCGCGAGCCCGTGGGACACCCGCGAGCCCCGGGCCGGGCAGCCAGCCGAGGCGGCGGGGAGCGGATCCTCCCCCTGGCGAGCGCCGACCGGAGGTTCCACCGGGGGAACGTCCTGGGCCTTCACCCGGCCGGACAGCCCGGACGCGGCGCCACTCACCGGGCCGCGGCCAGGCACGACGGGCCGGGCCCCCGGCGCTGGCCCCGCCGGCCTCGCCGGCCCGGGGGCTCTGGCGCCCGGCGCCGCGGCGGCCGGCCCGCCGAGCACCGGGTGGCGCGCGCCGGCCCCGGCCGGCCAGGAGGCCACCGAGCGGCCCGGGCCATGGCCGCCCGCCGGGGGGCATCGGCACGGCACCGGCATGCCCGTCATCGACCCGCGCGACCCGCTGGGCACCGGCGACCTCCCCGGCCTCGCGGACCAGGACCGCCGGAACCGGTCTGGCGGGAACCCAGGAGCCCCCGACCGCCCCGCGATCGGTCCGGCCATGCCGGCCGACACGCCCGCGCGCCCCGGCGGGGGCGCCCCGCTCCCGGCAGACCCCGCGGGTGGGCGACCATTTCCGGGCGGCCCGGCCGACGCCGTCGTCCCGGCGGCGGGGGACTCCCCGGGGCGCGGGGCGCCGCGCCGGGGCCGTCACCTGGACTCCACGGCGGCCGGGTCCGGTCCACGACCCGCTCAGGACGCCCCGGGCACGCAGTCGCCCCCGCGCGGCGGCACGCCCGAGGGCATCGCGGCGCGCGCGCTGGCGGCCGCCGAGGCGGCGGGTCATCGACGTCAGACCGGCTCGAAGATGCCGCCGGGTCAGACCGGCCCGAAGATGCCACCGACGGGTGAGCGGCCCGCGGTCGGGGAGCGGCCGGGACCGGTCGAGATGACGTCCGTGCTGTCCCGGACCGGCGCCAGCAGGCCGCGGCGCGGCACGGCGCGCGACGTGCCGGCGGACCGGCGTAGGACGCCGAACCCCATGACCGACTCGCTGATGCTGCAGGCGGTGGCGCCTGAGAAGGCTCCGGCGGACCCGAAGGGCCCGTCGCGCGCCGAGCCCGACCAGAGCGGTCCCAGGACCGGCCAGCGCCGGCGTGCCCGCTCCGCGACCGGCCCCCGGCCGGCCACGGGGTCGGGTCAGGGCGGGACGGAGGCGCCCGCCCCGCCGCTCGACGCCGATGAGGACCGCGCCGGCGCGCGGCGGGGCGGGCGCCGCGACTGGGAGGCCGAACTCGATCCGCTGACGGGTTCAGGCGCCGTTCAGGACGGGCGTGCCGCCGGCACCGGGCGGCGGTTCGGCGCCGAGGACCTCGAGGACGCGCTCGAACCGGATGCCGGGGAGTCGCCGCGGCGCGACCAGGCCCGCGCGTCCGCCCCGGCGGGTGGCACCCGCGGGGCGGCGGCGGACCGGCTGGCCTGGTTCCACCAGGGCTGGCTCGGCCCGCTGACGATCGCGGTCTTCCTCGCGCTGGTCGGGCTCGGGCTCTACGTGCTGATCGCGGGCCGCGGCGGGGAGGGCCATAGCGGCTCCGGCGACCTCCTTCCGACCATGTCGGCCGCGCCGGTGGCCACCAACCCGGACGCGAAGGCCGGCAAGGCGCTCGCCGACGGCACCTATGCCTGTCGGGCAGGCGCGACCCCCGCCGCGGGCGCCTCGGGGGCGCCGGCGGCCGCCGGTAGTCCGGGCGTTCTCTTTGTTCCGCCGACCACAGGCAAGTACGTGTGGAACGGGGAGCAGGGCGACTACGCGATCGCCACGCCGAACTTCAACAACGCGAATGTCATCGCCTCGGTGGCCTTCACCAGCGGGCCTCTCAAGGATCAGGTGGCGACCAGCATCGCGACCTGGCCCTCCGCGGGTGGTCGAGTCACCGCGACCCTGAACTTCACGAAAGGTAACTCGATGTACTGCGATCTCCAGTGATCACACTTGGAGTCGCAGGGTGGCCACGAAACGTCGCAGATTTTTGCTATCGGTGACGTCCCGCCGTCGATGAGTACATCGACGTATCACTACTCAGATCAACGCCTTTGACCGTCATGGACCCAGTCGAGCGGTTTCTAGCGGGGTGCGGCAGGATCCATAGTCATGCGCAGGTCTGACCGTTCGACGGGTAAGAAGCGGCTGATCGGAGCCGAGGTCGCCAGCGGCGCGGTCTGTGCTCAACCTGCCGTAGTCGAGCCCGTCACCGCCGCACCCGCCGACGACGCCACCCCGCCTGGCCCCGACGCCACCGCGACCACCGGCCCGCGCGCCACGGCCGCGCACCAGGGCTTCCGCGTGGTCGACCGGCGTGGCCTGCTGCGGCTCGCCGGCGCCGCGGCGGTCGCCGCGCCCGCGGGCAGCCTGCTGGCCGCCTGTTCCGGCTCCGGCTCCGGCTCCGGCGTCCGACCGGTGCGCATCGGGGTCGTGACGCCGCAGTCGGGCGCGCTGAGCAGCTTCTCCGAGGCCGACCTGTGGGTCGTCGACACCATGCGGAAGCATTTCACCGACCACGGCGGTCTCCAGGTCGGCAACAGCACGCTTCCAGTCGAGATCTACGTCCGCGACAGCCAGTCGACGTTCGCCCGGGCCGGCAAGGCCGCGACCCAGCTCATCCAGAACGACCGGGTCGACATCGTGCTTACCAGCGCCACCTCGGAGACGGTCAACCCCGTCGCGGACCAGTGCGAGGTGAACGGCATCCCGTGCATCTCCACGATGGCGCCGTGGGAGTCGTGGTGGATCGCCCGGGGCGGCCGGATGGACCAGCTGGACCAGCCGTTCACCTGGACGTATCACTTCTTCGCCGGCCTGAACGAGTACTACAACGCCTACGCGGCGATGTGGGGACAGCATTCGGTCAACCACGTCGTCGGCGGGCTGTGGCCGGACGACATCGACGGGCGGGTGTTCGCCAACCCCGACCCGCAGCTGAAGTTCCGCTCCAGCATCAGCAACGGTGGCTACGAGATAGTCAACCCGTCCGACAACTCATACCTGTACGTCCCCGGCCAGAAAAGCTTCAGCGAGGTCATCGCGCGTTTCAAGCGTGAGGGCGTCCAGATCGTCACCGGAATCCTGCCCTATGCCGACTACGAGACGTTCCTGGGAGACTCGGAACAGGCCGAGTTCTACCCCAAGATCGTCACCGTGTCGAAGGCCCTGATGTTCGAGAACGAGGTCAAGGCCCTCGGTGACCCCGGCAAGGGCCTGTCCACCGAGATGTTCTGGTCGCCGGACCACCCCACCCGCAGCTTCCTGACCGACCAGCCGTCGAAGGAAATCGCCGACGCCTTCGTGGGCAAGTCGGGAAAGGTCTGGACGCAGCAGATCGGCGCGACGCACGCGCTGTTCGAGGTCGCCGCGCAGGCCCTCACCAAGGTGGACTCGATCGAGAACCGGCAGGGCATCGCGGACGCGCTGAAGACCCTCACCGCTCGCACGATCCTCGGCGAGGTGAAGTTCGGCGGGCGCAAGGACGTTCCGCAGAACGTGGCCCTGCTGCCGCTCAACGGCGCGCAGTGGCAGTACAACCCCACGACGACCAAGAACGACCTGAAGCTGGTCAACAACGCTGGCAGCAATGCCGTGCAGCCCAACGCCGAGTTCGTCCTGCTCGACGACCAGCGCAACGTGTAGGCCAGTGGCAACGGGTAAGCCGGGGCGCAACCGGTAGGCCAACCAGGCAGGCAGACAGGCGGACAGCCGCGCGCCAAGGCGGCCAGCCTCGTGGCGCCGGCCGACGTCTCCGGCCGCTTGGGCCAGGACTGGCCCGCTCCGCGCGGCTGTTCGGAATCGCCGCTGGCCGGCCTTTCGGCGGAGGCACCGCGGTCCTGGGCAGCGGCCGGCCGGCGGCTCTCCATCCTCCGCGTCTTCCGGACGGCCTGGCTCGCCCTTCCCGCGCCCCGGGTGGCCCCGCGCGGAGTTACCTTCGGCGGGCCCCGAAGGCCCAATCCTTCCCGCGCGGCAAACCCGCGCGGCAAACAGACGAGGGAGAGGGCTTCCCAGCCCTCTCCCTCGTCCAGGAACGAACACGCTGACGAGCTGGCGGCGCCCCAGAGCCCCAGGGCGCGCGAGCCGCCGGCCGAGCCTACGCGCGCAGAGCGGCCCGCGACATGGTGTGCTCCACGACCGCGATGAGCGCGCTCTTCGTCGAGTCACGGTTGCGCGCGTCGCAGGTGATGATCGGAACCGACGGCCCGATCTGCAGAGCCTCCCGCACGTCCTCGATCGAGTGGCGCAGCACCCCGTCGAAGCAGTTCAGGCCGATCACGAACGGCAGCTGGCGCTGCTCGAAGTAGTCGACGGCGGCGAAGCAGTCCGCGAGCCGACGGGTGTCCGTGAGCACGATCGCGCCGATCGCGCCGCGGACGATGTCGTCCCACATGAACCAGAAGCGGTACTGCCCCGGCGTGCCGAACAGGTACAGGATGAGGTCCTCGTCGAGCGACACCCGCCCGAAGTCCATCGCCACCGTGGTCGTGGTCTTGTCGACCAGGTGCGTCAGGTCGTCGACGTGCGCGCCCGCCTCGGTCATGACCGCCTCGGTGCGCAGCGGAACGATCTCCGAGACCGAGCCCACGAAGGTGGTCTTTCCCGCGCCGAACCCGCCAGCCACCACGATCTTGACTGAGGTGGTCGCGATCGAGGAGTTGACCCGTCTGTGATCAGAGCTTTCGTAGGCCACTGAGAACCCTTTCGAGCAGGGCGAGATCCGGCGCCTCGTCGCGGTCCGGCTGCTGGTGTACGCGGACGAAGCCCTCGTCCGCCATGTCGCCGACGAGCACCCTGGCCACCCCGAGGGGCACCCGCAGTCCGGCGGCGATCTCCGCCACGGACCGGACCTGACGGCACATGGCGGCGATGGACTGCTGCTCGAGGCTGAGGCCGATCGCGCGTTCCTCGCCGTACTGGGTGGTGATGACGAGCGCCTCGATGGCGAGCTCGTAACGGGACCGGGTCCGCCCGCCCGTCATGGCGTACGGCCGGACGACCGGTCCAGGCGCACCCATGTCGCTCACGCTGGCTCCCCCTTCGTGCCCGTCAGATCAAGATCAGCGGGGTCGACACTCACCGCGGGAGCCCTTGCAGCTCCTGGCGCAGCGCGGGCGTAAGGACCGACTTGGCGCGGCTGACCAGCAGAGCCATCTCGTAGCCGACCAGGCCGATGTCGCAGTGCGGCGCCGCCAGCACCGCCATGCTCGCCCCGTCGCTGATCGCCATGATGAACAGGAAGCCGTGCTCCATCTCGACGACGGTCTGGGTGACCAGGCCGGCCTCGAAGACCCGCGCGGCGCCCTGCGTCAGGCTGACCAGGCCAGAGGCCACCGCCGCCAGCTGGTCGGCGCGGTCAGCCGGGAACCCGTCGGACACCGCCAGCCGAAGACCGTCCGCGGAGACCACGATGGTGTGCGCGACGCCCGGAACCCGGTCGACGAAGTTGTTGATCAGCCAGTTCAGGTTCTGCGCTTCGGCGCTCGGTCTCATCGTTCCTCCTGCCCGTCACGGCGGGCACTCCTCGTCTCGGCACCCATGTCCCGTCCCTGCCGGACACCCTGGTAGAAGCTCGCGAGACGGCCACCGACCGCCTCGGGGGATCTCATCGTGGGGTCCACAGGCCGCGACGGGGGCTTGCGGTTGCTGGCTGGCTCGGCGCTACCCGGGACCAGGTGTGTCATCGGCACCCGCATGGGCAGCCCGGCCTTCGTGGTGCTGGCCTCGGCTCCGCCGGGCTGGCGCAGCACCTCGGCCGCCCGCCAGCCGGCGTCGCCGGCCGACTCCCATGAGTTGGACGCCGTGCCACGGGTCGGCAGCGGCTCCGGTCCACGGGCGGGCAGCGGCTCAGCGCCACGCGCCGGCAGCGGCTCCGGTCCACGGGTCGGCAGCGGCTCAGCGCCACGCGCCGGCAGCGGCTCAGCGCCACGGGTCGGCAGCGGCTCCGGTCCACGCACCGGCAGCGGCCCCGACGGGGTCGAGGCGATCCGAGGGCCACTGGGCGCGTCCAGGTAGGCGGCCGGCTGGACCGGCTGGACCGGCGGACGAGGTCCGGTGTCCGCCCGGGCCGGCTCGGCGCGCGGGATCGGCTGCTCCGCCGTGCCGTTCACATTGCCCATGACCCGCATGCCGGCCGAGGCACGCGGGGCGACGAACGACGGGGGCGGGGTGGTCTCGACCACCGGGTCCGGCGCGCGGCGAGCCTCCTCGCCGGGCGAGCGCTGGAACCACGCCGACACCGAGTCGAAGATCGGCGTCGTGTCCACGTCCTCGCCGTCGCCGACGTAGTGCTCGCCGGTGTTCTCGACGGATGGCCTCGGGTAGCCACCGGTGGCCGGCCCGGCGGCCTGTTCCTCCCAGCGCGGCCGGGGCACGTCCACCGGAGCGGGGTCGGGCCGGGCCGCGGGACGCGCGAACACGCTGTCCTGGGGGCCGGTGCGCGGGCCGGTCGGCGACGAGCCGAAACCGTTGGAGTAGCTCCGGTCGACGGGGTCCGCCATCGGGCGCGGAATTGGTCCGGTCCGGTCCGTCGGCCCCATCGGGCGCTGCGCCGGGTAGCCGCCGGTCCAGTCGGCGGGAGTGCCGCGCAGGTCGACCTGGCCGCTCTGCGGGCCGCTGGGGCTGTCGCGGAAGTCCCGCTCGTCCTGCTCTGGCTGGAAGCCCCGCTGTTGCGGGTCCTGCCCGGCCGGGCGCCGCGGGGAGCCCGGGAAGGAGGTGAACTGCTGGGTGTCCTCCTCCCGGTACCGGGGCCGCTGGTCCTGCATCGGCATCGGCATCGGACCGGTCGCCGGGCCGCCTGGCTGGCCGCCGCCGGGGAGAGCCAGCGGCGGCTGCCCGAACCTGCTGGCGTCCGTGGTCGGCGGCGCGCCGCCGCTCGGCGGGCCGAACCTGTCCTGCTCCGGCCTGTCGTCCAGGTCGTCGCGGTGCTGCTGGGGGCCGCCCCGGCCGCTGTCCGCGGCGGCCGGAGTCGGGTAGCGCTCGGGAGCGCCGTACTGCGGCTGACGCGCGGGAAGCCCCGAGGGGGGGCCGCCGGGGAACGCCGAGGGCCCGCTGCCGAGCTCCGGACGGCCGGCGCCCAGCTCCAGCGGGCCGGCGCCCAGCTCCGGCCGGCCACCGCTCTGGGGGCCACCGAGGGCTGGCGCGCCAGGGCGGGGGGCGCCCTCGACGCCGGGCCGGCCGATCCCGCCCGGCCGGGGGGCGGCCGGGGTGGTGTTGCCGTCGCCGGTGACCAGCTTGGCTGGCAGCCGGATGACGGCGGTGATGCCCCGCGACGGGGACTCGCGCAGCTGCACCCGGATGCCGTGCCGGCTGGCGAGGCGGCCGACAGCGAACAGGCCCATGGTCCGGGACACGGAGACGTCCACGACCGGCGGGTTGGCGAGCCGCTCGTTGACCCGCTCCAGGTCCTTGGACGGGATGCCGATGCCCTGGTCGACGATCTCGATCATCGCGCCGGCGCCGGGGCCGAGGGAGTGGCTGGTGACGACGACGTCCGTCGCCGGCGGGGAGTACGCGGTGGCGTTCTCCAGCAGCTCGGCGATCAGGTGGACGACGTCGCTGACGCCGTTGCCGGCGATGGACACCGGGGCCGCGGTGGTCTGCTTCACCCGGGTGTACTGCTCGACCTCGGAGATGGCCGCGAGGACAACCTCGTTGAGCGGGACCGGGTGGGTCCAGCGCCGGGCGGTGTCGGTGCCGGCGAGGACCAGCAGGGACTCGTTGTTCCGCCGCATACGGGTCGCGAGGTGGTCCAGCTTGAACAGGTTCGCCAGCTGGTCCGGGTCCTGCTCGCGGTTCTCCAGGTCGTCGATGAGGCGCAGCTGCCGTTCGACGAGGCCCTGGCTGCGCCGGGAGAGGTTGACGAACATCGCGTTGACGTTGTTCCGCAGGACGGCCTGCTCGGAGGCGAGCTTGACCGCCTCGCGGTGCACCTGGTCGAACGCCCGGGCGACGTGGCCGATTTCCTCGTCCGTGTCGATACCGACCGTCTCGATCTCGTCGTCGACGACCTGTTCGGAGGAGTCCCGCAGCCGGCGGACGGCCTCCGGCAGCCGGCGCTCGGCGATGTCGAGGGCGGCGTTGCGCAGCGCGAACAGCGGGCGGACCAGCGACTGGGCCACGACCAGAGTGATCACGAGGGCCGCGGCCAGGATCAGGATGGTGAACAGCGCCGAGAAGAGCGCCCGCTGCTGGATGTCACCGCGCAGGGTGTCCACCCGGTCGCTGATCTGGTCCAGCATGTCGTCGACGACGTCGTAGCTCAGCTCGACGGTGGTCTTGGTGTTCAGCAGCCACTTCCCTTGGGGAATGGCTTCGGGGAGCGGCTGGTCGACGGTCGCGTCGAGCACCATGGACGTGTACTTCGCCGTGTTGACGACGTCGCCCTGGGTGCGGTTGTTGACCGTGTTCGCGTACAGCGCGTTCTGCTCGGGTGTGGCGGACTGGCCGAACTCGTCGAGCTCGTTGCTGCGCGCCGAGTCGAGGCTCAGCACCGCGCGGTAGGCGTCGTTGCTGAAGTTCTGTCCCGACACCAGATAGATGTCCACCTGCGCCTGCTGCTGGGCGAGCAGGTCCGCCGCGCTCACGAGGTGCTCGGTCGCGTCGACGGCGGTGACGAGCTCACGGTCGTCGTTCCCCTGCGGGATGAGGCCGACGAGGCTGATGAGCGGCTGGATGACGGAGTCGTAGGCCTCCATCACCGAGGCCGCTTCGGTCATCCGCTGGGTGGACGCGCGCTTGGCGGCTATGCCGTCCATGCTCGTGGCGACCGCCTCGAGCGCCTCGTTCACCTGGTCGTCGAACGATCCGCGCTTGCCTTCGGCCACGTCCTGGTAGGCCGCGTAGGCGCGGTCGACCACCTCACGCCGGGCCTCGACCGGGCGGATATTCGGCTCGGTGCCTTTCATCTTGGAAGCGACGTAGTCGACGGTGAACGTGCGCTCACGTTCCAGCTCGTAGGTGAGCCCCATGGCCGCGCGGTTGATGTTGATCAGGTCCGATACCCGGTTGATGTCACGGGTACTGGTGAGGACCGAGCTCGCGTCGATCAGGGCGTTCACGATGATCGCGATGACCGGGATCGCGAGGATCGCGATCAGCTTGGTCCGGACCCGCCAGCCCACAGGGCTGGCCAGCAGGCCGCGCCCCGAGCGCGGCTGACCGCCGCCGTCGGCGGCAGGTCGAGGCGCGACGGGCCGCTCGCCGTGACCCCCGTCATCTATGACGGGGGCGCCCGGTGCCTGCATCGGCATCGGGTCTGCGGCGACGCCCGTGCTGCTAGCCATCGGTTGTCTGCGCACGTACTTCGCAACCTCTCCGCCGGCCTCCCGGAACGGGACGTTCCGGATGACCCGGTATCGGGCCCGGATGTCCCTCGGTCGGCACCATAGCGGTACCGACATCACGGTCGAAAGGCGGCTACCTTACGCCACCTTCATACAAGCTATAAGTTGTGCCCCCGATGCGCACCGCATGGGGGGCAGGCGCGGGGCGATCCGGACACATGTTCGCCGCGGCAGGCGGCACGGCTGGCCGTTCACTCGACCATCGATGACCAGAAGAAGTCCAGGCGGTCACCACCCGCGCGCTGCCCGGTAACGGTGCGGGATGGCCTAGATGCCGCCGGAACCACCTCCCTCACTATCCGTCGATACTGTCGCGGTACGTTTCAAGGCGGATACGCATTGTCGAGAACAGGTTGACCAGGAGGAATCCAGGTCGCCCTCGCGCGCCCTTCGCCCCGGCTTCGAGGACGAGCCGACGCGCCGACGAGGGCGAGCCGGGACCACGCGTCCGTAGACTTGGCAGGTGAGCGCACCCAACAGCCCGGCGGCACCACCAGGTCAGACGCCACCATCAGGTCAGGCGGCACCACCAGGTCGGACGCCGCCATCAGGTCACGCCGCGGCGCCGGGCCGCCCGGCCGGCCACGCCGGCTACGACACGGCCCTCGTCATCGACTTCGGCGCCCAGTACGCGCAGCTGATCGCTCGCCGGGTGCGGGAGTGCCACGTCTACTCCGAGATCGTGCCGTGGAACACGCCGGTCGCCGAGCTGATCGCGCGCCGGCCGACCGCGATCATCCTGTCCGGCGGGCCGAAGTCCGTGTACTCGCCCGGCGCGCCGCGAGTGGACCCGGCGCTGTTCGACGCGGGTATCCCGGTGCTCGGCATCTGCTACGGCCACCAGGTGATAACCCAGGCCCTGGGCGGCACCGTGGACCGCACCGACGCCGCCGAGTACGGCGCGACCAGGCTGACCGTCACCCGGCCGGGGGTGCTGCTGCGCGACCTGCCGGTCGAGCAGCAGGTCTGGATGTCGCACGGCGACTCGGTCACCGCCGCTCCCGACGGCTTCACCGTCACCGCCGCCACCCCCTCCACCCCGGTCGCCGCGTTCGAGGACGTCTCCCGAGCGCTGTTCGGGGTCCAGTTCCATCCCGAGGTGCTGCACACCGAGCACGGCATGGAGGTGCTGCGCCGGTTCCTGCTGCACGGCGCCGGCGCCCGGCCGTCCTGGACCATGGTCAACATCGTCGACGAGGCGGTCGGCGCGGTGCGCGCCCAGGTCGGCGACGCGAAGCTGATCTGCGGCCTGTCCGGGGGCGTCGACTCGGCGGTGGCCGCCGCGCTCGTGCACCGGGCGGTCGGCGACGCGCTGACCTGTGTCTTCGTCGACCACGGCCTGCTGCGCGCCGGCGAAGCCGAGCAGGTCGAGCGCGACTTCGTCGCCTCCACCGGCGTCGAGCTGGTGCACATCAAGGCAGCCGACCGGTTCGCCGCCGCGCTCGCCGGGGTGACCGACCCGGAGCAGAAGCGCAAGATCATCGGCCGGGAGTTCATCCGGGTGTTCGAGGAGGCCGCCCGCGAGCTCGAGGCGCGCGCGGAGGCGGCCGGCAGCCGCATCGAGTACCTCGTCCAGGGCACCCTCTACCCCGACGTGATCGAGTCCGGCTCCCCCGACGCCGCGAAGATCAAGTCCCACCACAACGTCGGCGGGCTGCCCGACGACCTCCAGTTCGGCCTGGTCGAGCCCCTGCGCACGCTGTTCAAGGACGAGGTGCGCCGTCTCGGCGAGGAGCTCGGCCTGCCTGAGGAGATCGTCTGGCGCCAGCCGTTCCCCGGCCCCGGCCTGGCCGTGCGGATCATCGGCGAGGTGACGCCCGAGCGGCTCGAGATCGTGCGCGCCGCCGACCAGATCGTCCGCGACGAGATCCGCCGCGCCGGCCTCGACCGGGAGATCTGGCAGGTGTTCGCGGTCCTGCTCGCCGACGTGCGCTCGGTCGGCGTCCAGGGCGACGAGCGCACCTACGGTCACCCCATTGTGCTGCGCGCCGTCACCAGCGAGGACGCAATGACAGCGGACTGGGCGCGACTGCCGGCAAACGTACTCGAACGCATCAGTAACCGCGTTGTCAACGAGGTGCCGCAGATCAACCGCGTTGTCTACGACATCACCTCCAAGCCGCCCGGAACCATCGAATGGGAATAGCCCGACCGGCGCCGGCACGCCCACGGCCCGGCCGCATCCTTTCGGATTTGGCCGCCGGTTAGGCCTGCCCGAATTCCGCGGCCGACCGCCCACCCGGCGCGGGGCCCGGCCCGTTCGCGTGTCCCTGGCGGCCGCCACCGGCGTCAGGCGGCGGTGGGCCGCGGCCACGCCGGGCCGCCCGCCCTCCTCCGGCGTCGTCGTCCTCGCGGAAGACAATTCCCCCATGGACTCCCCTCTGGGCTCCTCGGTGGTGGGCCAGCCGTCGGTGGTGGGCCAGTTGGTCGACGCGGTCAGGGCGGCCCTGGCCGCGGCCGCCGACCCGGCGAAGGCGCCGGGCATGCGGGCGTACATGAAGTCCGAGATGCCGTTCCTCGGCGTCCAGAAGGGACCGCGCGAGCGGGCACTGCGGCCGGTCTTCGCGGAGCACCCCCTGGCCACGGCCGGGCAGTGGGAGGCGGCGGCGCTACGGCTGTGGCGCCAGGCCGGCTTCCGGGAGGAGCGCTACGGCGCGATCGCGCTCACCGGCCACCGGCCGTACCGGGCGTTCTGGACGCCGGACGCGCTGCCGCTGTACCAGGAGATGATCAGCACCGGGGCCTGGTGGGACTACGTGGACGAGCTCGCGTCCCGCCGGATCGGACCACTGCTGGCCACCAGCCCGGCGGCGGTCCGACCGGTCATGCTGCGCTGGAGCCGCAACCAGGACCGCTGGCTGCGACGCACGTCGATCATCTGCCAGCTCGGCGCCAAGCAGGATACGGACCTGGACCTGTTGTACGCGTGTATCGAGGCGAACCTCGACGATCGTGACTTCTTCCTCCGCAAGGCCATCGGCTGGGCGCTGCGCGCCTACGCCTGGACCGACCCGGACGAGGTGCGTCGTTACGTCGCGGCGCACGCCGACCGGCTCTCCCCGTTGTCCCGCCGCGAGGCGCTGCGCAATGTCGGCCCCTAGCCGGCCGGGCTCGGGTCACCGGCATGCCCGGCTCGGGTCACCGGCATAGTGGCGGAGAGCCGGGCCGCCCCAGGGCGCGGCCGCCAGGGCAGACGGCCGCTCGAACGTACGATCGAGGAATCATGAGCACCCTTTTCGACGACACCACCCCGGGCGCGAGCGGCGCGTCGTACGACCCGTACGACATGTTCGCGCCGGCGGTGCTGGCCGGCGCCTCGACATCGCCCTCGGAGCCGCGCCGGCCGTCGCCCCGGCTGGATCCGGACGCGCTGCTCGCCGAGCTGAACCCGCAGCAGCGCGCCGCCGTGGTGCACGAGGGCTCCCCACTGCTGATCGTCGCCGGGGCGGGCTCCGGCAAGACCAGGGTGCTCACCCACCGGATCGCCTACCTGCTCGCCGCCCGCAAGGTGCACCCCGGCGAGATCCTCGCCATCACGTTCACCAACAAGGCCGCGAACGAGATGAAGGAGCGGGTCGGCGCGCTGGTCGGCGGCCGGGCGCGGGTCATGTGGGTCAGCACGTTCCACTCGGCCTGCGTGCGGATCCTGCGCAACGAGTCCAAGCGGCTCGGCTTCGGCAGCTCCTTCTCCATCTACGACGCGGCCGACGCGCAGCGGCTGATCACCCTGGTGTGCCGCGACCTCGACCTCGACGCGAAGCGCCACCCGGCGCGCGGGCTCGCCGCCCAGATCAGCACCCTGAAGAACGAGCTGGTCGACCACGAGACCGCGCAGGCCAAGGCGGCCAGCCACCACGAGCGGACCGTGGCCGAGGTGTACGCCCTCTACCAGCGCCGGCTGCGCGAGGCGAACGCGCTCGACTTCGACGACCTGATCATGACGACGGTGCACCTGCTGCAGGCCTTCCCCGACGTCGCCGAGCACTACCACCGCCGGTTCCGCCACGTGCTCGTCGACGAGTACCAGGACACCAACCACGCCCAGTACTCGCTCATCCGCGAGCTGGTCGGCGGCGCGGGCGCGGTGTCGGCCCGCCCCGTCATCGGCGGCGACGACGGCCACGGCGACGACGGCGCGGGCCTGCCGGGGCCGGCCGAGCTGTGCGTCGTCGGCGACGCCGACCAGTCGATCTACGCGTTCCGCGGCGCGGACATCCGCAACATCGTGGAGTTCGAGGAGGACTTCCCGAACGCGAAGACCGTGCTGCTGGAGCAGAACTACCGCTCCACCCAGACCATCCTGTCCGCCGCCAACGCCGTGATCGCCCGCAACAGCCAGCGCAAGCCGAAGCGGCTGTGGTCCGACGCCGGCGACGGCGCGAAGATCGTCGGCTTCGTCGCCGACAACGAGCACGACGAGGCGGCGTTCGTCGCGGAGGAGGTCGACAAGCTCACCGACGACGGCCACGCCCGCCCGGCCGACGTCGCCGTCTTCTACCGGACGAACGCGCAGAGCCGGGTCTTCGAGGAGATCTTCATCCGGGTCGGCCTGCCGTACCGGGTGGTCGGCGGGGTGCGCTTCTACGAGCGCAAGGAGATCCGCGACCTGCTCGCCTACCTGCGGGTGCTCGCGAACCCCACGGACACGGTCAACCTGCGCCGCATCCTCAACGTGCCCAGGCGGGGGATCGGCGACCGGGCCGAGGCGATGCTGTCCGCGTTCGCCGAGCGGGAGCGGATCCCGTTCGCCGACGCGCTGGCCCGGGTGGACGAGGTGCCGGGCCTGGCCACCCGCTCGGCCAAGGCGATACGCGAGTTCGCCGCGCTGCTCGCCGAGCTGCGCGAGACCGCCGCCGGCGACCCGGTCGAGACCATCGAGGCCGCCCTGGAACGGACCGGCTACCTCGCCGAGCTCGTCGCCGAGGACACCATCGAGTCGCAGGGCCGGGTGGAGAACCTCCAGGAACTGGTCGAGGTCGTGCGCGAGTACGTCGAACGGTTCCCCGAGGGCACGCTCGCCGGATTCCTCGAGCAGGTGTCGCTGGTCGCCGACGCCGACCAGGTGCCCTCCGACGACGGCTCGGACGGCGTCGTCACCCTGATGACCCTGCACAGCGCGAAGGGCCTGGAGTTCCCGGTGGTCTTCCTCACCGGGCTGGAGGACGGCGTCTTCCCGCACCTGCGCACGCTCGGCGACCCGACCCAGCTGGAGGAGGAGCGCCGGCTCGCCTACGTCGGGATCACCCGGGCCCGCCAGCGGCTCTACCTGACCCGCTCCCTGGTCCGCAGCGCCTGGGGCCAGCCGGCCTACAACCCGCCGTCCCGCTTCCTCACCGAGGTCCCCGAGCAGTTGCTCGACTGGCGCCGCCTCGCCCCCGCCCCCACCGGTCTGTCCGGCGGCTCCAGCGGCGGATTCGGCGGCGGCGGATTCGGCGGCGGCGCGGCCCGCGGCGGTGGCGCGGCCGGCGGCCAGCGCACGTCCCCTGCCGGCTCCCCGTTCGGCCAGGGCCGTTCCCGCCCGGCCAGCCGCCCGATCCCGCAGCTCTCCGTCGGCGACCGCGTCACCCACGACACCTTCGGTCTCGGCGTGGTCATCGCCACCAGCGGTGTCGCCGAGTCGTCCCAGGCCAAGATCGATTTTGGCGAGGGTACCGGCACGAAGGACCTCCTGCTCCGCTACGCCCCCGTCACCAAGCTCTGAGCCGCGGCAAACCCTGGAGCCGCGGCGGGCCCCGTGCCGCGGCCCCGGCCTCCCGGCGCGCCGCCGGTCGGGCTGACCCGGCTACGACGTCCGGGCGATGGGGATGGTGGCGGCGGTGGCGAGGGCGATGACGCGGTCGGCGGTCGCCAGATCGACGTTGCCGCCGGACAGGATCACGGCGGTCGGGCCCTCGGCCAGCTCGGGATGGCGCAGCAGCGCGGCCACGCCGGCCGCCCCGGCCGGTTCGACGAGATGGTCCCCGGTGCGGCGAAGCAGGACCATAGCCTCCCAGAAGGCGCTCTCGTCGACGGTCACCACGTCGTCGAGCAGCGCGGCGGCGAGCGCGAGCGTCAGCCTGCCCGGAGTGCGCACGGCCATGCCATCGGCGACGGTGTCGGCCGGCGCGGACAGCCGCTCCCCGGCGCGGAACGAGTCGGCGAAGGCGGGCGCGGCCGCGGCCTGCACGCCGACGACCCGGACGTCCCGCTGACGGGCCGCGAACGCCACCGCGATCCCCGTCGCGAGCCCGCCGCCGCCGATGCCGACGATCACGGTGCGCAGGCCGGGCACCTGGTCGAGCAGTTCCAGGCCGACGGTGCCCTGGCCGGCGATCACGGCCGGGTCGTCGAACGGGTGGACCATCAGCCGCCCGCCGTCGGCGGCGTAGGCCTCGGCGGCGGCGAGGGCCGCGTCGACCCCGCCGTCCGTGTGCTCGACCCGGGCGCCCCAGCGCCGCGTCCTGGCCACCTTGACCGGGTTCGCGCCGGTCGGCACGAAGATCGTCGACTCGACACCGAACTGAGCGGCGGCGAACGCCACGCCCTGGGCATGGTTGCCGGCGCTGGCCGCGACCAGCCCGCGGGCGCGCTGGCCGGGGCCGGCCTGGGCCACCCGGTTGTAGGCGCCACGCAGCTTGAACGACCGGGTGTGCTGCTCGTTCTCGAGCTTGAGCCAGATCGGCGACCGGGTGCGCCGGCTGAGGCCCTGGTGTCGGACCACCCTGGTCAGCCGCGCGACCCCGGCGAGGGTGCCGGCGGCCCGTTCCACGTCGACCGCCCGGATCAGCGCCGTGACCGGGGCTCCCGCCGGATCGGCGACGCTGAGATCAGCGATCCCGGAGGTCTGGCCATCCGCGCGGCCGGCGCCGCGCGAGCTGGTAGTTCCGTCAACCGCGTCGTCGGGCTGGCCTTCGGGGGTGTCTCCGGCCGGCGCGACGGGTTTGCCAGGGATGCGCGGCGACGGCGTTGTCGCTGCTGGCTGGGTCATCGTTCTGCTCCTGGTGGCTGAGCGGCCACCTGTGCGCCGTGGCCGCGGCAAACAAAAAGCCCCCCGCGGAACGCGGAAGGCTTGGCGCACGGCCAGATCGTCTCTGCGGGAACGAGCCCCGCTGGTACGAGCCCTCGGTAGCTCGTACGGAACCTGGTCGCGCGCCTACGTAATCCCCATGAACTGCATGGCCATGAGCTGCGGCTGCACAGTCCTAGCCTGCTCCCCCACCGCCACTTCCGTCAAACCAGCCGCGCGCCCGGCGTGGCCACGCGCCCGGGCACGCCGGCCGGCGAAGATCGGCAGCCAGGGCGTCACGGCCGGCCGGCTCAGAACGGGCACGGACCGTGACAGGGGTGGGCGGGGCCGTCGCGCGCCCGCGCCGGCCGTCGCGGTTATAGGACGATTACCAACGAATTAGCCGTATACGCGACGCCTCTCAACGAAGGACTCGCGAGAGCGGGCTCGACGCCGCGCCCGACCTGCGCGCCGAACCTCCACCGCCTCCGTTGAGAAATGTGGTGATTCGCCGGTGAAATGGGCAAGGTACCGGCGTTCGGGGAGAGAGTTCTCCCCGAACGCCGCTCCGTCGTCGCGCTAGCTACCGCCGTCGCCACGGCCGCGGCTTCGATCTTCTTCATGATGTTCGCAGCGCCCGCCGCGAACGCCGCCAGCCTCTGCGGCAACCCTCCCGCGGCAGGCTGGACGAAGAAGATCACCGTCACCCACCCCAACGGCCCGGGCATCAAGATCGAACTGTGGCAGAGCGGTTCGTCGTCAGTCATCAGGATCGGGAACACCGTGGCCAACGGAAAGGCAAACCTGCTCGCGACGGTTTCCACGATCAGCACCATGAACGACAATCGCGGCCGGACCGGAACGATTGGAGTCGCCCCCAAGGGCGGCTGGTGCTCCAATCCCGGTAGCGCCTTCTACAGCCTCTATTTCTGGGTGGGCTACGACATCGGCAGCAACGGCTACACGCTGGAGGGGCGCTGCTGGGTGGTCCACTCGACCGGGGCCGGCACCTGCGCCGGCGTCGACTAACTGACGTCAGCCAACCGGCGTCTAACTGACGTCAGCCAACCGGCGTCACCCCGCCCGGTGTCGGCTGACCGGCCCCCCGGCCCCCCCACCCCCGCGCCG
>NZ_JADWYU010000230.1 GCF_016786325.1 Frankia nepalensis | reverse complement strand
TCGGATCGGTCAAGGCGATCATCGGGCACACGATGGCGGCCGCCGGCGTCGCCGCGCTCGTCAAGGCGGCTCTGGCGCTGCACCACAAGGTCCTGCTCCCGGCCGTGAACTGCGACGAGCCGCATCCGGCGATCGCCGCGACCAGGTTCCGCGTGCTGTCCACCCCGGTCCCCTGGGAGGCCCGCGGCCCCCGTCGCGCGGGCGTCAACGCCTTCGGGTTCGGTGGCACGAACGCCCACCTCGTGCTGGAGGAAGCGGCGGCCACCAGCCCATCGCGCGCGGCGGCGCCGGTTCTCGCCGGGCCGGCGGCGACGCCCATGTCGACGGGCTCCGATCAGCCGGTTTCCTCAGAACCGGCCGCGGCCCAGGCAGACGCTGTGGGGCTCGCGGTACGCGAACCCGAAATGGTCCTGCGGCTCGCCGCGACGACCCCGGACGAGCTGGGCACGATGCTCGAGGTCGACGACGCGGCACTGCGGGCGGACGCCGCCACCACGCCCGCGTACACCGGGATCGGGACGCGGCTCGCTCTGGTGAACCCGACGGCGCGGCGGCTGGCGTCCGCGCGCTACGCGGTCGGCGGGATCCGTCAGGGAGCCTGGTCAGCCTGGCGTGGCCGTGGCGAGGTCTGGGTCAGCGCCCAACCGCTGCTGGCGGGTCCGCGGCCGGGGCGGATCGCGTTCGTCTTCCCCGGGCTGGAGGCGGAGTTCGCGCCCCGGCTCGACGACGTCGCCCGGCACTTCGGGATCGCGCTGCCCGCGGAGCTGTCCGCGGCCGACCTCGGCCGCCACGGCACCGGCGTGCTGCTGGTGAGCCGGGTGCTCGACCGGACGCTGCGCCGGATGCGGATCGAGCCGGACGCGCTGGCCGGGCACAGCATCGGCGAGTGGAGCGCGATGTTCGCCGCCGGGATGTTCGACGACGACGAGGTCGACGCCGCCGTGTTCGCCGCCGATCCCTACGACGGCGCCGTCCCCGACGTCGACTACGCGTCGCTGGCCTGCTCGAGCGAGCAGGCGAGACAGTTCCTCGCCGACTACCCGGACATCGTCGTGTCCCACGACAACGCTCCCCAGAACACGGTCGTGTGCGGGCCTCCCGGCGCGGTCGCGGACCTCGCGGCGCGGCTACGCCGCAGGAACGTGGTCGTCCAGATCATGCCGTTCCGCTCCGGCTTCCACACCCCGATGCTGCGCCCCCACCTGCCGGCGCTGCGCGCGCGGACCGACCAGCTCCACCTGCGCCGACCGGCCGCGGTGCAGCTGTGGTCGGCGACGACGGCCTCGCCCTACCCGGCGGACCTGGACGCCGTCCGCGAGCTGTTCGTCCGCCACCTGGTCGAGCCGGTGCTGTTCCGCCAGACCATCGAGGCGATGTACGCGGCCGGCGCGCGGGTGTTCGTCCAGGTCGGGCCGGGCAGGCTCGGCGGCCTCGTCGACGGCGTGCTCGAGGACTCGCCGCACCTGACCATCGCGGCTAACTCGGCCCACCGTGACGGGCTCGGCCAGCTCCGCCGGCTCGCGGTCGCGCTCTGGGTCGAACAGGGCAATCCGGATCTGGCCGCGCTAGACCTGCCCGCGCCGGCGAATGGCGCTCCCGCCACGGCTGTACACCCGCGCGAAGGCGTAGGTGCCGCCGGGCAGCGCGAAGACCACCTGGTCCGGCTCGACCTGAGCGCGGCCAC
The DNA here is from genome assembly GCF_016786325.1 of Frankia nepalensis. Lineage (GTDB taxonomy): Bacteria > Actinomycetota > Actinomycetes > Frankiales > Frankiaceae > Pseudofrankia > Pseudofrankia nepalensis. The sequence goes on along the minus strand of NZ_JADWYU010000230.1, from coordinate 23,420 downwards.
GATAACCCTCGACCCTGCCCGGCTGCCGCGGATCGCGGGGACGGGCGCGGCGCCGGCGCGGCCAGGCTCCGCCTCAGGCGATGACGGCCCTGTCATTGGCTCCTCGGCCGCTGACCCGACCGGGAGGCACACGGCGGCCAGACACTCCGTGGCAGACCATCCGCTCGCGGCATGGGCCGACCAGGACTCGGTGGCCAGGGAACTGATGGCGTTGCTGACGGAGACAGCCGACACCGCCGCGACCGTACTGGCCCACGCTGCCACGGCTGGAGACGCTCGGGGGGCGGAGCCCGACGGCGAGCTGCGTCGGGCGCCCACCGGACCGGGCTGGACGGCGACCCTGCGGGTGTCGACGGCGACGATGCCCTACCTGCTCGACCACGCGCTGACGCCGCAACCGCCCGGCTGGCCGGATCTCTTGGACCGGCGGCCGGTCCTGGCGGCGACGACCACCGTCCAGCTCATGGCGGAGTACGCGCAGAAGGCCTCGAGCCGGATCGCGGTCGGCGTCTACGACGTCCGCTTCGAGAACTGGCTGCCCGCTGAGCCACCGACCGACGTGGTCGTCCGGGTGCAGCCCGAGGCGCGGGACCGCTTCCGGATCACCTTCGTGGGTTTCTCGAGCGGCCTCGTTCGGGTGGCCGACGCCTATCCCACGAAGCGACCGCAGCGGTGGCCCTTCGACCCCGACTCCGAGCAAACACCGACCATGACCGGCCGGGAGTTCTACCAGGAACGCTGGATGTTCCACGGACCCGCCTTCCAGGGCGTGACCACGTTTCTCGGCCACGGCCCATCCCACATCCGGGCGGTCCTCAGGGCGTCTGATACACCGGGAGGGCTGCTGGACGCTGCCGGCCAGCTTCTCGGTTACTGGATCCGATCACGCGAGAACGACCGCTTCGTGATGTTTCCGGTCCGGTTCGGAATAGTGGAGTTCTTCGGCCCGGAACCGCCACCGGGCAGGGCGGTCACCTGCCATGCCTGGGTCCAACAGTTCGACAACGAGTGGGTCGACGCGCACCTGCAGCTTGTCGATGGCAACCAGGTCTGGGCGGTTGTGCACGGCTGGGTCGACCGGCGGTTCGACCTGCCAGCCGAGCTGGACGAGGCGTACCGCTGGCCAGAGCGGCATCCTTTCGGCCGGGTCGTCGCGGACGGCTGGGTGCTGGCCTGTGAACGCTGGTCTGACCTCGCGGTCCGCGAGATGGTGCTCAACCGCTACGCCAGCTCGGCCGAGCGGTCGGAGTACGACGCGACGCCGCCGGCCCTGCGCCGGGAATGGCTGCTCCGCCGTATGGCGATCAAGGACGCGGTGCGGATCCGCCTGTGGGGACAGCGACATCCGGAGATCTTTCCCGCGCAGATCCGGGTGATGGACCCGTTCGGGCAGCTGTCGCGCGCCGAAGCCGGCGCCGGCCCCGGAGCGGGGTCCACCCCCACCCCTCAGGTGGAGGTCATAGACACTGGAGGTCGTCCCCTGCCACCGTTCGCGATCTGGGTCGCGAGCACCTCGGACCTCGCGGTGGCGCACGCGCGGCCCGTCACCGGACAGGCGTCGACCGGACGGCCGGCGCGGGTCGTGCTCGCCGTCGAACCGCCTGGTCTGGTTCCCGGCCAGGCCAAGGACGACCCGCCGGCGACCGTCGATCTGGACGCCCCCTGGTGGCGGCGGCGCCTTGCCCTGGCGAGGGAAGCGGCGGCGCGGGCCCGCGGGGTCGACGTGTCCCAGGCGCTGGTCGTGAACGCTTCCCGGCTGCCGTCCGACCCGAGCTCGGTGACCGTTTCCGTGGCCGTGCCCGCGGGCGACGACCGACCGGCGGTCCAGCACACGGTGACGTGCGCCGAGACCGACCTCGTCATACCCGGACCCGGGGCCGGCGGCCCAGGCCGCCGGATCGCGGCCTGGACGACAGACAAGCCCGAGATAGCCGACGAAACAGCGGCGACCCTGATGGGAGTCAAGGAATGACGGCGCATGAAAGCCAGGTCGGCTCCGTCCTGACCGAGATCAACGACATGATCAATATGATCATCGAGAAGTACGGTTCTCCGCCCGTCCAGGTGACCATGGACACTCTTTTCCACAGCGATCTGGAACTGGAAAGCATCGACCTGGTCACGCTTGGTGTAATGCTGGCCGCCCACTACGGCGACGAGGTGAGCATGGCCGAATTCCTCGCCGAGAAGGACCTTGGCGAAGTGATCGCGCTGCGAGTGGGCGAACTGGTCGACTACGTCGTGTCCCGGCTCGACCTCACAGCCCCCGTCGACTGACGACGATGCCGACCATCCACGTCAACGACACGGACATCCACTACCTGCACATGCGGGGAAGGGCGTCGGAGGGCCCGGCCCCGACACTCGTCTGCATCCACGGACTCGGCACCGACAGCCTCGCGAGCTTCTACCTGACGCTGGCCGCGCCCCTCGCGGCGGCCGGCGTCGACATGGTGTTCTACGACCTGCGGGGACACGGCAACAGCACGCGCCCCGCCCGCGGGTACCGGGTGGCGGACTTCGTCGCGGACCTCGACGGGCTGTTGACCGCGCTCGGCGTCACGTCACCGGTGCACCTCGTCGGCAACAGCTTCGGCGGAACCGTCGCCTTCGGGTTCGCCGCCAAGCACCCCGGGCGAACGGCCAGCCTGGTGGCGATCGAATCGGAGCCACCCACCGAGGCATGGGCGAAACGGGTGGGGGAGCTGCTGACGGAGACGAAACAGGAGCTGTCCCGCGACGAGACCTACCAGCTGATCTCGGCGCAGTTCGGCGACCACCATGCCCGCCTGTCAAGGCAGGCATACCGGCGGCTCGAGGAGACCACGATGGCCGAGGAGATCCCCAGCGGGCCGATGCTGGATCTCGTCGACCTGAGCCGGATCACGATCCCCGTCCTGAGCATCGTGGGAAGCGACGGGTTCCAGGCGGACGACCCGTACCTGCTCGAAGGCGTCCTGCCGAACTGCCGGACCGTGGTCATCCAGGACCAGGACCACTCCGTCCTCGTCGAGGCCCACCGGCAGGTGCGCGACCTGCTGCTCGACTGGATCTTCCTGAGGCCCCTGGCGGCGGCCCGGCGAGACCTCGCGTGAGCACCTTCCTGTTCGCCGTCCCACCGCTGACCGGGCACATCACCCCACTGGTCGCGGTAGCCGACCGGCTCGGGGCGCTCGGCCACCGGGTCGCCTGGTCGGGCGAGCCGACGCTGATCAGGAAGCTGGCCGGTGAGGACGCCGAGGTGCACCTCTGCCCGCCGGGCCCCACCGACCTCGAGGCACGCGGCGCCGGCCTGCGCGGCTACGCCGCCGTGCAGTTCCTCTGGGAGGAATTCCTTGTTCCCCTCGCCGACGCCACCCACGACGCGGTAGCCGAGGCGGCCGTGGGCACAGGCGCCGACCTCGTCGTCGCCGACATGCAGGCGCTGGCGGGTCCCGTCGCGGCGGCCCGCCTCGGCCTGCCGTGGGTCACGTCCGCCACGACATCGGGGTCGCTGCGGGATCCGTTCGCCGCGACGCCCAAGATCCGCCAGTGGCTCGACGCGCTGTTCGCCGACCTTGTCGAACGCCTGTGCCCGCGGGCCGTCCCACCACTGACCCCTGCCACGCTGGAACGTTCCCCGCACCTGGTCATAGCGTTCACCACCGAGGCGCTCGCCGGCCCGGCAGATCCGGGGGGGCCGTCCATCGTGTGGGCGGGACCCGCTCCGCGCCAGCGTGACCCCGGCCGCGGCGCGATGCTCGCCGCGGCCGGGTCCGGTCCTGGCGGACTGTTCCCGTGGACCTGGCGCGACCCGTCACGGCCGCTAGTGATCGTCAGCCTCGGCACGGTCAACAACCGGGTTGGCGGTGCCTTCCTGCGAGCCTGCTGCGAGGCGCTGCGGCAGCTGGGCGACCGAGTCCAGGGCATCGTGGCCGACCCACTGGGAGTGATCGAGCAGGCACCGGACAACGTCCTCGCCCGGCCATATCTGCCGATATCGCGTTTGTTGCCGCACGCCGCCGCCGTCGTCTGCCACGCCGGCCACAACACGGTGTGCGAGGCTCTCACGCACGACCTTCCCCTGGTCGTCGCGCCGATCCGCGACGACCAACCCGTCATCGCCCAGCAGGTCGTCGACGCGGGCGCAGGCATCCGGCTCCGTTTTGGCCAGGCCACGCCTGGCCTGGTCGCGGCCGCCGTCACCGACGTCCTCGCCAACCCGCGCTACAGCCGCGCCGCGCGCGGGATCGGATCGTCGTTCCGCGCGGCTGGAGGCGCCGCCGCCGCGGCGGCGGCACTGGTGTCGCTGGCCGAGGAGCAGGGACGGTGAGCGGAAAGGGAAGCCACCGGGCCGAACTCCGCCAGCCGGGCGGTTCGGTCGGCCTGATCCTGCGGTTCACCTCCGGCTTTCGCCTCCGCCTCGCCCTCGGAGGTGTGCTTCTGCTCGCCGGGACGGCGACGTCGCTGACCCAGCCGATGATCGCGCAGCGGATCCTGAACCGCCTCGTCCGCGACCAGGGGATCAACGGCCTCCTGCTCGCCCTGGCGGGGGCGGTCGTGCTCGGCACCGTGGTCTCGGCCGGCGGCTACTTCATGGTCGAGTCCGTCGGTGAGTCCCTGGTGCGCAGGGTCCGCGGACTTCTGGTCGCCCGCATCCTGGTCCTGAGAACGGCGGTGGTCGACGAGGCCAAACCCGGCGACCTGGTGTCCCGGCTGGTGGCGGACACGACCCTGCTTCGCCAGGTGACGACGCAAGCGGTGGTTACCTCGATCATCGCGGTGATCGCGCTGCTCGGGTCGCTGATCCTCATGGGACTGATCGACTACGTGCTGTTGGCGGTGACGCTGACCGCGGTCCTGGTGATAGGCGTCTCGGTGCGGTGGGCCGCCACCGGCATCGGGCGCGCCACGGGCAAGGCGCAGGAGGCCGTCGGCCTCATGGCGGCACTGCTCGACCGCGACCTCGCGGCGTTCCGGACGGTGAAGGCGGCGGGCGCCGAAAAGCACGAGCTGGGCCTGCTGACCGACGCCGCGGACACCGCCTGGCGCCGCGGCCTGCGGGTCGCGGGATGGCAGGCGGCCAGCGGGGCCTGCGCCAGCCTGATGATGCAGACGTCGTTCCTCGCCGTGCTCGGGGTGGGGGGCGCTCGGGTGGCCTCGGGGCGGCTCCCCATCGCGGACCTCATCGCCTATCTGCTGTACATGTTCTTCCTCACGCAACCCGTCACGACGCTGTCGGGAGCCTGGGGGCAGCTCAAAGCCGGTGGCGCCGCGGTAGAACGCATCCAGGCCGTGCTGGAACTCGCCGTCGAGCCCATCGCCCTCGAGCCGCCGCGCACCGGCGGCCGACAGGGCGACGCGCCATACCGCGTCCGTCACCCGGCCGAGGAGCGGCCGGAAGGACGAGGCGCCGCCGCGGTGGCCTTCCAACAGGTCGTGTTCATGTACAGGCCCGGCCTGCCAGCCGTGCTCAAGGACGTGACCTTCACCGTGCCGGCCGGCGGCCTGACGGCCGTCGTCGGGCCATCCGGAGCCGGCAAGACCAGCCTGTTCGCCCTCCTGGAACGCTTCTATGATGCCTCGTCGGGCCGGGTGCTCGTCGACGGCCGCGACGTCCGTGACTGGCCGCTGACCGAGCTGCGCCGTTCGATCGGCTACGTCGAGCAGGAGGCGGCCGTGCTCGCCGGCACCCTGCGGGAGAACCTGACACTCGGCCTCGCCGGCGTCGGCGACGACCAGGTGCGGGAGGTGATCGGACTCGCGCGGCTCGGCGACGTCGTCGAGGCCCTGCCGGGCGGCCTCGACGGCTGGATCGGCCATCGCGGCGGCACCCTGTCCGGCGGGCAGCGCCAGCGAATCGCCATCGGCCGGGCACTTCTGCGCCGGCCGCGCCTGCTCCTGCTGGACGAGGCGACCTCGGCGCTCGACGCGACCAACGAGGCGGCCCTGCGTGACACCCTCACGGCGGCTGCGGCGGCCACCACGGTGGTGGTGATAGCCCATCGGCTGTCCACCGTCATCGACGCCCATCAGATCGTCGTTCTGGAGGCTGGCGGTGTACGCGCGGTCGGCACCCACGACGAGCTCCTGCGTTCGGATCAGACGTACCGCGAGTTGGCAACCACGCAGTTCCTCGCGGCTGGCGCGCCTGAGGTCCTGGAGCGGGCTCGGTGATCGGTCCGCGTGACGCGCCATGGTGCATCCGCGCCAGGCATGGCCGCCAGCGCCTCGTCGTGGCCGGCATCACTCGGCCTCGCCCACGGGAGCGCGCTGGCCGGCTCCTTCGGAACCCGATGGCCTGTCGCGTCAGACCGCCGCGAGCGTGCCTGCCTCGCTTGGCACGCACGCTCGCGGCGAAGGACCGGCCGTGGTCCCGACCGGCGCCGGCGATGCTGGGACCGGTGACCTGCTCTGGTCAGCCGCCGCGACCGGCCCAGTGCGGGCGCCGGTCCATCGCCTGCCTCCGGCGGAGCACTCGCGGCGACCACGCCCGCGGAGGCCAGCGACCCGAGAGACGGGTCAGGAGGATCCGGGTGGCTGCTCGTCACACCATTCGGTATGGGAGGGCTCTCCCGGCCTGACGTGCGGGACGAGTTCGAACGCGGTGCCAGCCGCGTTTACCTGGGTGAAGCTGAGGCAGCCAGGGGGCTGTTCGGCGCTCTTGTCGAACGCGATCCGCCCAGGAAGCAGGCCGCCGGCGTTGTAGTCAGATACCGCGCGCAGGGCCTGGATGAACCCTTCTTGGGTGGGACAGGGACCGGCGGCGTTGAGTCCGTGGACCAGGATGTCGGTGGCGATGTAGGAGCCGTAGGCGACGTCCTCGTCGGGCGGTTGGAGTTCTGGCGCGTACTGCTGGGCCGCGTGGAGGTATGTCTGTTGGGCAGGGGTATTGGCCTCGAAGGGCAGGTAGGTGGAGAACGTTGTGAAGCCGGCGATGGAGGCGCCGTGGCGTTCGATCGTCTCCTTGCCATATCCGGCGGCGGCGAGCACGACGCGGAAGGTGCGGCCGGCGGCGCGCGCGGCGGCGACGATCTCAGGCCCGTCGGCGGGGGGCAGATCGAGGATGAGGACGTCGGCATCGCTGGCGCGTAACTGGCTGGCGAAGCGCGCCGGGTTGGTGATGGTCGAGTTATAGGCCAGTCGCTCGGTGGGAATGCGAACGGCGACGAGGCTTTGTTCGATGAGGGGGGCGAACCGTTGCGCGGCGACGACCGAATCGGTGGAGACGATGACGGCCTGCGTGCCTCCCTGGGCCTTGATGTAGCGGCCGAAGACGCCCGATGCCGATCCTCCCGCGACGACTGACGGGAAGGTAAACATGTTCGGATAGGCGGGATCGGCCCAAATGTCCTCGATGGGCAGGCCTACGGCGGGAACGCCGCGGGTCCGCAGGTAGTCGGCGCCGCCTGAGGCGCCGGTCGATGCCTCGAGGACCGCGAAGACGGCGCCGGAATCGACGAGATCGTGCACGACGACTTCGTTGGCCTGGGGTGTTCCTTGATCGTCGCGCCAGGTGTAGGTGATGGTCCGGCCGTGGATGCCGCCCGCGTCGTTGACGAGCCCGAGGCGGGTGTCGACCCCGTTGCGGACGGTGTTGAGTGCCTCGCCAATGGTCCCTTCGTTCGGGAAGACCAGGCCGATCCGGAGTTCGTCCGCGGAGACACCGGGGGAGTCACAGGAGTTTCCCGCGCCCGGTGAGCCGTTGTCCCCCGCGCAGCCGCTCGCCGCCGCGGCGGCGAGCACGGCCGCGGCGGCGGTCAACGCCGTTCCGTGGCGTACGCGTAGGCGGTCGAGGTATAAAGGATTACGGGAGGCCATTCTGCCTGCTCCTCTGACAGCTGGTTATTTTCGGGGCGATGGTGGCGTGTCATGAATGTTGGCCGGTGTCGCGAAGACGGGTCCATCCGTCGTACAGGCCTCTTGGAAGCGTGCGCGCGTCCTGCCTGACGGCCAGGAAGCGTGCGAGGGACACCTTCGGGGTTGCGCGCCCTGGCCATGGGCAAGGGGGCTGGAGTGGCCAGCTGCCAGAACGCCGTGCCCGCGGGCAGCTATCCGCCGGTTGCGCTGTCGCCGAGGTAAGGACGTAGGTCTTCGTCATAAGCACCGCGTGTGGCGCCGGTCCGGGCGGTTTGCCCGCGGTGGAGGGCTGGGCGGTCGCCGGCGCGGTCGAGCGCGCGGTATGGATGTTGTTCGATGAGAATGACGCCGATGCCTTCCTGGCGGGCCTTGGCGAGGCATTCGAAGACGAGGTCGACCATCTTGGCGCGAGGTCGAGTGGCACTTCGTCGGCTATCACGAATTTAGCGCGCGCGGGGTGAACGAGAGAGCGGCTGTTGCCCGTCGCGGGACAGCAGGGCGACGAGCCGGCAACGGCGGTCCGCGGGCGCGGGGAAGAATCCGAGGCCGGGGCCCGTGGCCCGTTTCCTAGCCCGGCGCCCCGAGAGCGTTCCGGTGGCCATGCGCGGGTTCTCGGCGCAGGTGCGTTCCCGGAGACACCACGGCCTTCAGGGAAGCTTGATCAGCCCGGCCTGGCTGGCGCCGTGGGGTGCCCGCGTGCTGGCGTTCTGGCCGTCGCAGGCGATCTGGCCTTCGCGCTGGCCTTCGCGCTGGCCTTCGCGCTGGCCTTCGCGGGGGGCGAGGATCCCGGACAGGGCCCGGGCGACAAGGCGCCCGGCGTCACCCCCGCCGCCGCGGCGATAGCGCCGACGTCGGACTCGGTGATGTCGGACCGCCTGTACTCGGCTCCCGCGGCGTCGCGCATGCGCTGGCGCGTCTCGAGCCGCGGCGCCTCGTGGGCGCGCGGCCTGATCCGCTGGTCCAGCATGGGATCTTTCTACTGTCCTCACTGGCGTATGTCAATGAAATGTGTCAGTGAGGGCGTGGGTGACGGGACGGCGCGTGGCCCGGCCAGCCGACGGAACGACCAGGGCTGACAGCCGGAGCGAACGCGGACCATTCCGAGCTCGGTAGGGACCCGCTCTGTCACACGGCCTCGCCGATCTTGGGTGACGCTGTCCGATGAGCCGACGCCGGGCATGGCCGGGCGGCCGGTGATCCTGACCGCGAACGGGGAGGCAGGGAAGGGGGCCGGCGGCGCTATTCGATCTGTCCTCGCTACGGAACGCGTGGGTGGATCACGACGCGAGGGCGGGCAGGCCATCGGAATGGTCCGATGGCCTGCCCGCCCGGCCGGAACGAGGGTCAGTCGGCGATCGGGGTGTTCCCGAGAACCGTGTACCCGGCCGGGTGCCCGTCGTCGTCGAGCGTGGTGGACAGGCCACCGAGGACGCAGACGGCGGGCTGGTCAGGAATGGCCTTGCCGTTGCAGCGGAACTTCAGGCCGCCGGCGCCGGGAAGCTCGGTCTCTTTCATCGCCTTGATCGTCGCGGTGAGGGATGCCGGGGTGATGTCGCCAGAGATGCCCTGTGCCGAGGCCTGGAAGCCAGACATGATCATGAACATGAGCATGCCGTCCTGGAAGCTGAGGTCGATGTCCTCACCGTAGGTCTCGGCGACCGCGGTGTAGAGGCTCATCGACGGGCTGTCGGGACCGACCGGCGCGATCGCGCTGACGACTGTGCCGTTCAGCGTGCTGCCGGAGACGGATTTCCGGGTGGCGTCGGTGATGCACTGGGAGATGGCACTGATCGTGCCGGTGAAGCCGACGGCCTTGAGCCCGTTTATCGCGCTGATGCAGAACGCGTCGTTGCCGATGATGAACACCTGGTCGGAGCCATTCGAGCCGACCTGCTGCATCTGCGGGGTCATGTCGGCGGTGCCGGGCGCGACGCGGATGAGCTCGTAGCCGATGCCGGCCTTCTCGAACAGCGGCGGCGCGACCTCCTGGGCGGAGTGCAGGGCGGCAGGGACGTCGATGACGATGGCCGTGACCTTCTTGTTGCCCTTGTCCTTGGCCACCTGGATGGGCAGGTCGATGATCGGGAAGGTCGGGTTGGCCAGGCTGAAGGTCGTTGGGCTGGCGAGCAGTTCGGGGTCGGCCGATCCGGAGAGCATAACGGGGATCTTGGCTTCGTTCAGCGGCTCCCAGGCCGCCTCGACGACGCCGGAGGTGCCGATCAGGACGGCCGACACGCCCTTCGTGACCATCTCGTTGCCACAGTCGGTGGCCTTGGCCAGGTCGCCGAGCGTCTCACAGATGGTGATCTCGATCGGGCGACCGCCGAGGCCGCCCTTGTGCTCGTTCAGGTACTTCGCGGTGGCCTCGGCGACCCGGTTGTCGTTCGTGTGGTCGGCCGTCGGGCTGGCGCCATCCGTGATGACCCCGAGCGTGACCGGCGCGCCGGTCGCCTTCTCGACGGGGCCCAGCACCTCGGCGGCGCTCGCGGTGCCGGTCGTCGGCGCGGGTTCGTCCCGGTCACCGGACCCGCCACCGCAGGCCGAGACCAGGGCGACGCTCGCGGCAAGGACGGCGGCGCCAACCAGTCGTAATCCGGTCGGGCGGGTGCCTGGCCGGGCGGATGGGCCGGACCGAGACGGCCGGGCGTCCACCTGCCGGCCGACGGGCTTCGAGTGGTGCAACATAGCTCCTCGCTCTCGTCGCCTGACGTTTCTGTGACTGAGAGGTACGCCGCGTACGGTGGCCGGAAATTCTGGCGCGTCGTACGGACCGGCTTCAATCCGTGTACGTTAAATATCGAAGATCGCTCTGGATGGTAATGGTGTGAAGCTTCGCCTTCGTGCCCTAGTCGGGCCCGCACTCGATCGGTCTGGCGAATGGAGTGTCGCCTGCATCCGGCGCCGGCCTCGGAATCCTCGCCCTTGATCAAACTGGGTCGAGAAAGCCGCGGTTGACGGCTGTGTTTTGACCGGTCGGCCGGCGTTCCCGCCCGCGAGCGGGCGAGAACGCCGACGGCTGCCACGACGGTGGCCTCGCGATCCGACCCGATCGGCCGCCAGCGGCGGGCTAGACGGCCTCGCGGCCGGGAACGTCCTCGGCTACTTGCCCGCAGTCGAGTTCTGCGCGTCCAGTTCCTGCTGGATCCGGACGAGCTCGCGGAATCCGATCTTGTCGTAGCCGGGGCGCGGCTGTACCCCCCACTCGTCGCCCGAGGTCTCCGGGTTGCCCTTGACCGGCTCTCCGCCGAACGGCGGGCTGTTGATGGGGTACGAGTCCTCGCAGGTCTGCTCCGGGTCGGAGTACTGGACCTTGGTGAGACCGTCGCAGATCTCCTGGATCGATAGCGTCGGCCAGCCAAGCCAGATCAGGGTGAACGGCGTAACCAGCGCCCCCTCGATCACGAGCCCGATCAGGAGCACCCAGCACACGCGCCGAATGACGGTGTGCATGCGGGAATGTTCCGCCGACGTGCCGAGGGGGAGGTCCTTAGCCTCAGTCTTGCTCACGGCTTGCTCCTTCGGCCGGCCACGGCCGGCCCGCACTCAGTCGGAGAAGATCTCGCGATTGACGGTATGTAGATAGGGGATGGCCAGGAATGGCGTGATATAGAAGATGTCGAACAGCCACCAGCCGATCACCGGGAGCAGAATGCCCGAGAACCGGAGGTCGGCGTACATCGTCATGTTGAACACGTAGCCGACCCAGATGACCACGCCGAACCAGCAAGTGATGATCATCCACTGGTGGCCCCAGCGCTTCATCTGTAGCAGGCCGATGCACGCCGCCATCCGCATGGGGAAGACGGTCAGCACGCAGGCGATCTCCCAGGCCTTCTCTCCTGGCGCGCTGGCTCCGCCCAACCCGAGTTCGTTGTAGTGCCAGAAGTAACCGGCGTCGAAGATGCTGCCCCAGCCCATCATGAACGTCCGGTAGATCAGCGCGTGGTTGGCCATCAGGTCCAACGCCCAGCCGAAGCTGTTGATCGCGGCGTCGAGGAAGACCATGTAGCCGATCAACGTGACGATCATCGGACGAACGGTGAGACCGGCACGCGAGGCCTTGCGCAGCAGCGCCAGGCCGCGGAAGAACAGGGGCAGGCCGATGATGCCCGGCAGCGTCATCCCCATCAGCACGGTGCCCGCGATGAGCCATTTGTCGGCCTGGCGTTGGGCCTTCCGGCTCTCCTCGAGATGGTCCTCGTAGGAGACCGAGCTGTCGGGGCCGGCTCCGATCGCCGCGCCGGCCAGCGCCGGCGTCGGCGGGCGCTTCATCAAAGGAAGTCTCACGGTCTCCTACCAGTTCCTCTGCGAGTACATGTAGAGCTGGACGCCGATGATCGCGGCCAGGTATCCGTAGATGGCGATCTGGAAGACCATCAGGGCTCGTCGCCGCTGTCGGTCGCGTACGTCCATGGCGAATGCCTCCAGGTATGTGGTCAGGCCGGGGCGCCGGCCGGCAGCAGGCAGGCTGCCGCGACCTCCCGCAGGCCGTCGGAGACGGCCCCGTCGGTGCTCAGCGGCGCAAGAATGCTCGCCTCGGCGGCGGCCATCTCGTCCGTTCCGGCGGCGATGAGCTGCGCCGCGGTCACGAGCGTCCGGGTCGAGGGCGGCTCGAAATGAAACACGGACTCGGCCGTACGGATGGTGGTGGCGCAGCGGACCAGCCGACTCGCGACTTCCGCGGCGACACCCGACTCGGCCACCACGACCTCGGCCTCGCGATCTGGCGGCAGATAGCTCATCGGAAGCGTGACGAAACGCTGCCGGAACGACGGTTTCAGATCCTTCAGGGAACTGCGGTACGCCGGGTTGTAGGAGCACACCAGCATGAAGGTGTCGGGTGCCTCCACCACCTCGCCGGACCGGTCAAGGTACAGGGTGCGCCGGTGGTCCGTGAGCGAGTGCAGAACCGCCAACGAGTCGTGGCGGGCCTCGACCACCTCGTCGAGGTAGCAGATCGCGCCGTCCTTGACCGCCCTGGTGAGTGGGCCGTCGGTCCAGACGACATCGCCGCCCAGGACGACGAACCGGCCGACCAGGTCGGCACTGGTGAGGTCGTCGTGGCAGCTGATGGTGACGACGGGACGGCCTAGCCGGGCGCCCATGTGCTCGACGAGCCGGGTCTTGCCGCAACCTGTCGGCCCCGTGAGCATCACCGGTAGCCGCCTGCTGAATGCGTGCTCGAAAAGCGTCACCTCACTACCAATGGCCTGGTAGTCGTGCGCGGCCATCTGACCTCCGAAAAAATGTGAAAACAGGCGGCCGGCGGCCGCGGAAAAATGCGGAATGAATGGCCGGGCGTGAGTCTAGGCGGCGACCAGTTCGCGGTGAACGTGCGCCAGTGCCCGGGGGAGTTCTTCCACCCGCAGAATCCGCCGCGAACGGCGGGGTCCGAACACCTCTGGCAGCGGGTCCACTCGGGTGCGCCCCACACCGAGGTAGTACATCGAGACCCCCGCGTCCTCTGCTTCCTCGACCGCGTGGGCGACGTCAGCCCACGCGTACCGGCCCTCGTATCCCTCGTCGGACATGAGGCCGTCGCCGATCACGATCAGCAGGCGTCGTTCGGAGGGCTGCGCGAGTAGCCGGTTCGTCAGGTGCCGCAGTGGGGCACCGAGCCTCGTGTAGCCGCCGGCGACCAGGCCGAGGCCACTGGGCGCGACGAAGCGGCGGTCGGAGAAGTCCTTGAGGCAGCGGACCTCGACCCGGTGACGAGTGCTGCCCGAGAACACGAAGACGCCATGCCGTTCGCGGGCCTGCACCATCGCCGCGGACAGCGCGTCGGCGCAGGCGAGTTCCAGCCGGAACACCAACCCGTGTTGGGCGCCCATCGACGAGCTGCCGTCGAGGAGCAGCGCGGTGCTGACGTCCCGCTGACCGGGCCGCAGGTCCCGGAACACCCGCCCCGCGGAGGCGTCGCCGGCGGCCGTGGCGACGTGGTGGGAGACGTAGGCATCGATGTCGAGGTCCGAGCCGTCTTCCAGCCGGTTCCTGAGGGCACGGTGGGTGTGTTCCTCAAACCAGCGCCGTACATCCGCGGAGGCGTGAATCGCCTGCGCGGGTCGGGTCGGGTGCCGGCGTTCGAGAACGGCGACGTGGTCGGGCAGGAACTGCTGCGTCCAGAAGTTCCACTCTGGATAGGGAACGCCAACCCGAGCGTCCGGACGGACCTCGACGTCCTCCTCCTCCGGCCTGCTCGGAGGTGGGATGTTGGGATTCTTGACGCCGCCCTCCCCGCCCACCGGGATGGCATAGAACCGGTAGGAGTCCTTGCGCCTGGTACTCCACGGCACCCTGCCGTACCGGCGTCGAGCGGAGGCGGCCAGGCCGCCGGGCACCGCGGCGTCCATCGAGAGTTGACCGAGTAGTGGGTGTGGGGTCAACTCATGGTGGGATCTGGCAAGGTTCACCGCGCACTCGAGGATGGTCGGGCCGTCGAGCCCATCGTGGAGGACCTCGAGATCGGGAAGAACGCGCCGCAGCTCGGGCATCAGGCCCGGCCAGTTGGCGCCGATCCAGCCCATCGCGACTCCGCCCTCCACGAGGGCCAATGCCCTCAGCTCTCGCGGCGTGAGCTTGTGAAGTAGGTAGCCGGCGATACGGTCCTTGGACGGAGAGCACTGCATCGCGATGCCGCAGGTCAGCGTTCGGACGGTCCAGCCGCGCAAGGGAGCGGGATGGGGGACGTTCACGATCGAGCGGCCTGCGCCCAGCCCGAAGGTCCGGCGCTCACCGGAGACAAGCCGCGCTCCCTGGCGACGCCCCTCGGAGAAGGCCACGGCCGCCAGCGAACATCGTTGCTCTACCCATAACGCCGAGCCGCTGGCAGGCTCGGTCATTGCCGGCTCCCTACGGGCCAGAACGGGTGGGCCATCGGCATGCCACCGGATCGCGGCCGCGGAGGAATCTCCGTCGGTAACGATCGGTCAGGCAGGCGGTGGCCGTCGTGCGGAATGTCCATCAGAAGGTTCCGATGCGACTCATGATGTAGTGCCAGAAAAACAGAAGGCCGGCGACGAGGGCCCACGCCGCGCCGAAGCGCAGTAGGTCCACGAGCATGACGACACCTCCCGGGTAATCGATCCGGGCAATATTGGATAGTGGAAATGCGGAGATCTGTAGCTGTCGACCTCGCGAAGAGGTCTTAGCGCGACTCGAGGCCGCGGAGTACAGTGGCCACGAAATTCCGCAGAATGGTGGTGCGGTCAGACTGGGAGCCGGTGACCGCGATCAGCAGCCCGTACAGCCCGACCAGGAAGAAGAATGCGCTGTGCCTGACATCCGCCTCGGGGTATATCTCGCCCCGGTCTCGCGCCTGCTCGATCGCCCGGATGACGAGGAGGATGACCGGGTACTCGGTCCAGTCAGCGGATGTGGGGCGGGCGGGGGAGAAATGGTAGGCGAGCACATCCCGGAACAGAACCTTGCCGAGCCGTCGTTCGATCGCGGTGACCAGACGGACCACCTCGTCGAACACGGCCGGCAGGTCCCGAGGCGACGCGAGGAACCGGGATAGCTGTTTCGCCATCCGCTCCTGCTCGCTGTGGTCCAGCTCGGCGAGAACATGCTCCTTCGTCGGGAAATGGAAGTAGAAGGTGCCCCGCGCCACCCCCGCCGCCGTGGCGATGGCGCCGATGTCCGCTTCGGCCATACCGGAACGCTTGTACTCGGCGATGGCTGCGTCGAACACCCGCTGGCGCGTCTCGAGCCGCTGCGCCTCGCGAGCGTGTGGCTTGGTCCGCTCCTCCAGCATGAGATCTTTCTACCGCTCTCACTGGCGAGTGTCAATGAAAAGTGTCAGCCAAACTGAGAAGGGGCTGGTCCGGCGGTCCGTCGCGACCGTGGGACGGCCGGGACGTCCACGCAGGTCAGTGCCCGTGCCGTCCGCCTCGTCCCGCTGACGGTATCCCTTCGGACCTTCGCCGTGGGCACAGCCTCCCGCCCTGCGCCGCCGTGGCCCGACCCGCTACAGCTGGTGGGTCCTTGCCTCGTGGGCATCGTCCGCCCAGGCGAACGGACGAGGTCCGTGGGCTGGCTTGCCGGATGGTTCGCGACGGCGGCGCAGGGCGGGTGGTTCACGGGAGCGACGCGGTCGTGCCACCGTCGATCGGGATGATCGCGCCGTTGATGAAGCTGGCGCGATCGGAGGCGAGGAAGAGCGCAAGCTCCGCCACCTCCTCCGGCCGGCCGGCGCGGCGCATCGGCGAGTTCGCCACCAGCTGGGGGAACCTCTCGACGGCCTTGGCTGACAGCTCGGTCACGATGAATCCGGGACAGATCGCGTTGGCGCGGATCCCCTGGGGCCCGTACTCCACGGCGGCGGCCTTGGTGAAGGCGTTCACCCCTGCCTTCGCGGCCGAGTAGGCGCTCACCTGTCGCTGGGACGCGTTGATGCTGCCCGTCGAGGACCAGTTGATGATGGAGCCGCCGCCGGTGGGAAGCATCGCCCTGATGGCGTGTTTGGTGCCCAGCAGCACGCCGCGCAGGTCCACGTCCATGATCCGGTCGTACTCGGCCATGGTGATCTCGGCGAGCGGCTGCGCGCCGCCGATGCCGGCGACGTTGAGCACCGCGTTCAAGGTGCCGAACTCGGCGAGGGCGGCCTGGAACATCGCCTCGACGTCGGATTCGAGGGACACGTCGCAGTGAAATGGCACAACCGCGTTGCCCAGTTCGGCCGCCGTCTCCTTCTCCCGTCCGCTGATGTCCGCGGCTAACACCCGCGCTCCCTCGCGCACGAAGAGTCTCGTGGCCTCCTTCCCCATTCCGGAGCCGGCTCCGGTGATGACGGCCGTCTTACCGTCCAGCTGTCCCATGCGTCCTCCTCGTCAAGCTGGTCGCTCTACTCCCGACCAGCGTCTGTGCCCGCCCGCTGACGCCGTCCAGACCGGCTACCCGACGACGAGCGGCAGGGTTTCCCAGCCCCGGACGGACGACGTCTGCGCGAGCTTCGCGCCCGACCAGTCGACGTCCCAGTCGGGGAAGCGACGCAACAACTCATCCAGCGCGACTCGTCCCTCCAAGCGGGCGAGCGCCGCGCCCAGGCAGTAGTGACCGCCGAGGCCGAAGGTCATCAACTGGCCGATCTTCCGGTGGATGTCGAAACGATCCGGGTCGGTGTATCGGCGCGGGTCACGGTTCGCGGCGGCCAGCATGAACATCGTGGCGCTGCCAGCGGGAATCGTCTGCCCGTGGAACTCGACGTCCGTGGCGGTGTAGCGGGCCATGAACGGGCCGGGCGGCTCGTAGCGAAGGATCTCCTCGATCGCGTTGGGGATCAGGCTCGGATCGGCGGCGAGCTCGCGGCGCGCGTCGGGATTCCGGGCGAGGAGGGCTCCGATCCAACCGACGAGCCGGCCGGTCGTCTCGTTCCCGGCGCCGGCGACGACCGTGACGTAGGTCAGCACCTCGTCTCGCGTCAGCGTCCGGACCAGGCCGTTCTCGTCGGTGAACTCGGCGTTCAGCAGGTCGGTCATGAGGTCGTTCGACGGGTGGTCGCGTCGCCAGTCGATGTAGTCGGCGAAGACCCCGCTGTCGATCATCACGCCCTCCGACAGGTCCATCCGCCCGCCGGACTCGGTGCGCAGCTTCTCGTCCGTGAGGTCGCGGATACCTGCCTGGTCAGCCTCCGGAATGCCGAGTAGCATGCCGATGACCCGCATCGGCATCTCCGCGCCCAGGGCCGCGATCAGGTCAAAGCTGGTGGCTCCGACCAGCGGGTCGAGAATGCGCGCGCAGAACTCCCGAACCCGCGGCTCGAGCTCGCCTATCCGGCGAGGGGTGAAGACCCGGACGAGAAGCTTGCGGTGGATGTCGTGCATGGGCGGGTCTTCGAAGATCAAGGTTCCGGGTGGGATCTCCATGCCAGACTGGATGATGTCGAGGATGTTGCCTCGGGAGTTCTGGAAGGTCTGCCAGTCCGGCAGGCCGCGCTCGCAGTCCGCGTACCGGCTGAGCGCATAGAAGTTGTACTTCTCGTTGTGGTAGACCGGGGCCTCCTCCCGCATCTGGTTAAAGACCGGGTAAGGATCCGTATTGAAACTACCGTCGTAAGGGTCCCAGTAGACAGGACTGTTGGCGCCCAATGCATCCTCCAAGTGGACCTGCTCGCCGGATGTTGTTTCCCGGCTGCGGTTAAGATTGCTCCGTGAACCAATAGAAGGACTGGGTACCTGTGCGCGAGGAGCGTGCGCCAGGCGGGGCCGGAATACCGGAGACCGGTCGGTTTCGTGCGGGCTGACTGCTGCTTCTTCGGTTCGAAGATCGACGGAAAGCCCAGGCGGCCGACGCGCGGACAGGCGCGTCCGCGTGTAGGCAAGAGGAGGTCGACGCCGGTCTTGGTCGTCGCGGCCATGGCGGCGGTCAGCTTGCCGCGGCGGGGAGGTGGGTGCGTCGCTCGGGTCCGCTGTCCGATGGGCGTCGTGCCCATGCGGACGGCCCGCTGCCCTCAGCGCCGGACGGGATGGCGATTGCTGGGTGGTGGCATAGAAGGACCTGCCTTGGTGGATGTCCAAGGCTGTCGGCGAGGCGGCCCGGCGCGGGCCCGTCAGCCTTCCTACGACTCACAGAGGTGCCAGCCGGCGGACCAGCGACCTCGGCGACCAGAACTATACCACCAGGTCTAGTTTCGTCGACAATCTCCTGCTCGTGGTGCTGCTGTGCGTCCGGTCTGGCGCGGTGGACGGCGGTTGGCGACCAGCTGGCCGTGCGGATTGGGTTGCCTGGTGGTGGGCATCGGGGCTACCCGCGGGTAGCCTCGTCTGTTCCTCCGGCGGGGGGTGACCTCGGCATGGTCCGGTCGCTGTGCTTGCTTGATGCCGCCGGCCTGCCCCGGCGAGTCGGCGCACCAGAACTAGACCCGCCGGTATGGTTGTGGCACCCTGACGCCCGAGATGCGGGGCAGGTGCCGGATTGACCTGCTCAGGGGCGGCAAATCGGCGTCCATCTACGTGCCGATCTGGCGTGGATCCGGTTCGGGTGCTTGCCGTGGCCCCGACAGAGAGACGGCGTCCGTCGGCGGCCATTGGGTCGATCATGCCATTGTGGATCTTTTTTATGGGAGAAGCGGGAGAGGGTATGGCCGTGTCTGTCACTCCGGTGAGCCGGGGGATCGGCGTCGAGATTGCGGGGCGTAGTGGGCCGGAGCTGGCGACTCCGCAGGTCGCTGCCGAGGTGCGCGAGTACCTCGACGAGTACGGTGTCGTGATCTACCGCGAGGCGCGGATCGGTGACGCCGACCTGGTGGCGCTGTCCCGGATGCTCGGCGAGGTGATCGTCGCGCCAATGGGCGGAGAAGAGGGCTTCCCGGAGGTGTCGGCGATCTCGCTGGACCCGGCGCGGAGCACGCTGGCGGCCTACCGGGCGGGCACGTTCTACTGGCACATCGACGGCGCGAACGACCTGGTGCCGCAGAAGGCGACGTTGCTGACCGCGCTGGAGGTCGCCACCGAGGGCGGGGACACCGAGTTCGCCAACCTCTACGCCGCCTACGAGGCGTTGTCCGCGCAGGAGAGGGCCACGTTGGCCGAGCTGCGGGTGGTGCACAGCTTCGCGGCCACCCAGCGGTTGTCCAACCCGGACGCGCCGGCGAAGATGCGCGCCGCGTGGGACAAGGTGCCGTCGCGGGAGCATCCGCTGGTGTGGACTCGGCGCAGTGGGCGCAAGTCGCTGCTGGTCGGCGCGACGGCTGATCATGTCGTCGGCCTGGCGGCCGAGGAGAGCCGGGCGCTGCTGGATCGGCTGCTCGCGTGGGCGACCCAGCGGGAGTTCTCGCTGCGTCACCGCTGGCGCCACGGCGATCTGGTTGTCTGGGATAACACAGGCATCCTGCACCGGGCCCAGCCCTACACCGCCGCCTCCCGCCGCCTCATGCACCGCACCACCCTCGTCGGCGAAGAAGCCGTCGCCTAGGGTCAGTCGCGCTGGTGTGGAGTGCTGGATGGCACACGGCCTCCGGCTGCCGCTGGTGACCGCCGGCAAGGACTGAGAAGACGTCCAGCAGGCTGTTCGCCAGATCTTCGGGATCGAGTGGCTTGATGCCGTCGACCAGCCAGTCATTGATCAGTGGGCCGGAGCCGCCGACGAAGAACGTGGTCAGGTCCTCGCTGGTAGCCGGGTCCAGATCGCCGAACAGGATGCGCACCGCCGGCCGCTGCAGGTCGCTGAACATCACAGTCAGCACCCCGGTCATCGCGAAGGCGTAC
This sequence comes from Frankia nepalensis, assembly GCF_016786325.1. Classification (GTDB taxonomy): domain Bacteria; phylum Actinomycetota; class Actinomycetes; order Frankiales; family Frankiaceae; genus Pseudofrankia; species Pseudofrankia nepalensis. The sequence continues at coordinate 3,378 of NZ_JADWYU010000230.1, read as the reverse complement.
GACCCATCGGCATCGCCTCATAGAAGGCGCGGTGCGCGGCGAAGTGTCGCCTCGACTGCAGCCGGCGAGGCTGCGTGAGCCGATCGCCGCGGTTGCCGGTCCGGGCGGCGCCCAATGCTCTATCAACAGTCGGACGGCCAACACGTGGACTCCGAGGACCGGACGCAACATGGCGACAGGAGCCAGCTCTGGGGGCTACCCAGAGTCACCAAATCTTGTAGTCGCGCTAGTTCTGTGGGTAATCAGGGCTGGTTGTGTCGCCACGCGTCATCAACGTCTCATCAGAAGGGATGTCGGTGAGTGTTCACTTGCAATTTCGTCGGCTCGCGTCTACGTTCTGTCCCCATTGACAGCATGGGGCTGGCGGGGCTCTCGTGGAACTCGTCCGAGCCGGCCGTGGGCTGTGGTGTCCCATGGTTCCTTCTCAAGCCGGCCGCCATGCTGGGTCTCTCTGGCTCGCGACACCCTTGGTCGCTCTCGTGCGATCCTGTATCAGGAGGTCTTGTGCTGCTGGCTGGCAGGTCGGCGAAGGGAAACGGCGGAGGCGTGGAACCGGCGCCCCCCAGACCCCTCGGATGACCCGCGAAGGCGGCGTGGCGGTGAGAGCCGTCCTCATCCGGGCCTGCGCGGCCGGGATGGCCACCGCGGATTTTCCGCGCGGCCAGCGCGCGGACGCCGTGAGACGAGCATCGACGATTTTTTCCATGACAAGGGTGGCACCGAAGAAGGCAGGATAAAGATCAGGAAGATCGTGCGTCCGATGCGCGACCGCGCAGGATTCCCCCTGCCGCGCCCTCGCGTTCTCCTCCGGTCGGAAGGCCGGGCCGTCGCGGCCGGCGGTCGGTGAGGAGCGATGTATTCCTCACCACAGACCACCGAGCCGCAGGGGCCGGAAGACGTCAAAACCTCCGGTCGCGCATCCTCTCCTGGCCGGCAGCCCTCGGCCCCTGATCGCCTGTTTGTGCCGTTGCTGCCCGACGACCCGTCCGAGGTGGGTGGCTATACGCTGCGTGCCCGGATAGGTCAGGGCGGCATGGGAACCGTCTTCCTGTCGACCAGCCGCGGTGGACGGCCGATCGCGCTGAAGCTTGTGCGCCAGGAGTTCGCCGACAGTCCGGACTTTCGTCGTCAGTTCGCCACGGAGGTCACGATCGCGCGCCGAGTGCAGGGCGCATACACCGTGCCGGTCGTTGACACGGACACGGATGCGGCCCGGCCGTGGGTCGCGACGTCCTATGTGCCGGCGCCGAACCTGTCGACGGTGGTCCACCGTGGCCGTCCGCTGCCGGCCCGCACGGTGCTCGGTCTGCTCTCCGGGGTCGCCGAGGCGCTTGAGTCGATCCACCGGGCCGGGGTCGTCCACCGGGATCTCAAGCCCGCAAACGTCATCATGGCGGCGGACGCTCCGCTGGTCATTGACTTCGGGCTCGCGCGGGCTGTCGAGGGTGCCGGCGCGGGGATCAGCCGTCCTGGGGTGCCCTTGGGCACACCCGCGTTCATGTCCCCGGAGCAGGTCCGCGGCGGACGGGCCGTGCGTGCGTCGGACGTGTTCTCGCTGGGTTCCACCGCCTACTTCGCGGCGACCGGCGAGTACCCGTTCGGGGGTGACATCGCCGTCTTTCACCGCATTGAGCACACGGACCCCGACTGGGAACCTGTTCCCTGGCCCTTGCGCTTGGTCCTCGAGCGCTGCCTGGCGAAGCCGCTGGCCCATCGAGCCAGCTGCGAGGAGATCATCGAGCTGTGTGGCCGCCTCGCGGACGAACTCGACGTGCGGACCGGCAGCGCCACGATCCCGACAGCGCGGCGAGACCTGCTCGGTGAGGGCTGGCTGCCCGACACCGTCGCCGCCGAGATCACCCGGTACCGACGCGCCGCGGCCACCACGCTGCCTCCCCGCGGCCGCCGGCGACGCGAGGCCGACATCGCCCACCAGGCCACCGAACGCGATTCCACGCCCGTGTTCACTCCGCGCCGCTCCGGGGCGGACCCGGCTAGCCGCCGCCGGATCGCCGTCGTCGCCGCTGCTCTGGCGGGCGCCCTGTTGCTACTCGCTGCCGGGTTACTCGCGATGCGGGGCATCCGTCATGGCTACGCCGACGGCGCCGTCGCATCGTTGGCGCCGGTGCCGACGCTGGCACAGGCACCGGCGGTTGCCGGCACACCTGCCCTTTCCACGCCGACAGCGGCCATGTCGTCCGGCAGTCGGTTGACGAACTCGTCGATCACAGCAAGCGTGATCACGCCGACGGGCACCGGCATCGTCAGCGTGACGCCCACCCAAACGCCTTCGACGACATCTGCCCCAGGTCTCGGTGACCTGCTCTACCTACTTCTCCCGCCCATCCTCGCTCCAGCTCCCGCGAGCTCGTCGCCCCCCGTGACCCCATCTCCCTCGGAACGTTGACGGAACACCTCTTACGCCGCCAGGCACCCAACACCGAGGCGACATACAGTTTCAGGAAATGGAGGAGCTGCGGTGGACGCTCGCGCGCCGGGACAGATCGAACGTGGCCTGAATCAGCAAAGCGGCGACTCAGATGACCGGAAGACCACCGCCGCGCAGTCCCCGTTGACCAAACGCCTCCGCAACTCCTCGCCGGCGCCGGTGGCGGTGGCGGTGTTGTCGCTCAGCCCCCGAGAGCAAGAAGTCCTCAAGTTAGTCGCCGAAGGTCTCTCGAACGTTGAAGTGGCCGAACAGCTCATACTTAGCCCAGAGACTGTCAAGACCTATCTCCGCAACATCCGAACTAAGCTGGGCGTTCGCAACCGGGCCGCCGCGGTGAACATCGCCGTGCGTAGGGGATTGATTAAGTGAGGAAACCGCCGTGGCCGTCGCGTGAGTTCGAGGCAACGTCGGCTTGGCGCCGTCGAAGCGGTCTCGGCGCTCCTGGGTGCCCGTGCGACCAGCCTTGCTGAGGCCGAGCATGCCACGCGGGTGGCGATCGAGGGCTTCTGAATCCCGCTGACGAGATCATTCTCGCTCCAGATTCCCGACCAACATCCGGCGTCGGTCCAGACTGGGCGGAGGCCGTCTAACGCGGCCAACCGACCGACGGGATCTGGGACCGTCACGACCCGAGAACCAGGTGGCACAATCGGCTGACCCGTTCCGTAGACCGGTCTCGACGCGATAGGAAGCATGATCTGCGATCTCGACCTGGACTGGCTGATCTTTGTCGATGACTGCCTCCTCCAGTCGCCGCCTGCGCCGATCGACCGGGTCCCGAATAGCCGCCCATCCCAGACCGTTCTATGAAGGCCGTCCCGTTCCCGTCCGGCCGGCGCCCCGGCCGGACAGCCACCGGAGGAAGCACCATGCAGGTACAGGAAAAACTGTTCATCGGCGGCGAGTGGGTCGCGCCGAGCGGCCCGGAC